>CAVSIA010000025.1:0-49696 GCA_963727575.1 uncultured Alphaproteobacteria bacterium
GCCGCCGTCGCGGACACGGCCACCCGTGCAGCGCGGCGGATCGATGATGACCTTCCGGCAATGCGGGTAGATACCGCGCGTGCCTTCCGGGCAGTCCCGACGGACGCACCGCTCGCCGTTCCAGTGCTTGCCACGCGGGCAGACACACTGGCCGTCATCGCGAACTCGGCCGCCTGTGCAACCCGGATCCTCGATCTCCCGGCGTTCCGACATAGCCTTCCGCAAACTTCCGGCAGTCGGATAATTCCCGACATAGCCTTCGGGGCACTCCCGAGGCGGAGGCGGGAGCCGAGACCGCCCCGATCGCAGCGATTGCCAGTCCAATGGAAGCCGGGCGGGCAAGGCTTGATCGGCTCAGGCGAGTAGCAGTACGACTGGTCGCCGACGAGCAGCGGCGGAAACTCCAGCGTGGCCGACGACTGGTCGTTGGCAGCACTGGTGTTCTGCGTGGTGCCACCGGGCGCCTGCAGGATCTTGGCGTGGTTCAGCAACGAGCAGCTATGATAGCTCTTCGGATCGACGAACACATAGACGCTCAAGGTCTTCTGCTGGGCCGGCTTGATCGTCGTTACCGGATGCGTGCAGATGATCTGCGGCGCATTCCCGGTGCAGTTCCAGACGCCGCCCTGCTCCTGCATCGTGGCCCCGGATGCCGCTGCGGGCAGCCAGTCCTTGACGACGATCTTGCCATGGTAATCGGCTCCACCGACGTTCTTGATGATCATGATGTAGGGGCAGCGCCATTTGCCTCCATCCGTGACGTTGCACTTGGGCTGAGCACCATATTTGGTCAGCTCAAGATCGGTCGGCTCGGGTGGCGGGGTACGGCAGAACCAGGCCGGGACGAAGGCGGTCGCACCTGCGATATCGTCGCCCGGATTGGTGTTCTTGTCGGTGCCAGGGGCGGCGGTGACGATCTTGGCCACGTTCACCATCCGGCACTGCTTCTCTTTCACGAGGCTGCCGGCGAACTTCACCCGCAGATGCAGGCTCAGTATGCCGTCCTTCGGCAGGCTGACCGCGGGATGCGTGCAGATCGCACCGCCTCCGCCGCCACCCAGGCCGTTGCAAGTCCAGCCAGCCGTCCACTGAGCGTCGACCGGCGAGCCTGGCAGCGCTTCCTCCACCCGGATCGGCCCGTTATAGGTGCCGGGGCCGGTGTTCTGGACCTGGATCAGGTAGGAACACCACCAGTCATTGCCGCTCTGGCTGCAATAAAGCGGGCTGGCGCTTTTGGTGATCCGCAGATTGGTCTTCGGATCATCTTGGCAGAAGTGCGCCGGAACCGTCCCCACGGCATCGGCCGTGTCGTTGTTCGGATCGGTATTCTTCGTGCTTCCGCCCGGGGCTTCCGTGATCTTCACATGGTTCCGGACCCGGCAATGCATCTCCTTGGCATCGGCCTTGGAGAAATCGAGCCGCACGATGAAGCTCTTCGTGCCGCCCGGCACCGGCAGGTGGGCATTGTTGAACGTGCAGGTGTAATCCGTCCCCGCTCCCAGGCAGGACCAGCCACCGCTGAAGGTCGGCGTGGTTGCCGCCGGGATGGTCTCATGGACGACGATATCGCCGTGATACGCACCCGGACCGACATTCTCCACCGTCACCTGATAGGCGCAGCGAAGATGATTGCCGGCCTCGTAGCACGAGAACGCCCGCTTGTAGATCTTCAGATCCGTCCTGTCGGGATGATGCCGGCAATCCGGATCGGGGATCAGCGCATTGGCCGTATCAGCGTCGTCGGTCGGGTCCGAATTCCACCGCGATCCGCCATGCGGCCGATGAATTTCGGCAGCGTTGCGCAGATGGCAGCGGCCCTTCTCCTTGGGCACCCAGACATGAGCGGTCAGATGGATGCTGTCCGTCGGGGCCAGGAACACCTTCTTGTGGCGGCAGCGCCGTTCGTCCGGTCCGATCACCCAGCAATGCCAGGGCGGCGTCGGCGAAAAGCCCATGACCGCACCACCAGGCGCGCCAGGCAGCCGGTCATCCACGACCACCCGGCCGAAGAAGTTATCGGGGCCGGTATTGGTGACGCGGATGGTGTACCTGCACAGCCAGCCGCCAACCCAAGGCAGGCAGGTGTGGGGCATGGCACGCTTGGTCAGCCGAAGATTGGCGTCGAAGTCGTCATAGGGCCAGTCCTCGGGCTCGCCTTCGGGGGGCGTATCGCCGGGCGTCTCGATGCCGGGCGGCAATTGGCCGAAAGTCGGCGCAGGGCCGTCGCAGGGTTCCCAGATCTCCACATCGCCCATATGGCCGGATTTGGCGGCATCGCCAAAGAAGCCGTCATAATCGGCGAAGTAGGATTTCTGCGGGGGGACGTTGTCCGGACGGACGAGCGAGACGTCGTTGCCCTGCAGACCGTGGACATCGGCATCGCCCTCGGCGGCGCCTTCCTCGGTCTCGGCGCTCGGACGCAGCCGGTGGCCGGTCGACCACAAGAACTGACCGCAAGCGCCATAGCGCAGCGCGCCGGTCTCGTCATGCGCATAGCCCAGCGCAATGCCGCCTTCGGCGTGCTTGTGCTCGGCGGGCATGCCGATGGCATATTGCTCCGCATCGGAAACCCATACGCTTTCCGTCGCCGGGTCGTCGGGCTCTTCCTTCTTGTAGCGAACGACGTCGGACTTCTCGGGTTCGGCGAACACCGAGTAGTCGTAGCTGGCGCGCTGTCCGCCGCGCTGGGCCAGATAGATCCGGCCTTCCTTGTCGAACAGCATGTCCGTGATCGGACCGTCGCCGGCCAGACCCTCGGCATCCAGCTCCCAGCGGGGATCGTCGGCAAAGCCGTCGGCGGAAATGCCGACCGACCACACCTGCCCGGCCACGGCGTAATACAGCCGGCCATCCTGGATGGCGAGGCCGTGCACGCGGCGCTCCTGCTGGGTATAGCCCCAGCTCTCCGGGTTTTCGGTGTCGAAGGCGACATTCTCGATGTCGGCCGTCTTGCCGTCGTCGGAGACGGGGTCGAGCTGCTTCGCCGGACGTCCGGCAACGCCATGATCGAAGTTACCCTGGACCTCGCCGGTGTCGCTCAGCCGGTAGATCAGGCCGTTGTCGAGATCGGAGACGAAGAACGAGCGGGTCGCGGTGTCGAAGACGATGTCGCCGATGCCGGGGCCGGTATTCTCATCCAGCGTGGCAAACAGCGAAACGGCGCCCGTCTGGCCGTCGACCTTGTAGATCGTGCCAGGCTTGCCGCCGAGATCGGTGCCGAACTGTCCGGGCATCCAGGTCGCGCCCGGTGCGCCGGTCTTGGTGCGCTCCGGCCAGCCATCGCCATCGGCATCCGGCAGGACGATGTTCAGGCCATAAGCCGACGTCGCGCCCAGATAGATGCTCGGGACCGGCGCGTCGCGGCCGTCGTCCAGCGCGATGGCGAACACCTGGCCGACCTCGCTGGCCTTGATCTGCAGCTTTGGCGGCGGCGTGATCAACTGGCCATCCGGGGGCCCGGCGGGCGCGGCGAGAGAGAGGATCTGCGCGGACGGCCCTTCGACGTCGACGAAGAACTCATCCAGCGGGTTGGCGCCTTCGGGAAGCGGAGCATCGGACGGCTTGATGCCGGAAAACCCGGTCACCACCGCGTCGCCGCGGCCGAAAACGGCATCCTGGGCATAGGCTTCGGAGAAGGTTGCGATCAGAAAAACGATCAGGATCGTGAAAAATGTGACGTTGCGCGCGGCGCTCGATACGGCGCTGGCGCGGGAAGGAGCGCCATGCGATGCCGCCGAAGACCGCGCGGATGGCGGGCGGACCGCATGCCCGACGGCCGAGGCGGCTCGGCCGTTGCGGGTATGCTGATTGATGCTATCGAACATGAGAAACCTCTGGCATCAGCGGTCGGGCGATATGCTCCGACTTCTGACAAGCTGTCGCGATGACGGGCCAGGAGGTTCAGGAGCGGCAACAAATGTTACAACTCCAGGCGGACCGGAAGGGCGGTCGTTTCGGAATTGCACTCGCGTTAAAACTGGATGAACCTTTGATCGGGTGAGCGCGACCAACGGATGCGCGCAGCGCGGGCTGCAGACGCGTCGATGGGCTTGGCGGTCGCCTGCCGAGGCTTATGAGATCAGGGAGATCCGTCATGCGAACCGGCGAGACCGTGCCGATCATTCCCCGCAGCGCGCTATTCGGCAATCCGAGCCGCTCATCCTGCGAGATTTCGCCCGACGGACAATGGCTGTCCTGGCTGGCGCCGAAGGATGGCGTATCGAATATCTGGCTCGCACCGGTCGCCGACCCAGGCGCGGCAGAGGCGATTACGGACGATCGCGGCCGCGGCGTCCGCATGTATGGCTGGCTGCCGGACGGGAAACGGCTCTTCTATATCCAGGACGAGGGCGGAACGGAAGACTGGCACATTTTCGCGCTCGAGCTGGGAACGCGCGCCGTTCGGGACCTGACGCCGATCCCCGGCATCGTCGCCATGTTTTTCGGTACCAGCCTCGATTGCCCCGAGCTGATCGCGGTCGGCCTGAACGATCGCAACCCCGCCTGGCACGATCTCTACCATATCGACGTCATCACCGGAGAGCGCCGGCTCGTCCTGGAAAACACCGATGAATATGCCGGCTTTACCCTCGACCAACAGCTCCGGCCGCGGCTTGCCTCGAAGACCGCCGAGGGGACCGACGATCACGTCCTCTACCGCCTCGACCGCGGCGCACCCGAGATCTTCCAGACCATCGCCCCGGAAGACGAGATGACCGAGGCCAGCCTCGGCTTTACGCGGGACGGCGGCACGCTTTACCGCATTTCCGCGGCGGACCGCGACAAGGCCGCACTCATCGCCATCGACTGGGAGAGCGGCGAAGAGCACCTCCTTGCCGTCCATCCGGTGGTCGACATCACCGGCATGTCTTCCATCGTCGACCCGCAGACGGCTGTCATCGAAGCGGTTGCCGTCGAGCATCTGGACTCCGAGTGGCTGACGCTGAACGCGCAGATCGAGGCGGATCTCGAACACCTCCGCGAGGCGCTGAGCTGCGGGGTCCGCCATGTCTCGCGCAGCCTCGACAACCGCCGCTGGGTCGTGGGCACCGCGTCGGGCAACCGCCCAGGCCGCTATGCGCTTTACGACCGCGCGACGGGCACCGTCGAGCCGTTGTTCGAAACCCGCCCGGAGCTGGCCGCCTACCCGCTCGCCCCGCTCCACCCGCAGACGGTTCGCGCACGCGACGGCCTGGAGCTGACCTCCTATCTGACCTTGCCGGCGGACGAGACCGGCCCCCGGCCGGCTGCACCGTTGCCCATGGTGCTGCTCGTTCATGGCGGCCCGTGGTCGCGCGACTATCCGTGGTTCAATCCGGTAGAACAGTGGCTCGCCAATCGCGGCTATGCCGTTCTGCGGGTGAATTTCCGCGGCTCGAGCGGCTTCGGCAAGGCAATGCTCAACGCCGGCGACCGTGAATGGGGCGCCCGGATGCAGGACGATCTATCCGATGCCGTCGATTGGGCGGTCGCGGAAGGCATCGCCGACAAGGAGCGAGTCGGAATCATGGGCGGCTCGTATGGCGGCTATGCCACTCTCGCCGGCCTCGCCTTCACCCCGGAGACGTTCCGCTGCGGCGTCGACATCGTCGGTCCGGCCAATCTGGAAACGCTGCTGGCGACGATCCCGCCCTATTGGCAGAGCCGGTTCGAGGTCTTCGCCCGCCGGATCGGGGATCCGAGGACCGAGGAGGGCCGCGCGCTCCTGAAAGCGCGCTCGCCGCTGACGAAGGCGGGCGATATCCAAAAGCCGCTGCTGATCGCGCAAGGGGCGAACGATCCCCGCGTCAAACAGGCCGAATCCGACCAGATCGTCGCCGCGATGCGTGAGAAAGGACTGCCCGTCACCTATGTGCTGTTCCCGGAGGAGGGTCATGGGCTGGTCATGCCGGAGAACCACATCGCTTTCCGCGCCATTGCCGAAGCATTTCTGGCCGAGCATCTCGGCGGGCGCGTGGAACCGATCGGGGAAGATTTCGAAGGCGCGCGGTTCGATGTGCCCGAAGGCGCGGAGCACATCGGCGGGCTAGAAGCGGCATTGTACGCCCGCACCGGCAAGCCCGAGACTGCGGCGTCAGACTAGCCGGACTTTCCGATAATCCCCGTTTTGGCGGCGGTGACCCGTCTCGCAGGGCACATTGCAGCGGCTACCTCAACGCCAATATTGCCGCGCCGACCGGTCTGTGCTCATCTCGGCCGATGACCAGGGTTCAGGACAAAAAGCTTACCGCCGCCCGCCGGATCGTGGAGGATCTCGCCCACCATCTCGACCTCGACATGTCGGTGCGGCTGTGGGACGGCTCGGTCGTGCCGCTCGGCTCGCGCGTGACCAGCCCGCTCGCCATCACCATCGCCTCGCCCGGCGTGATCGCCTCGCTCTTGCGGCGCCCGACGCTCGACCGGCTGATCCGCCACTATGCACACGGCCAGATCGGCTTCGAGGGCGGCACGCTGATCGATCTCGGCCGGCAGTTCGAAGGCGATGGCGGCAGCAGCCGAAAGCGGCTCAAGGGCATGAGCAAGCGGCGCATGGTCGGCCATCTGCTGCCGTTCCTGCTCGCGCCGGCCGACAAGCCGGAGCGCAGCCGCGCCTATGGCGGCGATGCCGAAGGCGAAGGCCGCGGCCAGGCCGAGAACCGCGACTTCATCCAGTTCCACTACGATGTCGGCAACCCGTTCTACCGGCTCTTCCTCGATCCGGAGATGCAGTATTCCTGCGCCTATTTCACCGATTGGGGCAATTCGCTCGAAGAGGCGCAGCGCGACAAGCTGGAGATGATCTGCCGCAAGCTGCGCCTGAAGCCGGGCGACCGGCTGCTCGATATCGGCTGCGGCTGGGGCGGGCTGATCTGCCATGCCGCCGAGCATTATGGCGTCACCGCGCACGGCGTCACCTTGTCCGATGCGCAGATCGAGCTGGCGCGCGAGCGGATCGCGGCGAAAGGGCTGGAGGACCGCGTCACGGTGGAGATCCGCGACTATGCCGAGCTGAGCGGCAGCTACGACAAGATCGCCTCGGTCGGCATGTACGAGCATATCGGCATCGCCAATATCGACACCTATTTCAAGAAGGTGCGCGGCCTGCTGGCGCCGGACGGCCTGTTCCTCAACCACGCGATTTCCCGCCGGGCCAAGCGCCGGAAGCGCCGCTTCTCGGCGCGCGCCGAACAGAAGGCGCTGCAGAAATACATCTTCCCCGGCGGCGAGCTCGACGATATCGGCCACACCGTCGGCGCGATGGAGAAGCAGGGCTTCGAGGTGCACGATGTCGAGGGCTGGCGCGAGCACTACGCGATGACCACGCAGTTCTGGTGCGAGCGGCTGACGGCGCGCCGCGACGAGGCGGTGGCCATGGTCGGCGAGGAGACCTACCGCATCTGGGTCGCCTATCTGGCCGGCTGCTCGCTGGCCTTCTCGCGCGGCACCGCCCGCATCTACCAGACGCTCGCCTCCCGCAGCGCCAAAGGCCCCTCCCCGCTCCCACCGACAAGGGCCGATCTTTACCGGTAAGGTGTCCGGCGCCTTTGCGGTGCCCTGCAAGCCCATGATCCGCCTGGGATTACTGGATCCCGCCTTCGCGGGGATGACGGGAAGGAGGAGGCATGTCCCGGTATCATTGATCGGCATGTCGCCGCCGATCCAGGCGAGTTGCTCGTTGCTTGTCCTCTGACTGCAACCCGAATCGTCATCCCCGCGAAGGCGGGGATCCAGTATTGGGGGTGACAGGAACCGCCCAAAAAGTCGGCGGCCCGCTTCTACCCGGACAAACACGCCGAGGCCGAGCCAACTCGCGTCATCCGAATGACTGCCGAACCGATTACCCCGCCAGCGCCTCGGCCACCGCCTTGCCGCAAGTGACCGTATCCGCCTTGCCGCGCAGGTCGCCCGTGCGCAGCTTTTCATCGGCCAGCACCGCCTCGATCGCGGAAACGATCGCCGCGCCGGCATCGTGATGGCCGAGATGGTCGAGCATCATCGCGCCGGCCCAGATCTGACCGATCGGGTTGGCGATGCCCTTGCCCGCGATGTCCGGCGCCGAGCCGTGAACCGGCTCGAACAGCGAGGGAAAGTCACGCTCCGGATTGATGTTGCCGGATGGCGCGATGCCGATGGTGCCGGTGCAGGCGGGCCCGAGGTCGGAAAGGATGTCGCCGAACAGGTTCGAGGCGACGACCACGTCGAAGCGGTCCGGGTTGAGGACGAAATGGGCGGTCAGAATGTCGATGTGGTATTTGTCCCAGCTCACATCCGGATAGGCCTTGGCCACCTCCACGACACGCTCGTCCCAATAAGGCATGGTGATCGAGATGCCGTTCGACTTGGTCGCCGAGGTCAGCTTCTTGCGGTCGCGGCGGCGGGCAAGCTCGAAGGCGTAGCGCAGGATGCGGTCGACGCCGATCCGCGACATCACCGTCTCCTGCACGACGATCTCGCGATCGGTGCCCGGAAACATCCGGCCGCCGATGGAAGAATATTCGCCTTCGGTATTCTCGCGCACGACGAAGAAATCGATGTCGCCCGGCTTCCTTCCGGCAAGCGGCGAGATGACGCCCGGCATCAGCTTGACCGGCCGCAGATTGACGTACTGGTCGAACTCGCGGCGGAACAGCAGCAGCGATCCCCAGAGCGAAATGTGGTCGGGAACGGTGTCCGGCCAGCCGACCGCGCCGAAGAAGATGGCGTCGTGATTGCCCACCTTGTCCTTCCAGTCGTCCGGCATCATCTTGCCGTGCTTCTGGTAGTAGTCGCAGGAGGCGAAGTCGTAATGGTCGAAGCTGAGGCCGATATCGAATTTCGACGCCGCCGCTTCCAGGACGCGAAGCCCCTCGGGCACCGTTTCCTTGCCGATTCCATCCCCTGGGATCACTGCGATTTTGTAGCTGTTGGTTGGCATGTGACTCTGGTCCGCTTGTGTGCTGGCCGGCGCCTCGCCTCGGCGGGACGCATCAATCGATAATCGTTCGGTCATAGCACATCGCCCGCATCGATGAGATGTGAGAATTGCATTTCCCGTTCGGCAGCGGCCGGCAATCGCGGTTAAACTGGCGGCCGGAAACGTCATGCAAGGGGCAAATCCACGACTATGTCATACGAAGATCTGGACTATTCGGTCGAAAACCGCGTCGCCACCATCGCCTTCGACCGGCCGGACAAGCTGAACGCCGCGCGCGGCGAGACCCACGACGAGATCGTCAAGGCGCTCGACGCTGCCGACGCCGACGAAGCCGTCCGCGCCGTCATCGTCACCGGAAACGGCCGCGCATTCTGTGCCGGAACGGACCTGTCGAGCGGCTTCCGCCTGCCGAGCGAGGGCGATCCCGCTACCGGCGAGGGCATTCAATCCGACCTCGGCGGCGTGACCGCGCTCCGGCTGTTCGAGATGAAAAAGCCGGTGATCGGCGCGATCAACGGCGTCGCGGTCGGCTTCGGCGCGACTTTCCCGCTGCCGATGGATTTCCGCCTTGCATCGAGCGATGCCCGCTTCTCTTTCATCTTCGCACGGCGCGGCATCGTCGCCAAATCCTGCTCGAGCTGGTTCCTGCCGCGCCTCGTCGGCATTCCCACCGCGCTCGACTGGATGCTGACCGGCCGCATGATCGATGCCGAGGAGGCACTCGCCAAGGGCCTGGTCAGCGAGGTGCTCGCGCCGGGCGACCTGCTGCCGCGGGCGAAGGCGATCGCCCAGGACATCGTGCAAAACACCTCGCCCGCTTCGGTGGCGCTGAACCGGCAATTGCTGTGGCGCGCACTCGGCGCCGCCCATCCGTTCGAATCCCATGTGTTCGAATCCCGCGCCATCGCCGCGACGCTGACCATGCCGGACTCCGTCGAGGGCGCGAAAGCGTTCCTGGAAAAGCGGCCGCCGAACTTCACCACCAAGGTCAGCGACACCGCGTTTACCGATGCGTGGTGGGCGAAGAAGACCAGACTCTGACGCCGGCAACACAATCCAAACCCCAAGGTGCTGAAGCGCCAATTGCGCGAGCGCATCGTCGCAGGCGGTTGAAACGGCTTCGATTTCCCAACCATAAGGCGTAGGTTGCCTCGCCGTTCTCGCGGGAGCGGCGAAAACGCATCACGCACCGGCCTTCGACGCTGGATCGGCGCGGTCATTCCGCGCGGGGTCCGTAGCGATCGGCTGGCGCCGGGAGGACGACGTGCATATGAGCAGTGACAAGGTGGCTGCCAGAAACGTGCTGGTTCTGGCCGCGGCGCAGGCGCTCGGGGGCGCAAGCCCGCCGATCATCATATCGCTTGGCGGCCTGGTCGGGCAGATGCTGGCGCCCAGCCCGGCGCTGGTGACCATGCCGATCAGCCTCTATCAGCTCGGCCTCGCCCTCGGCACGATCCCCGCCGCCTTCATCATGCGCCGTTTCGGCCGTCGCGGCGGCTACCTTCTCGGCGCCTCGATCGGCCTCGTCTCCGGACTGACCACCACGTTCGGCGTGCTCTCGGCGACCTTCACCCTGTTCTGCCTCGGCACCTTCATCGCCGGCTTCTACGGCTCCTATGTGCAGAGCTACCGTTTCGCCGCCGCCGATTCGGCAACCGGACCGCTGCGCGCCAAGGCGATCTCCTGGGTCATGGTCGGCGGGCTGATCGCCGGGGTGATCGGACCGCAACTGGTGATCTGGACCCGCGACGCAATCCCCGGCGCGCCGTTCGCGGGCAGCTTCCTCAGCCAGGCCGCGCTTGCCCTGCTCGCACTGCCTGTCGTTGCCATGCTGCGGATTCCGCGCATCGCTCCGGGACCGGCCGGAACCAGCGGCGGACGGCCCTTGCTGACGATCGTCAGGACACCGCGCTTCATGCTCGCCGTCGCCACAGGGCTCGTGTCCTACGGGCTGATGAGCTTCGTCATGACCGCCGCGCCGATCGCCATGGTCGGCTGCGGCCATACGGTCGGCGAGGCCGCCCTCGGCATTCAGTGGCATGTGCTGGCGATGTTCGGCCCGAGCTTCGTCACCGGCCACCTGATCACCCGCTTCGGCAAGGAGCGGGTCAGCGCCGCCGGCCTGATCCTCATCGCGCTCTCGGCCGCCGTTGCCTTGTCGGGACTGGCGGTGGCGCATTTCTGGATCGCGCTCGTGCTGCTCGGCATCGGCTGGAATTTCGGCTTCATCGGCGCGACCAACATGGTCACCGAAACGCATACGCTGGAGGAGCGCAGCAAAGTGCAAGGGGCGAACGACTTCATGATTTTCGGCACGGTTGCAAGCGCTTCCTTCTTCTCCGGCGCGCTGCTGAACGCGTCCGGCTGGGCGACGATCAACTGGCTGGTTTTCCCTGGCGTCGCGCTGGTGCTGGTGCCGCTGCTCTGGCAGGCGGCCAAGCCGAGAACCGTAACGCAGGGCGCCTGAGATCAGCCAGGTACGCCGGCCGGGGCCAGCACCGCGCGCAGGCCGTTTTCGCAAAATGTCGCGAGAAAATCGGCCCAGTCCGCGAGCGACGCGGGGTCGTCCGCTGCGCCCCGCCCGAGCGCATCGATACGCCATGACGATGTGGCGAGGGCCAACATCGCCGACACGGTGAAAACGAAGCCGGCAGCGACATCCCGGGCGCGGGCCTGCGGAAACAGTGCACCAATCTCACCGAGAAAAATCTGCGCATGGGGGTCGAAACAGCGCTCGCTGATCGCGCGCCAGCGCTCGTCGGCGGAGACCTGCGCGACAAGCCGCGCATAAGCGCGCCATTGCGGACCGCCATGCGCCGCCTTCTCCAGATAGGGACGGATGAAACAGTCGAGAACCGCGCGCAGGGTGAGCGGCGCACCGCTCCTCTTCATGCGCCCAAGCGCCGCGAGCCGGGCATCCGACAATGCGTCGGCGCGGCGAGCGACGATGGTGAAATACAGCTCCTCCTTGGACCCGCCGTGAAAATTGACGAGCGCGATCGGCACGGCCGCCGCGGCGGCAATGTCGCGGATCGATGCGCCTTCGAAGCTGTTCTGGGCGAACAGGCGCTCCGCCGCGTCGAGGATGCGGGCGCGCGTCTCGATGGAGCGTTTCGACGAGGCCCGTTGCCGGGGCGGTTTTTCGCGTTCGCGCAATGTCATGGAAAAGGCTTGCAGTGTTTTGAACGATCGTTCAAGTTAAAAGCCATCGGCGATGGGCGGCAAGACCCGGGCCGAGGGGAGGACGTTGTGGCAGAGAGCGTGAACGTCGCCTGCGGACGCATCGGAGCGATATGCGCTGATCGGCGCCGGCCCGATGGGCCTGGCGATGGCGAAGACCCTGCAGGAGCAGGGCATCCCGTTCCAGGGCTTCGAAATCCATAGCGACGTCGGCGGACTATGGGACATCGACGGTCCCCGCTCGACGATGTACGAGACGGCGCATCTGATCTCGTCGAAGCGGATGACGGAATTCGCCGACTTTCCCGATGGACGCGCATGTCGCCGAATACCCGTCCCACCGCGAGCTGAAGACCTATTTCCGCAAATTCGCCGATCATTTCGGCCTGCGGCGGCATTTCCGCTTCAATGCCGAAGTCGTCCATGCGGAGCCGCTCGGCGCATCGGGCGATGGCTGGCGCGTCGGCTGGCGCGACGATGGCGGCGCGATGCACGAGGCGATCTTCGCCGGGCTGATCGTCGCCAACGGAACGCTGTCCGAGCCGAACCTGCCGAGCATTCCCGGCCATTTCTCCGGCGAGTACATCCACTCCAGCGCCTATCGCTCGCCGCGCCAGTTCGACGGCAAGCGCGTGCTGATCGTCGGCGCCGGCAATTCCGGCTGCGACATCGCCATCGACGCCATCCACCACGGCGCGAGCTGCGACATCTCCATGCGGCGCGGCTACCATTTCGTGCCGAAATATGTATTCGGCAAACCGGCGGACACCGTGGGCGGCGCGATCCGGCTGCCGATGTGGCTGAAACGGCGGGTCGACGGCACGATCCTGCGATGGTTCGTCGGCGATCCGCGGAAATACGGCTTTCCGAAGCCCGATCACGCGCTCTACGAATCCCATCCGATCGTCAATTCGCTGATCCTGTTCCATGCCGGTCACGGCGACGTCGGGGTCCGACCCGATGTCGGCCGCTTCGATGGCCGCACGGTGCATTTCAAGGACGGGACCTCCGGCGACTACGACATCGTCGTCGCGGCGACCGGCTACAAGCTGCACTATCCGTTCATCGACCGCGCCCTGCTCAACTGGCAGGGCGATGCCCCGCATCTCTTTCTCAACTGCATGCATCCGGAGCGCGACGACCTGTTCGTCATGGGCATGGTCGAAGCCTCCGGCCTCGGCTGGCAGGGACGGCACGAGCAGGCCGAAATGGTCGCCCGCTATCTGAGCGGCCTGCGCCACGGCACGCGCGCGGCCAAGGCGCTCCAGGCGGAAAAGGCACGCGATTTCAAACGGCTGACCGGCGGCATGCACTATATCGACCTGCCGCGCATGGCCTATTACGTCGACAAAGCCACGTTCCGCAAGGCGGTGACCGCGAAGATCCGTGCGCTGAAAAGGGGGGCCGCATGACCGATATCGATGGGGTCATGCTGAATTTCAGTCCGGCCTCGCTGACGCTGCTCAACGCCATTCTCGGCGTGGTGATGTTCTCCATCGCCCTGGACCTGCGCGCCGCCGACTTCCGGGCGCTGTCGCGGGCGCCGAAATCGCTGTTCGTCGGCCTGTTCTCGCAATTCGTCGTGCTGCCGGTGGCGACATTCCTGATGATCCTCGCCGTGCAGCCGCGCCCGAGCATCGCGCTCGGCCTGATCCTGGTCGCCGCCTGCCCTGGCGGCAACATCTCCAATTTCATCACCCACCGCGCCGGCGGCAACACCGCGCTTTCGGTGTCGATGACCGCCATCGCCACCATCGCGGCGCTGGTGTTCACGCCGCTCAACTGCGCGCTCTGGGGCAACCTCTACGCCCCGACCCGCGAGATCCTCAAAGTCATCGCCATCGATCCGGCGACCGTCGCCGGGGTCCTGGCCATGCTGGTCGTGCCGCTGTTCTTCGGC
Organism: uncultured Alphaproteobacteria bacterium; assembly: GCA_963727575.1. Taxonomy (GTDB): domain Bacteria; phylum Pseudomonadota; class Alphaproteobacteria; order Rhizobiales; family Rhodomicrobiaceae; genus JAHQVI01. The sequence continues at coordinate 13,974 of CAVSIA010000025.1, forward strand.
ATCGTTCTCAACACGCGGTATCCGGCCGCCACCGCGCGCATCCGCCGGCCGATGCAATGGCTGTCGATGGCGATCTTCGTGCTGTTCGTGGTGCTGGCGCTCGCGGCGAACTGGACCTTCTTCCTCGGTTACGCGGGCGCCGTCGCGCTGCTCGTCATCCTGCACAACAGCATCGCCCTCTGCGGCGGCTACCTCACAGCCACGCTTGCCGGCGTCAGCGTCTATGACCGCCGCGCCATCACCATCGAGACCGGCATCCAGAATTCCGGCCTCGGCCTCATCCTGATCTTCGCCTTCTTCAACGGGCTGGGCGGCATGGCGGTCGTCGCCGCGTTTTGGGGCATCTGGCATGCCGTCTCCGGTCTCGCCCTCGCTTCGGTCATGGCGCGAAGCGAGGCGCCGGCATGACACGCATCCTGATCACCGGGGCGGCAGGCGCCGTCGGCCAGGCGCTTCTTGACGAACTCACCGCCGGCGCGCAGGAGCATGGCGTGATCGCCACGGACATCCGCCCGCCGGGCCGCCTGCCGAGCGGGTTCTCCCATGTGCCGCTCGACGTCCGCGGGACGGACCCGGATCGGGTGATCGGCGCGGAGCAACCGGATGTGGTCGTGCATCTGGCCTCGATCGTCACCCCGCCGAAGGGATCGACGCGCGACTTCGAATATTCCGTGGACGTCACCGGCACCCGCAACGTCCTGGATGCATGCATCCGCTACGGCGTCCAGCGGCTGGTTGTGACCAGCAGCGGCGCGGCTTACGGCTATCACGCCGACAACCCCGTGCCGCTCCGCGAGACGGACGCCCTGCGCGGCAACGAGGCGTTCGCCTACGCCCACCATAAGCGGCTGGTCGAGGAGATGCTTGCGGATGCGCGCAAGACCGCGCCGCAACTGGAGCAGGTCGTGCTTCGGGTCGGCACGGTTCTCGGCGAGGGCATGGAAAATCAGATCACGGCGCTCTTTCACCGCAAACGCCTGCTCAGCGTGAGCGGAACGCAGAGCCCGTTCGTGTTCATCTGGATCAAGGATCTGGCGCGGATTCTCCGGCGCGCCGCAACGGACGGACCGCCCGGCATCTTCAACGTCGCGGGGGACGGCACGGTCGGCGTCGACGATCTCTGCCGCTCGCTCGGCAAGCCCGTGCTGCGCCTCCCCGCCTGGCTGCTGCGGCTCGCACTCGGCGTCGCGCGCCCGCTAGGCCTGTCGCAATACGGCCCAGAGCAGGTCGGCTTTCTGCAATACCGGCCGGTGCTCGACAACACGAAGCTGAAGACGGGGTTCGGCTATACACCGGAAAAGACCAGCGCAGAAGTGTTTGCGCTGTGGCAGAAGGCGGCCGGGCTATGACGCAACCGAAGACGGCCGTGATCACCGGTGGCGCCGGCGGACTCGGCCAGGCCATGGCGCGCGCCCTGCATCGCGACGGTTGGCGGACCGCGATCATCGATCTGCCGGGGACGGAACTCGAAGCAGCCGCGCGGAACGGCCACGACGCAACGCGAACCTATGCCTGCGACCTGACCAACGAGGCCCAGGTCACCGGCATTTGCGAGCGCATTCGCCTCCAGCATCCGTCCATCGACATGGTGATCTACAACGCCGGCATCACCCAGATCGGGGTCTATGCCGATGTTCCGCTTGCGGCGCATCGCAAGGTATTCGACGTCAACTATTTCGGCGCGGTGCAAGTGGTATCGGAATTCCTGATGCCGCTGCGCGAAAGCCGCGGGATTCATCTGGCGATCTCGTCGGTCGCCGGGTTTACACCGCTCTATCGACGCGCCGTTTACGCCGCCAGCAAACATGCGCTGGAGGGTTTTTTCAAGACGCTGCGGGTCGAGGAGAAGGACTACGGCGTCGATGTGCTGATCGCCGCGCCGTCGTTCGTCGCCACCAATCCCGGCAGGCCCGAGGCGCGCGAGGGCGGCATCGCCCGGCCCGGCTCGACCGCGGACGGGATCGACACTATGGATGCCGACGATGCCGCACGGATCATTGTTTCAGGCGTCCGGCATCGCCGATCTTTCATACCGGTCGGGCGGATCGCGCGAGCGGCCTGGCTGATCAACCGCCTGTCGCCGGCGCTTTACGAGAGGCTCATGGAAAGACGCATCAAGGGCGCCGCGCCGACGAGGCCCGGCGACATATAATGAACGGCTTTCGTCGCCCCGGCCCTGAGCCGGGGCCAACTCGGCTTTCAATCCGGCAACGGCTCACCGAGATTCGCGTGGCCCCCGGATCTCCGCTCCGCTTCGTCCGGGGCGATACCCAGTCCAATCAATCCCACTGGGCCCCTAGAAGATGTTGCCGCGCTCATACCGCACCGGCCACAGCCCTTCGACATCGGCCTTCAGCGTCTTCGCCGCGCGCAGCGGCCAGACCGGATCGGCAAGCAGCGCGCGGGCCATGGCGACGATGTCGGCCGCGCCGCTGGCGAGAACGTTTTCAGCCATGTCCGGCGTGGTGATCAACCCCACGGCGGCGGTCTGGATGCCGGACGCCTCGCGAATGGCGCGCGACAGATGCCCCTGATAGCCGGGGAAGATCGGGATCTGCTGGCCCGGATGGCTGCCGCCCGACGAGCAGTCGATGAGATCGACCTCGCCGCGCTCCTTCAGCACGTTGGCGAGCCGGATGCTGTCGTCGAGATCCCAGCCGCCCTCGATCCAATCCTTCGCGGAGATGCGCAGGAATAGCGGCAGCTCCGCCGGCCACTCGCTGCGGACGGCTTCGATCGCCTCGAGCAGGAACCGGATGCGGTTGTCGAACGAACCGCCATAGTCGTCCTCGCGCCGATTGCTCAGCGGCGAGAGGAACTGATTGATCAGATAGCCGTGAGCGCCGTGAAGCTCGATGATCTGGAACCCGGCCTCGCGGGCGCGGCGCGTCGAGGCGGCGAGCAGGTCGAGCTGTTCGCGGATACCGGCCGCGTCGAGCGGCGTCGGAGCCGGCCAGCCATCGGCGAAGGGCACGCTCGATGCCGAAACGGTCGCCCAGCCGCCATTGCTCAAGGCGAGCGACTTGCCGCCCTCCCAAGGCAGTGCCGCCGACCCCTTGCGTCCGGCGTGGCCGACCTGCATCGCCGGGACCGCGCCGCGGGCGACGATGAAGTCGACGATGCGGGCGAGCGCGTCGCGCTGCCCGTCATTCCAAAGGCCGAGGCAATTCGGCGTGATGCGGCCGCGCGCCTCGCTATGCACGACCTCGGTGAAGACGATGCCCGCTCCGCCGGAGGCTCGAGCCCCGAGATGGACCAGATGCCAGTCGTTGGCGACGCCGTCCGTTGCCGAATACTGGCACATCGGGGAGAGCATGATCCGATTGCGCGCGGTGACGCTGCGGAAGCTGATCGGGCGGAACAGGAGCGGCCCTCTGTCGCGCTTTACCGCGCCGCGGTCGCTCGCACTGTCCGATGTCGTCTCAACCGATCCGTCTCTTGCCATTTAGGTCCTCATTGATTGATGCCGGGAAAGCAGTCCGAAAGCGCCTCGGCGGCGCGGAGCACATGCCAGTCGAGCCCCTTGGCGTGCGCCAGCATGAGCGCGCCGGGGAACGGCCCAACCGCGCTCGCCGTGGGGATGGTCAGCGCGCAGCCGTCCACCGCGTTGATCATCGATGTATTGCGCAGCATGGCCGGGTTCAACCGGTCGAAATCGATCTCCACCTCGGAGATCTTCGGCGGCGTGATCCGCAATGTCGGCGCAACCAGCGCATCGAAGCCGCTCATCGCCTCGCTGAAACGCGCCACCAGCATGTCCCGCGCACGGTAGGCGGCGGCCACGTCCTCGCGCGAAAGCATCTCGGCGAAGCGCATCCGCCGCAGCACGTTCGGGTCACCGATGGTTTCGAGCTTGCCGAAATCCTTGCCGTATTGCGCGCAGGCCTCGGTGGAGATGATCATGCCGATCGCGCGGCCCGCCTGGTCCAGGAACGGCACCTCCACATCGACCAGCTCGTGACCGGCAGCGGCAAGCGCCGCAAGCGCTGCCTTCCAGTCGGCGGCGACCTTGCTGTCCAGGTCGTCGATGAACACGTTTGTCGGGATCGCGAGCTTCAGGGGCGGCGTCAGCGCGGGCGCGTCCTGCGAACCGTCATCGCCGCGCATCACCGCATAGGCCTTGATCACCGTATCCAGGTCGTGCGCCAGCGGCCCGGCGCTATCGAGGGTCTTCGACAGCGGATGCACGCCGTCGAGCGGCACCGTCGACTGTGTCGGCTTGAAGCCGTAAATGCCGTTGGCCGCGGCGGGAATGCGGACCGATCCGCCGGTGTCCGTGCCGAGCGCGACGTCGCAGATCCCGAGCGCGACGGTCAGCGCGCCGCCGGATGTCGATCCGCCGGGGATCGCCGTCTCGTCGAAGACGTTGCCGGGCGTGCCGAAATGCGGGTTGAGGCCGACGCCGGAATAGGCGAACTCGCTGAGCGTCGTGCGGCCGAACATGACCGCGCCAGCCGCCTTGATGCGCTTGACGACTTCGCTGTCCGCCGCCGCCGGCTCGCGGTCGGCGAGCAGCCGGGAGGCGGCAGTGGTGCGGAGGCCCTTCTCGTCGTAGAGGTCCTTGGCCGAGACCAGCATTCCGGCCAGCGGCAACGGCTGGGCGCAGGCCGCGATCAGCCGTTCGGCCTCCTCGGCGGCGGCCACGATCCGGTCGGGGGTGAACTCGGTGAAGATCCGGCGGGCCTTGTCGCCCAGCGCTTCGACCTTGGCGATGGCCGCGCGGGCCTTTTCCACGACCTGTCCCATGTGGCTCCCTTTTCTTTTGGACTACGTATGCACCGACCGGATACAAGCTGCATTCGGATGGCCGATCCCGGCAAAACCCGGCGATGCTATCACGCCCGCAGTCCGATCGCGACAATTCCGCGATAATTCGTCTCAATGGCGCGCGGCGCAGCGGTCAGGACACTGGACGCTCTGGCCGGCGCGCGGCGGGCGGAGCGGAGCCGGACGCGAGGAGCGCAACGCCCTTGATCTGCGCAAAGACCGCTTTCCCGGGGGAAAGTGCAAGCGTCTCATGCGACTTCCGCGTGATGCGCGCGGCGATCCGGGCGCCCGCGCCGTCCTCGCCGAGAGCGGCCAGCACGGTGATCTGCGCGGTGCCATCGCGTGCGGTTTCGGACAGGATGCGGGCCGGCAGGCAGTTGAGGATCGTGGTGCCGACCGGCCGCGACAGGGTGAAACTGACGTCCGAGGCGCTGATCCTCAGGCGCCTGATATCGCCGACCGCTCCCTGGATGCCGGGCACCACCAACGCGCCGCCGGGAACGGTGAAGCTGGTCAGCTCATAAATGTCGTCGAAGCCGGCGATCCGCCCTTCCAGCATGACGGCGGCCTCCCGCGCGCGCAGCAGCGGTAACGCCGGGTCGGCCTGGAGATCGGCCAGCGGCCCGGCGGCCAGAACCCGGCCGGCCTCGACCAGCACCAGCCGGTCGGCAAGCCGTTCGATCTCGCCGATGTCGTGGCTGACATAGAGGATCGGGATGGAGAGATGTGCATGCAGCGCCTCGAGATAAGGGAGGATTTCCTCCTTGGTCATGCGGTCGAGCGCCGAAAGCGGCTCGTCCATCAGCAACAGCCGGGGCTGGGACAGCAGGGCGCGGCCGATCGCGACCCGCTGCCGCTCGCCGCCCGACAACGCGCCCGGCGCGCGGCCGAGCAGGTGGCCGATCCCGAGCAGGCCGACAATCGCTTCCTCGCCGATGACCAGCGCGCCGCCGTTCCTGGCCGCCCGGCGCGCACCGAAGAGCAGGTTATCGCGCACCGAAAGATGCGGGAACAGGCTCGCCTCCTGGAAGACATAGCCGACCGGGCGTTCGTGCGGCCGCCGGAAGATACCGCTGGCATCGTCCTGCCAGACCTCGCCGCCGACGGACAGATGACCGGCCAGTCTTTGCAGCCCGGCCATGCAGCGCAGGATCGTGGTCTTGCCGCAACCGGACGGGCCGAACAGCGCCGTGATCCCGCGCATCGGCGCATCGAAGGCGGCGTCAAGGCAGAAGCCGCCCAGCGCCCCGGCGAACGCGGCTCTTATCGCGCCGCTCCCCGGCGTCATTCGCCCGGCCTGGCGAGGCGCTTTTCGATCAGCATCATCGTCAGAATGACCGCGAAGGAGAACACCAGCATGCCGCCGGCGAGAATATTGGCCTCGGTCCATTGCAGCGTCTCGACATAGTCGAAGATCGCGACCGACAGCACCTTGGTCTCGCCGGGAATATTGCCGCCGATCATCAGCACGACGCCGAATTCGCCGATCGTGTGGGCAAAGCCGAGCACGGCTCCGGTCAGGATGCCGGGGCGCGCGAGCGGCAGGGCGACGGACCAGAAACTGTCCCAGGGCGAGGCGCGCAGGGTCGCGGCGACTTCGAGCGGGCGATCGCCGAACGCCGCGAACGCGTTGCGGATCGGCTGCACGACGAAGGGCATGGAATAGATCACCGAGCCGATCACCAGCCCCTCGAAGGTGAAGGCCAGCGACCGGCCGCCGAACAGCCTCGCGATCCAGCCGCCGGGTCCGTTCGGCCCCAGCGCCACGAGCAGATAGAAGCCGAGCACCGTCGGCGGCAGCACCAGCGGCAGCGCCACCAACGGTCGCCACCGCCTCCTTCCATCGCGCCGTCGAGCGCGCCAGCCACCAGGCGAGCGGCGTTCCGATCAGCAGCAGCAGGATTGTGGTGGTGACTGCCAGCTCGATGGTGAGCCGGACTGGGGGCCAGAGTTCGGCAGGGTCGGGCATCGGCTATGCGGCGGGTCCGCTCCCTGCGCCGTAGCCGTATTTCTGCTTCACGGCCTTGGCGTCATCGCTTCTGAGGAATTTGACGAAGGCGGCGGCCGCCTCGTTCCCGGCGCCCGTTTTCAGCAGCACGGCGTCCTGCGCGATCGCCCGATAGGCGCTGTCCGGAACGATCCAGCGCGAGCCCTCGTCGTGATTGGCAACCTGCGACAGGGCGACGAAGCCGATCTCGGCATTGCCCGTCTCGACGAACTGGTAGGTCTGGGCGATGTTGTTGCCCTGCACGATCTTTGGCTTCAGCGCCTCGTAAACGCCGAGCTTTTTCATCGCCTCGACGGCCGCGGCGCCATAGGGCGCCGTCACCGGGTTGGCGATGGCGATCTTGTCGAAACCGGCCTGTTTCAAAGTATCCGCGCCTTTCACCAGATCCTTGTCCTTGCTGAACAGAACGATCCTTCCGGTCGCATAGGTAAAGAGGCTTTCCGGCACGGCGAGCCCTTCATCGACAGCTTTTTTCGGGCGGGCCTGATCGGCGGCGAGGAACACCTCGAACGGCGCGCCTTGCGTGATCTGGGTGTAGAGCTGGCCCGTCGAGCCGAAGCTGAACACCGCCTTGTGGCCGGTCGCCTTCTCGAAAGCGGCGCCGATGTCCTTGGCGGCTTCGGTGAAATTGGCGGCGACGGCGACTTTGACCTCCGCGGCGCGCACCCCGCCCACGGCGATCAGCAGGGCGGCCGAGGCGAAAGCCATCCGGCGGGAAAGTCGCGCGGCTCGGACCGACCGCAACACTTTGTTCAGCATGGCATAACTCCGCACCGCTATATTCAACTGAATATATTGATTGATACAAGCCGACCGTCGCGAGGCGCAAGCGTTATCTTCCGCCGGATATTGCGCTGCCTTTGCGGCGCCGTCCGGATCCGGTCACATTTGGCGCGTCCTCTCCAGTGTGGACTTTCATTCCGCGCGCCATCGGCTAAATAGAAGCAAGATCCGAATTGCGCTTTGGCCGGCGCACCTGATAACTGCCGGCTCGCGAGCGATCTGGAGAGATGACAATGGCCAAAGCTGCAAAGCCGCGCATTCTGGTCGGGGTCGGCGGATGGACCTATGAGCCCTGGCGCGGGACGTTCTACCCTGAGGGGGTGACGCAAAAGCGGGAGTTGGAATTCGCCGCCGGCAAGCTGACCTCGATCGAGATCAACGGCACCTATTACGGCTCGCAGAAGCCGGCAAGCTTCATCAAATGGCACGACGAAACACCCGACGATTTCGTCTTTTCGGTGAAAGGCCCACGTTTTGCTACCAATCGGCGGATTCTGGGCGAGGCGGGATCGTCGATCGAGCGCTTCTTCGCCAGCGGCGTGACGGAGCTGAAGAAGAAACTCGGACCGATCAACTGGCAGTTCGCAAAGACGAAGAAATTCGACGCGGAAGATTTCGAGGCGTTTCTGGCGCTGCTGCCGAAAAGCGTCGAGGGCATGGCGGTCCGCCATGCGGTCGAAGTGCGCAACGACAGCTTCAAGACGCCGGACTTTGTGTCGCTCGTCCGCAAATATGGGGTCGCCATCGTCTGCGCCGGGGATTCCGAGTTTCCCCAAATCGCGGATGTGACCGCCCCGTTCGTTTACGCGCGCATCATGGGCACGCAGGAAGGCGAAAAGAGCGGCTATGCGCGCAAAGCCCTGGACCTGTGGGCCGAGCGCGCCCGGCAATGGGCGTCCGGCAAGGCCCCGGCGGACCTGGATACGGTCGCGCCTCACAAGGAGGCAAAGACCGGGCGAGATGTGTTTCTCTACGTGATCAGCGGCTTCAAGGAGCGCAACCCGGCCGCTGCGATGGCGCTGATCGAACGCCTCAATTAGAAAGCAACCCGTTTAAGCCGAGCCACCGCGGTCGAAATCCCTGTGCAGGCGAGGAATCCAGCAACATCGTAAGTCTGCGGCTTACTCGATCCCCGTTTTCACGGGGATTTCGTCTGAGTTGGTCGCTGCCCGCCGCTGCCCGCCATTTACTTCAAGGGCAGGAAGATGTCGGTGATCAATTCATGCTCCGGTACGTCCGGGAAGAAGGTGACGCGCTGGCAGTAGAGCGGGAAGTCGCGAAGCTCCTCGCCGCTTTGCGGCAGCCAGTCCGCATAAAGGAAACGCGCCGCCGCCCCGAACGTGTCGTCGGAACCGATATGGCGCAGAACGGCGCAGCGCCCGCCCGAAATGGTCTTCACGACGATACCCGCATCGTTCGGCAGAACCTCGCGCTCGGTCGCCGCGCACAGATCGATCCGAAAATCCGCCGGTGGCGTGGTGATCGGGTCATCGTAAAAAACGTTGAAAGTCGCGCTGGTCTTCGGCGTCACGCCGGTCGCCTTGCGCCACGCGATCAGCCGGCGCACCGAATCTCCGATAAGCGCTGGATCGCCGCGGTGCTCGAGCACGGCCACGCGCGTGTCCGGAACCTCGACGATGCTGACCTCTTCATTCGCGAACATCTTCGTCATATGCGTCATCCTCGTCTGGCTGATCGGCCCAAAGGCTTCGTGCCAGGGCGTCCATTGCGGCGCGGTCCTGAAGTCGCTCGGCGTCTGTCCGATACGCTGCTTGAACGCGCGGGCAAAGGCTTCCGGCCCCTCATAGCCGCTGTCGAGGGCAATCTCGATGATCGATTTGTCCTGCCGGAACGCCAGCCTGTAGGAGGCGCGTTTGAGGCGTGCGAGCTGGACATATCGATAAACGCCGACGCCGAACAGCGCCGAGAACTGCCGGTGGAAATGGTATTTGGAGAAGGCGGCGATGCCGCTCAGCGCGTCAACGCTGAGGTCGTCGTCGAGATGCGCCTCGATATGCGCGAGCACCCGCCGAAGACGCGCGTGATAACGCTCGATGGCTTCCTCCTTCACATGCCCCTCCGTCCTGGCCTTCGCGAAGTTCTAGCCTCGGCCGCCGTCCCTCGCCTGACGGAAATTGCTCAATGCCGGCGTCTGGGTCCGGTTCCAGCGGGGCACAGGCATTTTCCCCTTCCCGCTTGGCCGGGGACTTACGCTATACAGGCGCTTCGGAATGGACGCGGCGAAGCCCATCGGCGCTCCATCGTATGACGGAGCATTATGACAGATCAAACCTCACCGAAAGCGGCGGTTATCGGCGCCGGTCCCGCCGGACTGATGGCGGCGGAGTTGCTCGCGCGGGGCGGCGCGGACGTAACGGTTTTCGAGCGGATGCCATCGCCGGGGCGCAAGTTCCTGATGGCCGGGCGCGGCGGCCTCAATCTGACCCATAGCGAGCCACTTCCGGCGCTTCTCGACCGCTACACGCCTTGCCCGCCGCGGCTGCGTGCCGCCATAGAAGCGTTCACGCCCGGCGAGCTGCGCGCATGGTGCGAGGAGCTGGGACAGGAGACTTTCACCGGGTCGAGCGGACGCGTGTTTCCGCGCTCGATGAAGGCCTCGCCCCTGTTGCGCGCGTGGTTGCGGCGGCTCGGCGATCTGGGCGTTGCGCTGCGGACGCGGCATCGCTGGTGCGGCTGGGCGCCCGACGGCGCGCTGTCGTTCGAGACGCCGGACGGACGGGTTGCGGTGGAGACGGATGCGACCGTGCTCGCTTTCGGCGGGGCGAGTTGGCCCAATCTCGGCTCCGATGGCGCCTGGGCGGAGGTGCTCGGCGCGGCGGGCGTGGAGGTCGCGCCGCTGCGGCCGTCCAATTGCGGCTTCCGGGTCGACTGGAGCGAGGCGTTCCGCGAGCGTTTCGCCGGCCAGCCGCTGAAAAGCATCGGGCTCGGCTTCGGCGGCACGAACCTGCGCGGCGAGGCGATGATCACGCGGGACGGGATCGAGGGCGGTGGGATCTACGTGCTCTCGCCGGGTTTGCGCGAGGCCATAGCCGCGGGCGGCGAGGCGGTGCTCTGCATCGACCTGCGGCCCGACCTTGCGCTGGACGACCTAGCGCGGCGTCTGTCGCCTCAGCGCGGCAAGCAGTCCATGTCGACCTTCCTGCGAAAAGCGGCCAAGCTCCCGCCGGTCGCCATCGGCCTGTTGCGCGAAGCCGCGGAGGGCGATGGACCGCCACTTGCCGCGCTAACGCCGGATGTGCTCGCCGCGCGGATCAAGGCGGTCGCCATCCGTCTCACCGGGACAGCGCCGATCGCCCGCGCGATTTCATCGGCCGGGGGCGTATCGTTTCGACGCGGTCGACGACCGCTTCATGCTGAAAGCGAAGCCTGGAACATTCGTCGCCGGCGAAATGCTCGACTGGGAGGCGCCGACCGGCGGCTATCTGCTGCAGGCCTGCTTCGCCACCGGCGCCGCGGCGGCGCGAGGAGCCTTGGCATGGCTGGGCCGTGCGTAGCGCCCCGAACACGCATCAAAGCTCGGGGCAATCCCACCGCGCCAGATTGCGGCACGCCTCGTCGACGCCCTGGTCGCATCCCTCGCGTTGATCGCGGCACCGCTGAGCCAGATCGGCGGGTATGCAATTGTCGGTTTCCGGAACCGGGACCGTTCCCGGCGGACAGCTCGTCGCCTCGCCGCCTTCCTCCGTGCCCGGCCCGCGTCGGCCGTTCGGCTCGGCCCCTGCCTTCATCCGCTCGACCGAGCCGCCCGGGCGCGGCATGACGATCTTCAGGCAATCGCCCGGTCTGTTCGTGATCATCCAGGGATGGGTCAGGAACGTCTGGAACTGGACCTTTTCGCCCGGATTGAGCGTGGCATAGTCCTTTGGATGGCCATCGAAACCGAGCCACAGGATGCCGCGCGACGCGCCGGATTCGTTGACGAAGGTGATCGTGGTCGGCGTGTCGGAATTCTTCGAGCGCACTTTGAAGAGCTGCTTGCAGGATGCATCCGCCGCGATGGCTGCCCGCGGCGCGAGCAGCGTGCAGGCCAGGAGCATCGCCGCAAAGCCCGCGCGAAAGGCGATTGCCGGTCTGGTCATGACGATGTCCTCCGATAGATGCGATCAAGCTGCGGCAGTGCGACCAGATTGGCGACTTAGACATTACAAGTCCATGAACGGCAATGGTTATCCGCCTTTCTCGGCGGCGACCTCCGCCTCGTTTCCGCCGACTGAGTGAGGAATCCCGCCTCTCGGCTGGCGCTGAATCCTCACGCGCTCGACCCAGCATTTTGCTGCAGCGCAAGAATGCCGTAGAATTGCATTCAATTTCCTCGCTGACGCACCTGCACCCGCTCCCGGCGCCACCAAGATGGAGGCTTACCTTGACGAAACCCGGCCAATCGACCTCCCCCCACGGCGGCAGCCTCGACGATTTCGGCAGCCGGCGCGCGACCGTTCGAGAGGCCTGATCGGTCGATGGAGACAATCTTCAAAGGCAGCTTCACCCAGCAGGAGCCGATCCCGCCCCAGGCCATCGCGCGGGCCGTGGAAATCATGCAATCGGGCCGGCTGCACCGTTACAATACGGCCGAAGGCGAGACCGCCGAGACCGTTCTCCTCGAATGCGCGTTCCGCGACTATATCGGCTCGCGCTTCTGCCTCGCGGTCGCATCCGGCGGCTATGCGCTGGCCACCGCCCTGCGCGGGGCTGGCCTGACGCATGGGGAGCCGGTGCTCACCAACGCGTTCACGCTGTCGCCCGTCCCCGGAGCCGTCGCCGGCGCGGGCGGCCAGCCGGTCTTCGTCGAGACCACGCCGGACCTCACCATCGATCTGGACGATCTGGCTGCGAAAGCGAAGGCCGGCGGCGCGCGGTTCCTGCTCCTGTCCCATATGCGCGGGCACATCTCCGACATGGAGGCGCTGATGGCGGTTTGCCGCGACGCCAGCGTCCAGGTGATCGAGGATTGCGCCCATACCATGGGAGCGAGCTGGAACGGCGTCAAATCGGGCCGCCACGGCATCGCCGCCTGCTACCCCAGACCTACAAGCACATCAATTCCGGCGAAGGCGGGTTCATCGTCTCGGACGACGCCGAGCTGATGGCGCGGGCGACGATCCTGTCCGGCTCCTACATGCTCTATGGACGCCATGACGCCGGGCCTCCCGAAGAGGCGTTCCGCGACATCCGGCTCGACACGCCCAACTGCTCCGGACGCATGGACAATCTGCGGGCTGCCATCCTGAGGCCGCAGCTCGCCCTGCTCGACGCCAATTGCGCGCGCTGGAACGACCGCTATCACGCCGTTGCCGGAGAGCTGACCGATGCGCCCGGCATCCGCCTGCCGAACCGTCCGCCGGAGGAGCAGTTCGTCGCCAGCTCAATCCAGTTCCTCCTGCCGGACTTCAGTGCCGAGGCCGTGCAGGATTTTCTCGACCGCTGCAACGCCCGCGGCGTGGAGCTGAAATGGTTCGGCGCGCCGGAACCCGTCGCCTTCACCAGCCGGCATCAGAGCTGGCGCTATGCCGGGGCGCAGTCGCTGCCCGGCACCGACGCGATCCTCGACACGCTCTGCGACATGCGCCTGCCGCTCACCTTTTCGCTGGAAGGCTGCCACCTGATCGGGACGATCATCCGCGAAAGCGCGCTCGCAACCGGCGCGGCGATGACCAGCGGCACGCTGACGAAACGACCGCTGGCGGTGGTGTCATGACCGCGCGCCGCAGGCCGATCGTCGGAATTCTGGGCGGCATGGGGCCTGAAGCGACCGTCGACCTGATGCGGCGGGTTCTGGCGGCGACGCCCGCAGACGACGACTGCGACCACGTCCACATGCTGATCGACAGCAACCCCGACGTTCCTTCGCGGATCGCCGCCCTGATCGACGGCACCGGGGAAAGCCCCGCTGAGGAACTCGCGCGCATGGCGAGGCGGCTGGAGGCCGGCGGCGCGGCGTTTCTGGCGATCGCCTGCAACACCGCCCACGCCTACGCGCCGGACGTCCGGGCCGCCGTTGGCATACCTCTTTTGGATATGATCGAGCTGACCGCCGCCGCCATCGGCTCCATGCCGCTCGCCCAGCGGCGCGTAGGGCTGCTGGCCTCGACGGCGGTGGTAAACATTGCCCTCTACGAAAAAGCGCTGTTAAATTATGGCGTTGCAACAATCGCACCGCGAAGGCAAGCTGACCTGATGACGATCATCAAAGCCGTCAAGCGCGGCGACACTGGCCAGTCGACGAGGCACGCTTTCGCTCAGATTGCAGATGAACTCACGAGCGACGGCGTCGATATGCTGCTGATCGCCTGCACGGAACTCTCCGTGATCGCGGACGGCATCGCGCCCCGACATCCGGTGCCTGGACGCGCTGGAGGTGCTGTCGCGCGAGATCGTGCGCTGCGGGCGCGGTCAGGTTGCCCCTCGGTCAGAGGAGGCGAAGCTGATTTCGCACCGGTGAAGCCAATCCCGGAGCGATCTGGAACCGTTCGCAATTTCCTCAGGGGAGGATCGAACGGAATTGTCGAGAAAATCGAGTAAGGGAAATCATCATGCTAGGACGACTCCTCAAAACTGCTGCCACGGCCGCAGTCATTCTAGGATTGAGCAGCGTCGCGGGGGGCGCCGCAGACAAGACCGTGATCGTCGGCCATTTCGGCAATGCGACGCCGATGCAGCTCGTGGCGGCGTCGGACGAACTGAGCAAGGAGACCGGCTGGACCGTCGAATGGCGCAAGTTCCAGGCCGGCACCGACGTGATCGCGGCCATGGCGTCGGGTGACATCAAACTGTCCGAGCTCGGCTCCTCGCCGCTCGCCATCGCCGCCACGCAGGGAGTCGATCTGGAGCTGTTCATGATTTCCGACGGCATCGGCAGCGCCGAGGCTCTGATCGCCCGCGACGGCGCCGGCATCACCAAGCTGGAAGACCTCAAGGGCAAGAAAGTCGGCGTTCCGCTCGGCTCGACGGCGCATTTCTCGCTCATGGGGGCGCTTGAGAACGCCGGCATTCCCGCCAGCGACGTCACCGTGCTCGGCATGAGCCCCGACCAGATCGCCGCGGCCTGGGCGCAGGACCAGATCGACGCGACCTTCGTCTGGGACCCGGTCCAGACCAAGGTCAAGGCCAACGGCAAGATGATCATCAATGCCGGCGAAGTCACCGGCAAGCCGACTTTCGACGGCTGGGTGGTCAACCGTGAATTCGCCGCGGAGAACAAGGACTTCATGGTCGCCTTCGTCAAGGCGATCGCCAAGGCCAACACATCCTACACCAGCAATCCGGACGCCTGGACGGCCGAACTCCGAGCCGGTCAAGGCGATTGCCAAGCGCACCGGCGCCAATCCCGACGACATCCCGACGATCCTCAAGGGCTATTCGCTGCCTTCGCTCAAAGAGCAGGCCTCGAAGGATTGGCTGGGCGGCGCCATGGCCGGCAATATGGCCGCAACGGCGAAGTTCCTGAAGGAGCAGAAGAAGATCCCGACGGTGCTCGACGACTATTCGAAGTTCGTCAATCCGAGCTTCCTCGAGGCGGCGATGAAATAGCGGCTTAGGCCCGACCACCCGGTGCAGTCCCGGCCCGACCAGGACGCGGGGGCTGCACCGCAAACCGCTTATTGGGGACCTGCCGCCGATGTCTCATCTTCAGATCGACAACGTCAACGTCATTTTCCCTGCCGGGCCTCACGCGCCCCCGATCCACGCTCTCAAGGACGTCAATCTTGCCATCGACGACGGCGAATTCGTCGTCGCGCTGGGCGCATCGGGCTGCGGAAAGTCCACCTTGCTGAACCTGATGGCCGGCTTCCTCGCGCCTTCGAGCGGCGAGATCCGGCTCAATCGCCATGTCGTCACCGGGCCCGGCGCCGACCGCTCGGTCGTCTTCCAGCGCCATGCGCTGATGCCCTGGCTGAACGTCGTCGACAACGTTGCCTTCGGGCTGAAGCTGCAGGGCAAGAGCCGCGAGGAGCGCCTGACGACATCGTCGAAATATCTCAAGCTTCTCGGGCTCGAAGGCTTCGAGCAACGCCCCGTATACGAACTATCGGGCGGCATGCAGCAGCGCGTCGGTATCGCCCGCGCGCTGACCAGCGACCCGGAAATCCTCTTGATGGACGAGCCGCTCGGCGCACTCGACGCGCTCAGCCGGGAAAAGGCGCAGGAGCTCATCCTGACGATCTGGCGCGAGACCGGGAAGATGGTGTTCTTCATCACCCATAGCGTCGAAGAGGCGCTGTTCATGGGCTCGCGGCTCGTCGTCATGTCGCCGCGGCCCGGGCGCGTCACCCATACGTTCGATCTCGATTTCTGCCACCGCTATTTCGAAACCCGCGATGCCCGTGCGATCAAGGCGTCGGCCGATTTCATCGCCATGCGCGAGCAGGTTCTGGCGATCATCTTCGGCGACGAGCTGGCTCTTGGAGGCGATCATGTCTGACATCACCGCGAAACCGGCCCGCGCCACCGCCGCATCGCCCCTGCAACGGCTGATGCGCGCCCGGCCGACGAAGCCCGGCGAAACCTACGGCGTGCCCGGCCAGGGCGACAGCCTGATGATTTCGGCAATCAGCGCGCTGATCCTGTTCGGTGTCTGGTCGCTGATCACCGGCATGGGCTGGGTCAAGCCGCTGTTCATCCCGTCACCGCTTTCGGTGCTCAACACATTCATCACCACGGCGACGGAAGGCTTTGCCGGCGCAACCTTGCTCGATCATACCTGGATCAGCTTCATGCGCGTGTTCGGCGCGTTCATGCTGGCCACGGCGGTCGGCGTACCGCTGGGGTTGGCCATGGGAATGAGCCGGCTGGCCCGCGGCGTCTTCGATCCGCCGATCGAGTTCTACAGGCCGATTCCGCCGCTTGCCTATCTGCCGCTGATGATCATCTGGTTCGGCATCGGCGAGTTGTCGAAGGTGCTGCTGATCTTCCTGTCGATCCTGGCACCCCTCGCCCTGGGCACCCGTGCCGGCGTGCGCTCCGCCGCCATCGAGCAGATCCACGCCGCCTATTCGATGGGTGCGTCGCGCTGGCAGGTGCTGCAGCATGTCATCCTGCCTGCCGCCATGCCGGAAATCCTGACCTCGATGCGCATCGGCATCGGCTTCGGCTGGACAACGCTGGTCGCGGCAGAAATGGTCGCGGCAACGCACGGCCTGGGCTATATGGTGCTGACCGCATCGCAGTTTCTGCAGACGCCGACCGTGATCATGGGCATTATCATCATTGCGGCCATCGCCTACGCCTTCGACATGCTGATGCGCTGGTTCGAACGCAAGCTGATTCCGTGGAAAGGCAAGATGTAGGGCGATGGGTGCTGGCGGGGTCAGGATGAGAATTCGAACGGCCGATTGCCCGCGCGGCACCTTTCTCAACGGCGCATATTGATGCAGGATCACAGCGTCGGGCTCGATCGCCTCGGGGCGCAGCTCCGCTCATTGAGGACGTGCCCGTGATCCCCTGGGTTCATCTCGATTCGGCGGAGATGCCCGGCGGCGGCGAACTGCGCCTGATCCGGCGCGGCGCCGAATTTTCGATCATGCTCGGCCGCATCGAGTTGATGAACAGCCGGCGCAGCGGATCGGAAGAGGCGCTCGCCGTCCTGTCGTGCGAACGGATTGGCGACCGGCCGCGGCCGCGCATGCTGGTCGGCGGGCTGGGCATGGGCTTCACCTTGCGCGCGGCGCTCGCAGCGCTCGGCGGCGACGCCAGGATCACGGTTGCGGAACTGGTGCCTTCGGTCGTCGCATGGGCGCGGGGACCGATGGCGGAGGTCTTCGGCGACTGCCTCGACGACCCGCGCGTGCGCATTCACGAGGGCGATGTGGGACCGCTGATCAGGGCGGAGAAGGCCGCCTATGATGCGATCCTGCTCGATGTCGACAACGGCCCCGAAGGGCTCACGCGCAAGGCCAACGACGCCATCTACAGCGCCGAGGGATTGAGGGCCGCGCGCCTTGCGCTGCGCCCGCGAGGGGTGCTGGCCGTATGGTCAGCGAGCCCGGACAGAGATTTCACCCAGCGCCTGCGCGGAACCGGGTTCGCGGTGGACGAGGTCCGGGTGCGCGCTCACGGCAAGCGCAGCGGCGCCAGGCATATCATCTGGTTCGCCACCAGCAACGGTGCCTCACCAACGCAGGGCCGCCGCAGGGGCGAACCGTAACGGCCTGCGCTGCACGCCTGCCTAATCGGGCGTCTTCGGCATCGACCGCGATGCGGTCAGCGCTGACGGGCTTTTCTGGCGGCATATCGCCGGTCGCGTTCCGCCTTGCGTTCGGCCTCGGTGGCGGCCGAGCGCTCCGATTGCTCCTTCAGCTCCGCCTCGCGGGCTTGCGCTTCGGCGGCCGAGCGTTCCGCCGCCTCGGCCTTTTGCCGGGCAGCCTTTTCCTTCTTCAGCTTGTCGCGCTCGGCGCGCCGGGCCTCGCGGGCTGTGGCGAGCGCCTCCCGTTCGGCGCGCTTCGCCACCATCTCCGGATCGTCCGGCTTCGGCGCCGCCTTGAACTTCTTCAGCAATTCCTGCTTGGCTTCGGCGGCAGCCTTACGGCGCTCTTCAAGCCGTGTTCCTTTTGGTTGCATCATCTCGTCCTGGTCCGTGTCGGTGGTGATTTGCCGTCCTTCGCCATGGTCGTTTGGCGAGCGGCATTTCTCGGTGTGCGCCTTGAGCAGTTGGTTCCGCGTCAAGGCGAGCCGACTGATAGGTCTCCAGGCTTTTAACCTAATCCGCCGCCGGTGCCAATCGAAGCGGTAAAGTCACGGGGGCTCGCCCCGTGGCGCCGCCGAACGTCTTCCAGGCAACCGCCCGCCGAGCTGCTCCCTTAAGCGACGCTCGACAGCGGCTCGGGAGGCGGCGAAACCGGCGGAAACAGCTCATTCAGCGGCATGGACCGGCCGTTCGCCTGAACGACCCGGCAATGGAAGCGCTTCAGTGCGCGCGGATGCGGCACGCCGCAGGAATGGGCGATGATCCCCACATCCTTGCGCATCTTCTCGACGAAATGGGCCACGCGAACGGCCTTGTCCGCCGGGTCGAGACCGCGCTGCAAACGCGGATTGTGAGTGGTGATTCCCGTCGGGCAGGTGTTCTTGTTGCATTTGAGCGATTGGATGCAGCCCAGCGCAAACATGAAGCCGCGCGCGGAAATCACAGCGTCCGCGCCCGCGCAAAACGCCCATGCCACCTCGGCCGGCGTGATCAGCTTGCCTGAGGCAAACAGCTTGATACGGTCGCGCAGGCCGTATTTGCACAGAATGTCGACGACCATCGGCAGCGATTCGCGGATGGTCAGTCCGACATTGTCCATCAGCGGCATCGGCGCGGCCCCGGTGCCGCCATCGCCGGAATCGATGGCGATGAAATCCGGCGCGCTCTCGATCCCGCGACGGTGAATCTCCATGCACATCTGTTCCAGCCAGCCATACGCGCCGATCACGCATTTGAAGCCGACCGGCTTCTCGGCGATCTCGCGGACCTCGGCGATGACGTTCAGCAGGTCCGGCACGGAATCGACTTCCGGATGCCGGTTCGGCGAAATCGAGTCGGTGTGGGCCGGAATGCCGCGAATCGCGGCGATCTCGGGCGTCACCTTCGCCGCCGGCAGTATTCCGCCCTTGCCGGGCTTGGCGCCCTGGCTCAGCTTCAACTCGATCATGCGCACCTGCTCATGCGCCGCCACCGCGCGGAGCCGCTCGCCGTTGAGCGTGCCGTCGGCGTTGCGGACGCCATATTTCGCCGTGCCGATCTGGAAGACGATGTCCGCCCCGCCCTCCAGGTGAAACGGCGACAGGCCGCCCTCGCCGGTATTGAGCCAGCACCCGGCCATCGCCGCCCCCTTGGAGAGCGCCCGGACCGCCGGCTTGGAAATCGCGCCATAGCTCATGCCGGACACATTGATGATCGAGGTGAACTGATAGGGCCGCTTGGTATAGGGGCCGACGGTGACGGCGGCACCGGCGCGGCGTCCTCATCGAGCGTCGGGAACGGGCAGTTGACGAAGATCACCGTCCCGACAGGCGTCAGGTTCCGGGTCGAGCCGAAGGCGACCGTATTGTCCGCGCCCGAAGACGACCGGTACACCCACTCGCGTTCGGCGCGGTTGAACGGCAACTCTTCACGGTCCAGCGCGAAGAAATACTGGCGGAAGAATTCGCCGAGCGTCGAAAAGATGGTGCGGAAGTGTCCGACGACCGGGTAGTTGCGCCGGATTGCGTTCTTGGTCTGCGTGACATCGGCAATAAACAAAATCGCAATGAGCAGGAAAAACGATCCGATGGCAAAAACAAACAAAGTGGAAAGAAACTGCAATCCTTCCATGGTGAATTGTCCGACGATATTCACGGCGTTCCTCCCAGAAATGGTGTCCGACCCGGCATTGAAGGCGACACTTCACCTTCAATACGCATCCCTACCGTCGCGCAACACGAATTTAGCATGGGATTTTTCACGCCGAGGTCACAAAGTCGGGGGCTGAACGTGTACGGATCGGAGCCGCGCCGATTGCGCTCTCCGTCGCTCGCCCGCTCGTCGCCGGAGCGCGCCGGCCCGGTTATTTCTCGGCCGCGGGATCAAACTTTATCGTCATCCATCAGCATTTTAATATACGCTACAGGGGCAGTTTGCCCGCCCGGCCCCCATGCGCCGCCGCAAAGCGTCTGCAACAACCGGCCAAAAAAACAAGACCGGGCCATATTTGGAGGAAACATGAAAGTCGCTCAATTTTGGGTCCGCTTGTCGGGCCTCGCCTTGGCAGCCGTCGTCGCCACCGTTTCGCCCTCGCTCGCGGAATATCCCGAACGGCCGATTACGCTGATCGTCCCCTGGGGCGCGGGCGGCGGAACGGACGCCACCGGCCGCATTATCGGAACGCTGCTTCAGAAGGAGCTCGGCCAGCCCGTCAACGTCGTCAACCGCACCGGCGGCAGCGGCGTCGTCGGCCACTCCGCCATCGCCACGGCACAGCCGGACGGCTACACCATCGGCGTCGTCACCGTCGAGATCGGCATGATGCACTGGGCCGGACTTACCGAGCTCAGCGGCAAGGATTACACGCCGATCGCGCTGTACAATTCCGACCCGGCGGGCCTTCAGGTCCGCGTCGACTCGCCCTGGAAGACGGCAAAGGATCTGCTGGACGCGGTCAAGGCCGAGCCCGGCAAGCATAAAGCGTCCGGAACCGGTCAGGGCGGCATCTGGCATCTTGCCCTCGCCGGCATGCTCGATAAGGCCGGCATCGATCCGGCTGCCGCGCCATGGGTGCCTTCGCAAGGCGCCGCGCCCGGCTTGCAGGAACTCGTCGCCAGCGGCGTCGATATCGTGCCTTGCTCGGTGGTCGAGGCGTCCGCCTTGATGAGCGCCGGCAAGGTGCGTTCGCTCGCCGTCATGGGCGATCAGCGGATCGAGGCGTTCTCCGACGTGCCGACCTTGAAGGAAGCGACCGGCCTCGACTGGCAGATGTCCGCCTGGCGCGGCATTGCCGGCCCCAAAGGACTGCCGGACGACGTGACCGCCAAGCTGACCGCCGCGATGGAAACGGTCTGGAAGTCGAAGGAGTTCGTCGACTTCATGAAAGGCCGCGGCTTTGGCACCGTCTGGAAGCCGGGCGAGGAATACGCCAAGTGGATGGCCGACAGCGACGCCAATCTCGGCAGCGTCATGAAGGCCGTCGGCATCGCCAAATAGCACCGGCGCGCGCCGGGCAGGAGATCATCGCATGTGAGGGGCGGCTTGCTGCCTCTCATATGCGCCGGCCCGTCGCCCCGCGTCGCGCAAGGCGCCGTTTCCCGCTCATGGCATGAGGTATTCCGGCCATGCGTTTCAATGATGCGATCATCGGCATTGTGCTGATGGTGTTCGCGCTCGCCGAGATGGCCTACACGCGGACATTCCCGGCACTTTACGGGCAGGAGTTCGGGCCGGACCTGTTTCCGATCGTGATCGGCATCGGCATCTTGGGCTGCGGACTGCTGCTGACTGTTTCAGGCTTCGCCAGCCGCCGCGCGGTGCCATGGGTGGATTGGGGATATTGGGCGGGAAACCGCGACGCCTGGGTCAACCTGGTCCTGGTCATCGGCGCGCTGGTCTTCTACATCCTCGCCTCCGACCCGCTGGGCTTTATTCCGACTTCGATGATCATCCTGGTCACGCTGCTGATGCGGTTCGGCTCCGGTCCGATCCAGGCCGTCGCCATCGCCGCCGCGACCACCCTCGTCATTCATGAGATTTTTGCGGGCGCGCTTCTGGTGCCGCTCCCGTGGGGCGTTCTTCAGCCGATAGCCTGGTGAACCATGGACGTTGTGATCAAAGCGCTGCTCCTCATTGCCGATCCATATGTGCTGGGCGTGATGTTCCTTGCCGCGCTGTTCGGGCTGTTCGTCGGCGCGATCCCCGGCCTGACGGCAACCATGGCGACCGCGCTGCTCGTGCCGCTCACCTTCTTCATGGCGCCCGTGCCTGCCATCGCCGCGATCGTCACCACGGTGGCCATGGCGATCTTTGCCGGTGACATTCCCGGCGCGCTGCTGCGCATTCCCGGCACACCCGCCTCAGCCGCGTATTGCGACGAAGCCTTTGCCATGACTCAGCGAGGCGAGGCGGAAAAAGCGCTCGGCGTGGGCCTGATATGCGCCGTCATCGGCGGGCTGATGGGCGCGGTGGTCCTGGCGATCTCCGCCCCCGCGCTTGCCGAGTTCGCCATCCAGTTCTCCTCCTTCGAATATTTCTGGCTTGCCTGTCTCGGCCTGTCCTGCGCGGTGATCATCTCGACCGGGTCCACGGTGAAGGGGCTCGTGTCCCTGCTGCTCGGCCTGTTCATCTCCACCATCGGCATCGACGTGACGGCGGGCTATCCGCGCTTCACCTTCGGCAATGTCGAGCTGATGGGCGGCGTCAGCTTCATTCCGGCGATGATCGGCATGTTCGCGGTCTCCGAAGTGCTGCGTTACGTGGCATCGCGCCATGAGCCGCAGGCGGTGCCGAAACAGGCGATCGGCAACGTCTTCCGCGGCGTCGGGCCGATCCTGATGCGCTACCGGCTCAACGTCGCCCGAGGTGGCCTGATCGGCATCATCGTCGGCATTCTGCCGGGTGCGGGCGCCGACATCGCCGCCTGGATCGCCTATGCCGTATCGAAGAAAACCTCGCGGGAGCGCGAAAAATTCGGCACCGGCCATGTCGAGGGACTGGTCGACGCCGGGACCGCGAACAATGCCGGACTCGCGGGCGCGTGGGTGCCGGCCATCGTCTTCGGCATTCCGGGCGACTCGATCACCGCAATCGTCATCGGCGTGCTTTACATGAAGGGCATGAACCCCGGGCCGACGGTGTTCATGAACAATCCGGAGCTGATATACGCGGTGTTCATCGCCTTTTTCGTCGCCAATCTGGCGCTGCTGCCGCTCGGCTTCCTCGCCATCAAGCTGGCGCGCCAGATCCTGCGCGTTCCGCAAAGCCTGCTGATGCCGATCATCCTGATGTTCTGCATCGTCGGCTCGTTCGCGATCAACAACACCGTATTCGGGGTGACCGTAATGCTGGTGCTGGGCGTGCTGGCCTATCTGATGGAGGCAAACGGCTTTCCGGTGGCGCCGGCGATTCTCGGGATCGTGCTCGGCGAGATGCTGGAGCGGAATTTCGTCGCCTCGATGATCAAGGCGGACGGCGATCCGCTCGGCTTCTTCTCGCGGCCCATTGCGGCAACTCTCGGCATTGCGGTGATCGCCATCTGGCTCTTCCCGCTGATCGGCGGCCTTCTGCGACTGGGCCGTTCGATGCGGCCGCGCGGCGCCTGAAGCAGGAGGAAACGGAAGTCGCCCCGGACGAAGCAGAGCGAAGATCCGGGGCTATTGGCCTTTCGCTAAAATGAAGACGGGATTGGGCGCCGGATGAAGTCCGGCGCGACGGAGAGGACGGACCGCATTCGAGCAAAAGGCCGCGCCTCATCGGCGATGCCGCAGTGCCAAAAGCTCCGACCAAAACGCCAAAGCGGCGAGGCGCGCCTGCTCACGCCAACGGATCAGCGCCTGATAGAACAGCGAGCTGGTCACCCAATATTTACCGTATTCCAGATTGAGCCAGCCCCACGCATGGAGACGGCTGACGAGCCAGATCTTGCGGCTTTGCGGGCGCACCGCGATCCAGGTCCTGTCGATCAGCAGGAGGCTCAGCCCCTGAAGAAAGAGCCAAAGTATCAGGCCCACTCTGGGACGCTCGGCAATGAGAACCGTCGCAAAGATTTTGGCCGGCTCCAAGGCTGCAAGCGGCAATGCAATGCTGAACGTCGCCCAATAGGGCGGCAGGCGCGAAAGAAAAACGAAATAGGGGTCGTAGTAGCGCGCAACGACGTGCTGCATCGCGGGTTTGATATAGTCCCGGTATACAGTCGACTTCGATAGTTGCGCGAAAAGCCATTTGAAATGCGGATGCAGAACCAGGAAGAGAATGGAAAACAACACTTGCGCGGCGCGCTTGAGGATCGTGCCGACAAGCTTGAACGGGAAAAACAGGAGCGCGCGGGAAAATCCCGCGACCCTCGCCGGCAGCCCGCGAGGTTCCTTGCGTGGGGAGATTTTTTGACCGGCCATCCGCTTCATACAAACTCGACGCTACGCTGCCTTGGATCCTGTCCCGGAGCGTGACTGTTGCCAGGGACGATTGCAACGCCGGACTTGCCGTGACCCGGCCCCGGATATTGCGTTCTCAAAACCGCTCCTTTACAAAATCGATGCTCGGGTCGGCGAATGCCGCATATGGAGGCTGCAAAGCCCCGTATTTTCCCAATGATAACGGGTGAAAGATGAACAACGGAGCCCATGTTCCGCCTCCACCGGATGCCGCCAAACGCCGCGCCGCAAAGCCAACGGTGGTCTATCCGCCCGATACGCTCCCGCCCTTCGACGCCGCCTTCTACGAGAACGCCCGCACCGGCATGAGCCGGATATCCGACCTTGTCGTGCCGCCTCGCGACGCAAAGACCTTCCATGTCCCGAAAGGCCATATCTTCCGCATCACCAGCGTCGATGGTCCGCAGGTCGGCGACCTCAATCTCTGGAACGCCGCCGACCTGTCCGAGCGCTTCTTCAGCGGCAAGACGCGCGCCCTGCACGCCACCCATGTCAGCACCGGCGACCGGCTCTGGAGCAACCTGCCCTATCTGCGGCCGATGGCGACGATCACCCATGACACGCTCGCCTGGTATGGCTGGGATGAGGACGGCGCCGGGATCCACGACGTCATCGGCACACGCTGCGACCCCTATACCAACCGCCTGCTGCACGGCGTCGAATACCATCATTGCTGCCACTCGAATCTGACGCGGGCGCTCGCCGAAGCGCTGAACACCACGCTGGCCGAGGCCGAGCCGCATGTCCACGACGTGCTGAACGTATTCATGTGCACCGGCTTTACCCGCGATACACACCAATATTTCATGAAAGCGAGCCCAGTGAGGCCGGGCGACTATATCGAAGTTCTTTGCCGAGATCGACCTGCTCGGCGCGCTGTCGACCTGTCCGGGCGGCGATTGCGGCTCGGGGCATTCGGACGATGCCGCGCCCTGCTATCCGCTGAAAGTCGAGATCTTCGAGCCGCAGGCCGAAGCCGTCGCAGGCTGGCAATCGCCAGAGCGCAGCGCCTATTCCCGCGACCACGGCCGGGGCGGCGGCAAGAGCTGATCGCGCCGCCCCCGCGCCTCCACATTCGCGGTGGCGGGAGATCGCGATCGCCGTGGCAGAAGGCTCAGCGAATCCCTTGCCAGGCGATCCGGGCTGTCCCGGCAGCCGCCTGCAAAGCCGCCGCCGCAACCGTCGGCACGCCGAGCCGGCGCTCGCGGATCGACGTCCAGGCGCGATTCATGGCCCCGCCGCCGACCGTCCGCACGCTGCGCAAGGGCGTCGCCCCCAATTCCTTCAGCCGCGCATAGCCGAGCGCCTCGATGGCGGCGATGCCTTCCAGGAGACCTTGCAGGAAGATGTGATCCTCGGGCGGGCGCGGCGCGAGGCGGGGCGCGAGGTCCGGGTCGCTGACCGGGAAACGCTCGCCGGGCACGAGCAGCGGATAGTAGTCGAGGCCGGTCGGGGTCTGGGGATCGAGGCGTGCCTCAAGCGCCGCGATTGCGTCCGGCGAGAAATAGGCAGCGAGCACCGCGCCGCCGCTGTTGGATGCGCCGCCGGCGAGCCAGAGATCGCGGATGCGGTGGCTGTAGATGCCGAATTCCGGAGCAAAAACCGGCCTGTCCGATAACAGCTTGATGGTCAGCGTCGAGCCGAGCGATGTCACGCCGTCGCCATGCTGGCCCGCGCCGGTGGCGAAGAAGGCCGCGCATCCATCCGTCAATCCGGCGATGACGGGGGTGCCTTCAGTCAAACCGAGGTCGCGGGCGGAAGCGCGCGCGACCGTTCCGATGCGGCTGCCGACCGGCACCACATCCGGCAACAGCGCCGGGTCGAGACCGGCGGCGGCGATCCAGTCGGGCCAGCGCCGGGCAACCGGATCGTAGCCGGTCTTCAGCGCATTGCTCTCGTCGGTCGTCGCCGAAGCGCCCGGTAAAGCGCGCCGCAATCCAGTCGGCCTGGTGGATGATCTTCCACAGGCCCGGCAGGCTCGTGAGGTCGATCGCCTTGGCGAGCGGGGAGGTCGCGCCGAGTGCCGCGGTTTCCTTCGGCGCGTGAGCGACCAGCGTACGAGCCGTTGCAGCAGCGGAGGCGTCGTTATAGAGACGCGCGGAGGCCACGGGTGCGCCGGTCCGGTCGATGGGCAGGATGGTGCCCGATGTGCCGTCGACGGCGATCGCGGCAATGCGGGAGAGATCGAGGCGCTCGCTGAGGCCGCCGAAGGCCGCGCGCGCCGCCTGCCACCAGATCGCGGCATCCTGCCTGATCGCCGGGCCATCGCGATCCGGCTGCGGGATCGGAGCGCTCGCCTCGGCAATCAGCGTGGCGTTCTCATCGAGTGCCGCCAGACGCACGCCCGACGTTCCGACATCGATGCCCAGCGCGACGGCCGCCGCCATCACCGCGCCCCCGGCGCCGCGGCGCTGTTTCGCGCCAAGGCCTGGCGATAATGCTCTGCGTCCCAGTTGAGCAGCGCGTCCTCATCCGCCGCAGTGAGGGGCTCGATCGGGTCGCCGGGCCGCAGACGCGCGGCGACATCGGCGAGGCAACCGACCATGGGATCGACCGCCGCCACGCTGTCGCGCGGCACGAAGGCCCCTGCCCCCGGCGCGAGGACGAGCTTGGGTGGCGGTTGATTGCGGGCGATGGTCCTGAGCCCCGTCGCAACGTCCGCGCCGGTTTCGAGGACCGCGGCACCGCGCCCCAGAAAGACGACATGGTCGGGATAGAGCGAACCGCGCGCCGCAATGGCGAGGCTTTCGGCGTCGAGGGCGACGGCATGAGACGTTGCCAGGGCGGCGGGCCGGTAGGGCGTGTCCCCGGACAGCGCGGCAAGCCGCTCCTGATCGCCTTCGGGCTGCGGGCGCGCAGGGCGCTTGAGCCGCCGGGCGACGTCCATCAGCAGCGCTTCGGCCTCCGTCGGGCTCGGCCCGGCAACGACGAGGCCATGCTTGCCGAGCACGACCACGCGGGTCTCCGGCGTCATGCGGCCGGCGATCTCGCGCGTCAGCGGCAGGCCGGGCCGGCAATACGGCACGAAAATCCACGGCAGGCCGGCAAGCAGCGGCACCAGCGCTTCCTCGGCGTCGGCACGCACCGCCCAGGCGATGGTGTCGACACAATGAACATGGATGACGACGCGCTCCGGCAGGATGGCATGCATCGTGGTTTCGACCGAGGGCCGCAAGCTGGATTGGCCGAGCGCGGCATCGATGAAGGCAACGCAGTCATTCGCGGCCGGATCGCCGTTTTCGAAAGCCTCAAGGAGCGGATCGAGCCGCACTGGCACCATGATATTCCGCTCCGCCGCCTGCGCCAGCCAGGTCCCCGATGCCTTGATCCACATCGCGCCGTCCCGTTTCAGCGAGACATTGCCGCCGGCGGCCTGGACCAGCGCCGGATTGCCCCCGATGCGCGCGGACAGGTCATTCAGGGCGGCGAGCGGTTCGTCTTCTCGTGAGGTCATGCGGCGGCCTCCGCTTTCAGCCGATTTTCGAGTGCGGCGCGGCCGGACGGCCCGATGTGCAGGCCGTGCTTGGTACGGCGCTCCAGAATGTCCTCCGCCGTGCGCGCCCATTCGACGCCGCGCAGATAGGCGACCTCGCGTTCGTACAGACACCCGCCAAAATGCGGCCCGAGCTCGGCGAGCGACCGCGCTCCGCCAAGCAGCCTGTCGGCGCGGGTGCCGTAAAGCCTGGCATAGTGGTGCGCCAGCTCGGCCGGCAGCCAGCCATGCGCGCGCTTGAACTCCGCCAGGAAGCGGTCAAAATCCGCGCCCGGAATATCGCCGCCGGGCAGGTAAGCGCCCGCTGTCCAGCCGGCGCCGATCTTGGGCAGGAACGGCCGCAGCCGCTCCACCGCATGTTCGGCAAGCTTGCGGTAGGTGGTGATCTTGCCGCCGAACACCGAGAGCAGCGGCGCGGCGCCTTCGCCGGCATCGATGTCGAAGACATAATCGCGGGTGACGGCGGAGGGGTTGGCGGCGTTGTCGTCATAAAGCGGGCGCACGCCGGAAAATCGCTGAACCACGTCCGCGAGCGTAAGCTGGCGGCGCATATAGCGATTGACTGCGGCCAGCAGATAGGCGACCTCGTCCTCGTCGACCGCGACATTCTCGGCCAACCCGTCATAAGGGATGTCGGTCGTGCCGATCAACGCCAGATCTTCCTCATACGGATTGACGAAGATCACGCGCTTGTCGGTGTTCTGAAGGAGATAGGCTTGGCCGCCCTCCCAGAATTTGCGCACCACGATATGGCTGCCCTTGACAAGGCGCACATGGCGGCTCGTATTGATGCCGCTCACGCGGGCGAGCACATCCTCGACCCACGGCCCGGCGGCGTTGACCAGGATGCGCGCAGCGATGACCTGGGTGCGGCCGATACCGGTGTCGCGCAGCGCGACCTGCCAGCCGTCGCCTTCCCGCCGCGCCGATACCACTTCTGTCCGTGTGCGGATCTCTGCGCCACGCTCCTGGGCATCGAGCGCATTGAGAACGACCAGCCTTGCGTCATCGACCCAGCAGTCGGAATATTCGAAGGCAAGGCGATACTGCTCACGGATCGCGCGGCCCTCGGGCGCGGAGCGCAGATCGAGCTTCCGGGAGCCGGGGAGACGCTCGCGCCCGCCGAGATTGTCGTAGAGCCATAGCCCCAGCCGCACCATCCAGGCCGGGCGCTGCTCGGGCGAATGCGGCAGCACGAAGCGCATCGGCCAGATGATATGCGGCGCGGCGGCAAGCAGCACTTCGCGCTCCTTCAGCGCCTCGCGCACCAGGCGGAACTCGTAATATTCGAGATAGCGCAGGCCGCCGTGGACCAGCTTGCCGGAGCGCGAGCTGGTGCCTTCGGCAAGGTCGCCCTTCTCGGCGAGGACGACGCTCAGCCCGCGCCCGGCCGCATCCCGCGCGATGCCGACGCCGTTGATGCCGCCGCCGATCACGGCCATGTCGAAGCTGGGCAGGTAACTCATCGGCGGGGGCTGCCCCTCCTCAGCATGGGTTGCGCGGCGGCTCGCCCGCCAGAAAGCGCCGCACTTCCTCCGCCGCAAGCGATGCCGCGTAGGTGACGGTCTTGAGCGAGGCCCCGGCAATATGCGGCGTCAGCGTCACATTCGGCAGCGTCAGCAGCGGCCAGTCGCGCGGCGTCGGCTCGACCGCAAACGTCTCCAGCATCGCGCCGGCAAGCCGGCCCGCGCGCAGCGCGTCGTACAGCGCATCATAGTCGACGAGCGGTCCGCGGGCGGTGTTGATCAGGGTGGCGTCCGGCTTCATCTGAGCGAGCGTTGCGGCGTTGATCATGCGCGTCGTCTCCTCGGTGACGCGCGGATGCAGGGTGACGACGTCGGCTTCGGCAAGCAGCCGGCTCAGATCGACATGCTCGACGCCGTCGCGCTCGGTCGGCGGCGCGAGAGCTGCACATAGGGATCGGTGACGAGGATGCGGCAGCCGAATGCCTTCAGCAGGCGGACGACCTTGGTGCCGATCTGGCCGTAGCCGATCACGCCGATGGTCATCTCCGACAATTCGCGGCCGGTGACGTCGGCGCGGTAGAGATCGCCGCGCCAGTTGCCCGCGCGCAGCGCGTCGTGGCCGCGGGTGATGTTGCGCGTTTCGGCGATGATGGCGCCGATGGTGAATTCGGCGACGGCGGAGGCATTGCGGCCCGGCGTGTTGACGACCAGGATGCCCCGGTTCCGGGCGGCGGCCATGTCGATATTGACCGGCCCGCCGCGGGACACCGCGACAAAGCGCAGCGCCGGGAGACGCTCGATGATGCCGGCGGACAACGGCGCCAGATGCGTAACCAGAAGCTCGGCCTCGCCGGTGAGCGCCACCACCTCGTCGGGCGTGCCCATATATTCCTTCAGCCCGTCGAGCCCGGCGGCGGCATAGCCATGCTCCATGGGCTCGTCCGGCCACGGAAGATCATGTCGTTGGATGGCCAGATCGAGGCCGCCGCAAGCCGACCGGATGGCCTCCTCGAAGATCTCGGAGCGCATGAAATAATCGCCGATGATCGCGACCCTACGCTGCATTGCCGGCTCCCTGCTGCGATGACTGCAAAGCCCGCCAGATCGGCGGCATGAGCTTGCGCGTTTCGAGATAGATCGGGAAGCTGCGGGCAAAGGCGCCGGCGATCTGGGCGTCGGGCTCGATGCGCTCGCCGAGCAGCGGGTCGACCCACTCGGCGGCCGCGGCGGCGATGCCCGGATAGACGCCCTGCTGCACGGCGGCGATCATCGCCGCGCCGGCAGCGCCCGATTCCTCGCGGCCCGAGCGGCGGACCGGCGTTCCGAGCGCGCCTGCAAGCATGTGCATGAGCGCCTTGGAGCGCGCCGCGCCGCCGGTCAAACGGACCTCGGCCGGACTATCCCCCATCACCGAATAGCAGTCGCGCGCCGCATGGCAGAGCCCCTCGAAAACCGCGCGCATCAGATCGGCGTAGCCGACACCGGAATCGAGGCCGATGAACTGCGCCCGCGCCGCGCATCGAGAAACGGGCCGCGCTCTCCGGCGCGCGAGATGTACGGGTGAAACAGCAGCCGGCAAGGCGGGCGGCTGAGGACTGCGGTCGTCGAGACCGGCGAGCAGGTCGGCGCGGCTGCGCCGGACGCCTTCGCCTGCCAGGATCTCCACGGCCAGATCGAGCAGCCAGTCGATATTCAGCGTCGCCGCCATGTTGGACTGCATCTGCGCCGACATGCCGGGCGCGGGGAACGCCATGGTGTAGCCGCTGCCCTCGGCGTTGAGGACGACCTTGTCGGGGCCGGTCGCAAGCCGCATATGCATCCCGGTCGAGCCGATGATGGTGCAGCCGACATTGCCCGAGGGGTCGAACAGTCCGCCGCCGAGAGCCGAGCAGACCACGTCGACCGACCCGAGCACGACGGGCGTTCCTGCGGGAAGCCCGGTCTCAGCCGCCGCCGCCGGCAGGAGCGCGCCGGCTTCCGTCGTGCCGTCGACGATGCGCGGCAACAGCCGCTTGCACCCGCTTGCTCCGAGGGCGTCGAGAATGCCCGGCGCATAGCTGCGCGTCACATAGGAGCCGAAGGTGAAATTGCCTTCGGACGGATCGGTGGCGCGGTCGCCGGTCAGCTTGAAATAGAGCCAGTCCTTGCAATGATGGCTGCTCGCCGCCTTTGCGATGACTTCGGGCCGATGCGCGGTCGAGCCAGGCAAGCTGAACGTTTTGCTGACAGGCATTCACGCCGGTGCCGGTGCGCTCGTAATGCGCGCGATAGGCGGGGTCGGCGATGAAGCCCTCCGCGATCGGGCCGGCGCGGGCGTCGAGCCAGAGCCATGCCGGGGCGACCGGCTCGCCCTCGGCATCGATCAGCCAGGTGCCGTCGCCCTGACCGGTCACGGCGAGGGAGAGCGTCCGGCGCGCCAGGTCGGGCACCTTCTCGCCGAGCAGGCGGAGCGTGGCGGCCGTATCGGCCCAGGTGCGCGCCATGTCCTGTTCGGCACCGCCATCGGGGAGCGTCTCGTAGCTGTTGGGCGTTGCAGCGATGGCGACCTGCGCGCCGGTCAGCGTGAAGGCCACCGCCTTGATCACCGACGTGCCCGCGTCGATGCCGATGAGCAGGTCGCGCCTCATGCGAGCCGCCCTCCGTGAGCGATAGCGCGGCCGCTGGCGGTGTCGAAGATGTGCAGATCCGCGGGCCGGATCGACAGCGCAATCTCCTGCCCGACGGGCACCTGCAACCGGTCATGGGAGACCGACACGACGGTCATCGCGCCGAGCTCGGCGGCAACATGGGTCTGGTCGCCGAGCCATTGGCAGGAGGAGACGCGCGCCTTGATCGGCCCCTCGCCGATATGCAGCGCGTGAGGGCGTATGCCGAGCGTCAGCTTACTGAGCGATTGCAGTCGGCGCCGAACCGGCGGGGCAAACTCATCTTGCGCAAAGGCGAGCACCGTGCCGCCTTCATCGAGCGCGAAGCGGAACAGCTCGCCTTCGCCGCCGATCGATGCGGGAAACAGGTTCATGGGTGGCTCGCCGATGAAGGCGCCGACGAACAGATTGGCCGGACGGTCCTTGAGTTCGGCGGGCGTTGCGTATTGCTGCAGCTCGCCGCCCTCCATCACCGCAATGCGGTCGGCAAGCGCATTGGCTTCGGTCTGATCGTGGGTGACCAGGATCGTGGTGTTGGCGTGGGTGCGCAGGTAATGCTTGATACGGCCGCGCAGCACGGCGCGCAGCTGCGGCTCAAGCTGGCCCATCGGTTCATCGAGCAGGCACAGCTTGGCGTTGCGCACCAGCGCCCGGCCGAGCCCGGCGCGCTGCTGCTGGCCGCCGGAGACGAAGCTGGGATGTTTGTCGAGAATGTCGGCGATCTCCAGAAGCTCGGCGACCTCGTCGACACGCCGCTTGGATTCCGCCGCCGGAAGCCGTGCCGATTTCAGCGCGAAGGCGATATTCTCGCGGATGGTGAGCGGCGGATAGAGCGAATAGGCCTCGAAGGCCATCGCGACGCCACGCTTTGCCGGCGGCAGGCTGTGAATGGCGCCGCCGTCGAGCCGGATTGCGCCGCCCGAAACGTCCTCGAAGCCGGCGATCATGCGCAGCGTCGAGGTCTTGCCGCAACCGGAGGAGCCGAGCAGCGCGGCGATCTCGCCGGGGCGAATGTCGAGATTGAGGTCCTTGACCGCCGTCACCGGAGCCTTGCCCCGCGGCCGGTAGACCTTGTCGACATGTTCGAGCACCAGTTCGCTGGACATTATCCGCTCCTGCTATGCACTTGCCGACAGCCGCCGGCCGGTGTCGCGGTCGAAGAGGTGGAAACCGGCAGGCAGAAAATCGACATCGACCTGCGCGCCCGCGTCCGGAATGGCTGCGTCCGACGAGGGCAGCGAGGCAAGGAATTCCCAGCCGCTCCGCGTTTGCAGCAGGAGCACGGTGCGCTCGTTGAGCGGCGTTACCGCTTCCACGGTTGCCGTGAGGGCGCCAGGCGCACCCGATCCGCTCGCAACGGCGACCGCCTCCGGCCTTATGCCGACCGAGACCGCGCGGCCCTCATAGCCCCGGTATCCCGGATCGATCGTGATCCGCCGCCCGGCAAGCGTCACCGCAGCGCCGTTGCCGTCCGTCTCCACGCGGCTCTCCGCGACATTGATTGCGGGATCGCCGAACAGCCGCGCGACACTCAGCGATGCGGGTTCGAGGTAGATTTCCTCGGGCGTCGCGACCTGCTCGAAACCACCGCCCTGAAGCACCGCGATCTTATCGGCGATCGCCATCGCTTCCTTGTAGTCCTGCGTGACATAGAGCACCGCGGAGCCGGACTGGCGCAACAGTCTGGGAAGTTCCAGGCGCATCTCGAAGCGCAGCTTGGCGTCGACATTGCGCAACGGGTCGTCGAGGAGCAGCAGCTTCGGCGAAGCGGCAAGCGCTCGCGCCAGAGAGGTGCGCTGCTTCTGGCCGTTCGACAGCTCGCGCGGCGCATGGCCGAGCACATGATCGATCTTCAGAAGCGTCGCGACCCTGGCGACGCCCGCCTCGACGCCGTTGCGGCTCAATGCGCGCAAGGGGCTGGCAATGTTTTCGAAGGCGGTCATATGCGGAAACAGCGCGAAATTCTGAAACGCCATGCCCACGCCGCGTTCCTCGGGCGGCACGTCGGTCATGTCGCACCCCTCGATGGCGATCGTGCCGGCGCTCGGCTCTTCAAGGCCGGCGATGAGCCGCAGCAGCACGGTCTTGCCGGTCCCCGACGGGTCCGAACACCACGACGATCTCACCGGCATTGGCGCGCAGCGAAATGCCTTCGAGCACCGGCTGCCGCCGGAAGGATTTCGCAAGCGAGGCGATTTCGAGCACGACCATCGCCTTACCCCTTCACCGCGCCGAGCGACAGGCCCTCGACCAGATAGCGCTGGGCGTAGAGAGCCAGCAGCAGCGTCGGCGTCACGGAGAGCACGATGGCGGCGGCGATCTGGCCGTATTGAATGCCCGACGCCGTCACGAAGGCCAGCGCACCGACGGTGACCGGTTGCTTGTCGGCCGAAGCCAGGATCAGTGCAAAGACGAAATTGTTCCAGGCGAAGATGAAGGCGAGGAGCCCGGCCGCGGCGATGCCGGGACGGGCGAGCGGGACCGCGATCTGCCGGAAGGTCCGCCACCAGCTATTCCCCGCGAGCCGGTAGGCGTGCTCGATGTCCGGGCTGATATCCTCGAAATAGCCGCGCACGATCCACAGGATCAGCGGCAGGCAGATGAGCTGATAGACCCAGATCAATCCGAGATAGGTGTCGGTCAGGCCGAGCTGCTTGAAATAGAGGCTGAGCGGCAGCAGCACCAGAAGCGGCGGCGCGAAGCGGAAGGACAAAAGCGTGAAGGCGATGTTCTCGCCCAGCCGGAAGCGGAAGCGCGCGAACGCATAGGCGGCCGGCACGCCGAGCACCAGCGACAGCGCCACCGCCGACAGCGACAGGATCACGCTGTTACCGAGGTTCCTCATGAAGGCGATGTCGAGATTGCCCGCGGTGGTCTCCAGCGTGCCGGTGAGCAGCGCCTTGTAGTTGGAGAATGTCGGCTCGAAGACGATGCTCGGCGGCATACGGAGGATCGTCGCATTGGTCTGGAACGACATCAGGAAGATCCAGAAGATCGGGAACAGGAAGAACAGGAGGACGAGCGTGATCGCGATGGCCCTTAGCGTCTTTTCGAGTGTCGAAGTGTGGTCCATGGAAGGCGCCTAAACTCCGTGTGTGTGCATCACTGGCGAAAACCCGAACGCCTCTTCGATGCTCAAGCCATGCCGTGCGTACGCTGACGCAGCTTCAGCCAATGTTTGATGAAGATGTTGGAAATGATGTAGGTGATCGCCCACAGCACCATCAGCAGCGCCGCCGACCGTCCGACATTGGTGTATTGGAAGAACTCCAGATAGGCCTCGACCTGAAACACCATCAGCGTGTCGCCGGGGCCGCCCTGCGTCATCGGATAGATGATGTCGAATTGCTGGATCGCATCGAGCAGGCGGAACAGCGCCGCGGTGATGATGTAGGGCATCAGCATCGGCAGAGTGATGCGGAAGAACACGAAGCTGCGCGGCACCCCGTCGAGCGCGGCGGCTTCGAACGGCGCCTTGGGCAGCGAGCACAGGCCAACCGGCCAGCAAAAGGATCATGATGAAGGGCGTATAGACCCAGATGTCGACCAGCGTCACGGTCAGCAGCGCGGTGCTGGGATCGGACGCCCATTTGAAATCGGTGATGCCGGCGAGCGAGACCGAATACGCTGAGGATGCCGAAATTCGGATTGGTCATCAGCTTCCACATCAGCGCGGCGAGCGCCGGGGCGGTCATCAGCGGCAGGAGCAGCAGGATCGAGGCCAGATTGTTGAACCGCGTCGGTTTCTGCAACAGCAGCGCGATAGCGAGGCCGAAACACAGCTCCAGTCCAACCGTCAGCCCGGCATAGACGAGCGAGACCTTTACCGTGTTCCAGAAGGTCGAAGTCGCTGAGGAAGTTGATGTAGTTGTCGAGGCCGATGAAACCCTTGAGCCCCGGCAGGTTCAGCCGGAACCGAAGCGTCGAGTAATAGACCGCGGTGATGA
>CAVSIA010000026.1:0-158055 GCA_963727575.1 uncultured Alphaproteobacteria bacterium
TCGATGCGGGAAACAGGTTCATGGGCGGCTCGCCGATGAAGGCGCCGACCAACAGATTGGCCGGACGGTCCTTGAGTTCGGCAGGCGTTGCATATTGCTGCAGCTCGCCGCCCTCCATCACCGCAATGCGGTCGGCAAGCGCATTGGCTTCGGTCTGATCGTGGGTGACCAGGATCGTGGTGTTGGCGTGGGTGCGCAGGTAATGCTTGATACGGCCGCGCAGCACGTGCGCGCAGCTGCGGCTCCAGCTGGCCCATCGGTTCATCGAGCAGGCACAGCTTGGCGTTGCGTACCAGCGCCCGGCCGAGCCCGGCGCGCTGCTGCTGGCCGCCGGAGACGAAGCTGGGATGTTTGTCGAGAATGTCGGCGATCTCCAGAAGCTCGGCGACCTCGTCGACACGCCGCTTGGGATTCCGCCGCCGGAAGCCGTGCCAATTTCAACGCGAAGGCGATATTCTCGCGGATGGTGAGCGGCGGATAGAGTGAATAGGCCTCGAAGGCCATCGCGACGCCACGCTTTGCCGGCGGCAGGCTGTGAATGGCGCCGCCGTCGAGCCGGATTGCGCCGCCCGAAACGTCCTCGAAGCCGCGATCATGCGCAGCGTCGAGGTCTTGCCACAACCGGAGGAGCCGAGCAGCGCGGCGATCTCGCTGGGGCGAATGTCGAGATTGAGGTCCTTGACCGCCGTCACCGGAGCCTTGCCCCGCGGCCGGTAGACCTTGTCGACATGTCGAGCACCAGTTCGCTGGACATTATCCGCTCCTGCTATGCACTTGCCGACAGCCGCCGGCCGGTGTCGCGGTCGAAGAGGTGGAAACCGGCAGGCAGAAAATCGACATCGACCTGCGCGCCCGCGTCCGGAATGGCTGCGTCCGACGAGGGCAGCGAGGCAAGGAATTCCCAGCCGCTCCGCGTTTGCAGCAGGAGCACGGTGCGCTCGTTGAGCGGCGTTACCGCTTCCACGGTTGCCGTGAAGGCGCCAGGCGCACCCGATCCGCTCGCAACGGCGACCGCCTCCGGCCTTATGCCGACCGAGACCGCGCGCCCTCATAGCCCCGGTATCCCGGATCGATCGTCATCCGCCGCCCGGCAAGCGTCACCGCAGCGCCGTTGCCGTCCGTCTCCACGCGGCTCTCTGCGACATTGATTGCGGGATCGCCGAACAGCCGCGCGACACTCAGCGATGCGGGTTCGAGGTAGATTTCCTCGGGCGTCGCGACCTGCTCGAAACCACCGCCCTGAAGCACCGCGATCTTATCGGCGATCGCCATCGCTTCCTTGTAGTCCTGCGTGACATAGAGCACCGCGGAGCCGGACTGGCGCAACAGTCTGGGAAGTTCGAGGCGCATCTCGAAGCGCAGCTTGGCGTCGACATTGCGCAACGGGTCGTCGAGGAGCAGCAGCTTCGGCGAAGCGGCAAGCGCTCGCGCCAGAGAGGTGCGCTGCTTCTGCCGTTCGACAGCTCGCGCGGCGCATGGCCAAGCACATGATCGATCTTCAGAAGCGTCGCGACCCTGGCGACGCCCGCCTCGACGCCGTTGCGGCTCAATGCGCGCAAGGGGCTGGCAATGTTTTCGAAGGCGGTCATATGCGGAAACAGCGCGAAATTCTGAAACGCCATGCCCACGCCGCGTTCCTCGGGCGGCACGTCGGTCATGTCGCACCCCTCGATGGCGATCGTGCCGGCGCTCGGTTCTTCGAGGCCGGCGATGAGCCGTAGCAGCACGGTCTTGCCGGTCCCCGAGGGTCCGAACACCACGACGATCTCACCGGCATTGGCGCGCAGCGAAATGCCTTCGAGCACCGGCTGCCGCGGAAGGATTTCGCAAGCGAGGCGATTTCGAGCACGACCATCGCCTTACCCCTTCACCGCGCCGAGCGACAGGCCCTCGACCAGATAGCGCTGGGCGTAGAGAGCCAGCAGCAGCGTCGGCGTCACGGAGAGCACGATGGCGGCGGCGATCTGGCCGTATTGAATGCCCGACGCCGTCACGAAGGCCAGCGCACCGACGGTGACCGGTTGCTTGTCGGCCGATGCCAGGATCAGTGCAAAGACGAAATTGTTCCAGGCGAAGATGAAGGCGAGGAGCCCGGCCGCGGCGATGCCGGGACGGGCGAGCGGGACCGCGATCCGCCGGAAGGTCCGCCACCAGCTATTCCCCGCGAGCCGGTAAGCGTGCTCGATGTCCGGGCTGATATCCTCGAAATAGCCGCGCACGATCCATAGGATCAGCGGCAGGCAGATGAGCTGATAGACCCAGATCAACCCGAGATAGGTGTCGGTCAGTCCGAGCTGCTTGAAATAGAGGCTAAGCGGCAGCAGCACCAGAAGCGGCGGCGCGAAGCGGAAAGACAAAAGCGTAAATGCGATGTTCTCGCCCAGGCGGAAGCGGAAGCGCGCGAACGCATAGGCGGCCGGCACGCCGAGCACCAGCGACAGCGCCACCGCCGACAGCGACAGGATCACGCTGTTACCGAGGTTCCTCATGAAGGCGATGTCGAGATTGCCCGCGGTCGTCTCCAGCGTGCCGGTGAGCAGCGCCTTGTAGTTGGAGAATGTCGGCTCGAAGACGATGCTCGGCGGCATACGGAGGATCGTCGCATTGGTCTGGAACGACATCAGGAAGATCCAGAAGATCGGGAACAGGAAGAACAGGAGGACGAGCGTGATCGCGATGGCCCTTAGCGTCTTTTCGAGTGTCGAAGTGTGGTCCATGGAAGGCGCCTCAGAACTCTGTGTTTGTGCATCACTGGCGAAAACCCGAACGCCTCTTCGATGCTCAAGCCATGCCGTGCGTACGCTGACGCAGCTTCAGCCAATGTTTGATGAAGATGTTGGAAATGATGTAGGTGATCGCCCACAGCACCATCAGCAGCGCCGCCGACCGTCCGACATTGGTGTATTGGAAGAACTCCAGATAGGCCTCGACCTGAAACACCATCAGCGTGTCGCCGGGGCCGCCCTGCGTCATCGGATAGATGATGTCGAATTGCTGGATCGCATCGAGCAGGCGGAACAGCGCCGCGGTGATGATGTAGGGCATCAGCATCGGCAGAGTGATGCGGAAGAACACGAAGCTGCGCGGCACCCCGTCGAGCGCGGCGGCTTCGAACGGCGCCTTGGGCAGCGAGCGCAGACCGGCCAGCAAAAGGATCATGATGAAGGGCGTATAGACCCAGATGTCGACCAGCGTCACGGTCAGCAGCGCGGTGCTGGGATCGGACGCCCATTTGAAATCGGTGATGCCGGCGAGCGAGACCAGATAGCTGAGGATGCCGAAATTCGGATTGGTCATCAGCTTCCACATCAGCGCGGCGAGCGCCGGGGCGGTCATCAGCGGCAGGAGCAGCAGGATCGAGGCCAGATTGTTGAACCGCGTCGGTTTCTGCAACAGCAGCGCGATAGCGAGGCCGAAACACAGCTCCAGTCCAACCGTCAGCCCGGCATAGACGAGCGAGACCTTTACCGTGTTCCAGAAGGTCGAAGTCGCTGAGGAAGTTGATGTAGTTGTCGAGGCCGATGAAACCCTTGAGCCCCGGCAGGTTCAGCCGGAACCGAAGCGTCGAGTAATAGACCGCGGTGATGAACGGAATCAGGATCCCGATACAGACGAGCAGCGCCGGCAGGCTGAGCAGATAGGGCAGCAGCCGGCGGCCGATGCGGCGCCTGGAGCGCGGCCGCGAGGCGATGTCCGCGGAGGCGGTGATGCTGGCCATGACGTCATCCGTCGATTTGTTCGGTCGCACGATGCGTTCGCGCCAGCCGCGACCCAGCAGCTCAGGCTGCGCCGCGGCCGGCGGGGCAGCCCTTAGCCGAGACCGGCGTCCTTGAGCTGCTTATCGATATTGGCGGCGAGCTTATCGAGCCCTTCGTCGATCGGGACTTCCTTCGCCACCATCTTCTGCAGCGTCTCCGCCCATTGCGTCGTCAGGTCGAAGAACAGAGGCTGCGGGGTGAAGTAGATCTTCGCGCCCGGCGAGGAGACCTCATACTGATTCAGATAACCTGGATAGGACGTATCGATCCGCTTGCGGAAGACTTCGTCCTTCCAGACGGATGCGCGAACCGGATTGACGAAGTCCATTTTCTGCGCGCCGAACAGGTCGTGCTCGGTCGACGACGCCCATTGGATGAAATACCAGGCGGCGTCCTTCTGCTTGGAGTAGTTCGACATCGCCAGCGACCAGATCCAGACATTCGGCGTCGGCGCGCTGGCGGCCGGATTGGCCGCGAAGGGCGCGTAGCCGATATTGCCCTTCTCCTTGTTGTCGCCGCCATTCATGAAGTAGCCGAGAATGTCGGCGTCGAAGATCATCGCCGAGGCGCCGGCGCCCAGATCCGTGCCGACCTGATACCAGGTGTAGGTCGACCAGTTCTTCGGCCCGGAACTCCTGGATCATCTGCACCCACTGCTTGTGGAAGGCTTTCGACTCGGCCGTGTTCATCGCCGCACGCAGCTTGCCGTCCGTCACGGTGAAGTCGCGCTGGCCGAAATTCGAATAGCCCGACAGGAAGCCCGGATGAATGGTCGCCCAGGATCGCGAGCCGCGCACGCCGATGCCGTAAGGGCCGCCGAGATCCTTGGTCAGCTTGGCCGCCGTCGCAACCATCTCGTCCATGTTCTTCGGCGGGGTGACGCCGGCCTTGTCGAACATCTTGGTATTGTAGGAGATGTTGTTCAGCTCGAAGCCCCAGGGAATGCACCACTGCTTGGCGTCGGCGCTGCCAAGCTCGCCGCCCGGCACGCCGTTCCACGCCGTCGAGGCGCGCAGACCGGGAAGGACATCCTCCCAATTATAGGTCGGGCTGGTCTTGGCCGGGTCCTTGATATACTCGTTGAGGTCGGCGATCCAGCCGGCCGGACCGTACGTCCACGTCATATACGCGCCCGTCATGAAGGCGTCGTATTCGCTGGTGCCGGACGACAGCGCCGCCGTCACCTTGTCGAAATAGACGTCTTCCGGGAAGACGTCGTAGGCGACATCCATGCCGGTCAAAGTCTTGAAATTTTCGAGATCGGCAACCATCGCGTCGACGTAAGGGTGCTTATTGAGAAGCAGCTTCAGCTTCTTGCCCTTGAACTTCTTCCAGTCGAAATCGGCGGCCATGGCGCGGGTCTGCGCCATGTTCAGCATCATGCCCGCTGCTGCGGCGCCGATGCCCAGCTTGCCGGCCGCGGCCAGCAACTCGCGGCGATTCAGCTTCCCGGCGACGAACGCCTCGAAGATCTCTTTTTCCTTATGAGACATACGCATGTCCTCCCTGGGCTTCGGTGTTTCCTCGATGTCATGCTTTCTGCCCGTTCTTCTTGTTGTCCGCCTTCTTGTGCAGCTCCATGTCGAGAAGCTGGCGTGCGGTGGTCTCGTCGGTAATCAGGCCGTGGAGCAGGCGGCTCGCCAGCACCGCGCGGATGGCCGCCACTTTGGTCGTGCCGCCGGCGATGGCCACGATCCTCCGCCCCCTCAGGCGATCCGGGTCGGGCGCGAGCGCGCGGTCGGAGAGATCGTTGGCGATGTGGCGGCCGTCGAGCGTGAAGAAATGGCCGAGCACTTCGCCCGCCGCTCCGGCCTTTCGCACCGCCGCGATTTCCTCGGCCCCGACCATGCCGCCCATATGCAGGAAGCTTTCCGCGCTGGCTTCGCCGATGCCGACGATGAGCAGCGAGGCGGCGTCTGCCATTTCGATCACGTCGCCAATGCCAAGCTGGCTGAGCAGCACTTTCTTGTCGGCGATGGAATTGGCAAAGAACGGAACCGGGAGCAGATAGGCCTCCGCGCCGGTCTTTTCGGCAAGGCGCTGGATCACATCGAACGGATTTGCCGCGAACCGCCGCGTCAGTCCGCCGAGCAGCGACACGAACCTCACGCCCGGACACGGCGTGGTCGGCATGTAGTCGATCGAGGCGGCGAGCGTGCGGCCATGCCCGAGCGCAATCACCTTGTCCCGGCCCGCGTCGAGCGCGAGACGGATATAGCGAGCGCCGGCGGTGCCGAGGGTGCGTAGCGGCAGAGGGCCATCATCGACATTCGGCACCACTTCGCACTGGCCGAGATCGAAACGGCGCTTCAGCTCGTCCTCGAGCGCGATGCAGCCGGCCATCGGCCCTTCGACGAAAACGCGGATAAGACCGTCGCGCGTCGCCCTGGCGATCAGCCGGTGCGCCTTGGTTCCGGGAACATTGAGTGCTTCAGCAACCTCGCCCTGGGTCCGCCCGCCAGCGAAGTACAGCCATGCGGCACGCGCCGCCAGCGTCGCTTCTTCATCCATCGGGGGCCTAGTCCGAGCAAGGGGCATCGGAGCCTCTTGAAAAATTTTTCATCTCATGCAATTTTTTTCAAATGCAATTTAAAGTCAATCGAATTCGTTGCTGCATTGCAACAAAGAGGTCTTACAAAGGTCTTCGGATTGCAGCGCGAAACTTGGGAGGAGCCTGATGAACGCAGAGGAACGGCAGTTGCGGCAGGCAATGATCGACAAATGCCGCTGGATGAATGCTTCGGGTCTCAATCAGGGCACGTCGGGAAACATTTCGGCACGCTTCGAGGATCGGATGCTGATCACGCCGAGCGCGACGCCCTACGACGACATTACGGTCGAGATGATCGCCTCGATGCCGATTGCGGGCGAGTACGGCGTCCTGGGAGGGGCCGCTCAAACCGTCCACGGAATGGCGCTTCCATCTCGATATCACGAAGGCGCGGCCCGATGTCGGGGCGATCGTCCATACGCACGCCACTTTTGCGACCGTGCTGGCGATCGGGCATCGCGAGATCCCCGCCTGCCACTACATGATCGCGGCTTTCGGCGGCAATAATGTGCGGTGTGCGGACTATGCCACCTTCGGCACAAAGGAGCTGTCCGAACAATGCGCTCGCCGCCCTGGAGGGCCGGACCGCATGCCTGCTCGCCAATCACGGGCTGATCGCCACCGGCGCCAATTTGAACAAGGCGATGTGGGCGGCGGTCGAGCTGGAGACCATCGCGCGGCAATATTATCATGCGCTGGTCCTTGGCTCGCCGGTGATCCTGAGCGACGCCGCGATCGAGGACACCCATAAGAGCTTCGCCACATACGGCCTTCAGGAGGTGTCGAAAAAGGCGGCGGCGAAGAAGCGGAAGTAACCCGCTGTCGATCGAGGCGCCGGGCGCGCGGCGATCGCCAGGCGCCGGCATTGCGCGCAGAGCCGCTTTGCGGCCACCTTCGGACGCCCGACTGCGGTCAATTATCAGTGGAAAACCGGCGGCCAGGATCTCCCCGCCGGCTTCCGCGCACTTCTATTATACCGGATAAACGACGATCGCCTTGGCAAGTTTGATGGTCCACGGCGAAAGGGCGCAAACCATTTGCGCACAAATCGGACGGCGGGCAGCATAATTGGCCGTTGGAGGCGGTACTTCTGGTGATTTGTTCTCAAATAACTGGTTGCGGGGCTTGAATTTCGGGTCAGAATTACGTTTTCGAACCCAAATATTTCTGAAATCGAGGGCCTTTTACCCAAATTTTTTTCTGCAAGTACTTCTTATTTTTATTCGCGATATCACATCTGCATATATGCTATAAAGGTAGACAATTCTTTCAGAGAGATTCCGTCGCCTTGCCACAATCGCGCCGGCTCGTGCCGAGACGCGCGGGGCCCCGGAACTGGACAACCCAGCCGATATCAGGAGCTACATTCATGAGTGAAGCATTTTCAGTAGGCGATTTGGTCATCTATACGGGGCCGCTCGTGCGCAAACCGCTTCAGTGCAAAGTCGTGAAAGTCATGCCGGTGGAGCATGCACATACCGTTCGCAGCTACCGCATCCGCGACGCCGCCGAGGCCTTCGAGCGTGCCGTGCCCGAATTTACGCTGACGC
This sequence comes from uncultured Alphaproteobacteria bacterium, assembly GCA_963727575.1. Lineage (GTDB taxonomy): Bacteria > Pseudomonadota > Alphaproteobacteria > Rhizobiales > Rhodomicrobiaceae > JAHQVI01. The sequence continues at coordinate 7,860 of CAVSIA010000026.1, forward strand.
GGATTGAATCCACCGACGCGGAGCGCGTTTTCAAGTCCTGAAGTGCCGAAGTGTCAAGCGCACGCGTTCCGTCGGTGCGTATTGTTAAATTTTCCGTATGCATCTCATTCGCGTCGCTATAATTTTGAGTTCCGATAAAACCGGCTTGACGGTGATCAACACAAGTGCAGACAATTCAGCAAGGAAACGTCATGGCCCTCGCTTTTCTCAACAACTGCCGCAGCTTCGATGCAGAGCGAAAGTCCCTGAGCTTTTGGGGCCACGACAACACCTTCGAAGTGGCGTTTCGGCTGGATGAATTCCGCTCTGCACCAGCCTGACCGGGCTGAAGGAGTTCGGCGAAGCGGCCGCTCTTGCGGGCTTCGACACCAACCGGACCTATATCAGGAAAGCCGCGCGCCGCCTCTACCAGAAGGACGCCAAGCGGTATTGCGAACTCTCGGCAGCCGATCTTTAGGTTCGGCGTCGCCGAAGGCACGCTTCCATCTCAGCTGCGCAACCGCTAGAGTTCCGTCCACGTACTATTGGCCTCTGATGATTTCACCGCCGCTTCGATGAATCTCAGACCCCTGACACCATCCAGCGCGCCCGGAACCAGCCGGGCAAATTCGCCGGCTTCGCGGGCCTCCAGCCGAGCTGTTATCAGTTCGGCGATGTCCGTGTAAAGCTGCGCGAACGCTTCCAGATAGCCTTCCGGATGCCCGGCCGGGATGCGCGACGCTGCCTGCGCGACAGGCTGCGCGCCAGCGCCATTGCGGCGGATCAGGCGCGGCGGTTCGTTGAGCGGCGAAAACACCAGCACGTTCGGCTGTTCCTGGTGCCATTCGAGCCCGCCCTGGTCGCCATAGACACGGATCCGCAGACCGTTCTCATTGCCGACCGCCACCTGGCTGCACCAAAGCACGCCCTTTGCACCTTTGCCAAAGCGCAGGAGCATTTGGGCATTGTCGTCGAGCCGTCGTCCGGCGACGAAGGTCGTGAGTTCGGCTAACAGGCAGGTGACCTTGTCGCCGGTGATGAATTCGGCGAGGTTGAAGGCATGCGTACCGATGTCGCCGACCGAACCGACCGGCCCGGAAATCGCCGGATCGGTCCGCCAGCCGGCCTGCTTGTGTCCGCTGTGCTCCAGGGGCGTGGTGAGCCAATCCTGCGCATATTCGACCTGGACGACGCGCAAGGTGCCGATCTCGCCTGCGGCCACCATGGCGCGCGCCTGCCGGACCAGCGGATAGCCGGTGTAATTGTGCGTCACCGCAAGCAGCAGGCCGCGCTCCGCCGCGAGCCGGGCCAGATCCTCGGCATCGGCGCAGCGTCGTCGTCATCGGCTTGTCGCAGATCACATGGATGCCGGCTTCGAGAAACGCGCGGGCCGCCGCCGCATGCAAATGGTTCGGCGTAACGATGGCGACCGCGTCGATCGGGTCGGAGCGCGCCGTCTCGGCTTCGGCCATGGCGGCGAAGTCCGGATAAATGCGATCCGGCGCGAGGCGGAGATCCTCGCCCGACAGCCGCGCCCGCTCGGCATCGGAGGACAGTGCGCCCGCGACGAACTCCCAGCGGTCGTCGAGCCGGGCGACCATCCGGTGCACCGCGCCGATGAACGCGCCGCGTCCGCCGCCGACCATGCCCAGCCGCAAGCGGCGGTTCAGCCTCGTGTCCTTCGCGCCTTCGATCATGTCAGCCCCAACATTCTGCGGTTCATGGCGTCGTCGGTCCCGGCGCCGGCGAAATCGTCGAACGCCTTATCGGTGACGCGGATGATATGGGAGGCGATGAATTCGGCGCCTTCGCGCGCGCCGTCCTCCGGATGTTTCAGGCAGCACTCCCACTCCAGCACGGCCCAGCCGTCATAATCATATTGCGCCAGCTTGGAGAAGATCGCGCCGAAATCGATCTGCCCGTCGCCCAGCGAACGGAAGCGGCCGGCGCGGTCGATCCAGTCGGCATAGCCGCCATAGACGCCGCTGCGGCCGGTCGGGTTGAACTCGGCGTCCTTGACATGGAACGCCTTGATGCGCTCGTGATAAATGTCGATGAAGTCGAGATAGTCGAGCTGCTGCAGGATGAAATGGCTCGGGTCGTAATTGATGCAAGCGCGCCTGTGGCCGCCGACCGCGTCCAGAAAGCGCTCGAAGCTCAGCCCATCATGGAGGTCCTCCCCGGGATGGATCTCGTAGCAGACATCGACACCGGCCTCATCGAACGCATCGAGGATCGGGCGCCAGCGGCGGCCCAGCTCGGTGAACGCCGCATCGATCAGTCCGGTGGGCCGCTGCGGCCAGGGATAGAAATACGGCCAGGCCAGCGCGCCGGAGAAGGTGGCATGGGCGGCCAGCCCCAAGCGCTTCGAGGCCTGCGCGGCGTGGTGAAGCTGCTCGACGGCCCAGGCGGTTCGCGCCTGCGAATTGCCGTGTACGGAGGGCGGTGCGAAGCCGTCGAAGGCTGCATCGAAGGCCGGGTGCACGGCGACGAGCTGGCCCTGAAGATGGGTGGAAAGCTCGGTGATCGCCAGCCCGTGCCGCGCGGCGATGCCCTTCACCTCGTCGCAATAGGCGTCCGATGCAGCGGCCTTCGCCAGGTCGAACAGCCGGCCGTCCCAGCTCGGTATCTGCACGCCCTTATAGCCGAGCGACGCCGCCCAGCCGCAGATGGCGTCCAAGGAGTTGAACGGCGGCGCATCGCCCGCGAACTGCGCCAGAAAAATGGCCGGGCCTTTCATGGTTTTCATGGGGCGATATCCTTGCCAGGGTAGAGGTGGCGCAGCCGGACGCTGCGCCGTCTGCTCATGAGCTCAATAGGGCGAGTCCGGAAAATAGAACTCCTTGGCGTTCTCCGGCGTGATCAGCGGCGAGCTGATCAGATAGCTGCCGCGCACGGGCGCGTTGCCATAATAATGCGCGACGGTCAGCTGGATCGCGGTGGCGATCATCGCCGGCGGATAGAGCACGGTTGCGGGCACCAGCTTGTCGCCGTCCATCACCCGCTTGACGATGTCTTTCATGCCGCCGCCGCCGATGACCATCTTGATGTCGTCGCGCTTGGCCTGCTTGATCGCCTCCAGCACGCCGACGGCCATGTCGTCATCGGCCGCCCAGACGGCATCGATCTTCTGATGCTTGGCAAGGAAGTCCTGCATCACCTTGAAGGCGTCGTCGCGGCTCCAATTGGCATATTGCTTGTCGATCAGCTTGACGCCCGAACCTTTGAGCGCTTCCTCGAAGCCCTTGTTCCGCTCGTCGTCGACGACCGTCGGTATGCCGCGCAGCGCAACGACGTTGCCTTCCTTCTGGTGCTCCTTAAGGTATTCTCCGGCAGCCCGTCCGAATTCGGGATTGTTGCCGGCGACATAGACGTCCTGGAAGTCCGGATTCTTCAGACCACGGTCGACCACGGTGACGAACGTGCCCTGCTTCTTCACCTGGCCCACCGGTCCGGTCAACTCGTCGGAGTTGAACGGCAGCACGACCAGGGCATCCATATGCTGCTGCGACAGGTCTTCGAGTGCGTTGGCCTGCGCCGCGCCGCTCGGGGAGGTCTTTACCACCACCTTCAGGCCCGGATAGGCTTTCTCCAGCAGATCCTTGGTGCGCTCGGCGTGGAAGATCACGCCCGCCGTCCAGCCATGGGTCGCCGCCGGGATCGAGACGCCGACCGTGACCTTCTTCTCCTGCGCCGCTGCTCCCATGGCGAAACCGGCGAGCAATGACGCTGCTGCTGCAATCCTTATCGCTGTGCGTTTCATTGAGTCCTCCCTGTTGCGAGGCCGGAACTCTGAAGCCGGCGGCCCCGGACCGGCCTATTTCTCCCGCTGAAGCCCCCGTTGCAACAGCATCGCGACGATGATGATCGCGCCCTGCACCGCGCCGATCAGATATTCCGAGACGAGGTTGGAGAGCACCATGATGTTGCCGACGACTTCGAGAATGATCGCGCCGACGACGGAGCCCCAGATATAGCCGGTGCCGCCGCGCAGCGCGGTGCCGCCGATGACGACTGAGGCGATGGCCTGCAACTCCCAGAGGAGGCCGGTCGTCGGCGTTGCGGAGCCGAGGCGCGGCACATAGATGAGCACCGTCAAGCCGACGCAAATCCCCTGGATGACATAGACCAGCGCGCGGACGCGGGCGACCGGAACGCCGGAATAGCGCGCAACCTCGCGATTGGAGCCGACGGCCACGACATGCCGCCCGAACGGCGTCTTGTAGAGGATCAGCGAGGCGAGTGCCGCGACGATGAGGAATGCGATGACGGGGACCGGAATCCCCAGAACCGCGCCGAAATAGACCGGCCGGTAAAGCTCGCGCAGGTCGTAATTGGCGAGCGTGATCGTGCCGCCGGCCGCGAGATAGACGATGAGTGCACGGAAGATACCCATCGTTCCCAGCGTGACGATGAACGGCTCGATGCGGCCCACCGTGACCATCAGGCCGTTGGCGAGGCCGCAGGCGGCGCCGAGCGCCACCGCGATCGCCATTCCCATGGCCAGCGTGCCTGCGTCCGCGCTGCCCATGTCGTTGAGAAACAGGATCATCACGCCGGCAACGAATGCCGCCATCGAGCCTACGGAAAGATCGAGGCCGCCGCTGGCAATGACGAATGTGGTGCCGACGGCAATGATGGCGATGAAGGCCGACCGCGTGACCACATTGGTCAGGTTGGAGACGCTGAGGAAATCGGGATTGAGCAGCGTGCCGAGGATCAGGAGCGCGACGAGCGCAAGAAATGGCGACAGCGCGCGCATGTCGGGGCGCCAGCCGGGCTTGGCCATCTGGCCGCGGGGAAGCACCTCGCTCATGCCGGATGCGCGGCCCGGTCCGCCTCGCTGGTCTTGGTCTGTCTCTCCTCGACGCCGGTCGCCAGGAACACGATCGCATCCTCCGTCATCTCATCGCCGCTTACCTCGCCGGCGATCCGCCCGCCGCGCATGACCAGAATCCGGTGACACAGGCCGATCAGCTCCTGCATCTCCGATGAGATCACGATCACCGATGTCCCGGCCGCCGCCAGCCCGGCGAGGAAGCGATAGATCTGCTGCTTGGTGCCGATGTCGACGCCGCGCGTCGGCTCGTCGATGATCGCGATGCGCGGCTCGACGAGCATCATCTTGGCGAGGAACAGCTTCTGCTGATTGCCGCCGGAGAGCTGCCGTGCGAGCAGATCGAGGCTGCCGACGCGGATGTCGAAATCGTCGACGGCCTTCTCCAGCGCGGTCTGCTCGGCGGGAACGTCGATCAGCGGGCCGCGCGCAAAGCGGTCGAGCGCGGCGAGGGTGAGGTTGGAGCGCAAGCCCTCCTCCAGCAGCAGGCCCTTGCCTTTCCGGTCTTCGCTGAGATAGACGATACCGGCGCGCATCGCCGCGCGGGCATCGGCGAACCTGATCGGGCTGCCGTTCAGCGAAAGCCGGCCGGTGCTGGGACGCAGCCCGACGAGCCCCTCGAACAGCTCCGTGCGCCCCGCGCCGACGAGACCGCCGAAGCCGAGAATTTCGCCGCGATGCAGTTCGAAGGATGCCTCGCGCACATGGCCGGGCACGCCGATGGATTCCGCCGCAAGCACGACCTCGCCGACACCGCCGGCCTTCGCCGGATAGAGCTTCGCCATGTCGCGCCCGACCATCAGCCGCGCCATATCCACCGGCTCCAGCCCGGCGGTCTCCTCGGTGGTGACATGGTGGCTGTCGCGCAGGACGGTGACAATGTCCGAGATGGCTTTCACTTCCGAGAGCCTATGCGAAACGTAGAGCACGGCAACGCCAGCCTCGCGGAGACGGCGGATTACCGCAAAGAGCGCCTTGGTTTCGACGGGCGTGAGCACCGTGCTCGGCTCGTCGAAAATCACCACCCGGCGCGGGACGAGCAGCGCTCTTGCGATCTGCACGAACTGGCGGTCTGCGAGCGAGAGACGGCGCGTTTCCGCATCAGGCGAGATCTCCGCGCCAAGCTCGGCGAGCGCAGCACCCGCGTGCTCGCGCATGGCCGCGTCATCGACGCGCCATCCCCGTCTCAGTTCGCGCCCGAGAAACAGATTCTGAACGACCGTCAGATCCTCGGCGAGCAGAATCTCCTGATGGATCAGGATGATGCCCTTCCGTTCGGCGTCGGAGGGCGTCGGGAAAGTCACCATCGCGCCGTCGACGCGAAGCCCGCCGTCGCTCGGCTGGAGATGGCCGGAGAGGATGCGCATCAATGTGGACTTGCCGGCGCCGTTCTCGCCGATCACCGCATGAACGCGGCCCGGTTCAAGCGCGATCGATACCGCGTCGAGCACCTTGATCGGCCCGAACGACTTCGAAACGTGATCGGCTTGCAAGATCGGCGGCACCGGCAAGCTCCAAATCGGTCTGCGCGCAGGGCTCGCCCGCGCGGCTGTCGATGAGTACGAATGCTCGAATTGATGGCGCAACGCCGATCAGCGATCGGGAGCGTTTCCAGGCATTGTCTCCTCCAACGGTTCTTCTATCGGAGCGGTCGCGAAACCGCCGCTCGCGCTTATGTAATCGATTACACAAACTTTACCTCAGGCGTGCCATCTGTCAAATAAAACTCTATCCTGTCGCCAGCCGGCGGCAGGCGCACAGGAAAGATCGTCCTCCCGATGTCACGCACACTCGACAAGCGCCGCAGACCGGAGAAGCGCCGTCAGGGCGCGGCGCGCATCAAGGAGGTGGCCTGGCTCGCATCGGTTTCGACGGCGACGGTCAGCCGTGTGCTGACGAATCCGGAGCGGGTCTCGCCGGCCACGCGGACCCGCGTCACCGATGCCATCGCCAAGGTCGGCTATGTGCCCAATCCCGCCGCCCGCAGCCTGCGTTCGCGAAAATCGCATATGGTTCTGGTGGTGCTGCCGGACCTCGGCAACATCTTCTTCTCGCAGGTGCTCCGCGGCATCGAGGAGGCATTGTTCGCCGCCGGCTACGGCATGGTGATCGGCAATCTCGACAGCTCGCCGGAGAAGGAGGCGCGGTTCGCCGCCTTCGCGACATCCGGACAGGTCGACGGCGTTCTGCTGCTCAACGGCCATCTGTTCCGGCAGAACGGCGATCCGTCCGCGGCGCCCGCGGAGTTGGGGATCCCCGTGGTTGCCGTCTGCGAAGCCATCGAGGACGCGGACATCCCGCAGATCGACGCAAACAACCGCGATGCGGCGCGCCGGATGACCGACTATCTCGCGGGGCTCGGCCATCGGATGATCGGCTATGTCTGCGGCCCGCCGGAGAATGTGCTGGAGAAGGAACGGTTCCGCGGCTACCGCGAAGGTCTGGAGAAAGCCGGCCTGCCGCTCGACCCGGATTTCGTCTGGCCGGGCGATTACAAGCTGGAGACCGGCGTGCAAATCGCCAGGCAGATCGCCGCCGGCAAAAAACGGCCGACGGCGGTGTTCTGCTCGAACGACGAGATGGCCATGGGCCTCATTCGCGGGCTCGCCTCGGCGGGTATCCGCGTGCCGGAGGATATTTCGGTGGCGGGCTTCGACGACATCGAATTCGCCGAAATGGCGCGCCCTGCCCTGACGACCATCCGGCAGCCCCGGCGCGAACTTGGCCGAAGCGGCGCGTCGGTTCTCCTCGACCTGTTGAACGGCCGAAGCCCGTCGCCGCGCATTCGTCTGGAGACGGAATTGATCGAACGCGACAGTACCGCGCGCCCGCATGGCGAATGAGGCCGGAAGCCCCGACCGCAGGCTGGCGAAAGGCGGCGTTTGCCGCCAAGGCGCAGATATGGGAGAATCGCGCGGCTGCGGAGCGCGTCTGAAGCGGCCCTCGGGTCCGCCTACGCCTGCAAGCGCCAGGGATCGGAGCCGAACATGACCTCATCAGCATCGCCGCGAGCAGGCTACGCCGCGTTTCACTGGGGAACTTATGAAGCCGTGCGAGGCGAGGCGGGCGGCCTTGCCTTGCGCGGGCTTCCGGACGATCCTGCCCCCTCGCCGATCGGCTTGGGTGTGCCCGACACTCTTTCCGGCGAATGCCGGATCAAGCAGCCGCATGTGCGCAGCGGATGGCTCGACGGCCGGTCCCGCCCGGGGTCGAGTTCCCCGCGGCGCGGCGGCGAGCCGTTCGTGCCCGTGTCCTGGGATGTGGCGCTCGATCTGGCTGCCGGCGAGCTTGCCCGCGTGTCGCGCGATCATGGCAACGAGGCGATTTTTGCCGGATCCTATGGCTGGGGCAGCGCCGGGCGCTTTCACCATCCGCAGAGCCAGCTTCACCGGTTCATGAACACGATCGGCGGCTATACCCGTTCGGTGAACTCCTACAGCTTCGCCGCCGCGGAGGTGATCGTCCCGCATGTCGTCGGATACGGCCTCCGCCCGTTTCATGCACAGCAGACGCCCTGGCCGCTGCTGGCGGAGCATGTGGAATTGTTCGTGGCGTTCGGCGGCGTGCCGCTCAAGAACAGCCAGGTCAGCCCCGGCGGCACCGGACCGCATATCGTGCCCGGCGCCATGGCCCGCTGCGCGGAGCGCGGCGTAGAATTCGTCAATGTCAGCCCGCTCAGAGACGATCTCGCGCCCGGCCTCAAGATGGACTGGCTCGCGATACGGCCGAACACCGACGTGGCGATGATGCTGGCGCTCGCCCATGAGCTGATCGTGCAAGGCAGGTGCGACCGCGACTTCCTGGCCCGCTGCACCATTGGTTTCGACGAATTCGAGGCCTATGTGCTGGGCCGGGCCGACGGGTCGGCGAAGTCGCCCGAATGGGCCGCCGGCATCACCGGGATTGCCCCTGACGCTGTTCGCGAACTGGCGAAACGCATGGCGTCGTCGCGCACCTTCATTTCGCTGAGCTGGGCGATCCAGCGGGGCGATCACGGCGAACAGCCGATCTGGGCGGGCATCGCTCTCGCCGCCATGCTGGGGCAGATCGGACGCCCCGGCAGCGGCTTCGGCATCGGCTACGGCGCATGCAACTATATCGCCAACCCGGCGCCCAACGTGCGGTGGTCGTCCCTGCCGCAGGGGCGCAACGCGGTGTCCGCCTTCATTCCGGTCGCGCGGATTTCGGACATGCTGCTCAATCCCGGCGAGCCCTTCGACTACAACGGAACGCGCCAGCCTTATCCCGAAATCAGGCTCATCTATTGGGCGGGCGGCAACCCGTTCCACCATCACCAGGACCTGAACCGCCTCGTGACGGCGTGGCGCCGGCCCGAGACCGTGATCGTCAACGAGATCTGGTGGAATGCGCTTGCCCGCCATGCCGACATCGTGCTGCCGGCGACGACCCCGCTTGAGCGCAACGACATCGCCGCAGCCGCGGGCGAGCCGATGCTGGTGGCGATGCGCCAATGCGTGCCGCCGGTCGGCGAGGCACGGAACGATTACGAGATTTTTTCCGGCCTTGCATCGCGCCTCGACGCGCTGGATGCCTTCACCGAAGGGCGTAGCGAGATGGAATGGGTCCAGGCGATTTACGACGGTGCGCGCGGCGCCGTACTGGATGCGGGGCTCGAGGCGCCATCATTCGAGACGTTCTGGGAGGAGGGCATCTGCCGCCTGCCGGTCCCGGAGCAATTGCCGGTGCTGTTCGATGCGTTCTGCGCCGACCCCGACGCTCATCCACTCCCGACGCCCTCCGGACGCATCGAGATCACCTCGCGCCGCATCGAAAGCTTCGGCTATGAGGACTGCCCGCGCCATCCGACCTGGATCGAGCCCGCCGAACGGCTCGGCACGCCGCTGGCCGAAACCTATCCGCTACATCTGATCTCCAACCAGCCGGCAACGCGCCTGCACAGCCAGTACGATCATGCGGCGCTGAGCCAGAGCAGCAAGGTCCAGGGCCGCGAGCCGATCACCATCCATCCGGACGACGCGGCCGCGCGCGGGATCGCCTCAGGCGACGTCGTCCGCGTGTTCAACGGACGCGGCGCATGCCTGGCCGGAGCGGTGGTGTCGCCGGCGGTGCGGCCGGGCGTCGTGCAGCTCTCGACCGGCGCGTGGTACGATCCCGTGACGCCCGGCGAGGTCGGCGCGCTCGAAAATCACGGCAATCCGAACGTCCTGACCCTGGACAAAGGCACATCGAGACTCGCCCAAGGTCCGAGCGCGATGACCGCCCTGGTCGAAGTGGAAAAAGCCGGCGGCGACATCGAGGCGAGGACATACGCGCCGCCGCCCATCGAGCACCGCTGAGGCAAATCTCGGGGGCCCGATCTCACGCGCACCGGGACGCCGCATCTGCGACGTGGCCGATGGCGTTCGGCGATCTTCCTGCGGATGACTTTCCCTGACGGGCGAAGCTACAGCCGGCTCAGGAGATCCGTCTTCTTCGCGTCGAACTCCTGCTCGGTGATGATGCCCTTGTCGCGCAGGTCGGCGAGCCGCTCGATCTTGGCGAAGATATCATCCGACGATGCCGGAGATCCCTGCGGCACCTGTGCGACCGGATCGCTCTGCCGCGTCGGCTCCCGGAACGCGGCGATGTGCTCGGGGGCGGGTGCATTGGGAGGGCTTTCATACGTAGCCTGCGCTGCCTGAGGCGCGCTATGTGCGCCTGCCTGCGCATCCCCGCCATGGCTCGATGCCGCGCCGGAGACGATCGGCAGGTCGGCCACGCGGACGAGCCCATACTGGCTGGTGAAGGTCACCGACTGGTCGCCGCTTTGCTGCTGCGAGAAGCCCGAGATCTGGTGGCTGCCGGTGTCGTAGACGGTAACCGCCCCGCCGAGATCGATCGCAAGACGCTGCGTCGCGGGGAAAAATGCATAGCGCAAATTGTTCTGCGCACCGGTCGAGCCGGGAGAGCCAAGATCGCCGGGCCACCAATTGCCGGACGAAAAGCTCCCCGGAACGAACAGGCTGACGCCGGAAGCCCCGCCCGACTGGCTCTGCGACTGGGACTGCGCCGGTGCGGAGGCCAGCAACTGGCTGCTCTGCAACAGGCCGGACAGCTCCGTGCACAAGGCGTCGACGCGATATTTCAGCGCGTTGTTGAACATGTCGCCGACCATGATCATGCCGCCCAGCGACCACTGGCCCATGCCGCCAAGGTCGGGATGGCTGAACTGCGCCTGGGTTCCGTTGCCGGCGACCAGCGCCATGAGCAGTGTAAAGACAGCATCGCTGCTGACGCCGTGCCGCTGCGCCAGATCGTCGACGATCCGCCGTCCTTCCGCGGTAAGTTGCATATCGGGTAACTCCTCGAGCACGCCATTCGGGCGCGCGTTTCGACAAGAGATAACATGCTTGCGATTGGAGTCATAGATGGCCCGGCGGCGCGGTTCCGGGCGACGATCAAACCCGCTGTTTCAGCTTCGGCACGGGGATCGGGACGGCGGCGATCAGCTCGCGCGTATAGTCCTCTCGCGGCGCCTCGAACACGGCGCGGCGCGGCCCGTACTCGACGATCCGGCCCTCATTCATCACCGCGACGGAATGGGACATACGTTCGATGACCGCCATGTCGTGGGAGATGAACAGATAAGCGAGGCCCTCGGTCTCCTGCAACTCCAGCATCAGGTCCAGCACCTTGGCGCGAACAGAGACATCGAGCGCGGCGACGCTTTCATCCGCGACGATCAGCTTGGGGCGCAGCGCCAGAGCGCGGGCGATGCAGATCCTTTGCCGCTGGCCGCCCGAGAACTCGTGCGGATAGCGCGACGCCACGTCAGGCGTCAGGCCCACGCGCCGGAGCAGCTCAGCCACGCGCTCGACCCGATCCTTTCTGTTACCGATGCCATGGATCGCGAGCGGTTCTGCGATCGCGGCGCCGACGGTCATGCGCGGGTCGAGCGAGGCGTACGGGTCCTGGAAGATCATCTGCGCGAGCCGCCGGACCGGCCGCATCAGGCGCGGTCCGTAATCGCCGACAGTGTGGCCCTCGATCTTCACCGCGCCGGAGAACGGGATGAGGCCGAGCACGGCCTTGCCGGTCGAGGATTTGCCCGAGCCGCTTTCGCCGACCAATCCCAGCGTCTTGCCGGCCATGACCTCGAAGGAAATGTCCTTGACCGCGGTCTGCCCCGCCCGGCGCGCGAACCAGCCGGCCCCGCCGCCATAAGTCACGGTGAGATCGCGGACGGTCAGCACCGGCCGCTCGGCGTCCGGCTCGGGCGAGCGCACCTGCGCGGTGACGCGCGGAGGCCCGTCCGTTCCGGCCCTCGCGCCGATCCGTGGCACCGCCGCGATCAACTCCTGGGTATAGGCTTCCCGCGGCCGCTCGAACACGTCCACGGCCTTGCCGATCTCGATGACGCGGCCTTCCTTCATGATGGCGACGCGATCCGCCATCTCGGCGACCACGCCCATATCGTGGGTGATCAGCAGGATCGAGGTGCCGAACTCGGCTTTGAGCTCGCGCATCAGCGTCAGGATCTGCGCCTGGACGGTCACGTCGAGCGCGGTGGTCGGCTCGTCGGCGATCAGCACCTTGGGCTGGCAGGACAGCGCCATGCCGATCATCACGCGCTGGCGCATCCCGCCCGACAACTCATGCGGATATTGCCCGAGACGCCGGACCGGCTCGCCGATATGCACGGCATCGAGCATCTGCAGGGCGCGGGCGCGGGCGGAGCGCTCGTCCATATTCTGATGCGTCTTGATCGCCTCGATGAGCTGCTTGCCGATCGACATCACCGGATTGAGCGATGTCATCGGTTCCTGGAAGATCATCGCGACGTCGCCGCCGCGCACCTGGCGCATCGCCCGGTCGGACAGCCGGGCGAGATCCGTGCCCGCAAGGTCGATCGAGCCGGCGACGATGCGGAGCGAGGCGCGCGGCAGCAGCCGCATGACCGACAGCGCCGTGACCGACTTGCCCGACCCCCAACTCGCCGGCAAGGCAGAGCGTCTCACCGGCGCGGAGCCCGAAGCTGACGCCGTCCAGCACCCGTTTGGCGCCGACATGGGTGAGCGCGTCCACCGTCAGCCCGTCGAGCGTCAGGACCGGCTGCGCCGCCCGGATGTCGGCAGGATGGTTCACGAGAACACGATCCTCGGAAAATAGAACGACACCACCCAGTTGGGCATGTCGACGATCTCCGAGATGCGCAGGTCCGCGCAAACTGAACAGAGCATGTAGGCGTCGACCGGGGCGAGGCCGTGTTCAGCGGACAGCAGATCGATCATCCGCGATACCGCCTCACGGGCGCCGGTCATCAGATCGGGGCCGATGCCGGTTGTCACCTCATAGCCGTCGACATCGAGATGCCGCGAGACCGGTCCGGGCGTGGTGAAGCGCGGCGAGGCGAGATTGGCGCCTTTGACGAGGTCGAGCGTGATCGTGACGTTCATCTGGCTTTCGATGGCCGTACCGCAGACTTCGCCGTCGCCCTGCGCGGCGTGCGTGTCGCCAACGGAGAACAATGCGCCCTCGACTTCCACGGGCAGATAGAGCGTCGTGCCGGCGGCGATGTCGCGAATGTCCATATTGCCGCCAACGCGGCGCGGGGGGACGACGGAATGCAGCCCCGGCTCGGCGGGTGCAAGACCGATGGTACCGGCGAAAGCTTTGAGCGGTACCTTGCCGCCCGGTCCGAACAGCGACGGCGCCATGCTCGCCGGATCGTATTTCCAGACATGCAGAGCCGCGTCCGGGAATTGATCCGTTAGCAGACCGAAGCCGGGAATGTTGGCGGTCCAGCCGACGCCCGAGGGGACAAATTCGCGGATGGTGACCTTCAGCGCATCGCCGGGCTGGGCGCCTTCGACGAACACCGGCCCTGTGACCGGGTTGACCTTGTCGAAATCCAGGTCGATCACGTCCTGAACCGTCGAGGCGGCGTCGAGCTGTCCGCCGGATGCGTCGATGCACTCGAAATGGATCGTCGAGCCCGGCTTGGCGACGAGCGCCGGCGCGAAGTCCTTGTTCCAGCCGAAATTGTGCTTCGCGCTGTGGATGGTGTAATCGCACGCCACGCACATGGCGGTGTCTCCCTAAATATCGTTGGCGTTCGGAGCGATGCCCCCTCACCCGCCCGCCTTCGGCGGGAGCCCGCTCCCACGAGGGGAGAGGGCAAGCCAAAAGCCGGCCTCATCGCTTTTCAGCCCTCTCCCCTGGTGGGAGAGGGCTGCGCGTCAACACCGGATGAGGGGGAATGCTCCGCACACGAGCCTCAATGCTTCACGAAAATGGCGTCGTAGTTGATGACGCGGGCCGGGTCGATATAGATCTTGTCGGGGCCGCCCATCCGCTTCGATTTTGCGATAACGCGGCGCTCGTTGAAGATCGGAATCCACGGCGCGTCGGCCATGATGTCCGTGAAGATCGACCGCCACGCGGCTTCGCGCTCGGCCTTCTTCGCCGGGTCGGACATGGAGTCCGCCGCAACAGCGCGCTTATCCAGCGCCTCATTGCAATACCACGCCCAGTTCCAGCCGCCTTGCGTCGCGCCCGCGCAACCCAGGATCGGGCCGTAGAAATTGGACGGGTCGGGGAAGTCCGCGATCCAGGCCATGCCGCCCGACCAGATCATCGGCGCCTCGCCCTTGGTGCCGCCGGCGGCGATCACATTGGCGTTGGCCAGCGCCTTCAGCTCCGCCTTCACGCCGATCGCTGCGAGATCCTGCTGAATCGCCTGGGCGATGCGCGGGTTCGGATCGGTCGACGAGGCATAGAGCGCGGTCGCAAACCCATCCGGGAAACCGGCGTCGGCGAGCATCGCCTTCGCCTTTGCCGGGTCGAAAGGATAGCCCTTATAGTCGGGATTATAGCCCGGCATCAGCGGCGGTAGGGGCTGATTGGCAGGCGTCGCGCGGCCGTTGACGATGCGGGTGATGCGCTCCTTGTTGATGGCCATGTTGAGCGCCTGGCGCACCTTGACGTTGTCGAGCGGCTTCACCTGCGTGTTCAGCGTGACATAGCCGGTCTGGAGCTGGTCGCCATCGACGATGATGTCGTCCGCATCCGGACCGTTCTTGATCTCCAGGAACTTGGCCGGAGGAATGCCGTCCCCGGCGATGTCGACTTCGCCCTTCTGCAGACGCAGCAGCGCCACGAGCGGCTCCTGCCCGACCTCGACGGTGAAGCCGTCGATACGCGGCGTGTCCTTGATATAGAAATCGGGGTTCTTGGCGAAGGTCAGCTTCTGCCCGATCACCCACTCCTTGAGCACGAATGCGCCCGAGCCGACCGGCTTCTTGCCAAAATCGGCGCCTTCCGCCTCGACCACTTCCTTGGGCACGACCGAAGCGAAGTTGATCGCGATCACATGCAGGAAGGTGGCGTCGGGCCGCGAGAGCTTGAAGACGACGGTGTAGTCGTCCGGCGTCTTGATGCCGGAGAGCGTCTCGGCCTTGCCGCCGGAGAGATCATCGAAGCCGGTGATGGCGCCGAAGAAACCCGCACCCGGCCCTTGGGTCTTCGGATTGACGGCGCGCTCGATGGAGTATTTGACGTCGGCGGCCTTCAATTCGCGGCCATTGGAGAATTTGACGCCCTTGTAGATCTTAAATGTATAGGTCAGCCCGTCAGGCGACACCTCGAAGCTCTCGGCGAGCGAGAGAACGAGCTCGGTCGTGCCCGGCGTGTAATCCATCAGCCGCGAAAACAGGCTCTTGATCATCGACCAGTTCTGCCAGTCGTAGCCGATCGCCGGATCGAGGGTGGCGATGTCGTCCTTGTAGGTAACGACGACGGTGTCGCCCGCGGCCAGGGCGGGGAGCGGAGACAGGGCGAGGCAGCCTGCCAACGCGGTTCGCTTCAACCAGTTTTTCAACATTTCACATCCCTTCTTCAGCAAATTAATGAGCGCGGATTCGCGGATCGATGAGCGGCGCAACGAGGTCGGCAAGCAGGTTCCCGAGGACGATGGCAAAGGCGGAAACCAGCGTCACGCCCATGATGATCGGGATGTCGACCTGCTGGATCGCCTGCCAGACGAGTTGCCCGATCCCCGGCCAGCCATAGACCGCCTCGACCACCACGACGCCGCTCATGAACTGGCCAATGTCGATGCCGATCATCGCCAGGATCGGCAGCAGCGCGTTGGGCAGCGCATGGCGCAGGATCACCTTGCGCTCGGAAATGCCCTTGGCCCGTGCGGTGCGCACATAGTCCTGATTGAGCACGTCGATCATCGCCGAGCGCACCATGCGCGCATACCAGCCCGCGCCCAAGACGCCGAGCGTGACGGCTGGCAGCACCACATGGCTCGGCGTGCCGAAGCCGGACATCGGGAACCAGCCGAGGGTCAGCGCAAAGACGTAAAGCAGCAGCAGGGCGACGAGGAATTGCGGGGCGGAGACGCCGACGAAGCTCATGGTCATCACCAGCCGGTCGATCGGCCCACCGCGGTTGATGGCGGCGATGATGCCGAAGATCATGCCCAAGGACGACTTCGACGAGGATTCCGGCGGCCATCAGAATCAGCGTCGCCGGAAGCCGGGCCTCAATCAACGTGATGACCTCTGTCTTCTGCGTATAGGAGCGACCCAGATCGCCATGGACGAGGTTGGTCACGTAGCGGAGAAACTGCACGGCCAGCGGCTGATCGAGACCGAGTTCGTGGCGGATGTTGGCGACGGTCTGAGCGGTTGCCGAGCGGCCCGCGAGTTGCACGGCGGGATCGGCCGGCAGCAGATAGAGCAGCACGAAGGTGATCGCGGCGACGCCGAACAGGATCAGCACCGATCCGGCCAGACGGCGGGCGATCAGCTTCAGCATCTCACATCCTCCCGCGCTGGGTCGGATCGAGAATATCGCGCAGAGCGTCCCCGACCAGATTGAACGACAGCGCCGTCAGCAGGATCGCCGTGCCGGGGAAGAACACCAGCCAGGGCGCTGCGGTAAAAAAGCTCTGGCTCTCGAAAATGATATTGCCCCAGGAGGGCTGCGGCGGCTGCACGCCGATGCCGAGGAACGACAGCGTGGCTTCGAGCAGCACGGTGGTGGCGATGCCGAGCGTGCCCCAGACGATGGCGGTCGGCACGAGATGCGGCAGGATATGCCGCAGCACGATGCGGGCGTGCCCCGCGCCCATCGAGCGCTCGGCGAGGATGAAGTCGCGTTCGACGAAGCCGCGCGTTTCCGTGTAGACGATCCGCGCGACCTGCACCCAGTTGACCATGGCGATCACCATGGCGACGATCCAGATGCTCGGCCGGAAGATCGCCGCCAGCACGATGGCGAGCAGCAGCGCCGGGAACGCCATCATGAGATCCGTGAACCGCATCAGCGCGTTGCCGACGATGCCGCGCATATAGCCGGCCACCATGCCGACGAAAAGGCCGATGGCCACCGCCGTGCCGTTGGCGACGACGCCGATGATCAGCGACGTGCGCGCGCCGTAGAGGAGCCGTGAGAGAAGGTCGCGACCCAGCGTGTCGGTGCCGAGCAGATAGGTCGCATCCGGAGGAATCGGCGCACCTTCAAGCGTCAGCCCGTCGAACAGCTGCTCGTTCGGCGAGAACGGCGCAATGAGCGGCGCGGCGAGGGCGCAGACCAGCACCGTGAGCACGACGAACAGGCCGAAGATCGCCGTTGGACGCCGGGCGAGTTCGCGCAGGATCGCCATCACCCGGCCTCCGGCAGCACGACGACGCCGGCGAGGATGTCGGCGGCGGCGAGTTCCAGGGCGATGCGCTGTCTCATGGCGGCGAGGCGCAGGACGCGATAGGCGGCGTCCTCGTCGAGACGATGCGCCTCCATGATCGCGCGGACGGCGCCGTGCACCAGAGGGCGCATGCGGATGCGCTCTTCGAGGCAGGCGATATGGCCGGCGTGCTCGGCCCGCTCGCGGTGGACGGAGGCGGCCAGGATCAGCGCCGGATAGATCGCCGATGCGGCGACGGGCTTCGACAGGATCGCGCCCGCGCCCTGATCGAGCGCCCAGGCGACACGGCCAGGCGCTTCCGACTGCAGCAGCGCCACCACCGGCAGCGGGGCGGCCACCGTCTCCCAGGGCAGCAGCCCGCTCCATCCCTGATCGGCATCGACGAGAACGATGTCGGCAGGCGTGCGGCCGGGGTCGAGCGGTTCCCATTGAATGCTCGCCGTCAGCCCCAGAAGGCCGAGCTGGCGGACGACGCGGTCGATGCCTTCGTCCGGCCGGTGGAGGATGACGGCGCGCCATCCGACAATGTCGGGAAGCTGGGTCATGACACGACCCTCAGATGGGTTGGACCGCCCGGCACGCGCCCGGCGGTGAGGTAGGGATCGGCGGCCATGGCCGGCCGGGAGTCGACGATTTCGAATGCGCCCTGAGGCGAGATGCGCCCGAGATGGAACGGCAATGCGGCATGGTTGGTCCGCGGATCGACGGTCAGCGCGCCGTGAGGCGTCTCGAAGGTCCGGGCATGGACGGCGCGCTTTACCGCCGCCGGCTCGTCCGTCGCCGTTGCCAGGACCGCTTCGGCAAGCATGTGCACCGCCGTATAGGCCGCCTCGAAAAACGCCGAAACGCGACGACCGGGGCCAAAAGCGGCGGCAACACGCGATTTGAAGGCGAGGTTGGCCGGCGTATCGAGCGAGTCGAAATAGCTGGCCGCGGAGAAATGGCCGGCGGCCATTCCGCCACCGATCTCGCCCAATTCGCACTCGGTCAGATCGCAGCTCACCACAGGCCGCGCCTCGGACCTGAAAGCTGGATCGCGCTCGCCGAGCTGATGATAGGCACGCAGGAAGGCATAAGAGGCCGGTCCGATCAGATTGTTGAGGATGAAGTCCGGCCGCCGCTGCTCAATATCGCCGATGAGCCGCGCGACATCCGTTTCCTCCAGCGGCAGATACCGTTCGCCAACGACGTCGCCGCCCGCTCCGAGAAGCAAATCGCGGGCCAGTCGGTTCATCTCCCAGCCCCAGACATAGTTGGCGCCGATGAGGTAGGCGCGTTTGCCGTGGCGCGGCAGCAGATAGTCGAGGAGCGGGACGAGGTGCTGGTTCGGGCAGGCGCCGGTATAGATCACGCTCTCATTGGCCTCGAAGCCCTCATAGGGGCACATATACCAGAGCAGCGCGTCGTGCTTCTCGATCAGCGGAATGACCTCCTTGCGGGCGATCGAGGTTATCGTACCGACGATCTGCCGGCATCCGGTCTCGCGCAGCATCCGGCGCGCTTCATCGAGATAGCGGCGCGGATCGCCGCCCGGATCGGCGTGAACCGCATCGAAGGCGATCCGAGCCGACGGCGCCGCGGCCAGCTCGGCCAACGCCAGATCGGCGCCGTCGCGGCAGTCCCGCCCGATCGCGGCATAGGGGCCGGAGGTGGAAAACAGGATGCCGATCGCGACGCGCTTTTCCATCGGTCCCCACAAACAAAAACCCCACAACGCGAAAGTCCCACCGGCCGGCGGGGCGTCATGGGGCCATACTGCCCGGCGGCCTTTGCGGCCAATGTGAACGGCGGCCCGACATGCACACCGTTTAGACATGCATGATAATTAAGCAATTCGACCGATGTCAACGGCTAGAACGCACCGGTCCGCGCTTTCGTGCGGCCGTCGTCTCAGAACGGTTCGTCGACGCTATGTCGGAAAGATCTTCCGCGGAGTTCCGTGCACGCCTTTATTGCCCCTCTCAGATCGGCGACACCAGACTGCCGAGCTTTTCGGTCAGCTTCATGTTCTCGGCATAGTCCACCGGGCAATCGATGATCGACACCGTGCCGTCGCCGAGCGCGGTCCGGAGCGTCGGCAGCAGGTCCTCGGTCCGTTCGACCCGATAGCCTTTCGCGCCGAAGCTTTCGGCATATTTGACGAAGTCCGGATTGTTGAATTCGATGCCGGTCGCGCGGCCGAAATGGCGGAGCTGGTGCCATTCGATCAGGCCGTATTTGCTGTCGTTGAAGATCAAGACGACGAAATCGAGCTTCAGGCGAAGCGCGGTCTCGATCTCCTGGCTGTTCATCAGGAAGCCGGCATCGCCGCACACGGCAACCGCCTTGCGGTCCGGAAAGGCGATCTTGGCCGCGATGGCGCCCGGCAGCGCGATGCCCATCGCCGCAAAGCCGTTCGAGATGATGCACGTATTCGGCGCCTCGGCCTGGTACATCCGCGCCACCCACATCTTATGCGCGCCGACATCGGAGATGACGATGTCCTCCTTGCCCAGCGCCTGGCGCAGATCCCAGATGATCTTCTGCGGCTTCACCGGAAAGGCGGTGTCGTCCCGGTATTCGCCGATTTCGCGCTTGATCACCTCGCTCAGCTTGTGCACCGGCGCATCGGTATGCCTGCGCGCCTTGGCGGCGATCCGCGACAGCGAGTCCGAAATCTCGCCGACGAGGCCCGCTTCGAGCACGTAGTTCTGGTCGACCTCGGCGGGGCTCGCATCGATATGGATGATCTTCTTGTCGCGATGCGGGTTCCAAAGCGCCGGGGGATATTCGACCATGTCGACGCCGACGCAAATTACCACGTCGGCCCGGTCGAAGCCGAATGCGACATAGTCGTGCGCCTGGAGGCCGATCGCGCCGAGGCAGAGCGGGTGGCTGTACGGGATGACGCCCTTGGCCATGAATGTCGTCGCCACCGGCACGTTGAGCGTCTCGGCGAATTCGACGAGCGCCGCCGAGGCACGCTCGCGGATCACGCCATTGCCCGCCATGATCACCGGCCGAATGGCGCCTGAGATGATCTCGGCGACCTGCGCGCATTTGCCGGCCGGGGCGATGGGCGGGGTCGGATACTGAACCTTGAGCGGCGCAAGCTTCTCGACATCGGCGGCGGCGATGTTCTCGGGAAAGTCGATGAAGCTGCAGCCGGGCTTCTCGGTCTGCGCCCGCTTGAACGCCTTGCGGACGATCTCGGGAATGATCTCCGGCTCGCGGATCTGGATGGCGTATTTCGAAATCGGTTCGAAAAGATTGACCAGATCGAGGATCTGGTGACTCTCCTTGTGCATCCGCGTGGTCGGCCCCTGGCCGGCGATGGCGACGAGCGGCGCGCGGTCCATATTGGCGTCGGCAACGCCGGTGACGAGGTTGGTCGCGCCCGGCCCGAGCGTCGACAGGCACACGCCGGCGCGGCCCGTGAGGCGCCCATAGACGTCGGCGATGAAGGCCGCGCCCTGCTCGTGCCGCGTCGCCACGAACTGGATCGGGCTGTCGATCAGCGCATCCAGGACGTCGATATTTTCCTCTCCGGGTACGCCGAAAATATACTCCACGCCCTCATTTTCGAGGCACCGCACGAATAGCTGGCCACCCTTCATCGATTTCTCCTGTCAATCGTCCGGCTCGCCGTCCGGATTTCGACATTGTATCAATGCCGTAGCGCCGACATGGCTCAGAACTGGAATATCGGTCCGGCCCGGCGTATTGCAAATGAAGCCGTCGGCACGATCGCGTGAAGGCAGGTTGCGAGCACGCGTCAGCGGCCGTTTTTCCGGCGCCAGGCTTCGAAATCGGCCTTGGAGCTGTCCTGCGTCGGCGGATACAGGCCGATCACCGCCCTGCCCTTCAGCACCTCCTCGGCGACGAAATCCTCGAACGCCGTCATCTCGACCGCCTCGGCGGCGATCTCGTCGGCGATATTGGCGGGGATGACGATCACGCCTTCCTGATCGCCGACAACGATATCGCCCGGCCAAACGGCAACGTCGCCGCAGCCGATCGGCACGTTGAGGTCGAGGGCCTGATGGCGGGTGAGGTTGGTCGGCGCGGACGGCCGGTTGTGATAGCAAGGCATGTCGAGCGCGCCGATCTCGGGCGAGTCGCGGAAGCCGCCATCGGTGACGACGCCGGCGCAGCCGCGCATCATCAGACGGGTGACGAGGATCGAGCCCGCCGAGGCGGCGCGCGCATCCTTGCGGCTGTCCATGACGAACACATGGCCCGCCGGGCAGGTCTCAACGGCGACGCGCTGCGGATGCTTGGGGTCCTGAAACACGGTGATGGGATTGAGGTCCTCGCGCGCCGGGATGTAGCGCATGGTGAACGCCGGGCCGACCATGTTTACCGGCTTCGCCGCGACCGGGCGCACATCCTGGATGAACTGGTTGCGCAGGCCGCGCTTGAACAGCGCCGTCGACAGCGTCGCCGTGCTGACGGTCAGCAGTTTTTCGCGTGTCGCCTCGGAGAGAGTTTGCCCGGTCATGTCCGTTCCTTTGTTGTTATCCATTATGGCCGCTTGCCGGCTTCGGCGCTGTCCGCCGTCCAGGCACGCGCCTGATCGCTGAGGCTGAAGCCGAGACCCGGCCGGTTCGGCACGATCATCCGGCCGTCCTTGATCTCCAGCCCTTCGTTGAACATCGCCTCCGACCACTCGAAATGCTCCACCCACGGCTCGCGCGCATAGGCCGCCGTCAGATGCAGGTGGATCTCCATGCAGTAATGCGGCGCAAGCTGAAGATTCTTATGGTCGGCCAGAGCCAGGATCTTCAGGAACGGCGTGATGCCGCCGACGCGCGGGGCGTCCGGCTGGATGAAGTCGACGGAATCGTGGCGGATCAGCTCCCAATGCTCGGCGACGCTGGTCAGCATTTCGCCGGTGGCGATCGGCGTCGCCAGCTCGGCCGCCAGACGCGCGTGGCCCTCGGCGTCATAGGCGTCGAGCGGCTCCTCGATCCAGGTGAGGTTGTATTGCTCGACGATCCGCCCGAAGCGGGTGGCGGTCGGCCGGTCCCATTGCTGGTTGGCGTCGATCATCAGCGGCATGTTGCCGCCGATATGCGCGCGCACCGCCTCGATGCGCTCCAGGTCGATCATCGGGTCCGGCTGGCCGACCTTCAGCTTGATGCCGCCGACGCCGCTCTCGATGGCCATCGAGGTGCGCTCCTTGACCTCGGCGATGTCCATGGAGAGAAAGCCGCCCGAGGTGTTGTAGCAGCGGACGGTATCGCGATGCGCGCCGAGCAGCTTGGCGAGCGGCAGGCCGGCGCGCTTGGCCTTCATGTCCCACAGCGCGATGTCGAAGGCGGCGATCGCCTGCGTGGAAAGGCCGCTCCGCCCGACCGATGCGCCGGCCCAGCAGAGCTTGTCCCACAGCCGGGCGATGTCGTTCGGGTCCTCGCCGATCAGGTTGGGCGCGATCTCCTTGGCATGGGCGAACAGCCCCGGCCCGCCGGCGCGCTTGGAATAGCTGAAGCCGATGCCGGAATGGCCCGCCTGGCTCTCGATCTCGGCGAACAGGAAGGCGATTTCGGTCATCGGCTTCTGCCGGCCGGTCAACACCTTGGCGTCGCTGATCGGGGAATGCAGCGGCAGGAACACCAGCGAAAGCTTGACCCAGGCAATGCGGTCGGTGGTCGCCTCGCCCGGCGCCAGACCGGCAATCATCGGATTGGCCGGAATGAGCCGCTTCTCCGTTTCCGGAACGTCCATGGTCGTTCTCCCTTTGCGCCCGCCATTCGGGAAAGCCGGGCGGCGATTTTATTCCGCATCTCGCCTCGCGCCGGCGCGCGATCAGAAGATTGCCGGTTCGCCTGGATTGTGACCGTACGGCGGTCTCCAGGAAGTCGAAGTCGCAGCCGGCATCGGCCTGGCTGATATGCTTGGCGAACATCCAGCCGTAGCCGCGCTCGAAGCGCGCCGGAGGCGGCGTCCATTCGGCGCGGCGGCGGGTCAGCTCGGCATCGTCGACGAGCATGTCGAGACGGCGGCCGGGAACGTCGAGCCGGACGATGTCGCCATTGCGCAGCAGCGCCAGCGGGCCGCCGACATAGGCTTCCGGCGCGACATGGAGCACGCAGGCGCCATAGCTGGTGCCGCTCATGCGCGCATCGGACAGCCGCACCATGTCGCGGATGCCCTTCTTAAGCAGCGCCTTCGGCATCGGCAGCATGCCCCATTCCGGCATACCCGGGCCGCCCTGCGGTCCGGCGTAGCGCAGCACCAGGACGTGATCGCCGGTGATGTCGAGATTCTCGTCGTCGATGGCCGCCTTCAGCTCGGGATAGCTGTCGAACACCATCGCCGGCCCCTCATGCACGTAGAATTTCGGATCGCAGGCCACCGGCTTGATCACCGCGCCGGAGGGCGCAAGATTGCCCTTGAGCACGGCGAGCGAGCCTTCGTGATAGATCGGATTGTCGAGCGGGCGGATGACGTCGTCATTATAAACCTCCGCGCCCTCCAGGCCTTCGCCGAGCGTCCGGCCGGTCACGGTCAGCGCGTCGCGATGCAGGCGGTCGCCGAGCTGGGCCATCAGCGCCCGCAAGCCCCCGGCATAGAAGAAATCCTCCATCAGATAGGTCTTGCCGGAGGGACGGACATTGGCGATGACCGGCGTCTCCCGGCTCTTGACGTCGAGATCGTCAAGCGACAGCGACACGCCCGCCCGGCGCGCCATGGCGACAAGATGGATCACGGCATTGGTCGAGCAGCCGGTCGCCATGGCCACGGTGACGGCGTTGTCGACGGCCTTCGCAGTGAGGATCTGGTCGGGCGTCAAATCCTCCCAGATCATCTCGACGATGCGACGCCCGCAGGCCGTGCTCATGCGGATGTGGTTGGAATCGGCGGCCGGGATCGATGAGGCGCCGGGCAGCGTCAGCCCCAGCGCTTCGGCGATGGCGGTCATGGTCGAAGCCGTGCCCATGGTCATGCAATGGCCGTAGGAGCGGGCGATGCCGGCTTCGACGCCGACCCATTGCTCCTTGCTGATCGTGCCGGCGCGGCGCTCGTCCCAATATTTGAACGCGTCCGACCCGGAGCCCAGCGCCTCGCCCTTGTAGTTGCCGCGCAGCATCGGCCCGGCCGGCAGGATAGATGAACGGATAGCCCGCCGAGACCGCGCCCATGATCAGGCCGGGCGTGGTCTTGTCGCAGCCGCCCATCAGCACCGCACCGTCGACCGGATGCGAGCGCAGCAGCTCCTCCGTCTCCATCGCCAGCAGGTTGCGGTACAGCATGGTCGTCGGCTTGACGAAGTTCTCCGAAAGCGACAGCGCCGGCATCTCGACAGGGAAGCCGCCGGCCTGGAGAATGCCGCGCCTCACATCTTCGGCGCGCTGGCGGAAATGCTGGTGGCAGGGATTGATGTCGGACCAGGTGTTGATGATGGCGACGACCGGCTTGCCTTCCCAGTCCTCCGGCCCGAAGCCCATTTGCATGGTGCGCGAACGGTGGCCGAACGAGCGGAAATCGTCCGGCGCGAACCAGCGCGCGCTGCGCAGTTGCTCATAGGTTTTGCGAGGCATGGCATCTATCCGCGTTCAATGGAGCCGCCGGAGAACGGCGATATCGGCCGGGCTACGACGGTCGTCAGAATAACCCGTCCCGTCTCGGCCCAGATACCGAATTCGGCATCATCGCACCATTCCTTGCCCATAATTTCAGCGGCGGCAACTTTTCCATCGCTGCCACGCCCATCCTGAGCGCGGGCGAACGTCGAGCCAGGGGCCGCTTTGGCGAAACCTCATAAGGGTTTGGCGGTCACCGATGCCAGACCTCGTCAGCCGCCGCATGCATCGATGATGCATCGATGCAGAAGACGCCGGCTTGCTCAATGCGAAACGGCAAACGCGCCGAGCGCAGGCAGGTCCGGTTCGATACCGAGGCCGGGGGCGGAGGCGAGGGTTGCGGTGCCGCGGACGATGTCGGTCAGGCAGCCGCAGAGAGAGGAGCGCAGCGGGTTGGGATTGGCGTCGATTTCGAGCAGGCCGTCGCCGCCGACCGCCGCGAGCAGATGCGCCGAGGCCATGAGGCCGATGCCGCCACCGAGGTAATGCGGGCAGAACCGCGCGCCGGCGGCGCGGATGCGCCGGGCAACGGGCAGGCCGCCGCTGAAGCCGCCCCATTTGGCAATGTCGGGCTGCACCACGCCGAGCACCCCGGCCTTCAGCGCGTCGTCGAACGCCTCATGCCCGGCGAGATTCTCACCGGCGGCGAGGGGGATCGATGTGTTCCCCGCAAGCTCACGCCATTGCGACCATGGACGATCGACCCGAAGCGGCTCCTCCAGCCAGTCCAAGCCGAACGCCTCCAATTGCGGCGCCGTGGCCAGCGCTTGGCTCAGGTCCCACCCCTGATTGGCGTCCACCATCAACCGCGCGTCCGGGCCGATCACGCCGCGAAGCGCACGCAGGTTGGCCAGGTCCCGGTCCGCGCCGAAGCCGATCTTGAGCTTGAACGCGGTAAAGCCTTCGCCGCGCTTTTCGTCGGCGAGCTTTTCCGGCGCGTCCGGGTTGAGCCCGCTCGCATACACACGGACCTTCGGCTGCGCGCCATCGTCGAGGTAGCGCCACAACGGCTCGCCAACTCGCCGCGCGGCCAGATCCCACAGCGCGATATCGACGCCGGCGATGGCCTGGGCAAACGGACCCGGCTCGGCGCTCTGAATGGCGAGGACGGCGGTTGCCTTGCTCAGATATGCGAATGCGTCGACCGGCGTTGCGAAAGGCCGTGCCGAGAGGAGCGGCGCGAGGACACTGTCGATGAGCCGCGCGCGGTGCTCCGCGCCGACCGCCGGGAAATTGCACCAAACCTCGCCCCATCCGCGCACGCCGTCCCGATCCTCGATCTCGACGAGCACCATCGGCCGGTCGTGCATGACGCCGAAGGAGGTCGTTACCGGTTGCCTCAAAGGGCTGCGGAAGACGCGCGCGGTGACGCGGCGGATTGCTAGCGGTTCACTCAAGGCTTCAGATCCATTTCCAGGTGGATGTAATCGCCGCGATAGCTGACCTCGGCGAGATAGATCACCGTGCCGTCGGGCGCGCACATGATCCGGCGCACCTCCGCAATCGCGGCGTTGATGGCGATGCCAATCAGGCGGGAGGTCTCAAGATCGGCGGTCGAGATGGTGAGTGTCTGGCGGGCGGAGGCGATGTCGAGGCCCGGCAGCGACATCAGCACGGGCAGGGCCAGTTCGCGGCGGAACCGGGCCGGCGCCCGGCGGAAGACGCGGTAGTCGATATAGATGGAGATCACGCAATAGGGCTCGCCATTGCGCGAATGAACGCGGCGCGTATGGAAATATTTCGGCGCCGGCACGCCGTCCTTCTCCGATAAAACCGGACTGGCAACGTCCTCCGCGAGCGTCGCGTGATGCGGTTTGTCGCCGTCGTACATGGCGACGAGATCGCGGAGCGAGGTCTCCACGCGAAGCTGCCGGCGGGTGCCCGCCTTTTCCGTCACGAAGGTGCCGCGCCCCCGCTGCGGGGAAAGCAGGCCCTCTTCGGCAAGCAGGGCGATGGCCTGGCGGACGGTCACGCGGGCGACGTCGAACTGCATCATCAGCTGCTCGATCGAGGGCAACATGCTGTCGGGCGGCCAGAGCCCTTTATCCATGCGCTGCCGGAACAGCTCGGCGAGCTGAACGTAGCGCGGGATCGGGTTTCCGCCGAATATGGGATGAATCGATTGGGCCATGCGGGCTTGCCTTAAACATCCTAATTGTAGTACGTTTAGGACGTTTAAACCAGCTTTTGCTGAGAAAAAGACAAAGAGGAAGCGTGCGTAGAGGGGCTCTTATCCTTGCGCCCTGGCTTGTTCTTTTGGCCGGGTGGTATGGCATTCACTACAGTGGGCTGATCAATCCCGCGCTGGTGCCGACGCCGCATGATGTGGGCCGGCGCTTCGTGGAACTGATCCAGACGCGCCTGCCGCTCGACATATGGATGTCGACGCAGCGCGTGTTCATCGGCGTCATGTGCGGCATCGCGCTGGCGGTACCCGTCGGCTTCGTGCTGGGCTGGTACGCCGGCATCCGCGCATTCATCGATCCGCTGATCAACTTCTTCCGCGCGCTGCCGCCGATCGCGCTGATCCCGCTGGTCATCGTCTATTTCGGCGTCGACGAAATCGCCAAGATCGTCATCCTCTTCTACGCTTCGTTTTTCTCCGGCGTCATCGTCATGTATGAAGGCATCTCGCAGATCAGCCCGATCTATGTGCGTGTCGCGCGCACGCTCGGGGCGACCGACGCGGAGATCTTCCGCAAGGTGATCATTCCGCTCGCGGTGCCGCATATGCTGACCGCGCTGCGGGTCGCGCTCGGCGTCGCCTGGGCGACGCTGGTCGCCTCTGAACTCATCGCCGCGCAAGAGGGCCTCGGCGCGCTGATCCAGAACGCCGGCTCATTCTTCCAGCTCGACATCATCTATGTCGGCATCATCTGCATCGGCTTCATCGCGCTGGTCATGGACCTGGCGCTGCGTGCGCTCGCCCGCCGGTTCCTGAGCTGGCAGGAGCGGGTCGTATGACCGGGAAGCGGGTGCGGATCGCGTTTGACCATGTGTCGGTCCGTTTTCCGAGACCCGGCGGCGGCCTGATGCATGTCGTCGACGATGTCAGCTACGAGATCTTCGACCGCGAATTCGTCTCGGTGATCGGCCCGTCGGGCTGCGGCAAGACCACGATGATGAACATCGTCGCCGGCTTCATGCTGCCCACCGCGGGCGAAGTGACGCTGGACGGCAAGCCGATCGGCAAGCCGGGGCCGGACCGCGGCGTGATCTTTCAGGAATATGGCGTGTTTCCCTGGCTGTCGGTGAAGGACAACATCGCCTTCGGCCTGGGCCTGCGCACCAACAAGGTCGATGCGGCGTCGCGCGAGGAAATCTGCGAGCGCTACATGCGGCTGATGGGGCTTGCCGAGTTCGCCAACTCCTGGCCGCGCATGCTCTCGGGCGGGATGCGCCAGCGCCTGGCGCTCGCCCGCGCCTACGCGGTGAGGCCGGAATTCCTCTTGATGGACGAGCCCTTCGGCGCGCTCGATGCGCAGACCCGGTCCGCCATGCAGGATTTGCTGCTGGAGGTGCTGGCCGCGGAAGGCAAGACCGTGATGCTGATCACGCATTCGGTCGAGGAAGCGGTCTATCTGTCGAACCGCATCATCGTCATGACCGCACGGCCGACGCGCATCCGCGAGATCATCGAGGTGCCCTTCGCCTATCCGCGCGCGGAGGACCTGCACGAAAGCCCGGAATTCGGCGAGCTTCGCGCGCATGTGCGCAATCTCGTCATGGCGGAATACGCCCAGCAGGCCCGCCAGAGCGGGACATAAAACCAGCAACCAGAGAGTTGGAGGAAACCATGAAACTGCACCGCAGAACATTCCTGAAAGGCGCCGGCGCCGCAGCCGGTCTCGCAGCACTCGGCGCGCCAGCCATCGCGCAGGGCAAGACCAAGATCCGCGTCGGCTATCTGCACACCCTCGCCGTCGACGGCCAGATGTGGCTCGCCGATCACCTCGGCGCCTTCGACAAGAACGGCCTCGAGCCGGAATTCAAGCAGTTCCAGACCGGCCTGGAAATCTTCCAGGCCATGATCGGCGGCAGCCTCGACGTGCTCTCGACCGGCGCCGTGATCTCCAACTTTCCGGCGCGCGGCCAGGGCAAGATGTTCCTCGCCAACGCCGTCGAGTTCGCCACCGCCCAGCTCTGGGTCCGCGAGGATCAGGGCATTAAGAGCATTGCCGACCTCAAGGGCAAGCGCGTCGCCACCACGGCCGGCACCACGGCGCATGTGTTCCTCAATACGGCGCTCACGGAGAATGGCCTCAAGCCCAGCGACATCCAGCTCCTGAACCAGCGGATGCCGGACGCGGTGACGTCCTTCATCTCCGGCTCGGTCCCGGCGGTGGCGCTCTGGGTGCCGTTCAACATCACGGTGCGCGATAATGTGCCGGGGGCAAAGAAGCTGGTCGATGCGTCGGCGTTCTATCCGAAGGCGGCGATCATGTCCGGCTGGGCAACGACCGAGGCCTATCACAAAGACAATCGCGACACGCTGGTCCGCGTCGTCAAGGCGTGGGGCGAGGGCAACGAGTTTCTCACCGGCAAGACCGACGAAGCGCTCGAAGTGCTGCAGAAGAAGCATTACCCGCAAGTGCCGCTTGCCGACCTGAAGGCGCAATTCGGCGCGGAGAAGGCGTTCCCGGTCGCCGAATGGCGCAAGCTGTATTCGGACGGTACCGTCACCAAATGGCTGCAGCAGGTCACCGACTTCTTCGCCGCCACCGGCAATATTCCGAACGCCATTCCGGCGTCGGAGTATTTCGATCCCTCGATCTACATGGACGCGATCAAGGGCTGATCCTTTGCCGAAGGGTTACGACTACATCATCGTCGGCGCCGGTTCGGCGGGCTGCGTGCTCGCCAACCGGCTGTCGGCCGACCCGGCCTGCCAGGTCCTGCTGCTCGAAGCCGGCGGACGCGACCGCAATTTCTGGCTCAAACTGCCGGTCGGCTATTTCCGCAGCATCTATGACGAGCGCTTCTCGCGCCTGTTTCCGACCGAGCCTTCGGAGGGGACGGCGGGACGCGCCATCGTCTGGCCGCGCGGGCGCGTGCTCGGCGGGTCCAGCTCGATCAACGGGCTGATCTTCATCCGCGGCCAGCGCGAGGATTTCGACGGTTGGGAGCGCGCCGGAGCGGAAGGATGGGGCTACCGGGATGTCCTGCCGCATTTCCGCCGCCTCGAACGGTTCGACGGTGCGCCGAGCCAGTTTCGCGGCAGCCATGGCGATTTGCGGGTTTCGACGCTGCGGAGCGACCATCCGGCGTGCCGTGCCTGGGTGGAGGCGGCGCACGAGCATGGCCTTCCGTATAATGACGATTTCAATGGCGAGACGACCTACGGCGTCGGTGCCTATCAGCTCAGCATCGGCAAGAGGTGGCGGGAGAGCGCGGCTGTGGCCTTCCTGCGGCCTGTGCTCGGCCGGCCGAACCTGACGGTTCTGACCGGCGCACATGCCGCGCGTATCACCATGGAGGGTATGCGGGCGGTCGGGGTCGAATGGCTCGAAGGCCGGCAGTCCGAGCGCGCACGCGCCGAGCGCGAGGTCATCCTCGCGGCGGGCGCGCTGCAATCGCCGCAGCTGCTGCAATTGTCCGGCATCGGCTCGCCCGAGCTTCTGCGGCGGCTCGACATTCCGGTCGTCGCCGATCTTCCGGGGGTCGGCGAGAACCTTCAGGACCATTACCAGGCCCGCACCATCGTTCGCCTCAAGACGCGCCAGTCCCTCAATGACGACGTCCGCAATCCGCTCCGCCTGGCGCAGATGGGGTGGGACTGGCTGATCCACGGGCGGGGACCGCTGACGATCGGCGCGGGACAGGTCGGCGGCGCCGCGTGCACCGAATATGCCGAGGGCGGCCGGCCCGATATCCAGTTCAACGTCATGCCGCTCTCGGTCGACAAGCCCGGCGATCCGCTGCATCGCTATTCCGGCTTCACCGCCTCGATGTGGCAATGCCATCCGGCGTCGCGCGGCAGCATCGCGATCCGCAGCGCCGACCCGTTCGAGGCGCCGCGCATCGAGCCGCGTTACCTTTCCGCCGAGATCGACCGCAAGGTCGCCGTGGCGGGCGTGAAGACGCTGCGCGCCATCTACCGGCAGCCGGCGTTTCGCGATCTCTGGGCCGAGGAGGTATTGCCGGGAGACGGTGCGCAAACCGATGAGGACATCCTGCAATTCGTCCGCATGCATGGCGGTACCGTGTTCCACCCGACCGGCACCTGCCGCATGGGGTCGGGCGACGGCACGGTGGTCGATCCGCAGTTGCGCGTGCGCGGTGTCGAGCGTCTGCGCGTGATCGACGCCTCGATCATGCCGGCGATCACATCGGCCAACACCAACGCCGCCTCGCTGATGATCGGAGAAAAAGGCGCCTCGCTCGTGCTCGCGTCCTGACGAGGGTGCGCTATACCGCCGTTGCCCGGCCTTCGGAGACGGGAATCCAGTAACCTAATGAATCACCGGTGGAATACTGGATCCGCGCCTGCGCGGGGATGACGACTGGCTGGCGAACGAGCCATCGGTCCCCCTGATCAAGTCCGGGGCCCCCCGAGCCCGCTACTCCCTCACATGAGCAAGATAAAAGGCGAGCGTCGCCAGGTCCTCGTCGCTGAGCGGCGTCACCACCTCGACCATGGCGGCGCGGTCGCCGAGCCGGCGTTCCGCCTTGAAGTCCTGCAGCGCTTTCAGCAGATAATCCTCGCGCTGGTGGCGCAGCGGCGGCATCTGCTCGCCGCCGAGGAACTTGGCGCCGTGACATTGCCCGCAGCGGTTCTTCGCAACAAGCTCCGCCCCGCGCCGCGATGCGCTCGGCATCGCCCGCTTCCTCCGGCACCGGAGGGCGAGGCTGCTCGGCCACCAATGCCGCCGCTGCGCGCAGATCGTCGTCGGTCATGTCCTTGACGATTTCGCGCATGATATCCGACTTGCGGTTGCCGTCGCGGAACTCCACCAGTTGCAGCAGCGCGTAATATTCGGGAATGCCGCCGAGCGACGGCGTCTCCGGGGTCTCCGATACCCCCTTCTCGCCATGGCACGCCAGGCAGGCGTCCTTGCGCTCGGGGAAATATTTCGTCTCGGCAAGTGCCGTTCCGGCCACGAACAGCAGCGGTACCATCAGAAACAATCGCAAAACGGTCTCCAACACAGATCGACGACGGGCAACGGTGAAGCAGCGAGACCGTTCCCGCCCTCGCTGCTCATGGCGTCTCAACAGGCCGCTTCGACCCGCATTACTTGGCGTAGCTGACGCGATAGATCGCGCCGTTCCAGTCGTCCGAGACCAACAGCGAGCCGTCCTGCATCACCGCGACGTCGACCGGCCGGCCGACATATTTGTTGTCCTGGATCAGCCCCTCCATGAACGGCTCCATCGATTTGAAATTGCCGTCATCGTCGAGATAGACCGCAACAATATCGGCGCCGATCTTGACGGTGCGGTTCCAGGCACCGTGCCGCGCGACGAAGATCGCGCCCCGATATTTGTCCGGGAAGCTGGTGCCGGTGTAGAAGCGCATGCCGAGCGGGGCTACGTGCGGTCCGAGCTTGGCGATCGGCGGGGTGAATTCCTCGCATTTGTAGCCCCAGCCGAATTCGGGATCGGCAATATCGCCCTGATGGCAATAGGGGAAGCCGAAATGCTGCTTGCCCGGCTCGCTGACCCGGTTCAGCTCGCCATTGGGCAGATCCTCCGAGAACCAGTCGCGGTTGTTGTCGGTGAAATACAGGTTCTTGTTCTTCGGATTCCAGTCGAAGCCGACCGTGTTGCGCACGCCGCGCGCGATCGCCTCGGCATCGCTGCCGTCCAGCTTCATCCTGCGGATCTCACCGAAACCCTTGTCGGGCATGCAGATATTGCACGGCGAGCTGTTCGACACATAGAGCATGTTGTCCGGACCGACGCCGAGGAAGCGCCAGCCATGCGGCCGCGGCTCGCCGAGCTTGTCGTAGATGGTGACGAGCTTGGGCGGGCTGTCGAGATGGCTCTCGATGTCCTCTGCCTTGGAGATCTTGGTATGCTCGGCGACGTAGAGCGTGCCGTCGTGGAAGGCGAGACCGTTCGGCCAGTCGAGGCCTTCATAGATCACCTTGGCCTCGCGCTTGCCGTCCTTCTCGGTGACCGCCCAGATCTTGTTCGCCTGCCAATTGCCGACGAACACCGTGCCCTTGTCGCCGATGCGCAACGTGCGGGCGTTTTTGATGCCGCTGGCGAACACCTCGACCTTGAAGCCGTCCGGCACTTTGATCTTGTCGATCGGCAGCTTATCGGCGGGCGTGGTGAGCGGCGGCGGCGCCAGCGGAGCGAGCGCCTGAGCACCGGGCGTCTCGGGACGACCGACGAGCGGGCCTTGGGCGGGCGGCGGATTTTCGACGGCGGGGGGCGCTTTCGGGTCCTGTTGCGCCTGAGCCGGCGCAATCGCCAGCAGCAGCGCACTGGCGCCGGCCGCGACGAAAATGCCGAAACATGCGGCTCTCAAGTTACACATGATGTTTTCCTCCCTGGGGTGATTTTTTTGCCGTGATCCGCGTTCCCAGGTTGGGCGGCCCACGATATTCGTATCGTACCGTATAACCTTGTGGTTCACGCAAGAACGCTGAGCATAATGTCTGCCGATGTTCTGCATTAAGTGCGCATTGCGCACGAAAGCCTTGGCCGGCCGGAGAGACGGAGCCGGTTCACGGAGGCTTTTTCGGCGCTTTTAAATGCGCGGCTTTCTCGTTGCCAATTCAAAAAAAAGTATCTTAGATGTCGGCACGCCAAGGATGAGGAAGGGGCTTTCCGCATCTGAGATAGAGGGGGCGACATGGATCAGGACGTGCTCAGCTTGCTGCGCCCGAATGAGGCACGGAGGCGGAATGCGTCGTTTGCCGGGCTATCCTCGTTGCTCGCCGGCAGCACCGCGCTGCCAAAGCCGATGGAAGAAATCGGCGGCGAGTTGCACCACCTCATCGACGCTCTGGCGCAATCCGGCCGCGAACTGCATGGCATTTCCGACGCGACGCTTGCCGCTCACGTCAAGCAGGCGCTGGACCATATCGCGGCGATCTCGTGCCGGATCGCGGTGGTCGGCCAGGTCAAAGCCGGCAAAAGCTCGTTCATCAACGCGCTGATGCAGCGCGGCGAGCTGCTGCCGACCCATGTCAATCCCTGGACCGCGGTCGCGACGAAGCTGCATTTCGGGGCGCCGGGAAAGCCCGTGACCGGATGCGACTTCACCTTCTTCAGCGAAGAGGAATGGGCCGCTTTGGGCCGCTCCGAAATCGATGAAGACGACGGCTCTGCGGAGATGAAGAGCCGCGCCGAGGTCCGGCTTGGCGAACAGTTTCATCATCTGCTCGGCAGGTCGCATTTCTATCAGTCCGTCCAGGCGGGCATACTGGAGAACTACCTTTGCGCCGGGCCGCCCGTCGACGAGATTTCCCGGGCGATCAAGCCGGGCCGCTACGCCGATATCACCAAATCGGCGAACGTCTATTTTCCGCTGCCGCCGCTCGCGGTGCCGGCGATCCTCATCGATACGCCGGGCACCAACAACTCCACCCATCTCAGGCACCGGATCACGCGCGAGATCATCGAGGGTGCCGATATCTACATCGTCGTCCTCACCGCCCGGCAGCCCCTGGCCAGTTCCGACATCGGCCTGCTGAAACTGCTCAAGGTCCTGGAAAAGAAGCGGATCATCGTCTTCATCAACCGGGTCGACGAGCTGAACGAGCGCGCCGGAGCGGTCGATCTCGTCGTCAAACATGTGAAGGATGAGCTCGAGCGCGTGTTCCAGGGCGCCTCCATTCCGGTCATTGCCGGAAGCGCCAAATGGGCCGGGCTGGCGACGACCGAGGATGCGAAGCTGCTTCACGATGAGGCGCAGACGCCGTCTTTCAAGGCGGTCGCGGCTCAACGCGCGCTGTCGGTTTCCTCCGGCGGCGGGCAGGACGACGATCTCGCTCACCTGCAGGAGTGTTTTCGGACGGCGTCGGGGCTCAGCTCGATCACCAAGCTGCTGTCGATGTTCATGCTGTCCGGCTTCGTCTCGAACCACGCCAAGGGCATCGCCAATGTGCTGCTGTCGGCGGCGGACGTCTCGGCGGCCACGGCGCGCCAGGAGCTGCACGCAATTGCCGGCCAGCTGGAAGATATGCAGCGCAAGGCCGCCGCCGCGGACGGGACCGGCATCGATGGCCTGAACGCCTACGTCGCCGAGATCCGGAAGCTACTGGCCCAGACCGATCGATGCATCGACGCGTTGAAGGCGGAGTCGGGCCTGATGGTTACCGACGGCATAGCCCGGCTAGAAACGGCCCTCGATTCCCACATCCATCGCTTCGCCGAGCCGCAGAGACAGGCTTCGACGGGCACGGGCGCCGCAAAAGACCAGCGGACATCCGCAGCGGCGGCCGCGCAAGCGTCAGCCTGAGGAGCAGGTGCCCGCTGCGGACGAAAAGCTGGACTGGCTGGCCTCGGTCAAGGAGGCAACGCTCGATTTCCTGCGTAAGGCCCTGGCGGACAGGCCCCCGGCCAAGCAAACCGAGACCAAGCCTTCGGCTGCGCGGCGCACGTCGTTGACTGTCCCGGTCACGGCGGTTGCGAAGGACGTCGCCATGGACGGCGGGGTCTCCTGGTGGTCGGAATGGGCGACGAGCCAACCTCTGGACGCGAAGAAGGGCGAGGAGCTCTCCCAGATCGTCAAACAGGAGTTCGCGCCGCTGAACGATCGGTCGGCCAGGTCGGCGCCCGGCGCGCGGCTGGAGGAGCTGTCTGAGAATTCGGCAAAGCGCACCGGCCTTGCAACCATCGGACCGCTGATGAGGCTCGCCAATGTGTTTCGCACGTTGCAAGCCGGCGAAATCGGCCGCACGAGCGAAGAACGGCGCAGCATTGCCGGCTTCGCGGCCGAGTATGACGGGGCGATCAACCGGGCATGCCTGGCGATCGCCATCCAGGAAAAAGTAACCCAGCAGATCCGCGCCCTGTTCACGCCGCCGAAAACCGCAAAGTGACGATTGCGATGACCGCCATGCCACCACCGTCCGGCGTCAACGATGTGAGCGACACGCTGCGCGGCATCGCCGCCGGCCGGGACGGTTCGTCGGGCGTTCCGCGGGTCGTTCTGGCGGGCGAGGCGAACTCCGGCAAGACGACGCTGGTGAATTTCCTGCTCCAGGCGCAATTGCTGATCGCCGACATCGTCCCGAATACGCCATGCCCGACGCTTTTGCGGTTCGGCGAGACCGCGCATCTTCGCGTTTACGGGCCCGACGGCGCGGCTGCGGTTCGCTCGATCGCCGATCTGCATCGGCTCGGACGCGAGCGGGTCGATTTCGTCGAGGTATACCTTCCCAGCACCGTGCTGCGGAAAATGGAGATCCTCGACCTGCCGGGCTTTGCGTCCAAGGCCGACGCCGAGGCAAAGCGGCATTGGGTCAGCGCGGCCGACATTCCGATCTGGTGCACACCCGCGACCCAGGCCTGGAAAGCCAGCGAGCAGGCCATGTGGCTCGCGCTCGCGCCGCCCAAGAATCTCTCCTTTCTGGTGCTAACACATCGGGACCTGCTGTCCGATAAACAGCTCAGCGAGGTTGCGGAACGCATGTCCCGCGAAACGCAGCGCTACTTCTCGCATTGGACCGCAATCGCCACGGCTGAAGCCATTGCCGCTCGAAACCCACGGGGACAGATCGTCCGCAAGGACATTTGGCCCTCTACCGGAGTTGAGGATTTCATGAAAAAGCTCATGGATCTCCTTCAAAGCGTCATGACGCAGCGTCAGGACCCGCAGCCGCCGTCGCGCGGCAATGCCGTGGGTTCGGCCGATCCCGGCATGCCGCATCCTGTTCGCTCGTTCGCACAGATGCGGCAGCGCGTTCTCCAGCGCCATCGGTCATGAGAAAGCGGCTCCGCGAGCGGCAAAGCTCATGTCCGTTGAACTCCAGACATATTCGACGGAAATCCTGAAGCCGTGGATCGCCCAGAACCGGAACGCGCAGATCAAAGCTGCGACCATCGAAAGCCTGATCCCGAAAAGCGATGCGGAAATAAGGGAGTATCTGACCCCGCAACCAGGCGATTCGTGCCCGTTCACGCCGGCGATGATCCTAAAGCAAATCGAAACCGAACTGGCGGAAACGCTCCATGTGTCGGCGGAGACGCCCTCATCTTAGCCATATGAAATTATTGGAGGAAGCGGTGCCAATCTAGGCTTGCATTAGTAAATATACTCACTTAAGCATACATCGCAAAGTGGGTCCGGCAGTACCACCGTATTTTCAACACGGTCGATCGCCAGCGTCTTTGGCGTGGGCGGGAAACCTCATTTGTGAGTAGCGTAAAATGGCAATAAACTTCGCTCCCCTCGTCGACCAACCTGGTTTCATCGGTGCATGCGTCGTCGACAGCAGCACCGGCATGGTTCTTGCCCTCGAGGGTGGCGGACGGATCGACCTCGAGCTGGCCGCAGCCGGCAACACCGAGGTCGTTCGCGCCAAGCGGCGCACAATCGGGTCGCTCAATCTGAAGGACAAGATCGAGGATATTCTGATCTCCCTTCACACCCAGTATCACCTCATCCGTCCGCTTGAGAGCAACGACGCGATCTTTCTCTATGTCGCGCTGGATCGCAAGACCTCCAATCTGGCGCTCGCCCGCATGGCGATGAAGACGGTCGAGCAGTCGCTCAACCTCTAAGCGCGATCAGGTAAAGTGGAGTCCGGGTTACCGTCCGGTCGCGCGACCCAGCAAAGACTTTAGATCCGGGCCACGACGGTGAGGCGTTTCCACCTAAAGCGATCCCGCTCTAAGCGCGATCGTTTCAGCCCCACATCCGGCAATGGGCGTCCCCGTAGATGCGGGGATGCCGGTTATGCTGTATACTGACGAGATTTAGGCGTCCTCGCCTCCGAGGCGGCTGCGCCAGCGCGATACGAGCTGCCCGAGATAAGTTGGCGGCGCGCTGGTGATTGTCACGCCTCCGTCCACGGAAACGGATACATCGTCAGGCAATGCGTCCGAAATGGCCAGGACCAGCGCCGGTGGCTCCAGCTTGCCGTTGCCGAGCCCTTGCCAACCCGACATGGCCCAGGCGATCCGCGCTGCCGCAGCCAGCGACGCAACCGAGGCGTTGGCCGGAGCCGCCAGCGGCCAGCCGCCCTTCGTAAAACGGTAATGCTTCATATCGTCGGCGTCGTCCTGTCCGGCGGCAGGTCCTTGCGCATTGACGATCGCGATGGCCGGATATCCCGCTGCGGCCGAGGGTCCGGCGGAAACCGGCTCCAGCCGGTACGCCAAAGGATGTCCGGCAATGCAGAGCCGTGATATCGCGGCGGCGACGCTCTCCAGGGAGCTGACATGCTTGCCGGCGGTAACGTCCACCAGCGATGCCCGCTGACGGGCGGCAACGAGAACCAGCCTCGCCGCGCCATTGAAGAGAAAAAGCCGCCGGGGAAGAATGGT
The DNA here is from genome assembly GCA_963727575.1 of uncultured Alphaproteobacteria bacterium. Taxonomy (GTDB): domain Bacteria; phylum Pseudomonadota; class Alphaproteobacteria; order Rhizobiales; family Rhodomicrobiaceae; genus JAHQVI01. Next base: position 46,366 of record CAVSIA010000026.1, read on the forward strand.
GCGGTCGATAAGGCTCAGCACCTTCAGGAAATTCTGAGCATCGAGGCTGGGTGCTGACGCGCCTGTCATCATGATCTCTCGTCAGCCGATCATCCGGTACGACGCGCAGGAAGAAGAACCGAGCCGCGGATCGTCATACGGCGTTCTCGATGTCCGGCATGGCACTCAACGCTTTCATCCGCAACAGGCCGACGGGCGTGTCCTTCTTCGTAATCACGATCACCGCGATCTGCGGGTGATTGCGTCCGCGAAGAAGCAGGTAATTATGAAAGCTGTTCAGAAGAACAAGCTCGGTGAAATCCCGGCCCGCGTCCGGGTTTCCCTTGGCGTCGGCGGCATAGATTTCCGAGAAGGCCTGCAGGAGCGGGGCCTCGAACAGCTCGGTGACCGTGGAGGTCATGACGTTGAGCATTTCCTGCGACCGCTCTTCCTCGGCCTCGATGGCGAGCAGCGTCCCCGAATTCAGGTCTATGACGCCCATGGCGACGCAGTTCGGGATGTCTGACATGGCATTTCGAAGGATTTCGTCGAGCATAATCAATCAGAACTGGTACGTTGGCGATATATCGAAGGGAGGCAAAAACGCGGCCGTATAGTTTTATAATCGAAGACTCCGCGAATAAAAAATAATAAATTCAAAACGATGCGAATGACGCAGCGGCCTCGCTTCCAGCCTGGAAGCGCCGCTCTCGGCTTTATCCGCCGTTCCTTGGGGCCGAGCAGCGCCCAACACGGAGTGAGCCCGGCTCTGGCGGCCGGATAGCGGCGCGCGGCGGCCCCAACGCACCGCGTCCAAGACGCTCCACATCGGTTCATGATCGCCAGACGCCGCGTGGGCGGATGAATTCGAACGCCGGGCTCCCGCGCGCCCTGGATTTCTTCATGGAGTGGCGGCGGCGGATTGTCTCCGGCGCAATTCCAACATCGCCTCTTCCAAAAGCCTCTCGCGTTCCTTGGCGGCCTCGATATAGTCCTGGTTGGCAAAGACGCTGGTTTCCTCCCGCCAAAGCGCAGCCAGCTGCCGCAGCGTCTGCGTGTCGTGCCCGACGAAGAAATCCGCCGCCTCATTGGCTTCGTCGTCCCGGAGCCCGAGCGATTTGAGCGCGTAACGCCCGGCGCGGACCGAGGAGTTGAAGGTCTCCCTGACGATGTCGTCGGCGCCCGCATTGAACAGGCGGTAGACATGGGGCCGGTCGTGAGCCCGCGCGACGACGTGAATGTTCGGATTTTCGCGCTTTGCATATCGGACCAGCTCGGTGGCCTTTTCGGCATCGTCGATAGCGACCACCAGCAGCCGCGCCGTCTTCAGTCCCGCCGAATGGAGCAGGTCCGGGCGCGTCGCGTCGCCGTAATAACCCCGCATACTGAACTTCCTTAGAAACGACACGTAGCTCGCGCGGTGATCGAGGACGACGGTGGCGAATCCGTTCGACAGCAATATGCGGTTGACCACCTGCCCGAACCGGCCGAGGCCGGCGATGATGATCGGCGCGCCCTTCTCGATGACATCCGCTTCCTGTTCCGCCTGACCGTCCTCGCGCGCCAGCAGGCCGTGCATGATGAACAGCAGCGGCGTGAGGAACATCGACAAGGCGACGACGAGCGACAAGAGCCTGCTGGTGTCGGCGTCAATGGCATGGAATTGCTGCGAGAAGGACAGCAGCACGAAACCGAATTCGCCGGCCTGCGCCAGGCCGAGCGCGAACAGCAGGCCGTCGCCGCCGTTCACCTTAAACAGCTTCGCCAGCGCCAGGAGGACGATGGCCTTGAGCGTCATGACGCCGAGCGTCAGCCCGAGCACCATGGCGAAATGACCGGACAGCAGGGTGAAGTCGATCCTCGCGCCGACCGTGATGAAGAACAGCCCCAGCAGCAGGCCCTTGAACGGCTCGATGTCGCTTTCCAGCTCGTGCCTGTACTCGCTGTTGGCGAGGACCACGCCGGCGAGAAAGGTGCCGAGAGCTGGAGACAGCCCGACCGAGATCATCAGCAGCGCGATCCCGGCCACGACCAGCAGGGTGACGGCGGTGAACATCTCCCGGAGCCGGGTCTCTGCGATATAGCGAAACACCGGTTGCAGCAGAAGCTGTCCGGCGACGATAACGCTGACGATGGCGCCGATGGTCACCAGCGCCGCAGCCCAGCCGGACAAACCGTCGATCAGATGAGCGGCGGTCTTGTGGCCAGCCTCGGCGGCGCCCGCCGGGCCGCCCAGATCCGCCACCGCGAGCAAGGGATCACCGCCAGCATCGGGATGACCGCGATATCCTGGAACAGCAGAACGGCGAACGACGCCTGCCCGCCATCGCTTCGGATCAGGCTCTTTTCATTCAGCGTCTGCAGAACGATGGCCGTTGACGACAGGCAGAGGATCAGGCCGCCAACGATCGCGGTCTGCCACTCGGCGCCGAGCAGCAGCGCGGCGCCCGCGATCAGCATCGACGTCACGACGACCTGCAACCCGCCGAGGCCGATGAGCTTGTCGCGCATCTGCCACAGAAGCTTCGGTTCCAGCTCCAGCCCGACGATGAACAGCATCATCACCACGCCGAATTCGGCGAATTGCTGCAAATGCTGTGTTTCGTCGCCGACGATATGCGTCGCCGGCCCGATGATGACGCCGGCGATCAGATAGCCGAGCACCGAGCCAAGGCCGAGTCTGGCGGCCAGCGGGACCGCGATCACGGCAGCGGCCAGATAAATGACGGATTGGATGAGAACGAAGCTTTCCATTGCAAAGACCTGAAATGAGATGGCGGCGAGCCGCGCCCGCAGGAGGGGACGGCTTCGGCTACAGGATGATTTAGGGGACAGCGTGGCCGGACGCGAGCGCTCATTCGAACCGGCGGGGCGCCAAGGACGGCGCGTGGCTTCAGAGCCTCGCCAGGCGCGAGACCCGCCGGAAGCGCGGTGCGCCCTGGAGCCGCCCGATCCATCACGGGCTCAGCGCGCTCAGGTCGCGCGCAATGCGAGCGAGGCGGCGACGTCGTCGAGCGCCGGGAGCAGGCTTTCATCATTGCGGGCAACCTGCCCCGGCATCGCCCCAGCCGCACACAAGCCGGCGGAATTCGGCTTGGCCCACCGGCGGCAATCTCCGCGTTTGTCCGTGTGCGTTGCTCGCAGGCGCCCGAGGTCACGTCCGCCATTGCGTTCCGGATCGAGCAGTTGCCGGCAAAGCGCGGCCTTGTTCAGCGTCTCCCATTGCCGGTTTCTCCAGCGGCCTGATGGATCGCCGCCCGGATGCGCGGATAGGTGCCGCAGCGGCAGAGGTTGGTGATGGCGTTGTCGATATCGGCGTCGGTGGGCTTGGGGATTTCGGCCAGCAGCGCGGCCGCGGCCATGAGCATGCCGGACTGACAATAGCCGCATTGCGGCACCTGCCCGGCGATCCAGGCCTTTTGCAGCGCGTGCGACCGGTCCGGCGACAGCGCCTCGATGGTGCGCACTTCGCGGTCGCCGACATCCTGCACCGGCACCGAGCAGGACCGTACCGGCTCGCCGTCCAGATGCACCGTGCAAGCGCCGCAGGCGGCGATGCCGCAGCCATATTTCGTGCCGGTCAGGCCCAGCTCCTCGCGGAGCACCCAGAGCAGCGGCGTGTCGGCCTCGACGTCGAGTTGATGCGTCTTTCCGTTGACTTTCAATGTGATGGCGTCGGTCATGCGATGGTGAATCCTGCTTTGCTGAGCGGAAGCTCGCGAATGCGCGTGCCCGTGGCGGCGAAAATGGCGTTGCAGACGGCGGCGAGCGTGGGCACCGGGCCGACCTCGCCGATACCACCGGGTTTGCCGCCGCCATCGATGAAATGCGTCTCGATCGCGGGCGACTCCGACAGATGCAGCGGATCGAAGCCGTCGAAATTGCTCACCGCCGGCCCGCCCGCCGCGAAGGGGACGTCGGTGCGCAGGGCTGACAGACCCCAGATCACACCGCCTTCGACGTTGCGAGTGGCAATCGCCGCATCGAGCACCTCGCCGAGATCGACGATGGAGACGACGCGGCGGAAGCGGATCGCCTTATCCGCCAGGCTGAGGGTGACCGACTGGGCGATCATCGACCCGAAGCCATGAGCCAGGGCAATGCCTCGCGCCTCCCCTTCAGGTGGCGGCGACGCCAACCCGGCCTTTTCGACAAGCGCATCCAGGAGCCGCAGCATCCGCGGATTGCCCGCCAGCAGCCGCCGTCGATAGGCGACAGGATTGACGCCCGCCACATGGGCGCAATCGTCAACGATGCTCTCCAGCGCCCAATTGTTGGGACCATGGCCGGTGGTGCGCCAGACCGAAACCGGCAGCTCCGGCGTGTAGCGGTGGAAGTCGACCACGTAATGCGGGATCGCATAGATCGGCTCCATCACTCCCTCGACCGGCATCAGATCCATCTCGGCGGGCGGATCGATGGGCTGGGTCGCGTCGGCGAGGTTCGGGAACATCCCGCGCGGCCATCCATAGCGCAGCATCGACGGCGACACGACCTTATGCGCCATCGCCGCCGGCAGCCCATCCTCGCCGAGCACGGCCTCGATCCGGTGTAGCATGGCCGGCCGGAACGCATCGGCGGCGAAGTCGGCCTCGCGCGACCAGATCGTCTTGACCGGCGCGTTTGCGGCCCGCGCGACCTCAATGGCGACCTTGACGAAATCGCCGAGTAGGCGACGCCCGAAACCGCCACCCATATAGGTGCGGTTGACGACGATCGCGTCGTCGGGAAGCCCCGTCACCTGTTTGGCGACGAGATGGGTCATCTCCATGCCCTGCGTCGGTGCCCAGATCTCGCAACGTCCCTCGGTGAGCCGAACCGTGCAGTTCATCGGCTCCATGGTCGCATGTGCCTGGAAGGGCGACAGGTACTCGCCGGAGACGATTTTGCCGCCCCTAGCGGGAGCCGATCCGGCGGACTTCACCGTCTTGAACGGCCCGGCCTTCATCACCACGCGGTAGCCTCCCAGCAGTCCGGCCGTATCCTTGTCCGAGCCTCCGGACCAGACCGGCGCGCCAGCATCGAGCGCACTGTTCGCCCGCCACCAGCGGTCGGCGACGACGGCGTAGCCCTTGTCAAGCCGCACGACTTTCTTAACGCCTCTTCGCGCGAGGAGCGCGGCTTCGTCGAGTTGCTCCAGCTTGCCGCCGATCTGCGGGGCGAAGCGGACGGCAGCGAGGAGCATGCCCGGCACTTTCACGTCGATGCCGAACACCGCGGACCCGTCGACTTTCTCCGGGATATCGACCCGGGGAAACGAGAGGGAGCGGCGATCGGAGGCGGGCTTCAGCACTGGCTGCGTCGGCGGCGGAATGCGCGCCGCATCCCCCGCCAGCTCGCCGTAGCTCAAAGGCTTCCCCCCGCCCAACACGACGCCGTTTTTCGCCGAAAGCGCCGAGGCAGGCACACCGAGCCGCTGCGCGGCCGCGCCGATCAGCATCTCCCGAGCCGCCGCGCCCGCCGCGCGAACGACCTCCGCATAGGTGGCGATGCTCTCGCTGTTGCCGGTGAATTGCCAATAGTAAAGCGGGTGCCGGAATGCGGGGTCGAAATCGCCTGGAACGAGCCTCACCTTGGTGAAATCCACCTCCAGCTCATCGGCAAGGATGGCGGGCAGCGTCGTCGTTATGCCTTGGCCCATCTCCGCATGCATCAGCGCGAGCGTAATCTGCTCACCCGGCCCGACGGCAACCCAGGCATTGAGGCGGGCGGCGGGCGCCGCACGGGCCAATCCAGGCGCCATCATGCCCAGCAAAACCACGCCGCCGCCGGCGAGAAAGGCGCGGCGGGTCACTTCGACGGCGGGCACATCGGTCCGCGGTTGGGGCTCGGATAGAGGAATTTCGGTATTTGACAGCAAGGCGATCTCCGGTTCAGGCGGGGCCGCCGGCCCGGATGGTCTGGCGGCGATATTGACTTCGACGGCGCTGGCGCCAATCTCCGCAACGTCGTCAATTGCAAAACGCAATGCGATAGTATTGATGTAAAAGACGCGATCAACGCACCAGTCGGTTAGTCAGGTGAGATGCATGAGACACCTTAAGAAGCGATACGGATGTCCTGTCGAATTCACGCTCGATTTTCTGGGCGGCAAGTGGAAGACCTGCATCCTCGCCAGGCTGAAGAACAACCCGATGCGCTATGGCGAATTGCGCGCGCGCATGCCTCAGCTCTCGGACAAGATGCTGAGCGAGCGGCTGCACGAGTTGGAGGAGGTCGGCCTGATCGCGCGGGCACCGACGGAGGGCGGTCACGTCGTCTATCAGTTGACGGAGCGTATGGACGGCCTGCTTCCCGTCCTCGAGGCGCTCTACGGCTGGGGTGAGATCGCGGCGGACGAGCTCGAAATCAGCTTCGAAAAGCTCGACTTCAAGTGGGACACCGAAGCATAGATCACGATCATTTCAGATGGAAACGATCATGCTTTCAGGAAACCCGGTAGCCACTTTTCCCGATCGCGCGCCAGCGGACGCCGGCCGCTCTACCGATAGATCAGCAGCATCACGATGCCGGCAATCAGCAGGGCGATCCCGGCGATCTCCCGCAGCGTGCTTTTCTCGCCGAAGACGAGCAGGGATGCTGCAAAGGTGAACACCAGCTCGATCTGCCCAAGAGCCCGCACATAGGCGACATTCTGCAGCGTCATCGCCGTAAACCAGCCCAGCGAGCCGATCACGCCGGTGATCCCGACCCACACAGTTATCCGCCAGGCCGCAAACACGCGGCCGATCTCGCCCGGCTCACGCAGCGTCAGATAGATCCACATGACCACGGTCTGCATAATCGTGACGACTGCCAGCGTCACGGAGGCGCGGACGAAAAAATCCCCGCTCGCCAGTGACAGCGACGCGGTGCGGTAGGACACCGCCGAGATGCCGAACAGCGCGCCGGAACCGATCCCGTAAAGCGCCGGCTTGTTGAACAGCCCCGCTCCCAGGAGCTTTCCCGGCTGCACCGAAATCAGGATCACCCCGACCAGCGAGATGACGATGGCGGCGATCGCCGACAGGCTGGCGCCCTCGCCGAGGATGAGAATGCTGAACAGCACCGATTGCACCGTCTCGGTCTTGGAGAACGATACGCCGACGGCGAAATTGCGCTGCGAAAACAAGGCGACGACGAGCGCGGTGGCGAGGATCTGGCCCAGCCCGCCGAGAGCGGCGAAGGCAAAGAACGTCGCCGGCATCCCCGGCAGGCTTTCGCCCCGGTGGCCGAGCAGCATCGCGACGAGCAGCGCCGCCAGCGGAGCCGCCCAGACGAAGCGGGCGAAGGTCGCGCCGAATGTGGAAAGGCGCCCCTTGACGTGCTTCTGCAGCATGAAGCGCAGGTTTTGCACGAAGGCCGCGGCAATCGTGATCGGAATCCAGAGTTCCATATTCACACCCTGTCAGACCCTGTCCGCCAGGGCGTGGCATCTATGACGATGGCGCACGATAAGGCATTGGCGCGGTTTAACAAATCGTTGCGATTGGCCGGCCCTATTCCGGACGGATGATTTCCGCAAGGCTGTTGTTTTCCGCAACCAGCGCTGTCGCCGAGGCTCTACGAGGCCGGCTTGTCGATGAGCTCGCGCAACCGGAAGCGCATGATCTTGCCTGAGCCGGTGCGCGGGATCTCCGCCACCTCGTAAATCGCGGCGGGCACCTTGTAGCCCGAGAGCGTCGCGCGACAATGATCGAGCAAGATCGCCTGCTCGATCCGCAGCCCCTCCTTGGCGACGATGAACACGACCGGCACTTCGCCCAGCGTCGGATGCGATATTCCGACGACGGCGCAATCCTTGACCGCCTCCAGCGGCAGCAGCGCTTCCTCGATCTCGGCCGGCGCGATATTCTGGCCGCCGCGAATGATCAGCTCCTTGAGCCGGCCGGTGATGGTGAGGAAGCCGTTCTTGTCGCTGCGGGCGAGATCGCCGGTGTGATACCAGCCATTGCGCAGGGCGGCGCGCGTCTCCTCCGGCTTGTTGTGATAGCCGAGCATGAGGTTCGGGCCGCGGCAGATGAGCTCGCCTTCCGCGCCGAGCGGCGCATCGCCTCCGGTCGCGGGATCGATGATGCGCACGGCAAGCCCCGGAACCGGCAGCCCGCACGAGCCCGGCACGCGGTATTCTCCCGGCCAGTTCATCGTCACCATGGTCGAGGTCTCGGTAATGCCGTAGCCGTCGAGCAGCTCGACGCCGAAATAGTCCTCGAATTCGCGGTTCAGCGTGCCCGGCATGATCGCGCCGGCCGACACGCAGCGGCGCACGCCGGCAAATGGCTTGGAGCCAGCCTCCTGGGCGGCGTGCAGCAGATAATGGAACATCGTCGGCACGCCGGGCATCAGGGTAAATTCGCCGGTGGCGAGCAGCTCCGTCGCACCCTGGGTGGAAAACCGCTCCATGATGTGCTCGCTGGCGCCGGTCGCGAGGATTCCGAGAACGCTGATATTGAGCGCGTAGGAATGGAACAGCGGCAGCGGCGAGAGCACGCGGTCGGTCTCGCTGAGGTCCAGGATCGGCACCCAGCAGGCGGCCGTGATCCAGAGCGTGCCATGCGTGGTGAGCAGCACGCCCTTGGGCTTGCCCGTCGTGCCGGAGGTGTAGACGATATAAGCCGCGCGCTCGATGTCGTCCGGCTCCAGCGTCATGCCGGGCACCGGCGTTTGGCACAAAGCTTCGAAGGACTCTGCCTCGGCACTTCCGGCCGCATCGCTGAATATGCGCTTCCGCGGCGCGATGCCGTCGGCAGCGATCTCGTCCAGGATCGGGCCGCATTCGGCTTTTGTGATGACGATCCCGCAGGCGGCGTCCTCCAGCCGGTAGGCGACTTCGCCTTTCATCGAGGCATAGCTGATCGGCACGGATGTGCCACCGGCGCGGATCGTCGCGAGACAGCCGATCACCCAGTCCACCGAATTCGGCAGCCACAACGCCGCGCTCTCGCCGTCCCGCAGCCCGAGCCGCCTGAGCTGGGCGGCCAGATTTGTCGTCGACGCGGTCCAGCTCGGCATAGGTGATCGAACGGTTCGCATCGGAAAAGGCGATCTTCTGCGGAAAGCGCTCGGCCTGACGTGCGAGCAGCTCGGCAACGGGTGCAATGAGATCGGTTCTGATCATCGGACGTCTCCGGAGGCGTTTCGATCCGGCCTCAAACCATGCTGAAGCCGCCATTCACGCTGATGACCTGGCCCGTTACCCAGCCCGCCCGGTCGGAGGCGAGGAAGGCGACCAGCGGCGCGACGTCGTCGGGCTTGCCGAGGCGCTTCACGGCATAGGCCTTCAGGATCTTGTCGCGGTTCTTGGCGAGGAATTCCGGATCGGAATGCGAGGTCTCGACCAGTCCGAGCGACACGGAATTCACGGTGACATTGCTGCGGCCGAGTTCCTTGGCCAGCGATTTGCCGAGCGCGATGGTGCCGGCCCGCGAGGCGGCGGCCATGGACAGATTGGCCTCGCCGATGCGCGAGCTGTCGCCGACGAGGTTGACGATGCGGCCGAAGCCATGCTCGATCATGTGCGGCGCGGCGGCATGGCAGCAATGGATCGCACCGTAGAGGCAGACGTCGATCTGCGCCTTCCAGTCGTCGGGCGTCGAGCCGGTGAATTTCTGGTATTTCACATAGCCGGCGTTGTTGACGAGAATATCGAGCCGGCCCCAATCGGCGACGATCTGCGCAACCATCGCCTTGACCTGATCGTAGTCGGCGATGTCGGCCTTGACCGCGCGGGCCTCGCCGCCGGCAGCTCTGATCGCGTCGACGACGCCTGCCGCTTCGCTTTCGGATTTGCGGTAATTGACGGCGACTTTGGCGCCCTCGGCGGCCAGCGTCTTGGAGATATCGCCGCCGACATCGCGCCCGCCCCCGGTGACGAGGGCAACTTTTCCAGTCAGACCGAGATCCATGTCATTCCTCCACTTTCGCCTTTTCGCGGGCGGCGAGCACCAGACGGAACAGCCGCTCCGGCGAGACCGGCAGTTCGCAGATTTCGATATTCAGATGCGAGAGCGCGTCGGCGATCGCATTGGCGACCGCGGCGGGCGAGCCGATGGTTCCGCCCTCCCCCATGCCGCGAAAGCCGCCTGGATTGTTCGGCGCGACGCTTTCGAGATGGCTGACCTCGATGGCGGGGACTTCGACCGCGGTCGGGACGAGATAGTCCGCGAGCGTGCCGGTCAGCAGCTGCCCCTGCTCGTCATAGACCAGCTCTTCCAGAAGCGCCACGCCGATCCCTTGCGCGACGCCGCCATGCACCTGGCCGTCGACGACCAGCGGGTTGATCAGGCGTCCGCAGTCCTCCGCAACCACATAGCGCTCGATCTTCACCGCATAGGTCTCCGGATCGATGTCGACGACGCAGAGGTGCGTCGCGGTCGTCGTCGTGCCGACGATGGGGTCGAAGGTCTCGGAGGCTTCCAGGTTTTCCCGCTTGTCCGCCGGCAGCGCCGACATATCGGAATAGACCGCGCGCGCCAGCTCGACGAAGCTGAGGCCGTGATCGGTGCCGCGGACAAAAACGCGACCGCCGCCGGTGTCGATGTCTTCCGCCGACGCTTCGAGCAGATGCGAGGCGATGCGCTTGATCTTCTCGCGCAGGGCGCGGCCGGTGACGATGGCCGCCCCGCCGCCGATCACCGCGCTGCGGCTCGCATAGGTGCCTGTGCCGTGCGCGGATGCGGCGCTGTCGCCCTGGATGATCTGCACGTCCTCCGGGCGGACGCCGATCTCCTCGGCAACGATCTGGGCGAGCGTGGTTTCGAGGCTCTGGCCATGCGAGGCGACCGCGAAAATGGCGGTGACGGCGCCCGTGGAGTCGATGCGGATCGTGGCGGTTTCCGTGCCGGTGTTGATGGGCATGCCCGGCGCGACGGAGATGCGCGAGCCAATGCCGGTCAGCTCGGCATAGGTGGCGATGCCGATGCCCATCCAGCGGCCTTCGGCGCGGGCTTTGCGCTGGCGTTCGCGCAACTCCGGGTAACCGGCCACCTCGCAGGCCTTGTCGAGGCACTCTGTAAAGGCCGACTGATCCCATATGATGCCCGAGCCGATCCGATACGGGAATTCCTCCGCCTGCACCAGATTGAGCCGACGCAGTTCCGCCGGATCGATGCCCAGCTTAGCCGCGGCCATATCGACCAGACGCTCCAGTACGAAGACCGATGCCGGCCGGCCGACGCCGCGATAAGGGCCGGTCGGCGGCTTCGGCGTGGCGACGCTCCGCACGCGGCCGAAATAATGCGCGATCCGGTATGGCCCCGGCAGGAAGCTCGCGACCTGGACCGGTTCGAGCGCCGCCGTCCAGGGATAGATCGAATAGGCGCCGGTGTCGCCGGTGACATCGCCGATCAGAGACAGGAAACGGCCTTGCGCATCGAAGCCCAGCTCGGCCTCGACGATCTCGTCGAAGCCCTGGCTGGTGGAAGACAGATCCTCCAGGCGGTCGCTGACCCATTTGACCGGTCGCCCGAGTCTCCGCGCCAACGCGGCAACGACGATTTCCTCCGCATACAGAGAGCCCTTGCCGCCGAAACCGCCGCCGACATCGGGAGCGACGACGCGGATGCGCTGGCCCGGCAGGTCGAGAAGCTGCGCGAGCGCGTCGCGGATGATGCCGGGGATCTGGGTGGAGCTGTAGAGCGTGAGCGCATCCCGGCCGCGATCATAGTCCGCCACATAGGAGCGGTTCTCGACGGCCAGCGGCGACTTGCGATGGATGCGGAACCGCCCGCGCACCCTCATGGGCGCATCGCGCCATGGTTTGCTCCGGCTCGCCGGTCCGGAAGGTCCGCTCAAGCAGGACGTTGGATTGCAAGTCCTCATGCAGCAACGGCGCGCCCGGCGCGGCGGCTGTCTCGGCATCGGCGGCGAGGTCGAGTTGCTCATAGTCGACGGCGATCAGCGCGAGGGCGTCCTCCGCGACATAGCGGCTGGCGGCGACGACCACCGCGACCGGCTCGCCGACATAACGGACCTTCTCCTTCGCGAGGATCGGGTTGGCGGTCGCATGATAGTTCCGCGTCCGCGACGACGCCGAAACCGCGGGTATGTCGGCAAAGTCGTCCGCGGTGAACACGCCAAGCACGCCCGGCACGGCCTTGGCGTCGCCGGTTGCGATGGAGACAATGCGCGCATGGGCCTGATCGCTCCGCAGGAAAGCCAGATGCACCATGCGGTCGAGCCGGATATCGGCGGCATAACGGCCGGCGCCGGTCAGCAGCCGGGGATCCTCCAGCCGCTTGACCGCGACGCCGACATATTTCGGCCGCGCGCTGTCGAGACTCGGCGTCGGCCCACGGACGGTTCGCGGGGCGGATCGCCCGCTGCGCCTCCGATGCGTCACTCATAGGCGTCGTGGCCCTTTCTGAGGCTCTGCCATTGCGCATCGTCATGGCCGCAGATCACCGTGGCGCCGCCCGCCTGGACCTTTCGGATCTCGGCATAGGATTTCAGCAGCAGCTCCGCATCCCACGCATTGCGCGGCACCTCGTCCTTTTCGAGATTGCGCATCAGGCTCACCGCATCGGAGACCAGCAGGAACTCGCCGCTGCGGTCGAGGCCCGCATGGAGGCCCATCGTGCCGGGCGTGTGGCCGGGCAGCGGCACCGTCACCAGCCGCCCATCGCCGAGCACGTCATAAGGCCCGCCGACAGCCTCGATCGGCATCGGATGGTCCCATTCGACACGCAGATAGCCGCGCGTCTCCGCCCCATCGGCCCGCGCCGCCGCCAGCTCCGCCTCGTGGCATACGAATGGTCGCCTTGCGGAAGAACTCATTGCAGCCGCAATGGTCGGGATGGAGATGCGAATTGATGACGAGGTCGATATCGTCCGGGGTCAGATCGAGTGCGGCAAGACTGGCGATGACATCGGATTTCGGCGGGGCGATCGGTGTCATCAATTTCGCCAACCCGCCCCAGCGCGCCGCAGCATCGGTTTCGATCGAGGGATGGCAGCCGGTGTCGAACAGCACATTGGCGCTGCCGTGGCGGAACAGCGTCGAGATCACCGGAAGCTCGATGGTCTCGTCGCGATCCGCCTCCGCTGCATAGATCCGCTTCTTCATCCGCAAACGGCCGCCGCTGAGAAAATGCATCTTCATGCCGTTACTCCATCTCGTTCGTTCACCAGCTCGCGCACCGCCTTGACGATATGATCGTAGCCGGTGCAACGGCAGATATTGCCGGAGAGCCCTTCCCTGATCTCCTCGTCGGTGCGGAGTGGCGCGGTGTCGAGAAGTTCGCGGACCGTGAGCAGGAACCCCGGCGTGCAGAAGCCGCATTGCAGCGCATGATGCTTGCGGAAGGCTTCCTGGATGCGATGCATCTGCGCGGGCGTTCCAAGCGCCTCGACGGTTTCGACCTCGCCGCCGTCGGCCTGCACGGCAAACATCAGACAGGCCCGCGCCGTTGCTCCGTTCACGCGGACCGTGCAGGCGCCGCAAACGCCGTGCTCGCAGCCGACATGGGTGCCGGTGAGGCCGAGCGTATCGCGGAGGAAATCGGACAGCAGCATCCGCGGCTCGACGGCCTCCATGACCTTCTCGCCATTGACCTTGAGAGCGATGTCGATCTTGCCGCTCCCGTTCATCGGCCGCCTCCACCCACACGCGCGGCCGCGGTTTCGAGCACCCGGCGCAGCATGACCGGCACGAGGTGCTTCCGATATTCGGCCGAAGCGTGGAAGTCGTTGTTGGGTTGCAGGCCTTCGGTCGCCAGATCCGCCGCCTGCCGAAAGGTTTCGGCGGTCGCCGCTTTGCCGTGAAGAAGCGCCTCGGATGCCGGCACGCGGATTGCGGTCAGCCCGACGCCGCCGAGCGCCAGCCGGGCATTGCGGATAGTACCGCCTTCGATAGCGAGCACCGCGCCGGCCGCAACCACGGCGAAGTCGCCATGGCGCTGGGCCATTTCGTCGAATGCCATGCCGGCGCCGCGTTCCGCCTTGGGCAAATGGATGCCGGTCAGGATCTCATTCTCCTGGAGAGCGGTGACCAGCGGTGCCATGAGGAAGGCGTCGCTCTTGAGGCTGCGCGTGCCGCTCGGGCCCCGCAGCTCGATTTCGCCGTCCAGTAGCGCCACCAGCAACGGCCATTCCGCGGACGGGTCCGCATGGGCGAGGCTGCCGCCGATCGTGCCGCGATTGCGGATGGCGAGATGGGCGACGTGGCGCATCGCTTCCGGGATGATCGGAAAATGCCGCGCCACCAGCTCCGACGCCATTGCCTCGGAATGCCGGACCAGCGCGCCGAACCGCAACCCGCGATCCGTCTCTGTGATACCGGAAAGCTCCGCGATCGCGTTGACGTCGACAAGCAACTCGGGCTGAACCAGCCGGAAGTTCATCATCGGCACGAGACTTTGCCCGCCGGCGATGATCTTCGCGTCGGCTCCGGACAGCGCGCCGATCGCCTCATCGATGGACCGGGGCCGGACGTAACGGAAGCTTGCCGGTTTCACACCCGCCTCCTTCTGCAATTCGTGGCTCGCCCAGATCCTGCGGTCATATCAGGCCCCGGTAAAGCGCGGCGGGCGCTTGTCGGCAAAGGCGGCGCGACCTTCCTGATAGTCGCGGCTGGAGCTGGCGGCGTCGATCAGGCGCTCGGCGACCTCGGGGTCGAACGTGCCGAGAGCGGTTCCGTTGAGGATGTATTTCGACCCGGCGATGGTCAGCGGCGCGCTCGCCGCCAGTTTCGCCGCATAGTCGCGCGCCTCCGCCACCGGATCGGTCGAAACATGATCGGCAAAGCCGATGGCGAGCGCCTTGGCGCCGTCGAAGCGGTCTCCGGTGAACATGATGCGCTTGGCTTCGGCAAGACCGACCAGCGCCAGCAGTTTGCGCGTCCCCGAAACGCCGTAAACGATGGAGAGCCGGGCCGCGGGGATGCCGAAAATCGCGGTCTCATGGACGAAGCGGAAATCGCACGACATCGCCAGATGTGCGCCGCCGCCGAGGCAGTAGCCTTTGCAGACCGCGATCACCGGCTTGGCCGTGTTCGCGATCCCGGTGCAGCCATAGTCGACGGCGACCTCGTATTTTTTGCTTTGCGCCGATGTCGTCGCGGGTGGCGGCAAACTCGCCGATGTCGGCTCCGGCGGAGAAATCCTCGCCCGCGCCGGTCAAAATGATCGCACGGACCGCATGGTCTGCATCGAGGCGCTTGAAGATATCGCCGACCTCATTCCACATGGCGAAGGTCATGGCGTTGCGCTGGGCGGGCCGGTTGAGCGTCACCGTTGCCACCCCGTCATCCACGACCGAAAGAATGTCGCTCATGCGCTCGCTCCCATTGCGTATCTGTTCGTCTCGGCCTGACCGAAGCCGGCCGGGAATGGTCTAGCCTGCCGCACAATGCCTGGATCATTCAACCTCATCCAGACAATCCGCCGGTCGTGCGGCGAGCCGGCGGTCTCACGCAATCCTATCGCATGACTCGCCTGTCGGGCAGCCCGCGACATGAAAGCCCCCGCGCGACGCCGGCTAGACGACGCCGCACGGGGTTCGGCACACATCGGCTATTTCTTGATCAGCGGGCATTTGCTTTCGGAAAGCGGGCGGAAGGCCTTGTCGCCCGGAATGACCGAAACCAGCTCGTAGACATCCCATTCGCTTTTCGACGTCTCGGGCGACTTCACCCGGTAGACATACATGTCGTGGACCATGCGGCCGTCTTCGCGGATCTTGCCGCCCTTGGCGAAGAAGTCGTTGATCGGAATTTCGCGCATCTTGGCCATCACCGCCTTGGCGTCCGTGGTGCCCGCCGCGTCGACGGCCTTGAGGTAATGCATGGTCGAAGAATAGTCGCCGGCATCGCCCATATGCGGTTTGCGCCCGACCTTGGCCTCGAATTTGGCCGCGAACGCCCGCGTTTCCTCATCCCGGTCCCAATAGAACGCATTGGTCAGGATCATGCCTTGCGCGGTTTGCAGCGTCAGCGCCTTGATGTCCGTCAGCCAGACCAGCAGCCCGGCGACCGTCTTACCGGAGGCAGTCAGGCCGAACTCGCGCGCCGATTTGACGGCGTTGACGAAGGTGGTGCCCGACCCGGCGACGGCGACCACCTCGGCGGGCGATGACTGCGCCTGAAGGATGAACGCGCTGTGGTCGGCGGTCTCGATGGGATAGCGGACCGCGCCGGAAACCTGGCCGCCGGCCTTCTTCACGATCGCGGATGCGTCGCCTTCGAGCGCATGGCCGAATGCATAGTCGGCGGTCAGAAAGAACCAGTTCTTCTTGCCTTCGCTGACCAGCTCGTTGGCGGTGCCGTTGGCGAGCGCGTAGGTGTCGTAAGCGTAGTGGATGCTGTTCGGCGTGCAGCCCTCGCCGGTGAGCTTGGAGGAGCCCGAGCCGTTGACGATGGCGATACCGTTCGAGGTCTTGGCGACCTGCGACACGGCCAGGGCGATGCCGGAATTGATCAGATTGCCGATCATCGTCACTTTGTCGGCGTCGTACCATTCCTTGGCTTTGGCGACGGCCACCTCGGGCTTGTTCTGGTGATCCATGACCACGACTTCGACCGGCTTGCCGAGCGCCTTGCCACCATAATCCTCGACGGCCATCTTGATGGCCGTGACCGCGCCTTCGCCGGATTCATGCGAAAATTGTCCGCTCATATCGGTCATCACACCGATCTTCACGGCTCCTGCGTCCTGGGCCATGGCCGGCGTCAGACCGAATGTGGCAGTCATTGCGAGAGCCACGGCTCCCGCTACGCGCTTCATATGTCTCACTTTTTCCTCCCCTTGAATCGTTGTCACAGCACGCGATTCAAACTTTTATTATCAGACTTATATTCCGAATATCCGGCGATATTCGCCTAATTCAGATGGCATTTGAATGTGACCATCAGAACTAATATACTTGCATTATTAGACTTTAAGCGTGACCGGGATGTCAAGTGCGCTCAGCGGCGGTCGGTCGCGACCTGCGTCGGCACGCGCAGGCGGACCGCCAGATGCTTCGGCCTGAAAAATGAGGGAAATGGATGTCGACGCGTTGCCGAGGCGTCAGTCCGGCATCTCGTAGCGCAATTCGTAATCCGTTTCGTTTGCGCGGATCTCGGTCTTGCAATGGCTGCAGACGACAAGCGGCGCAAAATCGCTGCCGCAGGTCCGATGGCGCAGACGCAGCGGCGGCTTGCCGTCCGACAGCCAGCGATCTCCCCAGCGCATCATCACGATCATCGGTTGGTAGAGATCGCGCCCCATCTCCGAGAAGCGATACTCGTAGCGCTCCGGACCCGGCCCATAAGGCGTTTTGACGAGCACGCCGCTCTCCACAAGCCGCGATAGCCGGTCCGCCAGGATGTTGCTCGCAATCCCGAGCTTCTCCATCATTTCGTCGAAACGCCGCACGCCGAACCAGCCCTCGCGCAGGATCAGGAAGCTCCAGCGGTCGCCGATAATCTGCAGGCTGCGCGCCACCGAGCATGGCCTGGACTCGCTCCAATAGTGCCGGATCGGAGCTGCGCCGGCTCTTCAGCCGGATCTCGTAGGGCGAATAGCCGGCGCCCGGACCGTCGCGGAAATGGACGTCGCGCGCGGGGACCGGCGTCAGGCATTCCGAACAGACCGTCGTCGGATGGCAGTCATGCCCACAGTGCGTGTGGACGAGCTTGAGCGGTGGCGGCACGCCGCGGGTCAGCCATTTGTCGCCGAATTCCATGAGCGAAAGCATCGTCGGAAACAGGTCCTTGCCGCGCTCGGTGAGGAAATATTGCTGGCCGCGTTCCCCGTCGCGCCGGCCCTGCACCAGGATGTCGTTTTCGACGAGCATGGCCAGCCGCGTGGACAGGGTCTGCCGGGGGATGCCGAGCCGGCGCTGGAATTTCTCGAACTGCCGGACGCCGAAGAAGGCTTCGCGGATGATGAGAAAGGTCCAGGAGTCCAGAACGATCTCCACCGTCTTGCGGACAGAGCAATGCCGCTCGACATGAGGCTTCGCCTGACGGGCCGGATCGGCGCGCGCAAGTGCCGGATCGTTGTCTGCTATCGTCAATTTCACCTGACCTCGACCTCTCGTCGCGCCCTCCGCGCCACCGCCATCGCTTCATTTGCAGCCCGAGCCGGACCGGCGCAATCGTAACCCGTTCGATCCCGCCGGAGAAGCCTGCCGCCAAATCCCCGGCGATGGAGGCCCGGCCAACGCCGCACGGCAAACAGGCTCCATAATCGCAACGGGGGACACGCGTAAGATCAATTACATTTTGATCACAAAAGTAGTATGATTAAAAAACAAGCATCGACTTGCGGCTGCTCGGCCCAGTGCTTTGCAAGCGTCCGCTCCTCCCGACGCGTTGTGAATGATGCTTGCCCTCGCGCCCGATGCCCATGGCCCCGGGCGCCCTTTTCTTTAAGCGGTGCGGCAACGGATGGCTCCGCCGCTCAGGCATAATCCAGCGTCACCGCCGTCGTTTCCTTGATCTCCTGCATGACGAAACTCGCCGAGACGTCGACGAGGCGCACCTTGCGGATCAGCCGCTGATAGAGCGCATCATAGGCCGCGACATCCGGAATGCGTGCCTTGATCAGATAGTCGAGATCGCCCGCGGTGCGGTAGACGCCCTGAATTTCGGGAAATGCGGTGATTTCGCGCGCGAAGGTCTCGAGCCAATCCGGGTCGTGATCGTTGGTGCGGATGGCGATGAACACGCTGAGCCCGAGATTGACGCGGTTCGGATCGACAAGGGCGACGCGCGCCTTGATCACGCCCGCTTCTTCGAGACGCCGAATGCGAGACCAGCAGGCATTGCGGGAGAGGCCGACCCGTTCACCTAGTTTTTCGATGCTCCTGCCGGCATCGACCTGAAGCTCCGCCAGAAGCCGGCGATCGATTTCATCCAGATGCATGGAAATTCTCCGATGGGATTTCCTCCCGTCATAACACCAATATCATCAGCAAATTGGGAAAAATGACGGCCATATCGATGCTAGAATTAGGTTCTAGAGCAAAAACGATGGGACAAAAAATGATCAATCGCCTATTTCTCGAGCATCCGCGGTCGGTAAATGAAAGTTATCGGGAGCATATGGGCTTCGCATTCTGGTTCGCGCTGAAGCTCGGCGGCGCTGCGCTGGCCGCGCTCATCCATGCTCTGCTGCCATTCTGTTTCGAAACGACCGCGAGCCGGACGATCCGCGAGCTGCATGCCCGGATCGAAAATCGCGGTAAGGCCGAACGTGCGGGCTACGAAGCCGAGCCCGCCGCCTGACGAGCCGTCACGACGCCCGACTACCCGTTTAGACCCCGATGGCGCAGCCGTCCTTCCGCGAGTCCGAGCCCGCAATATAGGCGTCGCCCGATCTGGCGATCAATTGTGCTCCGCCGAAGCCGAAATTGACCGGGTCCGGCTGCTCGGCGATGACATTGTGTCCCTTGGCGCGCAAGGTCGAGATCGCCGCCTCACCGACCGTCGCCTCCATGGCGACGTCGATGCCGGACAGCACCTGCCAGCGCGGCGCATCGGCCGCCGTTTGCGGGTTCTGCCCCCAGAGCTGCGTGCGCAGCACCATCTGCACATGTCCCTGCGGCTGCATCGGGCCGCCCATCACCCCGAAACTCATCAGCGGCGTGCCGTCCGTGCTCATCAGGAAGCCGGGAATGATGGTCTGGAACGGCCGCTTGCCTCCGGCGACCTGATTGGGATGGCCGGGCTTCAGCGAAAAGCCGGTGCCGCGATTCTGCAGGCTGATCCCGGTGCCCGGCACGACGACGCCCGAGCCGAAGCCCATATAGTTCGACTGGATGAACGACACCATCATACCGCTCTCATCCGCCGTGGTCAGATAGACGGTGCCGCCGCGTCTCCGGCTTGCCCGCATCGAAGGCCTGGGCGCGATCCTCCCGGATCAGCCTCGCCCGCTCCGCCAGATAACCCTCGGACAACAGATCGGCGACGCGGACATCGCGCATCGCCTCCAGATCGGCGACATAAGCGCGGGCATCGGCGAAGGCGAGCTTCATCGCCTCGATCTCCAGATGCAGCGCCGCCGGGTCATCCGGGCCGAATCGGTCGAGCCCGCAATGGGCGAGGATACCCAGCGCCATCAGCGAGACGATGCCCTGGCCGTTCGGCGGGATCTCGTGAAGCGCCGCGTCGCCGAAACGCTGGCTGATCGTCCCGCACCAATCGGCGCGATGCGCGTCGAGGTCGGCTTCGGTCATCGCGCCGCCCTGCTCGGCGGAAAAGGCGGCGATCTTCCGGGCAAGCGCGCCGCGGTAGAATGCATCGCCGCCGCTCTCGGCGATCTGCTCCAGCGTATCGGCGGCGCTTGGGTTGGCGAACATCTCGCCGGCAGTCGGCGCGCGGCCGCCGGGCATGAAGGTTTCGGCGTAGCCGGGATGGTCCTTGAGCAGTTTCGCCCCGACCTGCCACAATCCGGCAATGATCGGGGAAACCGGGAAACCGCGCCGCGCATAGTCGATCGCCGGCTCGAACAGCTCGGCAAACGGCAGCTTGCCGAACCGCTTGGAGACCTCCTGCCACGCGGACACTGCCCCCGGCACGGTCACCGAATCCCACCCGCGCACCGGCATCGCATCGCGGCCGGCGAAGCGCTCCGGCGACCACGCCGCCGGCGAGCGGCCCGACGCGTTGAGACCGTGCAGCTCCTTGCCGTCCCAGATGATGGCGAAGGCGTCCGAGCCGATGCCGTTGCCGGTCGGCTCGACGATAGTCAGCGTCATGGCGGCGGCGAGCGCGGCGTCGGCGGCGTTGCCGCCCTTCAGCAGCATGCGGATGCCGGCCTGCGCGGCGAGCGGCTGCGAGGTGGAGACGATATTGCGGGCAAGGACGGGCGAGCGGCCGGAGGGGTAGATGCTTTGATAGTTCAGCGTCATGTTCGCTCCTTCCGGCTCAGCCCGATGCTTTCCGTGCGCCGATTCAATTCCAGGGCAGATTGCGCGGGTCTTCAACAAAAATCCAGTAGCCGGTCCCGAGTGCGCCGGGAAAGGGAGCAATGACGTGATCGCCATGGCGTGTCGGGCGAAGACCGGCCCGGCTCAGATGGTCGCCGATCCGCTGCAGACTGCGCACTTGCAGCGCGTAAGCCGCCATCCATGGAAGCCCGGGCGCGGCGCCGACGAGCGGCGCGGCCTGTTCCGCGGAGCCGATCAGTACTTCGCCGCGTCCGAGCGTGAAGCGAGATGCCCGTCATCCGCCCGGATCGGCGCGACGCCGAGGAGCTTGGCAAAGCGGCCGCTTGCCTCCGCCGGATCATCGCTGACGACGAGCAGGCTCAGAAGTCCGGTAACACCGTTAGGCTGCGTCAGCCAGCGCGGCTGCCAGACCTCGGGCTCGGTATGATGCGTCAGAAGCTGAATGCGCCCCTCGGCCATGACGCCGGGCTTGGGCCGCAGCACCGTGAAGCGGGCTTCGCTCCGGCCATGCTCGGTCTCGACCGGCCGGCGCATGTGGACCACCGGGCGCATGGCAATCCCGGCGCTTCAGCAGCCGGTCATACGTCGCCTCCGGCTTCGCAACGGCAAAGGCGGCCAGATGCACGCCCTGCCAGCGCGCAATGGCGGCCTCCAGCTCCGCAGCGAGCGGCGTTTCGGCGGTCTTGGTCGAGAAATTCCAGATAGCCGGCCGGCAGCATCGCGCAGACATTGCCGGTGCCGGTCGGCTCCATCGCACCGTCCGGGCCGGTCGGAGCCGTCTGCACCGAGAACGGCGTCGGCAGGAACCCGCAAGACTGGAGCGCCGCTTCGGCGGCCTTGATGTCCCTGACGAAATGCCCGATGTGATCGAGGAAGATCGCATCGCCGTCAGGCAATTGGCGCTCGGTCATCCCGGCCCGCGCCTCGCCGCTCAGGACTTCACATTGGTGAAATAGGTGCCGCGGCCGCTAGCCAGCAGCTTGCCAGCCTCGTCCTCGACCGTCGCTTCAGCCGTCGTGAATGTCGAGCCGAGCCGGACGATCCTGCCCTTGGCCCGCAGCCGCGTCTTCACCGCCGGACGATGATAATCGACGCGCATGTCGACCGTCGGAAACGGGCGGCCGAGCTTGGTGGCAATGGCCCAGTCCGCCGTCAGATCGACGAGCGTGGCGAGAATGCCGCCATGAATGTAGCCGCCCTCCGGGTTGACGACGAATTCGTCCCGCCACGGAACGTCGATGGTGATCTCGCCATCGCCGACCTCGGTCACCGTCAGCCCGAGCCATTGGTGATAGGGCGCGCGCTTGATGCGGGCATCGATCGTCTCGCGATCGAGCTTGGTCTCTTCGGTCATGGGCGTCGTCTCTCCTTGAGCGTTCCGGCCGCTTACGATGCCTCAGCGATCGCTTTCAGGGCCGGCTTGTCGATCTTGTTGGTTCCCGTGAGCGGAATGTTCGGCACGAAATAGACCCGCCGCGGGTGGGCATAGGCGGGCGCGTGCGCCAAAGCGAACTGCTTCAGCTCGTCGGCATCGGTGCGCTTGCCGTCCTCCAGCACGACGAAGGCCACCGGCACTTCGCCCTTGATCTCGTGCTCGACGGCGATGACGGCCGCCTGCCTGACCGCGGGGTGCCGCTCCAGCGTCGCCTCGACCTCCTGCGGAAAGACGTTCTCGCCGCCGACCACCATCATGTCGTCCTTGCGGGCGACGAAATAGAACCAGCCTTCGTCGTCATGGCGGAGAATGTCGCCGGTCTTGTACCAGCCGTCGCGGAAATTTTCGGCCGTCGCTTCGGGGCGGTTGAAATAGCCGTTCGCCACGCCGGGATTGCGAACCCAAAGTTCGCCCTGCGCATCGTCTCCGCCGTCCAGCTTCCAGTCGCAGCCGGGGATCGGATAGCCGATGCTGCTCATCGGCCGCGGCCGTCCTTCGGGATGATACCAGCCGAACATGATCGGCCCGCCCTCGGTGACCCCGTAGTTGAGATGGATCTCCGCATTCGGGAACGCCGCGGCGAGGTCGGCGAGCAGCCGGTCGGATGCCGGAGACGAGCCCATCGAGATCAGCCGCACACCCCGGCGCGCCTCGGCGGGCGGCAGGCGCGGATCGTCGAGCAGCATCCGCATCATGGTCGGCACGCCGGTCAGCATCGTCACGCTCCAGTCGGCGATCGCCGCCGCATAGCTGCCGGGCTCGAAGCGTGGCACGAGGACAGACGAGCCGCCGGAAAACAGCGCCGTTTTTACCGCGACCAGGGCATTCTTGTGATAGAGCGGCGCGGCGAGGATGCCCCGGTCCTCCGGCTTCAGCCGGCGGTATTCGACCAGCGTTTCCGCCGCCCAGCGCTGCCCGCCATGCGTCAGCAGCACACCTTTCGGCAGGCCCGTGGAGCCGGACGTATAAGGCTGCATCGACACCTGGTCCGGCGTCACGGCGAGCGCATCGAAATCGCCGAAATCGAGCAGCGCGGGATAGTCGTCCTCGAAGGACAGCGCGCGCGTATCCGCCGGAAGCAGATGGCGGAAGGCGTGCTCGGCCAGCATCAGGCTGACCTTGTCTTTCGCCAGGATGCCGCTCAGCGTCTCGGACGGCAGCTTCACATTCAGCGGCACCGGCACCATGCCGCCGAGCACGGCGCCGAACATGACCGTCAGATATTCGATGCGATTGAGCGCGAGGATACCGATCCGGTCCCCGGCCTTAAGGCCCATCCGCGCCAGCCCGCGCGCGACGGCGCGGATCTCCTTGCGGAAATCGTCGTAGCGCACCGTCCGGGCCGCCTCGCCCCGGAGATCGATGAACGCGATGCGATCGCCTGGAACGTCGTCGGCGATCCGGCCGAGATTGCCTGCGGCTGAACTCATGGGGCTATGATGACTTTACCGATCACTTCACGCTCTTCGATCAATCGCAGCGCTTCGCGGGCTTCCGACAGCGGAAAGACGCGGTCGATGACCGGCTTGAGCCGTCCCTCGCCGATCAGCTTCAGAAGCGACTCCAGATCTTCGCGCGCCCAGCTGTTGGAGCCAAGGATTTTCAGCTCGAACGTCCAGATATAGCGAAGGTCCTCGGTCGGGTTGAACCCGGCGGTCGCGCCGCAGGTGAGCAGCTTGCCGCCGCGCTTCAGCGCTCTGAGCGAGGGCACCCAGGTGTCGCCGCCGGTGAAATTGACGACCACGTCGACGCCGCCGTCGAAGGTCCGGCGATGCGGCTTGCCGAAGCGGGAGAACACCTCCTTCTCGAACGCCACCTTGGTGTAGTCGATCACCTCGTCCGCGCCGATCTCGGTCAGCTTGGCCAGCTTGGCCTCGGAGCTGCCGCAGGCGATGACATGGGCGCCGGCGATCTTGGACAGCAGCACAGCGCCCGTGCCGACGCCGCCGCTCGCGCCGAGCACCAGCACCTTGTCGCCCGCCTTGATGCCGCCATTGGTGAACATCATCCGGTGGGCCGTGCCATAGGCGACGGGGAGCGAGGCGGCCTGCTCGAAGGTCACATTGTCCGGCATGCGCACGAGCTGATGCGCGCGCACCTTGGCGTATTCCTGCAATCCGCCATCGGTGGTCTCGCCCATCAGCCCGCCTTCGACGCGGTTCAGCGGATCGACCAGCACGCGGTCGCCGACGGCGAAATCCGTGACGCCGGGGCCGACCTCCGCGACCTCGCCGGCCAGGTCGAGGCCGGGGACCACGGGCAGGTTCAGCTTGATGCCCGGCATGCCTTGCCGGGTGAAGACATCGTGATAGTTGAGCGACGATGCCTTGACCCGCAGCAGCACGTCGCCGTCTCCGATCACCGGCATGGGATGGTCGTCGACGATCTCCAGCATTTCGGGGCCGCCATGGCCTTTCACGCGCGCTGCTCTCACCTTAACCTCCACGAGAATCGGCTGAAAACGGGGTCCGGAGCCGAAATCGGGCTCGGGACCGTGCCTGTCAGCCTGCAATTATACATTGCTAGCCATGTTTATTCCAGGATCAAGATCCAGGCGCTGCTAAGCGTCGTCGCCGGCCGTTTCAGGGATGGTCGCGGCGCCCAGATTCTCCAAGTCCTCGCTGAGCGATCCGGCCATATCGGCGAGGAGGCTGCGCAGCAGCTCGCGCTCGCGGATGTTGAGACGCTCGAGCGCGATCCGGTTTACGATAGCCGCGTTCTTGACCGCCGTCATCGCCATCCCCATGCCTTTCGGCGTCAGATGGATCGAGAATTGCCGGCGGTCATGCCCAAGCGGCCGGCGCTCGATGATATTGGTGCGCTCCATGCGTTTGAGCGTGTGGGCCATGGTGGCCTGACCGACGCGGATATGGTCGGACAGGCTCTTCTGCGTCTCCTTCTCGCTTTCCAGGAGCCGCAAGACGACGGGAAACTGCCCCGGCAGAATACCATCGACGCCGTTGCGGGCGCGCAGCGACTGAGCCAGGAGACGGGCGAGCAGATTGATCAGATAGCCGATCGAAGGCTGCTCCGCATTGCCGTTTTCAACAG
The DNA here is from genome assembly GCA_963727575.1 of uncultured Alphaproteobacteria bacterium. Lineage (GTDB taxonomy): Bacteria > Pseudomonadota > Alphaproteobacteria > Rhizobiales > Rhodomicrobiaceae > JAHQVI01. The sequence goes on from CAVSIA010000026.1 coordinate 71,684, forward strand.
GCATCATACTCATCGCTATCCGTCGCAAATGTCGCTGATGGCGGATCGCCGCCGGTCCCGAAAAGGGGACACCGGGGCTAAGCGTCCGCCCGCGCCGATAATTAATTTGCACATTAAATGGCCAAATATCGATGCAATCGACCAAAGATTGCCCACAAAATTCATGGTTGGCAATCTTCTCTTTTGCTCTATTATTTCACTTTGGGAGTTGTTGCAAAGCATCGCTATGCCGCCAGAGACATCCGAGTTCGGTCAGCAGAGCTTGCGAGGGTTCCTTCGCTCGGTGGAGACAGAGCTTCCGCAGCATTTTCTGCGCATCGAAGAACCGGTTTCGACGCAGCTCGAAATCACCTCGCTCGTCTTTGAACTCGAGCGCATGGGCCGGTCGCCGATCGTCTTTCTCCCGAATATCCAAGGCCACACGCTTCCGATCGTCACCAATGTCGCGGGAAGCCGGCCGGTGCTGGCGCACGCGCTCGGCGTCGCGCCGGACGCGCTGCCGATGGCCTTCCGCGAGCGCTGCCAGCGCTACATCCCGGCGGAAGTCGTCGACAGCGCCCCCTGGCAGGAGGTCGTCATCGAAGGCGACGACCTCGATTTGAGCAGGCTGCCGATCCCGCTGCATTTTTCCGTCGACGCCGCGCCCTATATCACCGCCGGGCAGATCGCCGCCCGCGATCCGGAAACCGGCGTCGACACGACCGGCTTTCACCGCCTGATGCTCGCCGGCAAGGACCGTCTCGGCGTCTCGCTGCATTCCCGGCGCCGCATGTATGAGTTCCACCGCCGTGCCGCCGCGCGCGGCGAGAACCTGCCGGCGGCCATCACGCTCGGCATCCATCCGCTGCATTATATGGGCTCGATGGTCTACGCCTATCCGCCGAATGTGCGGAAATTCGAGATCATCGGCGGCCTGTTCGGCGAACCCTATCAGCTGGCGCGTTGCGGCACGGCCGATCTGGAGGTGCCCGCCGGCGCGGAGATCATCATCGAAGGCGAAATCCTGGCGGACGAGCACGCGCCGGAGGGGCCGTTCGGCGAATTCACCGGCTATGCCTCCTATCGCAGTACACAGAATATCTTCGTTGCCAAGCGCATCCAGATGCGCGCGCGACGCGATCTACCACAGCATCGTGTCGGGCATGTCCTCCGACCACATTCTGATTTCCTGCATCACGCGGGAGGGCGAGATCCTCAACGCGCTGCGCCGGAACCTGCCGAATGTGACGGCGGTGCACGTACCGCATAAGACCTGCGGCGCGTTCATGGCGTTCATCTCCATGAAGAAGACCGCGTCAGGCGAGCCGCAGCAGGCGATCATGGCGGCGCTCGGCACCGAGTTCTACACCAAATATGTGATCGTCGTGGACGACGACGTCGACGTCTTCGACATGGAAGACGTGATGTGGGCGGTGGCAACCCGCGTGCAGGCGGAGAAGGACATCGTGTTCATCCCCGGCGCGAAGGGCGCGATCCTCGACCCCACCTCCGACCCCGAGACCTTCACCCTGACCAAGATGGGCATCGACGCGACGCGCCCGCTCGGACGCGACTTCGCCGAGCGCCTGTCGATTTCCCCTGAACAAAGAGAACGAAGCCTGCGTATTCTTAAGGCCGCTGGGATCGGGTGACCCCGCAGGCAGTCGACTGACCCCACGTCATTCACGAACAAAGGAGAGCATGATGACAATGCTACGCAAATCTTTAATGGGGCTATGTCTTGCCTTTGCCGCGTTCAGCACGTCGGCCTATGCGGCGGACGCGGTGAGCCTTCGGTTCGCAACCGTCGGCGTCGGCGGCGCCTGGTACAATTACGGGGCCGGCATGGCCGAGATCATCAAGCCGACGCTGCCGGAAGGGTCGAGCATCGACGTTCTGCCGATTTCGGGCGGCGTCGGCAATGTGAAGCTGGTTCAGTCCGGCGAAGCCGAGATCGGCATCAGCTTTCCGATGAACACCGCCGAGGGCTGCACCGGCACCGGCTCGTTCAAGGAGAAGCAGGACAAGGTGCGCGCGGTCCTCGGCGGGCTCGACGCCTATTATTTCGGCACCTTCGTTACGACCAAGTCGGGGATCAACTCCTGGGATGACATCATTGCGGGCAAGAACGGCCTGACCCTGATCACGACGAAGGCCGGCGGCACGGGTGAGCTCGGCGTCCGCCAGGTGCTCGGCGCGCTCGGCAGCAGCTATGACGACATCGGCAAGAAGGGCGGCACGGTGAAGCCGCTCGAGCGGGCCGCGACCGCCGCCGCGATCGCCGACGGCTCGGCCCAGGGCTGGGCGCACATCGTCACCAAAGGCCATCCTGTGGCGACCGAGTTGATGACCGTCGCCGACATGAAGATCCTGCCGCTGCCACAAAAGGCGATCGACGTCATGACCAGCAAGCACGGATGGGTGGCATCGGAAATCCCGCCGAACACCTTCAAGGGGCAAACCGAGGCCGTGAAGACCGTCAAGGCCGCCTCGAACATCATCGCCAATGCCGACGTTTCCGACGATGTCGTCTATGCGATCACCAAGGCGCTCGTCGAGAATGCCGACAAGGTCCGGAAGATCCATGCCGGCCTCGGCCATTTCGATCCCAAGACGGCCGCCGAGCCGGCGCTGAACGGCGGGTGCCCGCTGCATCCGGGCGCGGAGAAATATTACAAAGAAGCCGGGCTTCTGAAATAGGCCGGCCCGAGCGTTCGCGATACCGATGACAGTGCCTACCATCTCCGCAAGACTGGCCTTCATTCTGGTCGTCGGCATCGCCCTGCCCATGATCGGCGTGGAATTCGCTCCGCTTTTCACCGGCGGTTTCCAATACGAGATGGTGTTCCTCGGAACCCATCTCGGCGCCGCCATGGCGATCACCTTCCTGACCTTCGACGTCGCCGGCCGGCGGCGGCCGGAGACCGATCCGGTTCCGATTTACGATGTCATTCTGTCGCTGGCGGCGGTCGCCTGCGCGGTCTACCTGATCAGCCAGGGCGAACGGATCGCCAGCCGTATCGAAGGCGTCGACCCGGTCTATCTCGCCGACAAGATCGTCGGCGTCGCCCTGATGGTGCTGCTGCTGGAAGCCTGCCGGCGCATCGCCGGGCTGGTCCTGACGGGGATCGCCTTCGTCTTCATCGCCTATATCTTTCTCGGACCGTATCTGCCCGATTTCCTTTCGCATCGGGGCATGACGTTCAAGCGGTTCATCGACCTGCAGATCCTCTCGACGACCGCCATTTTTGGCTCGCCGCTCTCGGCGTCAGCCCATATGGTGTTCTACTTCCTGATCGTCGGGGCGTTCCTCGAACGCTCCGGCGCCGGACAGCTTTTCGTCAATGTCGCCTATGGCCTGACCTCGCGGCTCTGGGGCGGGGCGGGCAAGGCCGCCATCGTGTCGTCCGGCCTTCTCGGCATGATCAACGGCAGCGCCGTCGCCAACGTCCTGCTCAGCGGCATCATGACCATTCCGCTGATGAAACGGTCCGGCTTCAAGCCGGCGATGGCAGGCGCCATCGAAGCGACGGCGTCGACCGGCGGACAGCTTTCGCCGCCGATCATGGGCGCGGCGGCCTTCATCCTCGCCGACGTCTCCGGCGTGCCCTATGCGGACGTGGCCCTCGCCGCGCTCGTGCCCGCGATCCTCTACTACACCTCGCTCTACACGGTCATTCACTGCTACAGCCTGCGTCATGGCCTCGGGCCGGATCTCAGCCTGCAGATCGGGGAGCATTTCGCCGGGATGCTGCAACGCTGGCACCTGTTGCTGCCCATCGCGCTGATGATCTTCCTGCTGATCGAGCGCTATTCGCTGCTAACCGTGGGCGCCTACACGACGGTCGCCATCATCCTCGTCGGTCTTCTGCGCAGCGCAACGCGGATAACGCCGCGCGACATCCTGCGCGCGGCTGTCAACGGCACGAAATCGGCCTGCGAGGTCGCGGTGCCGTCCGCCGTCGCCGGCATTATCGTCGGCACGCTGGTGCAGACCGGCATGGCGCTGCGGTTGCAGCACTGGCTTCTTGAAATCGCCAACGGCTCGCTGATCTTCTCGCTCATCGGCGCGATGGTCTTGACCATCATCCTCGGCATGGGCATGCCGACGGCGGCTGCCTATCTGGTCTCCGCGATCCTGGTCGCGCCAGCCCTGCAAGAGCTTGGCGTACCGGCCCTGTCGGCGCATCTGTTCATCCTCTATTTCGGCATCCTGTCGATGGTGACGCCGCCGGTGGCGCTTTCCGCCTACGCGGCGGCGGGCATCAGCGGCGCCAATCTCTGGCGAACCGGCATGATCGCCTTCGCGCTCGCGATTCCAGGCTTCATCATTCCCTATGCTTTTGCGTTCAGCCCGGCGCTGATCCTGCAAGGGTCGCTCACCGACAGTCTGTGGGTGATCGCCGCCGCGCTGGCGGGCGTCCTCTCGACCGGCGCGGCTCTGGGCGGCTATCTGCTCGGGCCGCTGTCGCTGCCGATGCGGTTCGTGCTGTTCGCTGGCGCGCCGCTGCTGATCGCGCCCGGAGGCGCTACCGACCTCGTCGGCCTCGCGCTGATCGTCGCGGTCCTCGGCATCCAGATCGCGGGCAGGCGGCGCAATGCCGGGGCATTGCCTGCGGCGATCGGGGACGACGCCTGACAAGACCAGTTCCGGACGGCGCAAGGGGCCGGTAAGAGATTCCGCTTGACCGGCCCTCGCAGGTTTGGCTCACTAACATTCTAGTACACCTAAGGCAGCAAGAGTGGAGCCCATGGGGCGGCTCGCGAATATTGCGACGTGGCGTGAGGGCGCTTCCGTTCGGCCGTCCAAGGTGAACGTCGTCTATGAGAGCCTGAAGACCGCGATCGTCACCGGCGAGCTGCGGCCCGGCGATCCGCTCGACAAAGTCGCCCTTGCGGAAAAATTCGGCGCCAGCCGCCAGCCCATTTCTCTCGCCATCGACCGCCTCGCCTTCGACGGTCTCGTCGACGTCGTCCCGCAGCACGGCTCTTTCGTGTCCCGGCTGCGGCCCAAACCGATTGCGGAGCGCTTTTTCATCCGGCGCGCGGTGGAATCCGAATTCGCCGCCATGGCGGCCACGGCCGTCAACGATGAGATGCTGCGGCGGCTCGATCTCAATTTGCGCTATCAGCAGGTCGCGGTGGAGGCGGGGGAACGGCTCGGCTTCCTGCAACTCGACTACCAGTTTCATCAGATCGTCTGCGGCCAGCACGCCGTCGACGAGGCGATGCGCATTCTCGACCGCCTCGAAGCCTATCTCGGCCGCATCCGCTTCATGCTGCAGCCGGTGTCGCAACGGCCGGTGGAGACGATAGAGGAGCACAAGGCGATCCGCGATGCGATCGCCAGCGGAAAGCCGGCGAAAGCGTCCGAAGCGATGCGGCGCCACATCGATGCCGTCGAAAGACATTTCCAGGAGTTCGTGATCGCCAGACCAGACCTGTTCGAAGACGAATAATCAACAGCGCACAACGCGCACCAAGGGAGGAAAACATGCTCAATCGATTGAAGCGGCTGCTCGCGCCAGCCGCGGCCGCAATGGCCATCGCCGCCGCACCGGGGATCGCGCAGGCGGGCGAGTTCGACGGCGTCACCGTGAACGTCATGACCTTCACCGGCCCGCAGATCGCCGAACCGTTGCAGCGGCGCGCGCCGGATTTCGAGAAGCTGACCGGCGCCAAGATCAACGTCATCACCGTACCGTTCTCCGACCTCTACACCAAGCTGCTGACCGACTGGTCGAGCGGCACCAATTCGATCGATGCCGCGGTGTTCGCGCCGCAATGGATGGTCGACTATATCGGAGGCGGCTTCCTCGCGGACCTGACCGACCGCGTCGCCAAGGACAAGGACCTGAAGGAGGAGGACGTCGCCCCGTTCTTCCGCGATTTCTCGCAGAAATATGACGGCAAGGTCTACATGCTGACCTTGGACGGCGACTTCCACATGATGTACTACCGCTCCGACATTTTCAAAGAGAACGGCCTCACGGCGCCGAAGACCTGGGACGACTATCTCGCCGCCGCAAAGGCGCTCAACGGCAAGGACCTCAACGGCGACGGAACGCCGGATTACGGCTCCTGCATCTCCAAGAAGCGCAACGCCCAGGCCTACTGGTTCATCACATCCATCGCCGGCGGCTTCATCCAGTCGAAGGGCACCAGCCAGGGCGCCTTCTTCGACACACGCGATATGAAGCCGCTCGTCAACAACGAGGCGTTCGGCAAGGCGCTCGACATTCTCAACGAGACGACGAAATACGGTCCGCCGAACGAGATCAACCTCGATGTCGGCGACACCCGCAGCCTGTTCACCTCGGGCCGCTGCGCGCTGTCGCTCGACTGGGGCGATATCGGCACGCTGGCCATCGATCCGGCCGCGTCGAAGGTGGTCGACAAGGTCGGCTCCTCCATCCTGCCCGGCTCGACAGAGGTACTCAACCGCGACACCGGCAAGCTTGAGCCGTGCACGGAGAAAAACTGCCCCTATGCGACGGACGGCGTCAACCACGCGCCTTACGCTTCGTTCGGCGGATGGGGCGGCGGCATCAACGCCAAAGCCGACGACAAGGTCAAGGACGCCGCCTATGCGTTCTTCTCCTATATGGAGCAGCCGGCGCAATCCAATGTCGACGTGACCATCGGCAAGACCGGCTTCAACCCCTATCGCATCTCGCAGTTCAAGGACCTGTCGAACTGGACCAAGGCGGGCATGAGCGAAGCCGCGGCGAAGGATTATCTCGGCGCAATCGAAGCGAGCCTCAACAGCCCGAACATGATCCTCGATCTGCGCATCCCGCAGAACCAGAAATACCAGCAGGTGGTGCTCGACGAGGCGGTCTCGCGCTTCCTCTCCGGCCAGATCGACAAGGCGGCGGCGATGAAGGCGGTCGAGGACGGCTGGAACGAGCTGACCGAGCAGGCGGGAAAGGACGAGCAGCTCGCAGTCTACAATGGCGACGCTGGGGGCAGGGAAATAGGAGACTGCCCAACCATCGTGACAGTGTCCGAGAATGGCGCTCACCCCTCGCCCGCCCGCCTTCGGCGGGAGCCCTCTCCCACAAGGGCAGAGGGCGGGATGCCGAGACCGCCGAGAGTCAGCCCTCTCCCCTTTCGGGAGAGGGCGGCGCGAAGCGCCGGGTGAGGGGGAAGCCTCAAGCAAAAGCAGCTCATGCCTGACATGACCACAGCCACCGCCGTGCCCGAAATCGACTGCCCCGCAATCCATGAGCCTCGGCGAATGGTTCGACCGCCATTCGGGAAGGCTGATGGTGCTGCCGGCGGTGCTGATGGTGCTGGCCTTCGCGATTTTTCCGCTGATCGTATCGGCCTATTTGTCGTTGTCGCGTTTCGCGCTCGCGCCCGGCGGCTACAAGCTCACTTTCGTCGGCCTCTACAATTACCGGCGCATCCTCTTCGGGACGCAGCAATACCACCTGCTCGGCACCTTCGGCGCGTTCGGCCCGCTTCGAATGGGCTGCTGGCCGCGCTGGTCGCGGCGGCGCTCATCTATTGGCTCGCCCGCTATGGCGGCTCGGCGCGCTTCACCATCGTCGGCCTGATCGGCCGCCTGATCTCGGCGAGCGTCGCCTTCGGCTTCGCGCTGCTGGGCCTTGCCACGATTGCGGTAAGCGGCGGCTTCCCCGGCTCGGTGGTAACGACGCTGGTCTATGTGATCGGCGGGGTCGGTGGCGCAGTTCGCGCTCGGCCTCGGCCTTGCCCTGCTCTGCGCGCAGCCGATCCGTGGACGCAATTTCTTCCGGCTGATCTTCTTCATCCCGCTGATGATCACGCCGGTCGGCATCGCCTATACCTTCCGCATGCTCGCCGACATGGAGAAGGGGCCGCTGGCGCCCCTGCGCTTCGCGCTGCATCTCGGCGAGTTCGCCTGGGCGACCGATCCCTGGCTTGCGCGCCTGGTCGTGCTCGCGGGCGACACCTGGCAGTGGACGCCCTTCATGTTCATCGTGCTGCTCGCCGCCATCGAGAACCAGCCACGCGAGCAGCTCGAGGCGGCCACGATGGACGGCGCCAACGCCTGGGAGATGTTCCGCGACATCACCTGGCCGGCCATCGCCCCGGCGGCGGCAACCGTCGTGCTGATCCGTCTGATCGAGGCGTTCAAGATCGTCGACCTGCCCAACGTGCTCACCAATGGCGGGCCGGGAATGGCGACGGAATCGCTGACGCTGCACGCCTTCATCGCCTGGCGGACGCAGCAGCTCGGCGGATCGGCGGCTGTCGGCTATGTGCTGCTGTTCGTCGTCGCGGTGACGTGCGTGTCATTCTTCAATTTCGTCGTCCAGCGCACTCGCGTGCATGAATTGGAGGCTCGGTAGCATGACTGAATATGCACCTCCCAGCTTTCGGCGTCCCGGACAGCCGTCAAAGGACTGATCCGGGATCCACTCGCATTTCCGCAACGCGATACCGAGCGGTGAGGCGATTAGGCCCCGGATTCCGCTTCGCTGCGTCCGGGGCGACGGGATAAGCCGTGAACGGAGGGCGTCGTGACCAAGCCGCCGAATGCCGCACCACGCAGCCTCTGGAACCGCTTGTTCGAGCCGCGCGACATCCGCTCGATGGCTCCGGCAACCAAGGTGTTGACCTATGCCGCACTGACGACCTGGGCGTTCATCGTGCTTTTCCCGCTCTATTGGGTGGCGATCACCTCGCTGAAATTGCCGATCCAAGTCGATGACGGGCCGGACTATCTGCCGTTCGTCGACTTCGATCCGTCGCTCCACGCCTGGCGCTATATCTTCTTCGACCTCGGCAACGACACGCTCCGGCCTTACTTCAATTCGCTGATCATCGCGTCGGGCAGCACGGTCATCGCCGTGCTCTTCGGGGCCATGGCCGCTTATGCGCTGGTCCGTATGCGGTTCGAGGTGAAACTGGCGACGGTCGCCGCCTTCATCTTCACGCTCCTATTGATCGTTGTCGCCGTCAATTTCGGCGGCGTGCCGTGGCCGATCGCGGCGGCGTCCGGCCTCGCGCTGTTCCTCCTCTTCGTCACCGGCTTCAACCGCCGCTTCAAACGATCGGTCGGCAATAACGACATCCTGTTCTGGTTCATCTCCAATCGCATCCTGCCGCCGGTCGTCGTGGTCCTGCCGATCTATGTGATGTTCCAGCAGGTCCATCTGCTCGACACGCATGTGGCGATGATCCTCACCTATGTAGCGGTCAACCTGCCGATCGTGGTCTGGCTGATGCGCGACTTCTTCGCCGCCGTGCCGATCGACCTGGAGGAGTCCGCCGAAATCGACGGCGCTTCGAGACAGCGCATCTTCTGGACGATCGTCCTGCCGCTGACGAAGCCCGGCCTTGTCGCCACGTCGCTGCTGGTCTTCATCCTGGCCTGGAACGAATATCTCCTCGCCCTCTTCCTCTCGACCGTGAACGCTCAGACCATGCCGCTGCTGATCGCGGCGCAGAACGCCACGCGCGGACCGCAATGGTGGTACATGTCGGTGCTGATCCTGATCATGATCGCGCCGGTCGTCGTCCTGTCGCTCCTCTTGCAGAAACAGATCGCACGCGGCCTGCTGGTCGGCGCGGTCAAGGGATAAGCGTATGCGCGTCACGCTGCATAACATCCGAAAATCCTTCGGTGGGCTCGAAGTCGTCAAGGGCCTCGACCTCGATGTCGGCGACGGCGAGTTCCTCGTGCTGCTCGGACCGTCCGGCTGCGGAAAGACCACCGCGCTCCGCATGATCGCCGGGCTGGAAACCGTCACCAGCGGCAGCATCCGCATCGGCGACCGGGACGTGACCCATGTGCTGCCGAAATACCGGGACGTCGCCATGGTGTTCCAGTCCTACGCGCTCTATCCGCATATGAGCGTCGCCGAGAATATCGGCTATCCGCTGAAGCTGCGGAAGCTGGCGCGCGACGACATCCGCGGCCAGGTCGAGGCGGCGGCGGGCAAGGTCGATCTGATCCCTTATCTCGACCGTTTTCCCCGCCAGCTTTCCGGCGGCCAGCGTCAGCGCGTGGCGCTCGCGCGCGCCATGGTGCGCACGCCGAGCCTCTTCCTGATGGACGAGCCGCTCTCCAATCTCGACGCCAAGCTGCGCGGCCATATGCGCGCCGAGCTGAAGCATTTGCAGCGCGAGCTCGGCACCACGACGATCTACGTCACCCACGACCAGATCGAGGCGATGACGCTCGCCACCCGTGTCGCGGTGATGAATGCCGGGATCGTGCAGCAGATCGACAGCCCCCGCGAGATCTACGAAAATCCCGCCAATCTGTTCGTCGCCGGCTTCATGGGATCGCCGGCGATGAACTTCATCGAAGGCGACGTCGAGGATGGGCGGTTCGTCTGCGCGCACGGCAAGGTGGCCACCGACGGGATCGCACCGCGCGCCGGCGTGACGCTCGGTTTCCGCCCGGAAGATGCCCGCATCGCCGAACCGGAAAGCGCCAACATTGCGGCGACGGTTTATTCCACGGAGATGACCGGCAACGAGACGATCGTCACCTGCTCGGCGGCGAAGGACCCGATCCTGGTCAAGGCCGGCAAGGATTATGACGCGCCGATCAACGCGCCGGTCCATTTGGCCGTCGATGCGGCAAAGGTTTGCCTGTTCGACAGCCGGTCGGGCGAGCGGATTCGGAGGTAGGGTGTGCCTGCGTGATGCAGGAGCGCATCGCCGTTCGGCGTCCCCCTCACCCGGCGCTTTCGCGCCGCCCTCTCCCGCGGGGGGAGAGGGCAAAAGCGGAAGTCGCTGCAAATCTGCCCTCTCCCCTTGCGGGAGCGGGCTCCCGCCAAGGGCGGGTGGTGAGGGGTAAGCGATGACGAAACACCTGAATAGGAACCGCCCATGAAAACACGCCACTGGGACCGTCTCGGAAATGGCGGCCTGACCTTCACCGAACTTGGCTGCGGCTCCGCCCCGCTCGGCAATCTCTATTCCGCGATCAGCGACGAGGAGGCCCACGCCACGCTCGAAGCCGCATGGGATAGCGGCATCCGCTATTTCGACACCGCGCCGCAATACGGCCTCGGCAATTCCGAGCGCCGCATGGGCCGGTTCCTGCGCGACCAGGGACCGATCGTCCTTTGTGCTGTCCACCAAGGTCGGCCGGCTGCTTCAACTTTGTCCGCCAGCGGAGCGTCTGGGTGTCGGCAAATGGTTCGAGGTGCCGTCGCGCCGGGAGGTGTTCGACTATTCCTATGACGGCGTGATGCGCTCGGTGGAGTTCTCTCTGGAGCGCACCGGGCTCGACGGGTTCGATATTCTGTTCGCGCACGATCTCGACGTGTTCTCCCACGGCTCGGTGGAAACGCGCGACCACTATATCGACCAGTTCATCAATGGCGGCTACAAGGCGTGCCTCGCCATGCGCGAGCAGGGCGTCATCAAGGCGCTTGGCGCCGGCGTCAACGAATGGCAGGCCTGCAGGATGCTCGCCGAGCGCGGCGACATGGATCTGTTCCTGCTGGCCGGACGCTATACGCTGCTGGAGCAGGAACCGCTCGATAGATTACTGCCGATGTGCGTCGAGCGCGGCATCGGCATCGTTCTCGGCGGCGCGTTCAACTCCGGCATCCTGGCGACGGGGCCGGTCGAGGGCGCATGGTACAATTACAATCCCGCGCCTCCGGAGATCATCGAGCGCGTGCGCAAGCTGGAAGCGGTGTGCAAGCGCCACGGCGTTCGCCTGATTGAGGCGGCCCTGCAATTCCCGCTCGCCCATCCGGCCCTCGTTACGCTCGCCATCGGTCCCAAACATCCGGCCGAGGCGCGCAGCGGCGCTCGATATGCTCAATGCATCGATCCCGTCTGCTCTCTGGGGGGACCTCAAGGCCGAAGGTCTGGTTCGGGCCGAAGCGCCGGTTCCGGGAAGCGCGCCATGATCGTCGACGCCCATCATCATCTCTGGCATCCGGCGCGCGGCGATTATGGCTGGATGCCGCCGGACGATCCGGTTCTATCGCGACCTTATCGGCTCGCGGAGGCCGAGACGACATTCCGCGACCACGGTGTCGGCCAGAGCGTCATCGTCCAGGCGGCGCCGACCGTCGCCGAGACCGACTACATGCTCGGCATCGCCGACAGCTCCGACATCGTTGCCGGCGTGGTCGGCTGGATCGATTTCGAGGAGCCCGCCGACCGGCGGCATCTGGAGCGTTTCGCCGGCCATCCGAAGTTCCGCTCGGTCCGGCCGATGGTTCAGGACATCGCCGATGACGACTGGCTGCTGCGTCCCGGCATCCGCTGGGCGTTCGACGCGATCCGCGATCTCGATCTGGCCTTCGACGCCCTCGGCTTTCCGCGCCACGCATCGCGCTTCCTCGACCTCTTCCAGCGTCGTCCCGAGCTGCGCGTGGTCATCGACCACTGCCTGAAGCCGGCTATCAGAGACGGCGAATTCGACGGCTGGGCGCGCGACATGGAACGCATTGCGCGCGAGACGTCGGCTGCGATCAAGCTCTCCGGCCTTGTCACCGAAGCGGGTGCGGACTGCTCGATCGTGGCGCTGAAGCCTTATGTCGACCATGTGCTGGCGAGCTTCGGCGCCGGACGCGTGATGTGGGGATCGGACTGGCCGGTCTGCCGGCTGCGCGCGGAATATGGCGACTGGCTCGCCTCGGCAAAGACGCTGACGAGCCATCTCGGCGTGGACGCGCAAACAGCGATCTTCGGAACCAACGCGCAGAGCTTCTACCGGCTGCCGCAGGACGGAGCGTAGGCCGTGGGTATACGGATCGAGCTTCAGCGGCGCTGGTTCGGCGAAAAGGAGCGGCTCGTCGCGGAAGGCGGCGGGCTGGCGGTCTCAGCCTTCCGCTATGACAGCGGCATCGAAGCTCTGCGGCTCCGCAACCGGCGCGGCGAATGCATCATCCTGCCCTATCAAGGCCAGCAGATCTGGAACGCCACCTTCGATGAGCGCGAGATCGCCATGCGCTCGATGTTCGCGGAGCCCGTTGCGACCGATCGCTATGTCGAAAACTACGGCGCCTTCTTCATCCATTGCGGCCTGACGGCGATGGGCGCGCCGGGATGAAAGGACGATCACGCGCTGCACGGCGAATTGCCGAACGCGCCGTTCCAGCGCGCCTGGCTGGTTTTCGACGAAGCGGCGGGGACGGCGACTGTCGCCGGCTCCTATCGCCACACCGTCGCCTTCAAGACGAATTACCGCGCCACCGCTTCGACACGGCTTCAAGCTGACGGCACCATGCTCGACATCAGCCTCACTATCGAAAATCTGAAACGGACGCCGATGGAGCTCATGTATCTCGGCCATGCGAACTTCCGCCCCGTCGACGATGCACACCTTCTCTATTCAGCCGATTGCTCGCCGGAAACCGTCCGCGTGCGTCGCTCGATCCCGTCGCACATCTCGCCGCCGCCGGGCTATGCCGCGTTCCTCGCCGAACTCGCACGCGACCCCAGCCTCCATCACGTTCTGAAACCGTCGCTCACCTTCGACCCGGAAGTCGTCTTCGCCGTCGACATGCTGGCCGACGAGGGCGGCTGGGTCCACGCGCTCCAGCGTCATCCGGGCGGAGGCGGCGACTACATCACCTATCGCCGAGCGGAGGCGCCGCACACCATCCGCTGGATCTGCCGGACGCCCGACCAGGACGCCCTCGGCCTTGCGCTTCCGGCCACCGCGGATGTAGAGGGCTACGCGGCGGAGAAGGCGAAAGGCAATCTCGTCACCGTCGACGGCGGCGGGACGTGGAGGATCGAGATCCGGGCCGGCGCGGTTAGGGCCGCCGAGGCCGAGACCATAGCCGCCCGCATTCGGGACATCGTCTCGCGCGCTGGAGCACATGAATAATGAATTGCTAATTACGCCGGTCGCGTCGCCGAGCCGGCCAGCCATGACGTCCCCGAATTTTTGCCGGTGAGGCAATTTCCCCTCGCCGCCAAAATGCCGCAAATAGCGGCAATTGCAACACGCCCGAAGATTTTCCCCTCCGCCCCCGACGCTTCGCGGTAGGATATTGGCGATTTTTAGGCACGGCGTGAAACACCTGCGCGGCTGGCGCGTTTGCCTGGATGAGTTGGCTCTGTGGTGGTGGTACGCGATGAAGAGATTTGAACACGCCTTTGCGCAGGCGCACGCAGTGGCGATGGCTGTCCTGGCAAACCTGGCGACTTTCGCGGCGGCCGCGAGACCTGTCGCAGAGAAAGCGGACAGGATTGTCACGCGGCTGGCGGGGAACGTGCAAAGCGTCGTCACGCGGCGGCGGTTTGGCTTCCTCTCCGGGATCGGCAATGCCGCCCTCGTCGCCAGTGCCGGGCTCCTGGGCCTCGTCGCCTCGCTCCCCGAGCCGCCCTACCAGCAATACCCCATCGAGAACACCGTCCGGCCCGCCGTCAAGCGCCCGCTGCTACTGATCGGCGACGACGGCAAGCCATTCGCCAAGCGCGGCGAATGCGTTGCCGAGCCGGTCAAGCTCGACGAGTTGCCCCGCCATCTCGTCGACGCGGTCGTGGCAATGGAGGACCGCCGCTTCTACAGCCATATCGGCATCGACCCGCTCGGCATCGCACGCGCCGCAATGCGCAATTACGAGGCCGGCGCGACGCTAGAGGGCGGCAGCACGATCACGCAGCAGCTTGTAAAGATGTCGTTCCTGACCAGCGCCAAAACCTTCGAACGCAAGATTGAGGAGGCCGCGCTCGCCGTGTGGCTGGAACTGCGGCTGGGCAAGAATCAGATCCTCGAGCGCTATCTGAGCAGCGCCTATTTCGGCGAAGGCTGTTTCGGCGTGCGCGCCGCCGCACGGCACTTTTTCGACAAGCCGGTGAGCGAGCTGAGCGTCAGCGAGTCCGCCCTTCTGGTGGCGCTGCTGCGCTCGCCGACCCAGCTCACCCAGAATTTCGGCGATGCCCGCCAGCGCTCGGAGCTGGTCATGCAGGCGATGGTCCGCGACGGCCGCCTTACCCAGTCGGAACTTGCCAATCTCCAGCCCGCCAAGCTCAACGAGACCCGCGGCAGCGAATTCGGCGGCTTCTATGCGGACTGGCTGACGGAAACGCTGCAGAGCAAGATGCAGAACCCCCATTCGCGCGAGCCGCTGAAGGTTTACTCGACCTTCGACCCGGGCCTGCAGCAGATCGCCCAGGATGCCGTCAGCTCGGTGCTCGATAAGAAGGGCGCGCGATCCAAGGCGGGCCAAGCCGCGCTTGTGGCCATGCGGACCGATGGGCGCATCGTCGCCATGGTCGGCGGCAGGGACCGGGCCAAAAGCCAGTTCAACCGGGCCGTCCAGGCGCAGCGTCAGCCGGGCTCCTCGTTCAAGACGTTCGTCTATCTGGCGGCGTTGCGAGCGGGCGCACAGCCCGACATGCTGCTCACCGACGAGCCGATCGACATCAACGGCTGGGAGCCGAAGAATTACGGCGACCGCGATCATGGTACCGTCACCCTGACACAAGCCTTCGCCGCGTCGATCAACACCATTGCCGTGCGGCTCTCCGAGGCGGTCGGGCGCGATGCGGTCATCACTGCGGCCAAGGATCTGGGCATCACCTCCCCGCTCGCCCCCAATGCCAGCCTTCCGCTCGGGACATCGGAAGTGTCGCTTCTCGATATGACGTCCGCCTATGCCGCCATCGCGGCGGGCTTCTATCCGGTCAAGCCGTGGGCCGTCGCCGGCCTCGGCAGCAACCCGCCTCATGAAGCGGAGCCACCGCTCGACGCCGGCGTGTGGCGGCTGAGGGAAGCGGGAACAATGCGCGACCTGATGTCGAGCGTCGTCGATGCCGGGACCGCGCGCGCAGCCCAGCTTCCGGTCCAGGCCTATGGCAAGACCGGCACCAGCCAGGACTACCGGGACGCATGGTTCGTCGGCTTCGCCGGCAACCTGGTCGTCGGCGTATGGGTGGGCAACGACGACTTCACGCCGATGCGGGGCGTCACCGGCGGCAGCCTGCCGGCGGAGATCTGGCATCGGTTCATGAAAAGCGCGCTGAAATCCGACCCGCATTTCAAGCGTAAGCTGCCCACGATCGCCGCCTTCGAGGCCCGAGCGAAAGAGCCCGTTGACCGTTCGTCGGACCTGGCCTCGCTCGATGCCATCATCGCCGTCGATCCGCGGCCGCGCGAAGAAAGCCAATATGGGCAGATTTTGACGCGGGGATTGGCCGAGCGCGATGCACCCTGGGGCCAACCGTATGACGAATATGACCGGTATGACAGCCCATGGGGCAGACGAGTGGCGCCGCCGGCTCACGTCAGCCGCGGTTTTCAGGAACAACTCGACGATATGGGCTGGCCGCGATAAGCGGTTCCCAAGCGACGAAGCCGCGCGGGACGAGATCCGTCAAGCTCCCGGCGGCCGTGAGGGCCCCGAAAGGCGCAGCACGAAGCCGATAACCTCCGCGACCGCGCGGTAAAGCTCCCTCGGGATCTGCTGGTCGAGTTCGACCCGCACGAGCGCCTCCGCAAGCACCGGGTTGGACTCCACGGCGATGCCGTGCTGCTTCGCGGTCTCGACGATGTTTTCGGCGATGATTCCGCTGCCCTTGGCGGTCACGCGCGGGGCGCTGTCCTTGCCATGGTCGTATTGCAGCGCGACGGCGATCGGCCGGGGTCGTGCCTTGCGGGTGTCTTCATCCATTGACCGCGCCTCCTCAATGCTCTGCCTGAGGGTGCCCCGCGGCAATCCTCACCGTGTCGAGTTGCAAATCCGATGCGACCAGCGCGTCCCGCAATTGCGGCGAACTCTGCTGGAAGCGGTCCGCCGTTTCGCTTCGCTCGGCCCAGATTTGCACCCCGATATGGCCGTCGATCAGCGAGATTGCGGCATCGATCCTGCCAAGGCTCGCGGTCTCGGAGGAGAACCGCACCATCCATGAAGGCGCCCGTGTCTCCTCGCCGGCTTGGCTTTCAGGCTCCCCATCCCTGGTGACTTGCAGCAGCAGCGGCGCATTGCTTCCAGGGAAATAGACCGGCACTTCCACCAAGAAGGTAACGGCACGCTCCGCCGTCCGCCCCGTGCCGCCAGACGCATCCGATGTGTGATGGGCGCGGGCGGTCTCGGTCAGGTCGGCGGCGGCGATGCGCCGGCCGCTTGCCTCCGATGCTGGAGGACCGTTGGGATTGAGCGCGCTCGCCAGGGATGCCGCGCCCTGGGCCCGCTGAGCGGCTTCCGCGCTTTGCTGCGTTGGCGCGCCTGGGCGCTCCTGCGCCGCCGCGGCGTTCTGAGGGACTGCCTTGTCGGCAGCGCCGGCACCCGCCAGGATCGCATCGAGCGCCATGGACTGGATCTTCGCCAGCGCGGTATTTACCGGCCCGGCCAGCGTGCTCAGGATATGCGGTGTGACCGGGGCCGCCGGCCGCGCCGAACCGGGCGACGGCGGGGGCTTGACCTCGCCCTGGGAAACCAATCTGAGCTGTCCGTCTTTCCAATCCGCCTTCAGCGTCAGTGTCGTGCCGACCGGCAATGGCTTCGAGGTGGCGACATCGACCGATTGCCCTTCGATCGCGAGCCGCGCCAGCGTATCCGAAATCATGGCCGTAACCTTGGCCTGCAGCACGGCGACGTCGCGAAAGCCGGGCGACACGTTGAGCGGGGTCAGGACTTCGAGCGATACCACAGCAACTGGAGGAATGGTCATTCGGGACCGAGTCCACTCAATATCAGGGGCCCCACAAGCCCGGTTCCAAAACACGCCCAAAGCAATCGTCTGCGCGCAACTGGCGCAAAGCTTACCATATCGATACTAACTAAAAGTTGCCGAAAAAGAAATACACACGCGAAACGCAACGATCCTTGCGCCGACGCGGTTCCGGTCGATCAGCCGGACAAAGCTTTGAAATATCGCTCCATGAAGGCGCTGTCTGCGACCGGACCGGCGCAGCTCATCCAATAATCGACCACGAAAGATGCTTCGGCGCGATCGATGATTTCCATCATGCGGCGCATGGCGTCCAGGCGTGCCATGTCGCCGTGCACGTCAAACCAGATCCGCCGCACACGATCCCCGGACGGCTCCAGCTTCAGGAAACAGCTCCCGTTGAAGCCGAAGCACCAGGCGTCGTCCTGGTAGGCTCCCCAGGGGTCGTGACCGCCGAAGCCGGCCATCGACGTTGCCGCGAACTTTCTGATGCGCGGGGAAACGGCTGCGAGGTCTTCGGCCAGCGGCGCAAGCAGGAGGGTCTCGTATTCCTCATCCGGCGGCCTGATGACGTGCAAGTCGGTCCATCCGATCCCATCGGGCGCCCGGTTGGCCTCAGCCGCGGCGGCAGCCTCGCGCAAATCGTCCGCGACCTGCTCCCACGCCGTCATCGGGTGCAGGCTGCGCATGCCATAGTCGTCCTCATGGATATGGATGGTCGGCTCGCTCATCGCCGCTTTCCCCTTACGTCGCCCGATCATATCGCAGCCAAGGCATCGGGCCAGTCCCATTCTGCAAACGCGCTCGCCAACACCTGCCGGGTAAGCCGCATCCGCCTCCGTTGAGCCGGCAGGGCTACCAAGTTGAGCAGCCGATCCCCAAATAGTGCACCTGAGTTCAAGATATGGTGTAATCGCGAATGGCTATGCGCAGCTTCAAATTCATTCACAACGACAACGACAATGTCAGCGTGGAGACAGGCACGGGCACGCCCGCAACGGACGACGGTGCGCTCTTCGACGCCTATTCCCGCGCGGTGGTCGATATCGTCGACACCGTCGGCCCGGCCGTCGTGCGGGTCGAAACCAGGCCGGACCGTGCGACACGCCGGGCCGGGGGCTCGGGGTCCGGCGTGATCATCTCGCCCGACGGCCTCGTCCTCACCAACAGCCACGTCGTACAGCGCGCCAGCTCGGTGAAGCTGGTGCTTTCCGACGGGCGCACCGTCGAATCCCGCGTGGTCGGCGACGATCCGCATTCGGATCTGGCCCTTCTTCGCAGCAGCGATGGCGGCACCCTGCCCTTCGCGCGCCTCGGCGATTCCAAGGCGCTGAAGCGCGGCCAGCTCGTCGTCGCCATCGGCAACCCGCTCGGCTTCGAATTCGACGGTAACGGCAGGCGTCGTCTCGGCGCTCGGGCGGTCGCTCAGGGCGAGCACCGGGCGGCTGATCGACGACGTCATCCAGACCGACGCCGCGCTCAATCCGGGCAATTCCGGCGGGCCGCTGGTCTCCTCGCGCGGCGAGGTGATCGGGCATCAATACGGCGATGATCGCCGGCGCGCAGGGCATCTGCTTCGCCGTCGCCAGCAACACGGCCAGCTATGTGGTGAGCGAGATCATCCGCCATGGCCGCGTGCGCCGCGCCTATATCGGCATCGCCGCGGTGACGATCCCGCTGCCGCGCCGGATCGGCGCCGCGCTCGGGCTGACGCAGTCGCAGGGCGTGGCCATCTCCGACGTCACCGCCGGCAGCCCGGCCGCGCAGAGCGGGCTGAAAGGCGGCGAGATCGTCGTCGCGCTCGACGAGGCGACGGTCACCGGCGCGGACGACCTGCTGCGCCTTCTCAGTGGCGAACGGATCGGAAAGCGCATATCGCTATCGGTGGTCGCCGACGGCGAGCTGCGGAAGGTCGAGGTGACCCCCGTGGAACGCGACGAGCGCTGAGGCGGGGCAAGCGCCGTCATCTGTTTATCGAGTGAGCCTTGGCGATGGCCGACATCCGGGTAACACCGCAGATCACGATCGGCGAGAATGAGCTGGAGGAGCGCTTCATCCAGGCATCGGGGCCGGGCGGTCAGAACGTCAATAAGGTCGCGACCGCCGTTCAGCTTCGCTTCGACGTCGCCCAATCCCCTTCCCTGCCGGAGGACGTTCGCCGCCGCATGACGGCGCTATGCGGCCGGCGGTTAACGCAGGACGGCGTGCTCGTGCTGATTGCGCGCCGTCACCGCACCCAGGAGCGCAACCGCGCCGACGCCCGCGAGCGGCTGGCCGAGCTGATCAGGCGTGCCGCGGTTCCGCCGAAGCCGCGCCGCGCCACCCGGCCGACGCTGGCGAGCAAGCGCCGCAGGCTGGAGGCGAAGAGCGCGCGTTCGTCGCTGAAGCGGCAGCGCGGCAGGCCACCCGAGGCATGAGCCACGTTTTCCGCGGTAGCCGCACATTTTCCTTGGGCGAATGCACAGAATTGCAGCAGCCCAGCCCCTCCCGGCCACCGCCGCTTTCTAACTCTTTCGCAATGCAGCAACGTCGTGCACACTGTCTGCCGATATCATGGCGCGGTGGCGGGAGTGGCTCAGCTCCACGGTCGGCGCCGCCATCGAGAACACGTCATCCCGCGGTAGGTGTACAATGACCTCCAGTCCCTCCAACGCCGAAGCCAAGCCGGCGGCCTATCCCGCGCCCGGCACGGACCAGCCCGAAATCCCATCGGACGATACGGTGCCGCTTGCGCAGCCGGATCTGGAAGCGGGGCCGCCGGTCCATGACGGCAGCGGCGACAAGGACGACCCGCTGCGGGACGACATTCGCCTGCTCGGCCGTCTGCTGGGCGATACCGTCCGCGCCCAGGAAGGCGAGGCGATGTTCGACCTGGTCGAACGCATCCGCCAGACGGCGATCCGCTTTCACCGCGACGAGGACGAAGGCGCACGCGCCGAGCTGAACGCGATCCTGACCAGCCTGTCGCGCGCGCCGGCATTGCAGATCATCCGCGCGTTTAGCTATTTCTCGCATCTGGCCAACATCGCCGAAGATCAGCACCACATCCGGCGCACCCGCGCCCATGCCGTCGCCGGATCGACGCCGCGGGAGGGCACGCTCGCCTCTGCGCTGGAGAAAGCGCGCAAAGCCGGGCTCGGCCGGGCGGACCTGCAGGCCTTCTTCGCCAAGGCGCTGATCTCCCCGGTGCTGACCGCCCATCCGACCGAGGTCCGGCGCAAGAGCACGCTCGACCGCGAGCGCGAGATCGCCGAGCTTGCTGGCCTATCGCGACCGCACGCTGATGACGCCGCAAGAGCAGACGCGAATGCGAGGAAAAGCTTCGGCGCGCGATCCTGACCCTGTGGCAGACGCGCGTGGTCCGCGAGACCCGGCTGAAGGTGCATGGACGAGGTCGACGAACGGCCTGTCCTATTACGATTACACCTTCCTCAGCGAGCTGCCGCATCTGTACTGCGACCTCGAGGATACGCTCGCCGCCGCCGACCCGTCCTGGAAGAATGTCGAGCTGCCGTCCTTCTTCCGCATGGGAAGCTGGATCGGCGGCGACCGCGACGGCAATCCGTTCGTCACCGCCGAGGCCCTGCACCAGGCGCTGCGCAGTGCAGAGCGAACGGGCTATGGCGCACTATCTCGACGAATTGCACGCGCTTGGCGCCGAGCTGTCGCTGCACACCCGGCTCGTCAGCGTATCGGACGAGGTGCTGGCGCTCGCCGAGCATTCCCCCGATCACTCGCCGCATCGCCAGGAAGAGCCCTACCGGCGCGCGCTCGCCGGCATCTATGCGCGGCTTGCCGCGACCGCCGCGTGCTCGGCTTCACCGAGCTGGGCCGGCGGACGTCGGAGGCGCCGCCTTATGACCATCCCGGCGCGCTGCTCGGCGATCTGACCGTGCTGCAGCGCTCGCTCGAAGCCAACGGCTCGGCGGTGCTCGCGCGCGGCCGGTTGCGGCATCTGCGGCGCGCGGTCGATGTGTTCGGCTTCCATCTTGCCGCGCTCGACATGCGGCAGAACTCGGATGTGCATGAGCGGGTCGTCGCCGAGCTGCTGGAGAAGGCGCGGCCCGGCACCGCTTACGCCTCGCTCGACGAACCGGCGCGGATCGCACTGCTGCGTCGAGGAGATCGGAACGCCGCGGCTGCTGGCCTCGCCCTATCTCGACTATTCCAAGGAGACCGCCTCCGAGCTGGCGATCATCCACGAGGCGGCCGAGGCCCATCGGCGCTACGGCCCGGCTTCGGTGCCGAACTACGTCATCTCGAAGGCCGAACTCGGTATCCGACGTGCTGGAAGTGGCGCTGCTGCTCAAGGAAGTCGGACTGATGCGGCCGGGCGAGGGCGAGCTCGCCCTCAACATCTTGCCGCTCTTCGAGACCATCGACGATTTGCGCGCCGCCGGCGGCGATCATGGATGCGCTGCTCGACCTGCCGGCCTATGCGCGCCTGCTCGAAAGCCGCGACGGCCTCCAGGAGGTCATGCTCGGCTATTCCGACAGCAACAAGGATGGCGGCTATCTGACGTCAGGCTGGGAGCTGTACAAGGCGGAGATCGCACTGGTCGAAGTGTTCCGCCGGCATGACGTCCGGCTGCGCCTCTTCCACGGCCGGGGCGGCTCGGTCGGGCGCGGCGGCGGGCCGAGCTACCAGGCGATCCTGGCCCAGCCGGCGGGCGCCGTGCAGGGCGGCGATCCGCATCACCGAACAGGGGGAAGTGATCTCCGCCAAATATTCCAATCCTGAACTCGGCCGGCGCAATCTGGAAACCCTCGTCGCCGCGACGCTGGAGGCGACCCTGCTGCATTCCGGCGACCCGGCCCCCCGCTCGGAATATCTCGAAGTGATGGACACGCTTTCGCACCACGCCTTTCGCGCCTATCGCGGTCTGGTCTACGAAACGGAGGGCTTCGAAAGCTATTTCTGGGATTCCACCGTCATCTCCGAAATCGCCAATCTCAATATCGGCAGCCGCCCGGCCTCGCGGGCCAATTCGCGCCGCATCGAGGATCTGCGCGCCATCCCCTGGGTGTTCGGCTGGGCGCAATGCCGGCTGATGCTGCCGGGCTGGTACGGGTTCGGCTCGGCGATCGAGGCGTTCCACGCCGAACGCGGCGAAGCGGGCATGGCGATGCTGCGGGAGATGGCGCAGGAGTGGCCGTTCTTCAGTACGCTGCTCTCGAATATGGACATGGTGCTGTCGAAGAGCGATATGGCGATCGCCTCGCGCTATGCCGAGCTGGTCGAGGACAAGACGCTCCGCGACACGATCTTTCCGCTCGTGCGCCAGGAGTGGCGGACGTCGATCGCCATGCTTCTCGCCGTGACCGGACAAAGCGCGCTACTGGAGACCAATCCGCTGCTCGCCCGCTCGATCCGGCACCGCTTCCCCTATCTCGACCCGCTCAACCATCTCCAGGTCGAACTGCTGAAACGGCACCGGGCGGGGGACGGAGACGAGCGCGTCGTGCGCGGCATCCACCTCACCATCAACGGCGTCGCCGCGGGGCTGCGGAACAGCGGATAGTCAGAGCGCCGCAGCCGGAACGGGTCAGACGAGTTCGACGCTCATCGCATATTGCTTCGCTTCACCTGGCGCGAGCGTCACCGACCCAGGCTTCTCCGTCAGAGGTCCGGCAAAGTCGTTCGGGCTCGCATAGCCGGACCACGGCTCGATGCAGAGAAACGGCGCACCGCCCGGCTTGGTCCAGATGCCGAGATGCGGCATGTCAGCAAACGCGATGCGGAGCGAAGGGGAGCCGCCATGCGCTGGGCCGTAGCGCAGCGAGCGGCTTCTAAGTGTGAGGAAGATCAGCGCGTCTTCTTCGAAAAGATCATCCGACAACCTCAGCCGGCTGCCATCTACCGGCGTCGGCGCTTGCCGGGCAATCAAACCGTCCGCGTCGATCCGCGCGACCGGCTCCGGCTCGTCGGCGGCGAAGTCGATCGACCTGGTCAGACCGCTCTCCGGCACCCGGAAGCGGCCAGCGGAAGGCCGGATGGAAGCCGAACGCCACCGGGATCGGCCGCGCGTCGCGGTTGGTCACGGTCGCGGTGGTCGTCAGCCTTGCGCCCGCAACCGTAAACGCGACATCGAGCCGGAAGCGAAACGGATATTGCGCCCTGGTGGCTTCGCCGTCCTCGAGGCGGAACAGCGCCCGATCCGCGCCGGCCTCGATCACCTCGAAAGCAGATTGCCGCCCGAAGCCGTGCTTTGGCAGCTCATAGACGACGCCGTCGACGTCGTGGCGCCCATGCTTCAGCGCCCCGACGATGGGAAACAGCAGCGGCGCACGGCCCGTCCAGAAGCTCGCGCCGTCATGCAGATAGTCACGGCCGCCTGCGTCGCGAAGACATCGCAGTTCCGCGCCAAGCGGGGAAATTTCGGCGGTCAGCTCGGATGAACGGATATGGACGGGCGTCGTCATGGCAGGCCTTTCGAAAGTCGCGCCGGCGGGGATTTACCCTTCCTTAACCCGGTTTCGAGCCTGCAGGCCAATGCGCATTCGCCCACGCGTCAAGGCGTCAACCAGTCGTGATAGGGTGTGAAGCTAATTGCTTTGCCAACAGGGCGACGGCTTGCGATTGTTTGATCGCGCTGGCGCGTGGGCGAATGCCGAACGGGAGAAGCGATGTGATGATCCGCAGACTGCTGAAGCTGGGTGCGTTGGCGTTGGCAACGGGGGCGATACCCCAGGCCGCAAGCGCGGCGACCGGCGAAGCGAAGCCGATCGAAATAACCGGCGAGGTGATCGACACCTGGTGCTATTTCTCCGGCGTCATGGGCAGCCCGGATGCCGTCGTCGGTTCGGCCCATCACACCTGCGCGCTATGGTGCGCGGCCGGTGGAATTCCCGTCGGCGTTCTCGCCAAGGATGGTACGGTCTATATGGTGCTGAAGCTGTCGGGCGCCGCGCCGCTGGCGAACAAGGACACGCTGCTCGACATTCAGAGCGACCACGTCACGGCCAAAGGGTATGCATTATGTCCGCGACGGGGTGAACTATCTCGTTGTCGAGAAGGTCGTCTCCAATGACGGCATCGTCAATCGCACCCATGAGGATTTCGGCGTCGTCCCGCCTTTCGCCATCCCGGAGCCTGCCAAAGCGGAGCCAGCGAAATGATACGTGCACCGATCATCGAGGCGGCGCTAATCGCGCTTGCCATTGCCACCACGCTGCCAGCCGCGGCGGAGGATTTCTCCGAGGGCAGCCAGGCGGCGAGCTGGAGCTTGAACGGCGAGGAAAAAGCGAAGTTTTCCGGGAAAGTCGTCGACATGCTGTGCGAACTGTCCGGCGACTGTGCCGATAATTGCGGCGCCGGCACCCGGCAGCTCGGCATCGTGCGTTCCAAGGACAATGCGCTTGTGCCGGTGCTGAAGAACGGCCAGCCCGCCTTCAACGGCGCGATCACCGACCTCGTTCCTTATTGCGGCCAGACGGTCGAGGTGGACGGGCTGCTCATCGGCGACGAAACCGCCAAGGGCGCGAAATTCTACCAGGTCCAGCTCATCCGCCGCGAAGGCGCGGCCGAATGGCAGAAGGCGGAGCTGTGGACCAAGAAATGGGACGAGGATCACCCCGATCTCGCTGGAAAGAAGGGCGAATGGTATCGCAAGGACCCTGTCGTCGCGAAGCATATCGAGGCGGAGGGCTATCTCGGACTTGGCAAGGCGACAGACGAGAAATTCATTAAGGAGAATTTCTGATGCGCACACGGATCGCAGTGCTGGGCGGCTTGGTTGCGCTGAGCGTTGCCGGTGCCGCGACCGCGCATGACGGCGTGAACCATGCCGCGCATCATGGCGCCAAGTCGGGGGCTGCCGCCGCGGCACAGAACACGCCCGGCTTTCCCATCATCGGCGGCGGGGACTATCGTCTCACCGACCAATATGGCCACGAGCGCACGTCCCACGATCCGGACGGCCATTATCAGATGATCTTTTTCGGCTATGCGAGCTGCAAGGCGATCTGTTCCGTGGCGCTGCCGCATATGGCACAGGCGGCCGACATTCTGGCGGGGAGAGGCATCGAGGTCACGCCCCTGCTGATCACCGTCGATCCCGAGCGCGATACGGTGGCGGCGATGCGGGAGGCCGTGCCGGAGATCCATCCGCGCCTGATCGGCCTGACCGGCTCCGAAGCGGCGCTCGACGAAGCCTACAAAGCCTTCAGTGTCGAGAAAAAGCTGGTCTACGTGCATCCCGATGAGGGACCGATCTACGCGCACGGCACCTTCATCTATCTCACCGGCCCGGACGGCGCCTTCAAGACGCTGATGCCGCCGGTGCTGGCTCCCGAGCGCATGGCCGAGATCATCGCCAGCTATGCCGGGGGAGCCGCAACAAACTAGGGACCGTAGCCGATGGCGATCATCGCGCGCTGAAGACAGGTCTTGCACGAAGCCAGGCGGCCAGCCGATACGGACCGCCCCGCACGCTATAGAAAAAGGAATTCCAATGCTGATTTCGAAGTCCCGCAACATCCCCTCATCGGAAATCACACCGCGGGACACCTATATCCGGCGGCGTGAATTCCTGACCGGGGCGGCCGCGCTTGGCCTGGCCGCGGCGATTCCATCGGCCGCCAGCGCCGAAAAGCTCACCGTTGTAAAAAGTCCGCTGTCCACGGATGAAGCCCTAACCTCCCTGGAAGACGTGACGCACTACAACAATTTCTACGAATTCGGCACAGGAAAGGACGATCCGGCGCGCAACGCCCACACTCTGACGACGAGCCCCTGGACGGTGAAGATCGACGGCATGGTCGCCAAGCCGGCGGAATTCGCCCTCGAAGACATCATCAAGCCGGTCACGCTGGAGGAGCGCATCTACCGGATGCGCTGCGTCGAGGGCTGGTCGATGGTCATCCCCTGGGACGGCTTTCCGCTGGCGGATCTTCTCAAACGCGTCGAACCGCTCGGCAGCGCTAAATATGTCGCCTTCCAGTCGCTCGTGCGGCCCGCCGAAATGTCGGGGCAGAGCGGCTTTTTCAAGGTGCTGGACTGGCCCTATGTGGAGGGGCTCAGGCTCGACGAGGCCATGCATCCGCTGACGATCCTCGCCACCGGCCTTTATGGCGAGACGCTGCCCAATCAGAACGGCGCGCCGCTGCGTCTGGTCGTGCCTTGGAAATACGGCTTCAAGGGCATCAAATCGATCGTGAACATCAGCCTTGTGGAAAAGGAGCCGCCGACGACCTGGAACATCCAGGCGCCGCGTGAATATGGCTTCTATTCCAACGTCAATCCGCAGGTCGACCATCCGCGCTGGAGTCAGGCGACGGAGCGGCGCATCGGCGAAGGCGGACTGTTCGCCAAACGCCGCGAGACGCTGATGTTCAACGGCTATGCCGATCAGGTCGCCAGCCTTTACACCGGCATGGATCTGAAGGCGAATTTCTAGCATGGACGCCGTCCGGGACGAGACCGCTCCTGCCCGTGCGCGCTCGCGCAGCCGCGACCTGATCCGCCCCGCCATCTATTGGGGCGGGCTGATACCCGCCATCTGGGGCTTTTATCTCGGATTTACCGATCAGCTCGGCCCGGAGCCGATCAAGGCGCTGGAACATCTGCTCGGGCTATGGGCGCTGCGTTTCATCATCGCCGGCCTGGCGATAACACCGCTGCGGCGGCTGGGCGGACCGAGCCTCATCCGCTACCGGCGCGCGATCGGCCTCATCGCGTTCTTCTATGCGGCGCTGCATTTTGCCGTCTATGTCATCCTGGACCAGGGGCTGAACATCGCGGCGATCTGGGCGGACATCATCAAGCGGCCCTACATCACCATCGGCATGGCGGCGTTGCTGATCCTGGTGCCGCTGGCCGCGACGTCCAACAACGTCATGGTCCGGCGCATGGGGGCGCCGGCGTGGCAGAAGCTGCATCGCTGGGTCTATGCGGCGGCAGCGCTCGGGGCGCTGCATTTCCTGCTGGTGGTCAAGTCCTGGCCGCCGCAGCCGCTGATCTACGGGGCCATCATCGCTTCGCTGCTGCTTTTCCGGCTGATCCCCGCCTCCGGCAAAGGCAGACGCGCCCGAAGCAAACGGCCGACGCCAGCCGGATAGAACGGGCCAGGAGCGCAATTAGACGAGGCTAACCAGATGTCGCCCCGGCCTTGAGCCGGGCCCGATCGCCTGCGCTCACGCAGTTGCGGAGCCGGAATGCGAGTGTACCCCGGATCTCGCTTCGCTTCGTCCGGGGCGACCAACAATGACCGTCGGCTCACTTTATAGTTAAGAACGATCTCGCCTAACCTTCCGGCGTGGCGACCTTGTTGAGAAACTCCGTCACCGCAGACCAAACCTCTTCCGCGCCGTCCGGATTGACGTCCGCGCGCAGCGTCGAGGAGCCGTGTTGGCCGACCTTCGGCACGAACTGCACCTTTATTTTCGCAGGCGCCGCCGCCAGGATCGTTTTCGCCTCTTTCACCTCGCCGGCCGTCGGGGCCGATGTCACGAAGATCGGCACCTCGACCTCGGACGCCGCCTTGGCGACGCTGAGGTCGCCGCCGAAATATTCACCGGGCGAGAAGGCAAGAACCGCCGCCACGTCCTTGGGATGGCGGGACGCCAGCAGGAACACCAGCGACGCCGAATAGCTCGATCCCCACAACAGCACCGGACGTCCGGGCTGGGTCTCCTGCGCGAAAGCGAGCGCAGCCTGCAGATCGGCCAGCGCGCCGAGATAGCCCGTGGGGCCGCCGAGCGCCTCGACCGTGTTGTTCTGCTGCCCGAACATGTCGCCACCCGAACGCTGGTCGATGGCGATGGCATCGAAGCCCGCTTTCGCAAGGCGCGGCGCGATGGTGGCATATTCCGCCCGGTTCGATCCGGCCTGATGAAACAGCAGGATCGTCGCGACCGCCTTACCGGCCGCCGGATAGCGTGCGCCATAGACGGTAACGCCGTCCGAGAGCTGCAGCTTGATCGGTGTCTGGGCACTGGCGATGCCGGGAATCAATAGTCCGGCAAAGGCCAGGAAGAGGAACCTCATTCGCATTACGCTTATCTCCGATCACCGAACTGACAATCGATATGGATAGGTCCGGGAGACCGAGGTCAAGGAAACTCCGCGTGAGACCGCGTGAAAGGCGCGGCGTCAGAACGTCGCTGCGGGTTTATGTAATCTTTTGATCGATCTGCGAAATTCGCTTCGCCTGGCGCAGGAGCATGGCGATGATCGGCGTGTGCGGCTCCCGGTAGGCCGCCACCAGACCCACGAGATGCGCCGCCTCGGGCTCGACGATGCGGATCGCCTTGACGTTGTCCCACGGCCCGAAGGTCTCGATCAGTTTCAGCGGCATGATGCTCGCCCATTTGCCGGTCCGCACATGCGAGAACAGCGCGATCATCGAGTCCAATTCAAGCGAGGGATGAGCGCTGACGCCGGCCGCCGCCAGATGCAGATTGATGATCCGGCGGTTCTGCATGTCGGGGGTCAACAGGCAGAGCGGCAATTCGCAAACCTCCTTCCACGTCACCGTGTCGCGTTTGGCGATGTCAGGTTCAGCGGACGTGATCAGATGATAGCGCTCCGAATAGAGCGGCACGGTCGTGGCACGGCCAAGCGGCTCGTTGTCGAGGTAGGTAATGCCGGCATCGATCTCGAGATTCTCCAGGAGCGAAAGGATCTCGATCGACGAGCGGGAAAGCAGCGAAAACGTCACCTTCGGATGCAGCTCGCGAAACGGCATGGTCAGCTCGGACACCATGGCCAGGGCGGTCGGGATGATGGCGAGGGTGACGTGCCCCGACAGGCCGTGGCGGGCCGCCCGCACTTCCTCGCGCATCGAACGCGCATCGCCGACGATCCGGCGCGCCCAGTCGAGCACGCGCTGGCCTTCCGGCGTCAATCCGAGGAAGCGGGAACCGCGCCGCACCAGCATGACGCCGAGCTGGTCCTCAAGCTGCTTGATCGCGGCGGAAAGCGTCGGCTGGGTGACGCCGCAGGCCTCGGCCGCGCGCCCGAAATGCTTCTCCCTGGCGAGCGCGATGAACATTTCCAGCTTGTCGATCATGAGCGCCGATCCGTAAAGCCCGCGATGGAGGCGATGCAGCGATTTCCTGGTGGCGGCATGGCGGGCTGTCCTTGGCTGTGGCTGCAGGGCGCGAATTGTCGGGCGACACGCCTTGCCATCGGCGGGAGTCTATAGGGGCGAGACGTATCCTGCCAGAGTCGCACCGCGCGGCTCTGAACCTTCCGGCAACGATCTGCGTCGAATATGTGGATTAAAGGAGGGCCCGACATGTGGCGGTGCGTTGTCATTCTTACCGGATTGCTGCTTGCGGGCGGCGGCGAGGCGCTCGCGACCCCGCAGGTCGATTGCGACATCTCGATGCGCCTCAAGCCCGGTGCACGGGAGCATCTGCTCGCTCGCGGCATTTGCCTCCTCAACCGCGGTTTTCCCGATCTCGCCATCAGCGATTTCGAGACGTTCATCGCCAGCCATCCCGATTGGGTCGCCGGCTATTTCAACCGCGGCAATGCGTTTTTCGCCAAGCGCGACTATGACCTCGCGATCGCCGATTACGACCGGGCGCTGGCCCTGCCTTCCAAAGACCCGGAAGGCATCATCTGGAATCGCGGTAATGCGCGGGCGGAAAAGCGCGACTATGCCGGCGCGATCGCCGATTACGATCAGGCGATCGCCCTGAGCCCCAACGTCGCCGACCTGAATCGCATCCGCGCTGAGGTCTATGAAAAGGCCGGTGAGCGACTCAAGGCGATTGAGGGCTATCGCAAGGCGCTGTCGATCGATGGGGAAAACAAGGCCGCTCAGAACGGCTTGCGCGAATTGACCGGGGCCGTGCCGACGCCGCCCGCCGCCGAGCCGGCGCAGGCGGTGACCATTGCGGAGCCGCGTTATGGCGGGTTCAGGGTCGATTGGTGCCGTTACTGGCGGAAGCAATGCGGCAAGCCCGCTGCCGATGAATTCTGCCGGCGCCACGGTTTTGCGCAGGCGGCCGCGTTCTTCCGCGCGTCGCATATCGGCGCCGCCGAGCCGACCACGGTGCTCGGCTCGGGCCAGGTTTGCGACCGCGAGGGCTGCGACGGCTTTGCCAGCGTGACCTGCATTCGATGATGCCGGAGGGCGTTGCGCAAATCCGCCCCGCGGATCGAAGCTCGCGCGAGGACGCGGTGTCGGCATTGAGCGGCCGAAATGCTTGCTGAAGACCGTCTCGGTCGCATCCCGATGGGCGACGCCATGAGCGGAGAGCATCTTGTCGTCGTGCGGTCACCGGGCAATTGACCTCAGAAGCGGACATTATGGCGAGAGCGGCGGCGGCGGTTGGCGACTGTCCGCCGGGGCGAGTATAGCCACGCAGGATGTATGAGATACAAACACGCCGGGCCGATTTCGCACGCTCCGATCGTAGACAGAAAGAAGCCCGAGGCAGATATCTGCGTCGGGCTTTGGGCTGGGTAGCGGCACCAGCGTCGGGGGACTGCCCCATTTCGCTCCGCCGCTCCCAGAAGTCTGCCTCGGCCGAAAGTTTCGCCAGCGATTAATGCCGACGCTTCGACCTCCATTAGCGCTTGAAGTGCTTCTCATAGACGGCCGAAACGGCGTCCTGAGGCTTGACACCCGGCTGGGCGGTGAGGCGGTTGTAGTCGTTGGCGGCCTCGAAGCCGGTGCGGATGGACGCCAGAACGGCGCGGACATGATGGCCAAAGCGCGTCAGCCAGTCCGGCGTCTCTGCATTGCCCATCCATTCGGAAGCGGTCGTATTGCGATGCATGCTCATGGTGATCCCCTTTTTTGCACTGCAGCATTTGTAAGCTACAGATAGGATAGATCCCCGTGGCATACAATACACAAGCCAACATGGCCCTAACCGCCTTTTCCAGCAAAAATAATCTAACATATTGAAATAAAATGAATAATCGACATATCCGGCCGGTATGCAACCAATGACGACCTGCCATGCACTGCGGTGCAGCATTTCTTCGCCACCATTTTTGGGAAGATGCAGCCCTCTCGGACGAGGGACGGCCCACGCACCGGTCCGCCAAAAAAAGTGCCCCACGCAACGATAGCGCGGGGCAACAGTTCAGCGGCATTCAACGCAGTCATTCGAGAAGAAAGGCCGCCGGAGCCGTGCGGAGCCCCGGCGTCGTAAAGATTTAGAGCAGGCCCGCCGCGCGCGCCCATTTGTACTTCGCGCCGAGCACTTCGACCGGCACTTCCGTCGTATAGGGATAGGCAACGATGCCATGATCGTAGAGCTTCTCGCAGGCCGCCTCGACTTCGACGTCCCCGACCAGCGATGCCACGATCGGCTTGTCGATGCCCTTGGCGCGCGCCTCGGTGACAACCTCGATCATCTTGTCGGCAAAGACCAGCGGCGGCGTCACGATGGTGTGCCAGTAGCCGAGGATCAGCGAATGGATGCGCTCGTCATTGAGGCCGAGCCGCACCGTGTTCTGATAGGTGAGCGGAGGCTCGCCGCCGGTAATGTCGACCGGATTGCCGGCCGCGCCGAAGGGCGGGATGAATTTGCGGAAGGCCGCGTCGAGGTCTTCCGGCATCTTCATCAGGGTCAGGCCATTGTCGAAGCAGGCATCGGACAGGAGGACACCCGAGCCGCCCGCGCCGGTGATGATGACCACATTCTCGCCCTTCGGCGTCGGCAGGACCTGCAAACCGCGCGCGAATTCGAGCATCGAGCGCAGCGACGGCGCGCGGATCACGCCGGACTGGCGCAGCACGTCGTCATAGATCTTGTCATTGCCGGCAAGCGCGCCGGTATGGCTGGCCGCGGCCTTCGAACCGTAGGAGGTGCGGCCCGCCTTGAGCACGATCACCGGCTTCTTCTTCGAGACGCGCTTGGCGACCTCGGCGAAGGAGCGCCCGTCCTTCAGGTCTTCGCAATGCATGGCGATGGCCTGGGTGTTCGGGTCCTGCTCGAAGAAGGTCAGCAGATCGTCCTCGTCGAGATCGGATTTGTTGCCGAGGCCGACGATCGCGGAGACGCCCATCTTGGTCGAGCGGGCGAAGCCGATGATCGACATGCCGACGCCGCCGGACTGCGAGGAGAGCGCCGCCGCACCCTTGACGTCGAAGGCGGTGCAGAAGGTCGCGCACAGATTTTCCGGCGTGTAGTAGAAGCCGTAAATGTTCGGTCCCATGACGCGCACGTTATACTTGCGCGCGGTGGCCAGAAGCTCGTCCTGCAGCGGCTGATTGTCGGTTTCGGCAAAGCCCGAAGGGATCATCACCGCGCCGGGGACGCCCTTGCGTCCGACTTCGTCCATGGCCGCGACGCACAGATGCGCCGGCACGGCGAAGACGGCGACGTCGATCTCGCCCGGATAGTCGAGAATGGACTTATAGGCCTTGACGCCGAGCACCTCGGCATTCTTCGGATGAACCGGAACGATGGTGCCCTTGTAGCCGCCATTGATCAGGTTCTTCATGACGGAGTTGCCGATCTTGCCGTCCTGATCCGATGCGCCGATCACGGCCACCGCCTTCGGGTGGAAGATGCGGTTCATCGCGGCGAGGATCTCGGCCTCGTTCGGGCGGTAGCGCTCGGCCTTGGCTTCCCAATCGCAGACGATGGCGGCATCGACGGCCGTCGCGCCGTTCGGCGTCGCGAAGATCGGGTTGAGGTCGACCTCGATGATCTCGGGGAAGTCGGTCACCAGCTCGGAGACGTTGACGATGATCTTCGACAGGGCCGCGCGGTCGACGGCCGGCTGGCCGCGAACGCCTTTCAGCACTTCCGACGCCTTCAGGCTGTCGAGCATGAGGTTTGCGTCGTCGGTCGTGGCCGGCGCCAGATGGAAGGTGATGTCCTTCAGCACTTCGACGAGAATGCCGCCGAGGCCGAAAGCGACCAGCTTGCCGAAGGACGGGTCGGTGATCGAGCCGACGATGACCTCCGTCGCGCCCGACGGCAGCATCTGCTGGATCTGCACGCCTTCGAGCGAGGCATCGGATTTATAGCGCTTGGCATTGTCGAGGATGGTCTGGTAGGTGGCGCGGGCCTTCTCGGCGCTGTCGACGCCGACGACGACGCCGCCGGCTTCGGTCTTGTGCAGGATGTCCGGCGAGACGATCTTCATCACGACGGGGAAGCCCATATCGCCGGCCAGATTGGCGGCCTCGTCGGCGGATTTCGCAATGCCCTCCTTCGGGACCGGAATCCCGTATGCGTCGCAGACCAGCTTGGCCTCGGGTGCGGTCAGGGCGGTTCTTCCAGACGCCTTGACGGCATCAAGCACACGACGGACGGCAGCTTTATCGCTCATCTATTCCTCCCTTGCCACGCCGGTTGCGTCGCAAAAATAAGTTGTGGACGTGCGGCCCGCCCAAATGAACGGGCCCGTTGAGTCTTGGTGACAGCCGGGACTACTCCGCGGCAGCCTTGCGCTGCGGCTCGGTCGCGCCGGACGTTTTGATTGCGGCGATTTCGTCGGCGGAATAGCCGAGCACCTGGCTGAGAATTTCGTCCGTATGCTCACCAAGCAGCGGCGAACGCTTCACCTCGGCCGGACTGTCGGACAGCTTGACCGGGCAGCCGACGCTCAGATATTTGCCGCGCTTCGGGATGATCGACCTCGACCACCGTGCCGGTCTTGCGCAGGCCTTCGTCTTCGGCGATTTCCTTCATCGACAGAATCGGGCCGACCGGGATGTCGAGCGGATTGCAGATCTCCATGACCTCGAATTTGGTCTTGGTCATGGTCCACTCCTCGATCGTGGCGAAGATCTCGTTGAGCCGTGGCAGGCGCGCCGGCGGCTTGGCATAGTCCGGATCCGTCTTCCATTCCGGCTTGCCGATCACGTCGCAGATCTTCTCCCATGCCGGAGCCTGCGTGATGAAATAGGTGTAGGCGTTCGGGTCGGTTTCCCAGCCCTTGCATTTGAGAATACGCCCAGGCTGGCCGCCGCCGGAGTCATTGCCTGCGCGCGGGGTCGCCTCGCCGAAGGGTATCCCCTCGCCGAATTGCGAATATTCCGTCAGCGGACCGGCTGCGAGACGCTGCTGGTCGCGCAGTTTGACGCCGGCAAAGATTGAGTACGCCGTCCTGCATGGCGGCGAGCACCTTCTGGCCGCGCCCGGTCTTCTCGCGCTGGAACAGAGCCGTGACGATGCCGAGCGCCAGATGCAAGCCCGTGCCCGAGTCGCCGATCTGGGCGCCGGTCACGAGCGGCGGGCCGTCGAGAAAGCCTGTGGTCGAGGCCGAGCCGCCGGCGCATTGCGCGATATTCTCGTAGACCTTGCAGTCTTCGTACTGGCCCGGGCCGAAGCCCTTGACCGACGCCATGATCATGCGCGGGTTGAGCTTCTGCACGACGTCCCAGCCAAAGCCCATGCGGTCGAGCGCGCCGGGCGCGAAGTTCTCGACCAGCACGTCGCATTCCTTGACCAGCCGCGTCAGCACTTCCTTGCCGGTCTCGTTCTTGGTGTCGAGCGTGATGGACCGCTTATTGTGGTTCAGCATCGTGAAGTAAAGGCTGTCCGCACCCGGAACATCGACGAGCTGCTTGCGGGTTGCGTCGCCCACGCCGGGGCGCTCGACCTTGATCACATCGGCACCGAACCATGCCAGAAGCTGCGTGCAGGTCGGTCCCGACTGGACATGGGTGAAATCGAGAATTTTAACGCCTTCAAGGGCTTTCATTGCGTCCTCCCGTCGTTGAGGAGTTAATCGGAGTGGAGCTGATTATTTCTTCGAAACCACGCTCTGCGGGTTGAGATTGCCGATGCGGCCGCTTTCGGTGCCGGCCTTCTCGTCGATCACCGCATTGATGAGCGTCGGCTTGCCGGAATCCATGGCCTCGTTGACGGCGCGGCTCAACTCGTCGGGCGTCGTCGCATAGACGCCGACGCCGCCGAAGGCTTCCATCATCTTTTCGTAGCGCGAGTCCTTGACGAAAACGGTCGTGCCGGGGTCCCGGCCCGTCGGATCGGCGTCGGTTCCGCGATAGATGCCGTTATTGTTGAAGACGACCACGCAGACCGGCAGCTCGTAACGGCAGATCGTTTCGATCTCCATCCCGGAGAAGCCGAAAGCGCTGTCGCCTTCAACGGCGAGCACCGGTTTTCCGGTCTCCACCGCCGCGCCGACGGCAAAGCCCATGCCGATGCCCATGATCGCCCCAGGTGCCGACGTCGAGGCGTTTGCGCGGCTGGTACATGTCGATGATGCTGCGGGCGAAATCGAGCGTGTTGGCGCCCTCGTTGACGAGGATGGCGTCGGGCCGCTCCTTGATGATCGTGCGTAAGGCCCCGAGCGCGCTGTGGAAATCCATCGGCGCGGAATTCTTCATCAGCTTCGGCGCCATCTTGGCGACGTTGCCCTCGACCTTTTCCCTGATCGCGCCGGTCCACTCGATGGGCGGCGCCTGCCAGTCGCCGCCGAGGCCGTCCAGCAGCGCGGCGACGCTGGAGCCGATGTCGCCGACCACGGGCGCGGCGATCTCGACATTGGAATCCATCTCCTTGGGCTCGATGTCGATCTGGATGAATTTCTGTGTGCCGGGCGCGCCCCAGGTCTTGCCCTTGCCGTGCGAGAGCAGCCAGTTGAGGCGAGCGCCGATCAGCATCACCACATCGGCTTCCTTCAGCACCATCGAGCGCGCGGCGCCCGCGGACTGCGGATGCGTATCGGGCAGCAGCCCCTTGGCCATGCTCATCGGCAGATAGGGAACGCCGCTCTTCTCGATGAAGGCGCGGATATCGGCATCGGCCTGCGCATAGGCGGCGCCCTTGCCGAGGATGATCAGCGGCTTCTTGGCGCCCTTCAACAGCTTCAGCGCGCGGGCGACGGACTCCGGCGAGGGGATCTGGCGCGGCGCGGCATCGAGCACCTTGACCAGCGAATTGGCGCCCTTGGCCGCATCCATGGTCTGGCCGAGCAGCTTGGCCGGCAGGTCGAGATAGACGCCGCCGGGACGTCCCGAGCAGGCGGCGCGAATGGCGCGCGCCACGCCGATGCCGATGTCCTCGGCATGAAGCACGCGGAAGGCCGCCTTGCAGAGCGGCTTGGCGATGGCAAGCTGGTCCATCTCCTCATAGTCGCCCTGCTGCAGGTCGACGATCTCGCGCTCGGACGAGCCGGAGATCAGGATCATCGGAAAGCAGTTGGTGGTGGCGTTGGCGAGCGCGGTCAGGCCGTTGAGGAAGCCGGGCGCCGAGACGGTGAGGCAGATGCCCGGCTTCTGCGTCAGAAAGCCGGCGATCGCCGCCGCGTTGCCGGCATGCTGCTCGTGCCGGAACGAGATGACCCGCATGCCCTGAGCCTGCGCGAAGCGGCCCAGATCCGTGATCGGAATGCCAGGCACACCGTAGATCGTGTTGATGTCGTTGAGCTTGAGTGCGTCGATGACGAGATGAAAG
Source organism: uncultured Alphaproteobacteria bacterium (assembly GCA_963727575.1). Classification (GTDB taxonomy): domain Bacteria; phylum Pseudomonadota; class Alphaproteobacteria; order Rhizobiales; family Rhodomicrobiaceae; genus JAHQVI01. The sequence continues at coordinate 108,602 of CAVSIA010000026.1, forward strand.
CCGTCTGTCAGCGCATGCGCCGCGCCGGCTTCATCGTTACTGGCATCAACGCTCTGCGCTGTTGCAGTCGACATTCATTTCTCCCTTACTTCGCTATTCGCCCCTCGATCCGATCAATCGAGGTTCACGAAGCGTTCTACATGGTCGCGGAGCTTCAGCGTGTGTTCCCGCACGAGGCGCTCCGCCCGCTCAGTGTCGCGGGCCTCGAGAGCCGCAACGATTTCCTTGTGATCGACGATCGAGCGCTTGACCCGCTCGTTCTCAAAGATCGTGCGCTGCCGGATGGCGCGGACATGAAAGAACAGGCTGTTGGTGATATCGACGATCAGCGAGCAACCGCTGAAGCCGATAATGGCCTGATGAAACCGGATATTGGCGTCAGAATATTCGCCCATCCTCTGCGCGACCTCGTCGACACCGAAGACATCGACCAAGCCGTGCAGGCTGGCGAGCTCCTCGTCCGACGCCTGCTTTGTGGCAAGACGCGCCGCCATGCTCTCCAGCGCCGCCCAGACCGTGATCATCTCGAGGATCTCGGCCTTGGACTTGCGCACGATATAGATGCCGCGCCGGGGGACGATGCGGACCAGCCCCTCCTGATCGAGCCGGGCGAGCGCCTCGCGCAATGGCGTGCGGCTGATGCCGAACTGCTCCGAAAGCCGCCGCTCGTCGAGCCGAAGATCGGCGTCTGGGCCGTAAATGTTCATGGTCTGGATCGCCGTCTTCAGCGAATCGTAGATCTTGGACTTCAGGCTGAAGCTTTCCTCGATCGGCTTGATGGTGAGCTGAAGATTGGCCATTGGTCGCCTATGTCGTCTGAGTTGCTGCGCCGGAAATGCCCACGAAGCCGGCATCGGAAGCAGCACTCGCTCTGGTCCACTGGTATACCACACACCAGAACGAGCCTGCAAGCGGATCCCGTCTAGGATCGGACCGGATTGCGGCGTCCGGGGTGGGCGCACAGCGCCGCACCCCACCGCAATCCGTCCTGCCATTCCATCCGCCGTTGGACGCACCAGCCATCCGTAGCGCTCCTTACGCGGCTTCCTGCTGCCGAAGCCTCTGCTTCAGCGTGTCGAACCCGTAATTGATGAGCGGCCAGAACAGCATGATCATGCTCAATCCCGTGATGCTGCCGACCAACGGGTTCGACCAGAACACGGACAGGTCACCCTGCGAGCCGAGCAGCGACTGACGGAAGGATTCCTCGGCACGATTGCCCAAAACGATCGCCAGCACCATCGGCGCAAGCGGGTAGTTCAGCTTTTTGAACAGGTAGCCGATGACACCGAACATCACCATGAACAGGATGTCGGACGGAGCGTTCGACAGCGTATAGGAGCCGATGGCGCACACGACGATGATGATAGGCGCAATCACCGAGAAGGGAATTCGCATGATGCTCGCCCATAGCGGCACCGTCGTCAGCACGATGGCGAGGCCCACCACGTTGCCCAGATAGATCGAGGCGATCAGGCCCCAGACGAAGTCCGGCTGTTCGGTGAACAGCAGCGGTCCGGGTTGCAGACCCCAGATCAGGAGGCCGCCGAGCAGCACCGCTGCGGTCGGCGATCCGGGAATGCCGAGCGTCAGCATCGGCAGCAGCGCGCTGGTGCCGGCGGCGTGGGCAGCCGTTTCCGGAGCGACGACGCCTTCCAGCTCTCCGGTGCCGAACTTATGGCCGTTCTTGGAGAAGCGCTTGGCCATGCCGTAGCTCATGAAGGAGGCCGGCGTTGCGCCGCCCGGCGTGATGCCGAGCCAGCAGCCGACCGCGGAGCTGCGCAGGATCGTCGCCCAATATTGCGGCAGCTTGGCCCATGTCTGGAGCACGACCCACGGGTTGATCTTGGCGCTCCGGCCCTCGAAGGCCAGGCCCTTTTCGATCGTTACCAGGATTTCGCCGATGCCGAACAGGCCGATGACCGCGATCAGGAAGTGGAAGCCGGTCAGCAGCGTCTCGGTGCCGAATGTAAGGCGCAGACCGCCGGTAATGCTGTCGGTGCCGACGGAGGCGAGTGCGAAGCCGAACATCATCGCAGTGATGATCTTGAACGGCGATTGCTTGCCCATGCCGACGAAGCTGCAGAATGTCAGCAGATAGACGGCGAAGAATTCCGGTGGACCGAAATCGAGCGCGAAACTGGCGACGATCGGCGCCAGGAAGGTGAGCACGATCACCGCGATCAGCGCGCCGATGAAGGAGGAGCTGAGTGCGGCGGTGAGCGCTTCACCGGCGCGGCCCTGCTGCGCCAGCGGGTGACCGTCGAAGGTTGTCGCCACCGACCATGGTTCGCCCGGGATATTGAACAGGATGGCGCTGATGGCGCCGCCGAACAATGCGCCCCAATAGATGGCCGCAAGCATGATGACGGCCGTGGTCGGGGGCATGGAAAAGGTTAGCGGCAGCAGAATGGCAATGCCGTTCGCGCCGCCGACGCCGGGCAGAAAGCCCAGCAGAATGCCGAACAACACGCCGACAATCATGTAGCCGATGTTGATCGGGGTGAGCAGAACCTCAAACCCGTGCATCAGCGAGAAGAACGCGTCTAACAAGGAGACCTCCCTTAAAAGGCGCGGCGTTTGGTTCCTGCCGCATTTGCTATTGCTCGCGGCGGCTTATCCGCACGCCGCCGTCCGAAGGCGCCCGGGATCAATAGCCGAGCATTGCCTCCAGCGGTCCCTTGGGCAGCGGCACGAGGAACCAGATTTCAAACACCAGGAACAATATGGCCGGGACGGCGAGCGCCACCGGAATCGCGGTATACAGACGATATCCGCCGAGCCACATCATGAAGAACATCAGGAACAGGAACGCCGACACGTAGATCCCGATATAGATGGTCAACACCACGAAGATGATCATCGGTATGAGAACCTGAAGCACCATCAAGCCTTCGTGCCGCTGGATGAACCCACCGCTCTTTTTGCTGCTGAACGCATTCTGGACCAGCGTCGCTCCGGCGGAGAGCAACATGATCAGGGACACATAGAAGGGGAAATAGCCGGATTCCGGTCCAACAAAAGGTGCCCAGCCCGCGCCCAGTATGTAGCTGTCGACCAGCACGACCGTGGCGATCGCCATCAGCATCAGCGCGACGATGATTTCCACGCTGCGATTGGAGATCACCACTGGGGTCTCTTGAGAATTATTGGGGCCTTCGCTCATCGCATAGATCTCGGATTCGCAGGCAGCCGCACCGTTCTTGGCGAGGCGTCCTTAGGGAGACAGAAAATCAGGAACATAAGGGAGGGGAGCACATCCGGTGCTCCCCTGTTTGCTTCAGCTTAGCCTTTGGCGAGGAAGCCGGCCTTTTCCATCAGCTCTTGATGGCGCTGGGCGGCCTTTTCGAGCCATTTCTGGAACTCGTCGCCCGACATGAAGCTCTGGTTGAACGCACCGGTCGCCATGAAGGCCTTCCACTCGTCGGTCTCGCGGACTTTCTTGAGCAGATCGACATAATAGGAGACGACATCGGCAGGCACGTCCGGCGCGGCCATGATACCGCGCAGCATCGTATACTCGACGTCGAGCCCGGATTCCTTGCAGGTCGGGAGGTCCTTCCAGGACTCGGTCTCGGTGATCTTGTCCGGATAAGGCATGCGCTGCTCGTCGAAAACGCAGAGCGGACGCACCTTGCCGGCACGCCAGAGCGCCACGGCCTCGATCGGGTTGTTGACGTCGGAGTCAATGTGCTTGCCAGCGAGCTGGGTTGCGACGGTGCCGCCGCCTGAATAAGGCAAGTAGGTGAACTTCACGCCGGTCTGCTGTTCGATCGCGGCGGTGATGATCTGGTCTTCCTGCTTGGATCCCGTGCCGCCCATCTTGAACTTGCCCGGCTCCTTCTTGACCGCGTCCAGATATTCCTGGGGCGTCTTGTAAGCCGTCTCGGCATTCACCCAGAACACGAACTCGTCGAGCGCCATCATCGCGACCGGCGTGTAATCCTTCCAGCTGAAGGGCGATCCGGTGGCAAGCGGCGTGGTGAAGACGTTGGACAGGGTAATGATGAGCTTGTGGGGGTCGCTCTTGGCATTCTTGACGAAGAGGAAGCCTTCCGCTCCGGACCCGCCCTTCTTGTTGATGACGACCATCGAGGTCGGAATGAGCTTATGCTTCTGAATAATGCCCTGGATCAGGCGAGCCATCTGGTCGGCGCCGCCGCCATTGCCGGCAGGAACGACGAATTCAATGTTTCTGGTGGGCTCCCAGGCATACGCAGGCTGCACGGAGCCGAGGGCGGCCAACCCCAGACCGAGTGCAATGCCTGAGGCGTAGAACTGTGATGTTATGCTTTTCATCAAGCTTCCTCCCTTAGTGCAAAGCGCGGGATGCGCTTCAACAAAAAGGCGATCGGGGGCGCTATTTCCTTGGCGTGAACGCGCTTACCGCCGACCACCATCTCGTGCCAGGCCGTTCAAATCCGACCCTTAAGCTCGGGCCGTTCGATTGCGGCCCTTCATCTGGTGTGTGGTCGATTGTATGCCACAATCGCGGAACTTGGCAATGTTTTAGTAAGTAATGTATCGTCTGGATCTAAAAGGTTGCCGCTTTTTCCCATGAGAGCAAGGTATAAGACCGAAGATTTTCCGACCGGGCGCAACGCTGTTTTTGTGCTCTGCAACATATTTGGTGCTCTGCAATGTAAAACGGCGCATATTACCTGTCGCGTTAAAAGCTTTTTTCGAATGTGTTGAGTCATTGCCGGAACTGATCTGGCAGAAGCTAGGGTCGGTGGGTAAGGTTCGCCTCGACAGGCCCATATGCTTGGGATATGGTATTTGGCATACCAAGAAGCTCTGCCGCCTTCATGAGCAGTCGCGTATGCCGAACATCGGCACCCATGGAGGGTTGGAACGGGGCTAGGCACGTTACGGCGTGCACGGAGGAAGGCCCATGTTTTTACACGAGTTCCTGGCCAAGGAATTGTTGTCCCGGCGGGGCGTGCCGATCGCCACGGGCCGCGTCGCAGGACGGCCCGACGATGCGGAACGGGCCGCGCGCGGAATGGGACCCGGCCGCTACGTGGTCAAGGCGCAGGTCCCGGCCGGCGACCGCATGGCAGGCGGCGGCATCCGGTTCGCGGAAACGCCGGAAGAGGTCCGCGCCGCCGCAGCCGCGATGCTCGGCAAACCTCTCGTGACGCGCCAGACCGGCCCGGGCGGCGAGATGGTCCGCTGGGTCTATGTCGAGGAAGCCGTCACCGCGCTGACCAATCTTTATGTCTCCGTCGCCGTCGACAGGGCCGCAGGCGAGGTCGTCCTGCTCGGCAGCAGCGCCCCGGTCGACGACAGCGACCCCACGGCCGTGCGCGATCGCGGTCAGCTCAAGCGCCTTGTCCTCAGGATCGGCGGTGACGCGGCCATCGGCGATTTCGCCGCGTTGGCGAAACAGATCGCCCCGGCGACCGCGCGGATCGACGAGTTCGCCGCCCTGCTTCAGCTTCTGGCCAACACGCTGATCGAGCTGGACGCAACGCTCATCGAGATCAATCCGCTGACGGTCACCGCCGACGGGCGCTTCATCGCCGTCGACGCCAAGATGACCATCGACGACAACGCCATGCTCCGTCATCCGGACCTTGCGGCGCTGCGGCAGGCCGACGCCAATGTCGATGGCGATCCGGCCGAGGTCGCCGCCGACCGCCGGCACATCAACTACCTCGCCCTGGACGGCGATATCGGCGTCGTCGTCAACGGTGCCGGGCTCGCCCTCGCCACGCTCGACAGCCTTGCCGATGCCGGCGGACGCCCGGCGAATTTCATGGATGTGCGTACCACCGCCACCAGCCTGGACATCGCTTTCGCCTTCGGTCTCGTGCTCGCCAACAAATCGGTGCGTGCCGTGCTGCTCAACGTCCATGGCGGCGGTATGCAGCGCTGCGACACCATCGCGGAGGGTATCGGCATCGCCATGCGCCGTGGCGGCCGGAGCGTGCCGCTGGTTGTGCGCCTCGCCGGCAACAATGCCGATTTCGCACGGGATCGCCTGAGGAGCTTCGGCATCCGTTTCGTCGAAGGCGCGAGCATCACCGACGCCGCGCAACGCGTCGTTACAATGGTATCCAGGGAGATTGCGTAATGGCGATCCTTGTCGGCGCGAACACGCGCGCAATCTGCCAGGGCATGACCGGACATGCGGGCAGCTATCACACCCAGCGCATGATCGCCTACGGCACTAAGATCGTCGCCGGGGTGACGCCGGGTAAGGGCGGCAGCAAGGCGCTCGATCTGCCGGTGTTCGACACCGTCCACGCCGCGAAAGAGGCGACCGACGCCAATGCCAGCATCCTGTTCGTGCCGCCGCTCCACGCAGCCGCGGCGATGATCGAAGCCATCGAAGCCGAGATCCCGCTGCTGGTCTGCGTCACCGAGCGCGTGCCCGTCCTCGATATGATCCGTGTGCGGCAGGCGCTCGAAGGCTCCAAGACCCGCCTCATCGGACCGAACTCGCAAGGCATTCTGGCACCCGGCGTCGTCCAGCTCGGCGTAATGACCACGGTCGACGCGCGCCGCGGCGGCATCGGCATCGCCTCGCGCTCGGCCTCGCTGACCAGCGAAGTCGTGGCGCAGGTGACGGCGGCCGGGCTCGGCCAATCGACGACGGTGGGCGTCGGCGGCGACCCGATTCACGGCGTCGACCTGAAGACCTGCCTTGAGCTTTTCGTCGAAGACCCGGAGACGCGCGGCGTCATCCTGGTTGGCGAGATCGGCGGCACCGAGGAAGAGGAGACGGCGGCGCTCGTCGCCAAGCTGCGCCCGCGCAAGCCGATTGTCGCCCTCGTCGTCGGACGCAACGCGCCGCGCGAAAGGCGCATGGGCCACGCCGGCGCGTTCATGGCCGGCGGCCAGGGCAGCGCCGAGAGCAAGATCGCCGCGCTGAAGGCGGTCGGCATTCGCATCGCGCCGAATGCCAGCGTGGTCGGCGAAACCATGCGGCAGGCTCTGTCCGAAGCATCCGCCGCCGTCTAGAACGAGCGCCTGCTCTGAGCAGATCACTAAGGTGACGCAAATCGCAGCCGAGAACGCAATCCTGCTTGAACGCTGAAACGGCGCCGATTGGCGCCGTTCAAGGTATACCGACGGAATGATTGCCGAAGCGGGAAGCGTCAGCCGCCGACCTTCAGGCCGGCAAGCGCCGCCTGGACGGAAGCCGCGCTGCGGGCGATCGCCGTCGAAGCTGCACCTGCGTCGTCGGCATCACCGTCATTGGACTGGGCCGGCGCAGCAGGCTGGGCGTTCTGGGTTTTCTTGTCGTCCTGATCCTGATCCTGTTTCGCGACGCGCGAGGTCTGGACCGGGGTGGGAGCGTTGGAGACGGAACCGACTGAAGAGACAGACATTTTGGTGATCCTTTGCAGATCCTGTTGAGTTCGAAGGGATCCTGCGCGTCAAACCTTGCCAAGGCGTGCATGACCTGCTGACACAACCTTAAGCAGGGCTTCAAAACGGGTCCGCCGCTGCCGCCGGGGAGGTGGCACCGGCGTCCCGGGCAAACCGCTATCGACCGGCCTGGCAGCCTCCTCCAGCGACCGTCGAAATGGCGGACACCAGCGAAACGGCCTTGATTAGCAACGGCAAATCTCTATTCTCGGCCCGCCGTACAACAATCGGGATTCTCATGCCAAATTCTGGAAAGCCGGTCGGGGGGCGCCTTCGGCGGACCACTGCTGCCCTGCTCCTGCGCCGGAATGCCGCGCCCGCTGTCGCTCAGGCGAGCACCGGCCGATGCGGGTCTTGCCCGTTGGGGACGTAAGGGCTTGTTGAGCGATCCCTATTTCCTCGCCGCCGCTATCCCGGCAGTCATCGCGCTCGGCCTCGCCAAGGGCGGCTTTGCCGGCGCCGGCACCGTCGCCACCCCGCTCGTCGCGCTCGTCGTGCCACCATTCGAGGCCGCCGCCCTTTTGCTGCCGATCCTCATCGTTCAGGACGCGATCTCGGTCTTTGTCTACCGGCGAGACTGGAGCGCGCGGAACCTGAAGCTGATGCTGCCCGGCGCGGCGGTGGGTATCGGCATCGCCTGGGCGCTGGCGATGCAGGTGCCGGAGCCGATCGTCCGGCTGATCGTCGGCGGAATCGGCCTGTCCTTCGTGCTCAATGTCTGGTTCGGGCGCAAACCTGAGCGCTCGGAGGGCCATGGGCCGAGCGGCGTCTTCTGGGGCGCGGTCTCGGGCTTCACCTCCGCCTTCGCCAATGCCGGCGGGCCGCCCTTCCAGGTCTATATCCTGCCGCAGCAATTGCCCAAGCTGACGCTTGTCGGCACGACGACGATCTTCTTTGCCGTCGTCAACTGGCTGAAAGTCCTGCCTTATGTCGCGCTGGGCAATTTCTCCACCGACGGAATTCTGATCTCGCTCGCGCTGATGCCGCTGGCCATCGCGGCCAATTTTGCCGGGATCTGGCTGGTCCGCGTCACCCCGTTCGAATTGTTCTACAAGATCGCCTACACGCTGGTGATGATCCTCTCGCTCACCCTGATCTGGCAAGGCTGCGCGGCGCTTTTGCGGCATTGAGGCGGGAAGCCTCCCAAGTGCCGCTCATCAATCGGTAAGCTTTTTATGGAAAGATTCAGGGTTGGCCCGTGAGAGCGCGCCGACCATGCGTAGCCCCTTGTCTGATGGAGCCTGGGACAGGCCGCCCGCCTGGCTCCGGATCGAGAGATGTTCAGTCGAATTGCATCATCGGCGCAAAGCGCGATCGCCGCCCGCAGCGGCAGCGTCGCGGTGCAGATCGGTGTCGGGCTGGTCGTGCTGCTGGGCATGGTCGGCCTCGGCACGGAAGGCACGTTCCTGATCTACAAGCATCGCCAGATGCAGTCGGCCGCCGATTCCGCTGCGCTCAGCGGCGCGATGGCGTTGTCGCAGGCGTTCCCCCGCGATCCGGAGAGCGAAGCACGCGCGGTCGCCGCCGACCTCGGCTTCGTCCACGGCACGGGCCGGGTCACCGTCACGGTCAACGTGCCGCCGGTCAGCGGCGCCCAGGCAGGCAATACCGGCGCCGTCGAAGTGATCATCGCCCAGCCGCAGGACCTGTCGATGATGCGGCTGTTCGGCGACGACACCGTCAATGTCGGCACCCGCTCGGTGGCGTCCCGAAGCGCAACCGGCCGCTTCTGCATCCTGGCGCTGGACCCGACCGCACCGCAGGCCATGTATGTCGCCAACAACGCCACCGTTGCCGACCCGGACTGCGGCGTCGCCGTCAATTCCAACAGCGACACGGCCCTGGTGCTGAAAAATAATGCCGCGATGAATGGCCCGGTCATCACGCGGGGCGAGTGGGCCCTGTCGAACAACGCGCATCTTTACGGCGACCCGCTGATCCAGCACGGCCCCGCCATCGCCGATCCTTACGCCGACGTGGCGCTGCAGGCCGCGCCTGCCTGCACAGGCCAATCGGGCTCCGGCAGCAACAATGTCACCCGCTATCTGACGCCGGGGCATTTCTGCAGCGGATTGGATTTCAAGAACAACGCCACGCTCAACCTCGCCCCAGGCATCTATTACATCGACAACAAACTGGCGCTGAAAAACAATGTCGTCGTGAACGCTACCGAGGGCGTCACTTTGATCGTCACAGGCAACTACGCCATCGACATTAACAACAACGCCATTCTCAACATCACGGCGCCGACAAGCGGCGACTATGCGGGGCTGGCTTTTTTCGGTCCGCGCGACGGAACCGCTTCGATCCTGCAAAAATTCAGCAACAACGCCATTCTGAACATTCAGGGCGCGATCTATTTCCCGAACCAGATCCTCGAAATCGACAATAACGGCTCGACCAATCCGAATGGCTGCACGCAGGCAATCGCCCGGGAAATTCAGATGATGAACAATGCAAGGCTGAGCAATAATTGCGACGCGACCGGCGTAAAGCCGATCGGACCGCCCGCTCAGCTCGTCGAATGAAGGAGGTGCGCACGATGTTCCGCCTCAACGGCATCCGCAAGGCGACCGACTGGCTTCGGTGCAAGGCCGGCACGGCGGCACTGGAGTTCGGCTTGATGGCGCCGTTCCTGATCATGCTGGTGGTGGCAACGGTCGAGGTCGGCTCCGCCGTCTATCAGGGCATGGAGGCGCAGAACGCCGCCGAGGCCGGAGCCGTCTACGCATCCAGGCACGGCTTCGACACCGCCGGAATCACTGGAGCGGTGCTGAACGCCACCCCGGCCGCCGGCATCACCGCGGCGCCCGCGCCGACGCAATTCTGCGGTTGTCCGACCGCCGGCGGCATCGCCGATACGGCGTGCGCCACCACCTGCTCCGACGGCACCGCTCCGGGGCAATATCTGCGAATTACCGCCCGGATCACCCACGATCCGCTGCTGTCGTTCTCCGGCCTTGTGGCGCCGGTTGCGATCTCGGGCGAGGCGGTGGTCAGGATGTACTGAGCCATGGCGCGCAAACCGAAATCATGGAGAATTTTAGGGACCGCAGGGTCGATGGCCCTGGAATACGGGCTGACGCTCCCCGCGCTGCTGCTGCTGATCCTGGGCGCAATGGATGCCGGACGCCTGATCTGGACGTATACGACCCTGAACCGCGCGGTCGAGGCTTCCGCCCGCTGCGCCGCGATCAACCCCAGCGCTTGCGGAACAGCGGCGCAAATCGCCGACCGGGCCGTATCCGAAGCCTGGGGCCTGGGCGTCACGGCGGGGACCTTCACCGCGCAGACCGAGGCATGCGGCGCGAGCGTCACCGCGAATTACGACTTTCCCATCCTGATCCCCTGGCTGGGCGGTCCGCAACCGGACGACCTGCCCAACGCCATTACCCTCACCGTATCGGCCTGCTACCCGCTGTAGCGCCTCGACCCCGCGACAATCGAATTTTCGCCGCCATGGCGCTCAGGTGATTGCGCACCTGAGCGAACGCGTGTATGCGACATAAATTCAATTAAAAGTTGTGGATATCGACGTTTTTGGGGCTTGGAAGGTAAGGGGCATGGCGCAATCCGCAGGGGGGACACGGCAATCGAGGCGACGAATCACATGGCCGACCGCACGAGGGCCGGCAATTCGGAGCCTCATTCTGTTGTGCGCCGCCGCGATGCTGACAGCGGCAGCCGGCCGGCCGGCAAGCGCGGAAAAGGCCAATTCGGGCGCGAAGTCGGATGCCTTCACCAGCGCCGTCGCCGAAAACGGTGCTTATGTCCGCCGCATCGCCGTAACCCGCCACAAATCGCGCACCATCAAGCTCGACCTGCCGTTCCACACCGCCGTCGTCGGCTCGCCGGACATCGCCGACGTTCTGCCGATGTCCAACCGGGTGCTCTACGTCCAGGGCAAGAAGGTCGGCACGACGAACATCTCGGTGTTCGACGACCAGAAGGAGCTGGTCACCGTCGTCGATGTCGACGTGACGCTCGATACCGATCATATCGCCGAGAGCATCCAATCCAGCATCGAAAGCCCCGGCATCCACATCGCCGGCGCCAATGATCAGGTCGTGCTCAGCGGCACGGCGAAGAACGCCGTGGACGCCGAGCGGGCGGTGTCGATCGCCAAGGCAATGGCGCCGGGCACATCCGTCATCAACGCGATGAAGATCGGCCAGCCGCAGCAGGTCATGCTGAAGGTCCGCTATATGGAGGTCAACCGGAACGCGGCGCGGGAGATCGGCGTCAATTGGTACGGCGCCAACGGACAGGGCGACCGCGGCGTCAACACCGGCCTCGGCATACCGAACGTGGTCGGCGGCGGCGGCAGCCTGCCGCTGTTCCAGGCCGTGCGCACGCTCGCCTCCGGTGCAACCAGCGAGCCGTTCAGCATCGCGGTCGCCAGCGTGCTCAACCAGGGTGTCAGCCTCGACGTACTGATCAGCGCGCTGGAGAAAAAAGGCCTCGTGCGCCTGCTCGCCGAACCCAATCTGGTCGCGCTCTCCGGGGACGCGGCCAGCTTCCTCGCAGGTGGCGAGATCCCCGTTCCCGTGGTGCAGCCATCGGGCGGCTCGGTTCCGCTGATCACGGTCGAATACAAGCCGTTCGGCGTGCAGCTCTCCTTTCTGCCGACCGTCCAGAACGCCGGCATCATCAACCTGCACATCGCCCCGACGGTCAGCCAGCTCGACTATTCCAACGCCGTCATCGTACAGGGATACCGCATCCCCGCCTTGTCGAAGCGAGAGACGAAAACCACCATCGAGTTGCGAGACGGCCAGAGCTTCGCCATCAGCGGGCTGCTTCAGAGCGAGGGCCTGCGCGACATCGCGCAAGTGCCATGGATCGGATCGCTCCCGGTCTTGGGCGCTTTGTTCCGCAGCTCGTCCTATCAGCAGAAGGAAACCGACCTCGTCGTGATCGTGACGCCGCATCTGGTCGCCCCGGCGGCTCCAGGCCAGCAACTGGCCGGACCGCTCGATCAGCGGATCCCCTCGAACGATGTCGATTTCTTCCTGAACGGTCGGATGGATCTGCGCAAGAAATACCGGGACTACGTCACCGCCGGCGGCGGGTCGAACGGCCCCTATGGACACATCATCGGTGCGCCGGCGAACGCATATCGCCCGGCGCGGGCGGGGGAGACGACATGGAAATGATCAGGACGGCAGGGCTCGTCTGCGGCGCATTTCTGCTGACATGCGGCGGCGCGCAGGCGGACGACTATGACTGGGAGGATATCTTTTCGCCCTACAGGCAGCGGATCGATGCCGTCACGCCCAGCGCGGGCAACGCCCAGAACGTCAACGCCGCGACCCATGTGATCACGCCATGGCCGCCCTACGTCCACAACCGCCGCATCCCCGGCGATGGCACACGCATGGTCGGCGCCATCGAGCGCTACCACAATCCCAACGCCGCGCCGGCCGCATCGCAGCCGCAAGGCATGGCGCTGTTCGGGCCGTCCGGCGGAAGCGGATCATCGAACGGCACCGGCGAGGCCGGCCAAGGCACGACGCCGTCCGGTCAGTCCGGACAACCGGCCCAGTGACCCGGCCGGAGCGAGAGGCAGTTTGGAGGTCAAGATGATGCGGCCCATTTCCATCCTTGCATGCGCCCTGCTGCCGGTCGCGCTCTTGGGATGCGAAAGCGCGCGCGAGCCGAGCTGGTCGCCCGACACCGAATATACCGGCTCGATCACGCCGACCATCCAGGCGCCCGGCGACGTCAAATATTACCCCTCGGACGAGAGCGCCCGGCTCGGCCAGGAGTATTTTCTGCGCGGCGATTTCGGCACCGCCGAGCGGCATTACCGCGACGCGGTCGAGAAGGCGCCGGAGGATCTGACGGCCTGGATCGGGCTGGCGGCGAGCTATGACCGGATCGGCCGTTTCGACTTGGCCGACCGCGCCTATGATCAGGCGCTGCGACTGGGCGGCAAGACCCCGCAGATCCTCAACAATATCGGCTATTCCTACATGCTGCGCGGCGACCTGGTCCGCGCCCGCGACAAGTTCAACCTGGCGCTCGAACGCGATCCGCTGAACGCGACGGTCATCAACAATATCGAGCTTCTCAATGCGAGCTACCGCTTCATCAAGCGCGACCCCGAGGCCACCGGCAAGCCCGAATGATCGGCTCCCGGATCGGGACGGCGCCGCTCACTTGAAGAAGATGTCGATCAGCTTCAGCGCCGCCGGTCCGCCGATGATCAGGAAGATCGTCGGCATGATGAACAGCATCACCGGAACCGTCATCAGCGCGGGGAGCCGGTTGGCCTTTTCCTCCATCGCGGTCAGCTGATCGCTTCGCACATCGGCGGCGACCACGCGCAGCGACCGCGCCAGCGGGGTACCGTATCGCAAGGTCTGCGACAAGGTGCTGACCACGGAGCGGACGCTGGGAATATCGACGCGGTCGGCTAGATTGAGGAGCGCCTGGTCGCGCTCGGGCAGAATGTTGATCTCCGCCCAGGTCAGAGCGAGCTCATCGGCAAGGGCAGGCTGCGACCGTTTCAGCTCGCTGGAGACGCGTTGCAGACCGTTCTCCAGCGAGAGACCGGCCTCGATGCACACCGCCAGCAGCTCCAACGCATCCGGCAATCCGGCGCCGACCGCCTTGGCGCGGCGGCTGATGCCTTTACGGACGATGATCATCGGCACGAACCGCCCGATGACCACCAGGATCAGCATGACCAGAAGCCCTGCCGCCGGCCATGCGGCGAAGAGATCTTTCATCAGGGGCAGCGGTGACAGCGCCAGGACGATCGGCAACACCACGCGCGTGCCGTTAAAGAAGGTGAGCGCGCTCTCGGACGGGACACCGAACCAGGCGAAAATGCGCACGATCTGCCGATGCTCGGCGTCGGTCAGCCCTTCGGCGGTCTGCGGATTGACTTTGCCTTCCGGCCGGCGCTTCTGGCCTGCCTTTCCCGCGGCTCCCGCCGGCTGCCAACGCAACTTGTCGATCCGCTTGGACATCATCTTGGCGCGCTCGCCGGAGGCGGACGCGATCATCGCCAGGCCGATCGCCAGCAGGCCGGCGATGATCAGCAGCGGCGTCAGGCCCTGCAGAAGCTTCGGATCGGAAAGCTGGAATGACATCGTCGCGGCCTCCCCTATCCCTTGGACACGCTGCGCATCATCTGCCGCATCGTGAAGAAGGAGAGGAACAGGCCGCCGGCGGCCATGCCGAGGATCACATGGCCGCGCGGATCGGCGAAAAGCGGGCTGAGATAGCCGGGCTGGATCGCCAGGAGCGCGCCGATGGTCAGAAACGGCAAGGAACCCAGCACATAGCCGGTCAGCCGGATTTCGGCGGTCGCCGATTTCGCTTTCATGCGCACGGCCCGGCGCTTGCGCATGATGCCGGAGAGCATATCGAGCGTCGCGGCGATGTTGCCGCCCGCCGAATATTGCAGCAGCACCGCCACGGCGAAGAAGCGGAAATCGGCTAGGCCGATCTGCCGGCTGCTCGCATCGAGTGCCTGCTCGATGGGAACGCCGATCCTGACCTGGTCGGAGATGATGTTGAACACCGCGTTCACCGGCGCGGCCCCCTCGATGCCGACGATCCGCACCGCCGAGGTCATCGGCAGACCGGCGCGCAGCATACGGACCAACGTATCGATGGCGTCGGGAAACAGGTCCATGAACTTGGTCTCGGCGCGGCGCTGTTCCCGCAAGAGTACGGCGCGGGGCAGCAGAAACGCGCAGACAATCCCGGACGCAGCAGCCATCCATATCGGCAGGCCGACGGCGCGGGCGGCAAACAGCGTCACCAGGATCCCGGAAATTGCGCAGATCAAAAGCAGCCCGACGGCGCCGGCATGCATGCCCCAATTGCGGCCGGAGCCAACGGCAAAAAACTGCCTGACCCGCACGTCCAGCAACGATCCCTCGGACTTTTTCGCAGCGAGCGGCGCGCTCGCCGCCTTGCTCGGGGTGGGGGTGGCGACAAGGCCGATGCGCCGCTCCATCTCCGCGCTCGCATTCGGCGTCATCACGAAGGCGGTGGTGATGATCACCGCGCCCAGGAGCAGCACAAGCGCCGGAAGCAGGGCATAGATCAGCATCCCATCACTCCGTCATGTCTTCGGCCGCCGCCGCACCGAGCGCTTCGCGGAAATCGTCGGCCAGTCCGAAATATTCCATCCGGTTGAGAAAGCGCGGGCGGCTTGGCGCCGACTCGAACGTGCCCTTCAGGACGCCGTTCGGGGTTTCGCCGGAATATTTGAAGTGGAACAGGTTTCCGAGCGTGATCACGTCCTCCTCCATACCGGCGACCTCGGCAATCTCCGTCACCCGCCGGACGCCGTCGCGCATGCGCTCGGTGTGGACGATCATGTCGAGAGCGCTGGCGACCTGGCCACGGATCGCCCGCGTCGGCAGATTGCCGCTGGCCATCAGCATCATGTTCTCGATGCGGGCGAGCGCGTCGCGGGCGGAGTTGGCGTGGATGGTCGACATCGAGCCGGCGTGGCCGGTGTTCATGGCCTGCATCATATCGAACGCCTCCTCACCGCGGCACTCGCCCATGATAATGCGGTCGGGGCGCATACGCAGTGCGTTGCGGACGAGCGCCCGCTGGTCGATCTGGCCGACGCCCTCGATATTCGGCGGCCGCGTCTCCAGCCGGACCACATGCTCCTGCTGGAGCTGCAATTCGGCGGCATCCTCGATGGTGACGATGCGCTCGCCGGCATCGATCATGCTCGACAGGGCATTGAGCATGGTGGTCTTGCCCGAGCCGGTACCGCCCGAGACGATGATGTTCAGCCGGCAGCGGGCGGCGATTTCCAGCGCGCGCGCCATCGGTGGGGACACCGATCCGGCGGCGACGAAGGTCTGGAAGCCGAGCATGTGCCGGGAGAATTTGCGGATCGAGATCGCCGGGCCGTTGAGGCTGAGCGGCGGAATGATGACGTTGACGCGGCTGCCGTCGGCGAGCCGGGCGTCGAGCATCGGGCTGGCCTCGTCGACGCTGCGCCCGATCGAGGAGGCGATGCGCTGCGCCACATGCAGCACATGGGCGTTGTGGCGGAAGTGCAGACTGGTCAGCTCCAGCTTGCCCTTCCGCTCCGCATAGATCTGGTTCGCGCCGTTGATCAGAATATCGGAGACCGTCGGATCGTTGAGCAACGGCTCGATCGGACCGAGGCCGATCATCTCGTCGACGATCGCCACCGCGAGCTTGTCCTGCTCCTCCTGGTTCAAGAGAAGCTTGCGCTCGCTCGCAATCAGCGCCACCAGCGAATTGACGAAGATCGTCAGCTCCCCCCGGTTCAGGCGCACTGCCTCCATCGGCTCGATGCGCAGGAGGACCTGATCGCGGATGGTATCGGTCGACTGCGGCGGCGAAACCCGCGCCGGTTCGGCGTGCACCTCCTTGGCGGCCGCGGCGGGCGGTGCGACGGCGGCGGGTGCTGCCGCTGCGGTGGCCGGAGCGGCCGGCTGTTCGGTTTCGATTTTCTTCCGGAAATGCAGAGCCATCAGCCGAATATCCGCCTGAAGATGGAGGAGGGCTTTTCAATCGGCTCCCCCGTGACGTCGTGGAGCATCCGAACCAGGCCGAATTTGAACAGCGAGCTTTTCTGCATACCCTGCACGCCCAGATTGGCGCTCATTGCCAGCTCGCGGTCGAAGGCGATAACCACCTCCGGCGACTGACCGCAGGCCCGGGCGAACTCGGCTTCCGTCAGACCCCCATACGCGTTGGTATGATTGAGAACCTGCACGGTCCGCCGCTCGCGCGTATTCGGCCCGATATAGTCGCGCCATCGGGCCAGGTCGCGCGCGGCGGCCAGCGTCGGGTTGGCGACGAGCACGCAGGTGCTGGGCATTTGAAGCACTTCGGGCAGATAGAC
This sequence comes from uncultured Alphaproteobacteria bacterium, assembly GCA_963727575.1. Classification (GTDB taxonomy): domain Bacteria; phylum Pseudomonadota; class Alphaproteobacteria; order Rhizobiales; family Rhodomicrobiaceae; genus JAHQVI01. The sequence goes on from CAVSIA010000026.1 coordinate 125,844, forward strand.
CGCGATGCTCGCCGGCACGTCGACGACGACCAGCCGGTAACGGCGCAACAGGCTTTCCAGCAGTGTGCGGACCGCCTCCTGCGAGCCCTCGACGGTGCTGCCGAGCGGCTCCAGCGAGGCGAGCAGATTGAGCCGCCTGTTCACATGGATCGCACCGCGCTCCAGGAACAACTTGTCCACCCGCTCCGGGCGCTCGAAGGCTTCGCGCAGCGCCTGACCCGGCGCGGCGTCGAACAGCAGGGATGCGTCCCCGTTCTGCAGATCCAGATCCAGCAGCATCGTCCAACGCTGGCGCGCTTCGGAAACATACCAGGCCGCATTCGTTGCAAGGGTGGTCGCGCCGACGCCGCCGCGCACGCCGAGCATGAAGACCAGCTTGCCCGCAAACAGGCTGGGCTGGTCGAAGCGGTCGGTCAGAACGTCGTTGCAGGACCGGGCGACCTGGTCGCGGATCAGCGGCTTGAAGAAATATTCGACGACGCCGGCATGCTTCAGCTGGCGGTAAAGCGAGATGTCGTTGCTGCTGCCGATAGCGACCACGCCGACGCCCGGCTCGCAGACTTCGGCCAGATGCAGAATGCTGGAGACCTGGTCCTCGACGCCGGAAAGGTCGACGATCAGCAGCCGGGGCGAGGGCTGCTTGGCGAGCAGTGTCGTCGCCGTGGCGACGGTGCCGGGCGTGGCGGTGAAGTCCTCGATGCCGAGATCGCCGAGCGCCTGCCGGATCACGCCTTCCAATTCCTGATCGTTGACGAACACCTTGACGCGGGGCGCGGCGTCGGCGCCTGGCTTGACGGGCTGGGGAGTGATCGCGCTCATTGCCGCGCGTCTCCGTCGTCACATATCGGATGGATCTTCATCGGCCGCCCCCAATCATTGCGAGGACGACGGCGGCGGACGGCGAACCGCGCTTTCCACCGTGCTGCCCGATGAAATCGGTTGAATGTTCCGGCTGGCCATCTCCTTGACAGCGCGCGAGACGTCCGACGCCCAAGTCGGCCCCAGCCGCTGGCCCTCGTCGGCGAGCGCGACGCCGGCGCCTTCGAGGGGACGCACCGCCAGTTGCAGCTTGCCGAGCTGAATGGCGACGGACAGCACCTGGGCCTGCCGTTCGCTCAGCTCCAGCGTGATGGTTTTGGGAACGTGCGCATCCGCGCTGACCACGCCGGTCTGGCCCGCGGGCTTGGTCGCGTTGCCGAGAGACTGGTCGACGGCGACGACGCGGACATTGCGCAGCACCGTCTCGCCGACGGACCGGTGCTCGGCGCCGGCGATGTTGTCACCGAAATTCTGCGTCAGGATCACGTCGACATAATCGCCCGGCAGGACGAGTCCGGAGGCGGTCTGCGGCGCATCCACCGAGATCGACACCGCGCGGCGGCCGGGCCGGAGCACGGCGGACAGAAACCGGCGATCGCTCGGCTTGACCAGTTCGCTTGCGGACATCGGCTCGCCTTCGGCATAGTCGCGCCGGGTGATGGCGCCGAGAAACTCGGTTTCCGACACGTCGCCGCGCAGCAGCTGGCCGGGGCGGAGATCGGTCGCCGCGATTTCCTTCCAACCGATATCGCCTTCCCGCAGCAAGGTGCCGGACGGCAGCGGGTGGAGAGCCGCAAGCAGCGCGTTGCGGCTCGGTGCCGGCTGCGCCGTCTGGATGGTCGGAAGCGTCGCCCGGTTGAACCAGAGCACCGCCAGCGATAGCCCCGCCACGATGAACACGAACCCTAGAATGAGCAGAAGCTTGCGAACAGACATTGGGGAAGCTCTCCTGCAATAGTGGCCGCGACACCGGCCACAATGGCCAGCGCATAGGGCATCGGACCGCCTGCCGCGATGCGTCCGCGTTCAATAGAGAGCCAACCCTGCCGATGCTGCCCGCCGTCTAACGATGCGCCGGCTGACGGACCGGCTTCGCGGACGTCGCCTCTCGCGACCGCGTAGCGCGCGGCAAGATAGCCGCAGCTCAGCAGTCCGCCGGCGAGGGCAATGAAGACCAGGAGCTGCCCGAGATGGGTCGGGGGGACCAGAAGGGCGCTCGCGCCGATGAGTTTGACGTCACCGCCGCCCATCATGCCGTAATGGGCAATAACGCCCATCGCGATCAGAACGGCAAATGCGGCAAGCAGACTGATCCAGGTCTGTTCCGGCCTCAGCACGAGGCTGAGGCCGATACCGCTGATTGCAACGAGCCCCGCAAGCTCATTCGGTATGATCCGATCCTTCAGGTCGGTCCATGCGCTTGCCACGAGTGCCGATAGAGCCGCAGCCCATAGCACAGCATGCAAGACATGAAGGATCATCTGGCCTCATTCCGGCAAGGGTCACGCATACGCGATCGGCTTGCCATCATACGGTCGCCGGCCAACGGCCGGCTCCATACGTCGTTTTACTGGGACGACATCAACTGGGAGCGACGAGCTGCCCGGCGATATTGTTGAACAGCGTGCCCAGATTGGTTCCGATGAGCCCGACGCCAACGATGATCGAGAGCGCGATCAGCGCCGCGATGAGCCCATATTCGATAGCGGTGACGCCTTTTTCGTCGTCGAGCTTCAACCACAAGGCCAAGAATCTGGATAGCGTAAGCAAGGGCTTAGTCCTCTCAAAGACACACAACATCAATTGAATTTAGAGCGCAAATCTTAATTCTTGGGCAATTTTTCAAGTAAGCAGACAGTTTAATACTGTCTTATTTTAAGCCATTTCTAAGCGGCATTATTGGCGACGTAGAGGTACCCAAGGGGTGCGCCGTTCATGTTGACACAGGCTGGGGAACTATCGATAGCATAGAGAGCCCGCACGGGTTTCAGTCGGCCCTCGTGGCCAGACTCGAGTGATGATGACATCATCGCGGAAGGCGGGGGCGTGTCCGGATTCGAGGCGGAACAAATGTCCTGGCTGTGATGGAATCGCGGCAGAGGAAATTTAAGCCGCCTCTTCCGCCGTCACCAGCATCCAAGGCGGCTCTTTATTATACTTTTATTGCCTGTGTACAGGCTTATAGCCGAGGCAGTAATTCGCAGGTTCTCAAATTGATCCGCCTAAAGATCGACGCCGGGGGGGCTAGTGAAGCGGACCCTGCTTGGTATCTATTCTTATAGTTTGACTGGTGTGATAATTGCCGGCATGCGGGCGTGAAGAGGCCGTAAAAAAAGTTCGTTGGGCGTGATGGGACGAGGGGTGTTGCGTGAGTGGGTTATCTCTCAGACTGTTCGGTGTTCTGCAATTGGAGCGCGATGACGGGCGCGTCATTCGCCTGCCGACGAAAAAAACGGCTGCGCTCCTTGCCTATCTGGCCCTGAGCCAGAATCAACCGCATGCGCGGGCCAAACTCGCGACGCTCCTGTGGGACCGCGGCCTGGAAGTCCAGGCACGCGATAGTCTGCGGCAGGTCTTGAGCCAGCTGCGCAAAGCTTTTGCGCCCGATTTCGAAGACTGCCTCGCCACGACGGGCGACACCGTCGAGCTGAACCTCCGGCGGATTCCCCTAGACACGGCGCGATTCGAGGCGTTCGCAGCCGGCACGCAGATCAGCGACCTCGAACAGGCCGCCAAACTTTATCGCGGCCCGATCCTGGAGGGCTTCGACGTGCGGGCGGCGGAGTTCGACGCCTGGCTGCGCGCCACCCGTGAGCAATATCACGAGCGAGCCGTCGATGTGCTGAGCCGGCTGCTCCGCCATTATCTGGCGGTCGGCAATCTCGAAAGCGGCATCACCATCGCGACGCGCCTGCTCGCGCTCGATCCGCTGCGTGAGGAAGTCCATCGCACCCTGATCGAGTTTTACATCCGGCAAGGCCGTTTCAACGCCGCGCTGAAGCAGTTCCGAAGCTGCGAAGAGATCCTCGCGGAACAGCTCAATGTCGAACCGGAAGCGGCAACAAAGGCGATGGAGCGCCGCATCCGCGAGATGCGCGACAATCCGGAGCAGCGGACGGGCATGGATGCGGCGTCCGCCGGGGTCCGCCCGTCCTTCGCCCCCCTTGCGCTGGAGCGGAAGCAGATTACGGTTCTATCCTGCGGGCTCGTCGGCTTCGGCGCCCTGGCCGCTCAGCTCGATCCGGAGGAGGTTCATGCGCTGGCCGCCGCTTATCGGCGCCGCTGCAACGAAATCGTTGCCCCTTATGGCGGCGTCACGGGGGCGCTCGCGGGTGACGATCTGACGGTCTGTTTCGGGGCGCTGGAGGCCAATGAGCACAGCGCGGAGCAGGCCGTTCGTGCCGCCCTCGCGCTCATCGAAGACCTGCCTCATCTCGGCGCGGATTTCGCGCCTGCCATGAGCGTGAGAATCGGCATCGCGACAAGTGCGGTCGTGATCGGCCAGTTCGCTGAAGAAAACGAGCCGCCGTCCCCTGCACTGCTGGGAGATGCGCCCAGATGGGCCGTCCTCTTGCAGAACGCCGCGGCGCCGGGCGGCATCGTCATCGCCGAGGCGACATACGCGCTGGTCGGCAATCTGTTCGAGTGCCGGCGGCTGCCCACCCCCATCGACGGCGACGTCGATGCCTGGCTGATTACCGGCGAGAGCTCTGCGCAGAGCCGGTTCGAGGCGATCCGCGCCTCGAAGCTGACGCCGTTTACCGGCAGACGGGCGGAACTCGAATATTTGCTCTGCGGGTGGCGCGCGGCGCGCGGAGGCAGCGGCCGCACGATCCTCATCGCCGGCGACGCCGGGATCGGAAAATCACGCCTGACCCGCATGTGTCATGAGCGCATCGGCGTGGATGCTCAAGGCACCTTGTTGTTCCAGTGTTCGCCGTTTCATGCCGAAAGCCCGCTCTATCCGTTCATCCGGCATCTGGAGCAAGCCGCCGGATTCGTGCCCGAAGACACGCCTGGGCAAAAGCTGGGCAAGCTGGAGACGATGCTTTCCGGGTCCGCGTGGCGGGCGGCGGGGCTCGTGCGGCTGATTGCCGAGCTGCTCTCGGTGCCCGTGAGCGACCGCTACCCGCATCATGGGCTGAGCCCGCTCCAGCAGCGGCGCCGGACACTGGCGGCTCTGCTCGACTGGATCGAAAGCACCTCCAGGCAAAAGCCTCTGCTGGTGGTATTCGAAGACGCCCATTGGGCCGACGCCAGCTCGCTGGAGCTTCTCGATCTGCTGATCGAGCGCGTCGCGCATCTGCCCATATTGCTGCTTGTCACCACCCGGCCCGGAGCCACCCTGCCCTGGGATTGTCTGGACCATGTCTACAAGCTGGCGCTGGCCGGGCTGGAGGAGCACGAGGCCGGGCTCATGGTGCGCCGGATCAGCGGTGACGGAAACCTGCCGCCGGAGGTTCTGGGGCAGATTGCCGCCCGGGCCAACGGCGTGCCGCTGTTCGTCGAGGAGCTGACCCGCGCCACGCTGGAGGCTGCGGGCGTCCAGACCAATCCTGCATTGGCCAGCTCCGGCCCGCTTTCCGTCATTCCGACAAGCCTTCAGGACTCGCTCTCGTCCCGTCTCGACCGTCTCGGTCCGGCCAAACCGGTGTCCCAGACCGCCGCCGTCATCGGCCGGGAATTCACATCGGCGCTTCTCGCCGCAGTGCTCGGCGTTTGCGAGGAAGAGGTCCGGCCGGCGATCGGCACGCTGATCGAGTTCCGGGCTCGTGCAGAAGCAGACCGAAACCGCGCCCGCGGGCCTCAGGTTCAAACACGCGCTGGTGCAGGAGGCCGCATATCAGAGCCTGCCCAAGAGTCGCCGGCAGCAGATCCATGCCTCGGTGGCACAGTCGATCAAGGCGCAGTTTCCCGAAGAGGCCGCCAACCGCCCGGAAGTGCTCGCATACCATTTTTCCGAAGCTGGAATGGTGCCCGAAGCGCTGGACGCCTGGCTCACCGCGGCCCGGCTCGCCGTCGCGCGGTCGGCCAATGTGGAGGCCAGTGCGCATCTCGCCAAGGGGCTCGACCTGATCGGCCGGGCGAGCTCCCTGCCCTGCCGGGAGCGCAACCGGTGGGAGCTGCAGTTCCTGACGACGGTTGGCCCGTCGGTGATGGCGATCCACGGCTACGCGGCGACGGAGGGCCAGCAGATTTTCGAACGCGCTCATGAGCTGATCGACGAAACCACGCCCGACGCCGAGCGGCTGACCATCCTGTGCGGCTTGTGGAACGTGCGGTTCGGCCGCTCCGATCTGCGCGCCGCGCGGTTGATTGCCGAGGAAATGCTCAGGGCGGCCGAGGCATCGGGCAACGGCATATTGCTCGCCAATTGCACGATGGGCCAAATGCTCTCCAACATGGGCGAATTCCGCGAGGCGAAGCGTCATCTGCAATTCGTGATCGATGCCTACGAGGACATGCGGCGCAAGGGCGACGACTTCACGTTCGGCGTCGACGAGTTGGTGCTGGCGCTTGCCTATATGTCGCCGGTCCATTGGGCGCTCGGCGAGCCGATGGAGGCCGCACGGGTGGCGAAAGAGGCGGCCGACCGTGCTCATGAGGGTAAGAATTCCGTCACCACCGCCGCAGCGCTCACGGCCTATCTGTTCGTCGCCACGCACAGCCGATCGCTCGAAGAGGCCGAAGCGCTCGCTGAACAGGCGATCGCGTTCTGCCAGGAGAACGACCTGCAGCTCTTCGAGTATTGGCTGCGGTTCCATCAGGGTACGATGCTGGCAAAGCAGGGGCATCTTGCTGAAGGCATCGAGACGATGCAGGCGGCTATCGCCCAGTGCGAGCGGTTGCAGAGCCGGACGTTCCGGCCGTTCCAGGGCGCGTGTCTGGCGCGCGCCTATCTCAAGCTCGGCGACGTCGAAAGGGCGCTCGCGGAGGTCGATGGCGCGATTGCCATGGCGGACATCACCGCGGAACGGCAGTCCGAAGTCGGCATACGGCGCCTGCGTTATGAGATCCTCAAAGGCCTCGGCCGTAAAGACGAGGCGGAGGCCGAGCTTGAGCGGACCCTTGCGCTGGCCAAGCAACAGGGAACCCTGGCCGAGCTCGGACGGCTGGCAGAAGCAGCGCGCGGAGGCCCCCCCGATCTGCGCCTCGCCGCGAGTAAATAAAAAGCATCCCGCCTGTCGGCTAGGCCTCGCCCGAGCCGTCCTTGTCGCAAGTGGCACGGCACGGGCCACGCTGAAACGACGATGGAGGCGTAAACATGACTATCACCGCCAACGCAGAGCGCAAGACGAGCGCCGGGGCGCTTGAAAACGAGATTCAGGCGCTGATCGCCGACTGGGCCGAGGCTCACCGGGGCAAAGACCCCGATCGCGTCATGTGCCATTATGCCGACGGCAATGTGCAGTTCCTGATGGCGCCGCCGCTGCAATATGATGCGGCCCGTCCCTGGGACCGGAATACTATCGCAGCGTGGTTTTCAACGTTCGACGGGCCGCTCGGCTACGAGGCCGCCGACGTTAAGATTACCTCGGCCGAGGATATCGCCTTCGCGCACTTCCTCAACCGCCTCAGTGGCGTTGCGATCCATGGCGGGCCATTCACGATGTGGAACCGCATGACCCTCGGCCTGCGCAAGACCGGCGGAAAATGGCGGATCACACACGTGCATTCGTCCGTGCCGTTCTATATGGACGGCAGCTTCCGGGCAGCGGTCGATCTGCAGCCATAGGTGGGAACCGGAGCGTCCGGCGAACGCCGTCGAGGCAAAACGTCCCGGCGGCGCGATTGCCGCCGCCGTCAGCCGTTGCGATACAGATAGCTGTAGCCGTTGATCGCCGGAACGCCGCCGAGATGCGCGTAAAGGATCTTCGAGCCGGCAGGGAAGTGGTCCTTCCGGACCAGGTCGATCAGGCCTTGCATCGATTTGCCCTCATAGACGGGGTCGGTCATCATGCCTTCCATGCGCGCGCACAGCCTGATCGCCTCGTTGGTCTCCTGAGACGGGACGCCGTAAGCCGGATAGGCGTAGCCGTCGAGCAGCACGAGATCGTCGTCGGCGATCCCGCCCATGCCGACGAGGGACGCCGTATTGCGGGCGATCTCGAGCACCTGAGCCCTGGTCTGATCCAGCGTGCCGGAGGCGTCGATCCCGATGACGTTGCGCGCGCGTCCGTCCTTGGCGAATCCGACCAGCATCCCCGCATGGGTCGAACCGGTCACGGTGCAGACGATGATTGCGTCGAAGCGGATGCCGAGTTCGCGCTCCTGCGCCCGAACCTCTTCCGCGAAGCCGACAAAGCCGAGGCCGCCGAATTTGTGGACGGAGGCGCCGGCCGGTATGGGATAGGGCACGCCGCCTTGCGCCTTGACGTCGTCGAGCGCACGTTCCCAGCTCCCCCTGATGCCGATATCGAAGCCTTCATCGACCAGCTCGATCTCGGCGCCCAGGACGCGGCTCATCAGAATGTTGCCGACGCGGTCGTAGACGGCATCGGGAAACGGCACCCAGCTTTCCTGCACCAGCCGGCATTTCATTCCGATCTTGGCCGCAACCGCCGCAACCTGGCGCGTATGGTTCGACTGAACGCCGCCGATGGTGACGAGCGTGTCCGCCCCCGAGGCGATCGCATCGGGAATGATGTATTCGAGCTTGCGGATCTTGTTGCCGCCGAAAGCGAGGCCGGAATTGCAGTCCTCGCGCTTGGCGAAAATTTCGACGCGGCCGCCGAGATGCGCGGACAAGCGGCTCAGCTTTTCGATCGGGGTCGGCCCGAAGGTCAGCGGATAGCGCTCGAATTTTTCAAGCATGGCGGATCACCTGTTGCTGCCGTTTATGCTGCGTCGACAATGCAGCGGCGGAGCGCGGAGGGCAATGCGCCATGCGGGCTGCGTCAGGCTGGGGCGCGAAGCGCGCGCCTGACCGCCTCCTCGACGGGCGAGTAATCGCCGTCCGTTGGCACGTCGGGCGGCGCAGGCGCGCCGTCATCCCCAAATCTTGATTGGCTGGAGTTTCGCGCACAGATGTAGGGTTCGCATCAAACGCGGCGGCATCGGGCGCGCCGTCTCACCAACAAGGAAGCTGACGATGAAAATCAATCGCAATGCCAGCGCGGAATGGTCCGGCGGCCTGAAGGACGGCAAGGGCGCGATCTCGACGGAAAGCGGCGCGCTCGCCTCCTATCCATATGGATTTGCCAGCCGTTTCGAGGGCCAGCGCGGCACCAATCCGGAAGAGCTTCTTGGCGCCGCCCATGCCGGCTGTTTCACCATGGCGCTCTCGCTCATTCTCGGCGAGGCAGGGCTGACCGCCACGCGCATGGAGACCAAAGCGAAGGTGACGCTGGAGCAGGTCGAGGGCGGTTTCGCCATCACCGCGGTCCATCTCACGCTGCGTGCGGATATTCCAGGAACGGACGATGCCAAGTTCCAGGAACTCGCCGCCACGGCCAAGGCGAACTGCCCGGTTTCCAAGGTGCTGAACGCCGAGATCACCCTCGACGCCTCGCTGGGCGCCTGACCCACGCGGCAAACGGCGGCCTCACCCTGAAGCCGCCGGATTGTTCCTTCGCTTTCTCAGCGCGCAAACTGGCCCGGCTGCATCATCGTCGTGATGCTGGGCCGGTACACCCGGGCCGCGGCAAATCCAAGCGCCACGAAGATGACCAGGACGACGGCCTGCACGATGAAGAAAGGCGGCTCCGACTGCGTTGGCGAGAGTGCGTGCAAGGGTCCGAACTTGGCGAAGGCTTGCGCAATGCCGACGAACACCAGGAAGTAGACGCTCGCCACCATGGTCGCGGCATAGATCCACCGCCACGCCCCGGACCGATGGCCGACATAGCGGGCGACGAGCGCAATCGCCAGAACCACGAGCGCGATCGCGCCGACGATATGCGAAGGCAGCAAGCCGCGGAACGTAAAGCCGAACCCCGTGGCGCTGGTCAGGACCGCCGTCAGCAGAAAGACGGCCGTGACGATGTTGGGAAGCCGGGCGACGAGCAGGTCGACCAGCACGAGCAACCCTGTGAAAATCGCAATCAGACTGAGAAGGCTATGGATCGTGGTATAAGTATTGAAGAACATGACACACCTCCGCCCGGGCTATGAGCGCCCCTCACCAAGCGCAGCATACGCTTGGCCCGGATTTCGGCATCGGTTCTTTTTCGACCGGATCGACATCGCTCTGATCGCGACTTTTGCTCCGTCAGATCGTCAAGCCGCCGTCGATGTTGAGCTCCGCTCCGGTCATGAACACGCTGTCGTCGCTGGCCAGATAGACGGCGAGCGCGGCGATTTCCTCCGGCGTGCCGAGACGGCCCATCGGCTGGCGTCCGACAAAGGCGGCGCGGTTCTCGTCATAGGTACCCGGCAGCGCCTTGATGCGTTCTTCGAGGCTCGGGCTCTGCACGGTGCCGGGGCAGATCGCGTTGCAGCGTATGCCCTGCGTGACGAAATCCGACGCCACCGATTTCGTCAACCCGATCACCGCCGCCTTGCTGGCGCCGTAGGCGAAGCGCTTCGGGATGCCCTTTTGCGAGGACGCCACCGAAGCGATGTTGATGATCGAGCCGCCGCCCGCCTGGAGCATTTTCGGCAGGAAGGCGCGGATCGTGCGCCACATCGACTTGGCGTTGACGTCGAAGGAGAAGTCCCAGGCGGCCTCGTCGCAATCGAGCACGGTGCCGTGGTGGACGTAGCCGGCGCAGTTGAAGAGGATGTCGACCGCGCCGACATTGGCCGCAGCCGCCTCGACCGCCGCCGTGTCGCGCACATCGAGCGCTGCGGTCACGATCGCCGGATGGCTGGCGCTGAGCGCGGCAAGCCCCTCGGCGGAAAGGTCGGTGGCGATCACCCGCGCGCCTTCATCGGCGAAGGCGCGGGCCGTTGCCGCGCCGATTCCCTGTCCCGCGGCCGTCAAGAACGCAGTCTTACCGTCGAGCCGTGCCATCGATCCCTCCTTTGCAGCCTTTTGAAATCGATTTAAGGAGAGATCACACAGAAGAGCAAGCAGATCGCGGCGAGGATCGAATGCAGACAATTCGGAAGGCATGGGCGCGAGCGCGGGTCGATGTGCCCGGAAAAGCGGGCGCCGATCACATTTTCGGCGGTCCCTCCGACGCAGTCCCGCCCGTGAGCATCGCTCCCATCGAAGACCGGCGGCTGACCGGCATCGCGTTCATCATGACGGCATGCCTGCTGTTCACCGGCATCGACACTTGCGCAAAATGGCTGGTGCTTAGCGGTATGCCGCCAATGGTGGCCGTCTTCGCCCGCTACGCGGTGCACATGCTGCTGGTCACGGCGCTGTTCCTGCCGGCCCGGCGCGGACGGCTGTTCACCACCGGGCGGCCATGGCTCGAAGCGGCGCGCGGCGCCGCCTTGCTGGCATCGACGGTGTGCAATTTCAACGCCGTTCAATATCTGCCGCTGACGCTGACCGCGGCGATCTTCTTCACCGTGCCGCTCTGGATCTGCATTCTGTCGATCCCGCTGCTCGGCGAGCGGGTCGGCATCCGGCGCTGGGCGGCGATCATCGTCGGCCTGTGCGGCGGCTTCATCGCCACGCAGGCCATGGAGCGCGGATTTTCAATGGGCGGTGCTGTTTTCGGTGGGAGCCGCGGTCACGACCGCCTTCTACGCGATCCTCACGCGCCAGCTTGCGGGCGTCGACTCCACCGCGACGCAGCAATTCTACGCGGCAACGCTGGCGACGATCGGCATCGCGCCGATGGCTCTCGGCGGCTGGACGTGGCCCGTGGCCGGGCTCGACTGGGTCGCATTCGGGTTGATCGGCGTGTTCGGCTGGGCCGGGCACCAGTTCCTCACTATCGCTCACCGCTACGCCCCGGCGACGACGCTGGCCCCATTCCTCTATGTGCAGATGATCTATATGACGGCGTCGAGCTGGATCGTTTTCCACACGCCGCCGGACCATTGGGTGCTGACCGGCGCGGCCATCGTGCTCAGCAGCGGCCTCTATGTCTGGCTGCGCGAACGGCATCTGGCCAAGGTCGGGCGAACGGTGCTGAGCGGCGGGGAGACGGTCGGCTGAGCCCGCCTTCCCGCCGTCGCGAGCCGCTAATAGGTCGCCCGGCCACCAGAGAGATCGAACACGGCGCCGGTGGTGAAGCTGCACTCGGCCGAGCAAAGCCATGCGATCATCGCCGCCACCTCGCCGACCTCGACGAACCGGCCGCGCGGGATCTTCGACAGCATATAGTCGATGAATTCCGGCTTCATCTGGTCGAAGATCGCGGTGCGCGCGGCGGCAGGCGTCACGCAGTTCACGGAGATGTCGTGACCGGCCAGCTCCTTGCCCAGCGATTTCGTCAGCGCGATCACGCCGGCCTTCGCCGCGGAATAGGCGGAGGCGTTGGGGTTGCCCTCCTTGCCGGCAATCGAGGCGACATTGACGATCCGGCCGTATCCCGCGGCCACCATCAGCGGCGCCACCGCCTTCAGGCAATGGAACACGCTGTCGAGGTCGATGGAGAGAACGCGCCGCCATTCCTCGACCGGATAGTCGATCACCGGCGCGTTCAGTCCCGCGACGCCGGCGTTGTTCACAAGAATGTCGATCCCGCCGAGCGCGGCGGCGGTGCGCTCGGTCGCACCGCTCACGGCACTCCAGTCGCTGAGGTCGACGAGCACGAAGCGCGCGCCGATCTCCTCGCCGGTTTTGGCGCCAAGCTGGCCGTCGGCGTCCCAGATCGCCACCTGCGCGCCGCTCGCAATGAGGCGCTCGGCCACCGCCCGGCCTATCCCTTGCGCACCGCCGGTGACGACCGCACGGCGTCCGTCGAGGTCGATCCCGTTCATTGGCGTTTCTCCCTTATCTTGCAGCGCCGCTTGACCGGCTTCGCGCACAACAGTTTAATCGATTTAAATACCCGCGGGAGGATCGGCGCAAGGCGATCGGATATCCCGAGAGGAAACATCCGGGAGGACCGATGACTGAAGACACGCGCGCGAACAAGGGCCTGCGCAGTCAGGAATGGTTCGACAACCCCAACAATCCCGGGATGACCGCGCTCTATGTCGAGCGCTATCAGAACCAGGGCTATACACGCGAGGAGCTGCAATCCGGCCGTCCGATCATCGGCATCGCCCAGACCGGGTCGGACCTTGCCCCGTGCAACAAGATCCACATCTTCCTTGCCGACCGGGTGCGCGCCGGCATCCGCGACGCAGGCGGCATCCCTCTGGAATTTCCGGTGCATCCGATCCAGGAAACCGGCAAACGCCCCACCGCCGGTCTCGACCGCAACCTTGCTTACCTGTCGCTGGTCGAGGTGCTCTACGGCTATCCCGATCGACGGCGTCGTGCTGACCACCGGCTGCGACAAGACCACGCCGGCCATGCTGATGGGCGCGGCAACGGTCGACCTGCCGGCCATCGTCCTCTCCGGCGGGCCGATGCTCGACGGCTGGTGGCGCGGCGAGCTGGCCGGCTCGGGCGTCGTCGTATGGGAAAGTCGGCGGCTGCTCTCGGCGGGCGAGATCGACTATGACGAGTTCATGGCCCGCGTCTGCGCCTCCGCCCCTTCGCTCGGCCATTGCAACACCATGGGCACCGCCTCGACCATGAACGCGCTTGCCGAGGCGCTGGGCATGAGCCTGCCCGGCTGCGCGTCGATCCCCGCGCCTTACCGCGCCCGCATGGAGATGGCCTACGCGACCGGCAAGCGGGCGGTGGAGATCGTGCGCGAGAACCTGAAGCCGTCCGATATTCTGACGCGGAAGAATTTCGAGAACGCCATTCGCGTCAACACCTGCATCGGCGGCTCCACCAACGCCCCGCCGCATATCCAGGCGATTGCGCGCCATGCCGGGATCGAGCTGTCGATCAACGATTGGGAGTCCGAGGGCTACAAGCTGCCGCTGCTCGTCGATATGCAGCCGGCGGGTCGGTATCTCGGCGAGTCCTTCGAGCGCGCGGGCGGCGTCCGGGCGGTGATGGGCGAGATGCTCGCGGCCGGGCTGATCCGCGGCGATGCGCCGACGATTTCCGGCAGGACGGTCGCGGAGAACCTCGAAGGCGTGCGCAGTGCCGACCGCGACGTGATCCGCGCGGTCGAGGCCCCGATGCGCCAGGATGCCGGTTTCCTGGTGCTGTCGGGCAATCTGTTCGATTCCGCGCTGATGAAGACCAGCGTGATCTCGGACGATTTCCGCAGCCGCTTCCTCTCCAAGCCGGGCTCGGAGGGTGTCCATGAGGCCCGTGCAATCGTATTCGAAGGCCCGGAGGACTATCACGCCCGCATCAACGATCCCGCGCTCGGAATCGACGAAACCGCAATGCTGTTCATCCGCAATGTCGGCCCGGTCGGCTATCCCGGCTCGGCGGAGGTGGTCAACATGCAGCCGCCGGATGCGCTCCTCAAGCAGGGCATCGTGCATCTGCCCACGGCCGGCGACGGGCGCCAGTCCGGCACATCGGAGAGCCCCTCGATCCTCAACGCCTCGCCGGAAGCCGCTGTCGGCGGCGGTCTGGCGCTGCTGAAGACCGGCGACTGGGTCCGCCTCGATCTGAACAACAGGCGCCTCGATGCGCTGGTGCCGCCCGAGGAATGGGCGGAGCGGCGCGCGCAATGGAAACCGGATTATCCGGCGCACCAGACGCCGTGGCAGGAGCTGTACCGCACCAATGTCGGCCAGCTTTCCGATGGCGGCTGCCTCGAATTCGCGACCGCCTATCAGCGCGTATCGCGAACGCTGCCGCGCGACAATCACTGAGAGGGGCCGCCGGTCGGCGCCAATTTTCGAGGAGAAAGCATGAAACTCTTGCGCTATGGCCAGCCGGGGCAGGAAAAACCCGGCCTCGTCGATGCCGACGGCCGCATCCGCGATCTGTCCGCCCACACCGCCGATTTCGCCGGCGACACGGTGTCGATCAAAGCGCTGGACAAGCTGCGCAGCCTCGACGCCTCGGGGTTGCCGCTGGTAGAAGGCACGCCGCGTATCGGCTCCTGCGTCGGGTGGACGCCGACCTTCCATTGCGTCGGCCTGAACTACGCTAAGCACGCCGCCGAAAGCGGCGCGCAGCCGCCCACCGAGCCTGTCCTGTTCTCCAAGGCCGCCTCGGCGCTGTCCGGTCCGAACGACCCGGTCATGCAGCCGAAGGACTCCACCAAGCTCGACTACGAGGTCGAGCTTGGCATCGTCATCGGCGCGGTCGCCGAATATGTCTCAGAGGCCGATGCGCTTTCCGTCGTGGCCGGATATTGCGTGATCAACGACGTGTCGGAGCGCAATTTCCAGCTCGAGCGCCTCGGCCAGTGGATCAAGGGCAAATCCGCGCCGACCTTCGGCCCGACCGGCCCCTGGCTGGTCACCGCCGACGAAATCGCCGACCCGCAGGCGCTTGGCTGCTGGCTCGAAGTCAACGGCGAGATCCGCCAGCGCTCGACGACGGCCGACATGATCTTCGGCGTCGCGGAGATCGTCAGCTACATGTCGCGCTTCGTCCGCCTCGTGCCGGGCGACCTGATCGCGACAGGAACGCCGGAGGGCGTCGCCATGGGCATGAAGCCGCAGGCATGGCTGAAGCCGGGCGACGAGATCCGGCTCGGCATTGACGGGCTGGGCGAGCAGCGCCAGCGCGTCGTCGCTTATCCGGGGTAACGCCAATGCCGCGCTTTGCCGCAAATCTGACGATGATGTTCAACGAGGTGCCGTTCCTGGACCGCTTCGGCGCGGCGCGGCGGGCGGGATTTCGCGGGGTCGAGTATCTGTTCCCGTATGAGTTCGACCCGGCCGACATCCGAGCGCGGCTCGACGAGCACTGGCTGGAGCAGGCGCTGTTCAACACCTCGCCGGGCGATTGGGGCGCGGGCGAGCGCGGCGCCGCCGCCCTTCCTGGCGGCGAGGCGCGCTTCGCCGACGATCTGGAGCAGGCGCTGCGCTACGCCGAAACGCTGCGCCCGCGCAACATCCACATCATGGCCGGGCTGGCGCAGGGCGCCGAGGCGCGCGCTGTCTATATCGAGAACCTGAAACGCGCCTGCGCCCGCGCGCCGGAGCAAGGCTTCGTCATCGAGCCGATCAACAGCCGCGACATTCCCGGCTATCATCTCGCCACGACGACGGACGCCCGCGATGTCATCGAAAAGGTCGGTGCGCCGAACCTCCGCCTGCAGCTCGACCTCTATCACTGCCAGATCATGGAAGGCGACCTGACCCGGCGCATCGAGGCGCTTCAGCCGCTGATCGGCCATGTCCAGGTCGCGGGCGTCCCCGACCGACACGAGCCGGACGCGGGCGAAACCGACTTCCACCATCTGATGGGCACGCTCGACCGGATCGGCTACGCCGGCTGGGTCGGCTGCGAATATCGCCCCGCGGGCGCGACCGAGGCGGGTCTTGGCTGGTTCGCGCGCTACCAGGAGGCTGAAGCATGAAAGTCCTCATCATCGGCGGCGGCGGGTTCCTCGGGCAGAAGCTGGCCGGGGCGCTTGCCGAGCGCGGCTCCCTGCGCGGTGCGCCGATCTCGGAGATGACGCTCGCAGATCTTCACGCACCGCCCGCCGTCGCGGCGTCCTTCCCGGTGGTGACCTGCGCGGTCGACGTCACCAAGCCATCCCAGGCGCACACGCTGATCGCCGACCAGTTCGACGTCATCTACCATCTCGCGGCCATCGTCTCGGGCCAGGCCGAAGCCGAGTTCGACCTTGGCATGAACGTCAACCTGCTCGGCTCGATGAACGTCTTCGAGGCGGCCCGCGCGCTGGGGACGAACCCGGTCTTGGTGTTCACCTCGTCCATCGCGGTCTATGGCGGCGAGGTTCCCGACCCGATCGAGGACTGGACGCATCTGAACCCGCAGACGTCCTACGGATCGCAGAAGGCCGCTGCCGAGGTGCTGCTCAACGACTTCTCGCGCAAGGGCTTCTTCGACGGACGCGCCCTGCGGCTGCCGACCATTTCGATCCGCCCGGGCAAGCCGAACAAGGCGGCGTCCTCGTTCATGTCGTCGATGTTCCGCGAGCCGCTTCAGGGGCAGGAGGCGGTGTGCCCGGTCGGCACCGATTACGAGCACTGGTTCCTGTCGCCGCGCCGCTGCATCGAGAATCTGGTGCTTGGCGCCGAGATCCCGGCGGCCGATTGGGGCGAGAACCGCTGCGTCATGCTGCCGGGCCGCACCTATTCGATCGGCGAGATGGTCGAGGCCATGCGCCGCGTCGCCGGCGACGAGCCGGTCAACCGCATCCGCTGGGAGCCCGACGCGCAGCTTCAGGCCATCGTGCTCGGCTGGAAGGCGCATTTCAATCCCGCCAAGGCGCTGAGGCTCGGCTTCAAGCGCGACGAAAGTTTTGAGGACAATGTCCGCTATTTTCTCGAGGACGATATCGTCCCCGCCTGATCAAGGAGAAATTTCATGGGTGAATCGCTTGTCGTTCTCGTAACGGGAGCAAGCCAGGGCATCGGCGCGGCGACGGCGCGGGCCTTCGCCAATGCCGGCCACAAGGTCGTGCTGGCCGCGCGCGGCCGGGAGAAGCTGGAGAGCGTCGCCTCGGAAGCTGGCGCGAATGCGATGCCGGTCGTGTGCGACGTCTCCGACCCGTCATCGGTGGAGGCGCTGTTCGCGCGCATCGGCGAGGCGCACGGCCGGCTCGACGCGGTGTTCAACAATGCCGGGGTCAACGTGCCGCCGCGCGATGTCGGCGACACGCCGTGGGAGGATTGGCGCAAGGTCGTCTCGATCAATCTCGACGGCGCGTTCCTGATCGCCAGCGGCGCGTTCCGGATGATGAAGTCGCAGTCGCCGCAGGGCGGCCGGATCATCAACAACGGCTCGATCTCGGCCCACGCCCCGCGCTACAATTCGGTGCCTTACACTGCCTCGAAACACGCCATCACCGGGCTCACCAAGACCATTTCGCTCGACGGGCGGCCCTATAACATCGCCTGCGGCCAGATCGACATCGGCAATTGCGCCTCGGAGATGACCGAGCGCATGTCGAAAGGCGTGCCCCAGGCCGACGGCACGCTGAAGCCGGAGCCGACCATGGATGTCCGCTACGTCGCGGACGCGGTGCTGCGCATGGCCGAGCTGCCGCTGTCCACCAACGTGCTGTTCCAGACCATC
Source organism: uncultured Alphaproteobacteria bacterium (assembly GCA_963727575.1). GTDB lineage: Bacteria > Pseudomonadota > Alphaproteobacteria > Rhizobiales > Rhodomicrobiaceae > JAHQVI01. The sequence goes on from CAVSIA010000026.1 coordinate 143,758, forward strand.
ATGGCAACCAACATGCCGTTCGTCGGCAGGGGGTGACCCGATGAAACTCGATCACGTCAACATCCGCACCGCCAGCCTCGACGAGATGCGCGGCTGGTATGTGCGCGTGCTGGGGCTGACGGACGGCTGGCGGCCGCCCTTCGCCTTTCCGGGGGCGTGGCTCTATGCGGGCGACGATCCGATCGTGCATCTGGTCGGCGTCGATCCCGCGCACAGCTCCGACGCGGTCAATCTGCGGCTGGAGCATTTCGCGCTCCAGGGCGACGATCTGGAGGTCTTCCGCGCCCGTCTCGCCGCCGAAGGCGTCGCCTCCCGCGAAGGCCGCGTTCCGGGTACGGACATTCTCCAGATCAACGTCTACGACCCGGACGGCAACCACATTCATGTGGACTTCCGCACCGGCGAGACGGCGGGCTGAAGGCGGGGATGGTCGCAAAGAAGGCCGCCGGCAAACTGGCCGCTGCGAAGCCGGCGCTCCTCGCGGGCGGCAACCCGCAGATCGCCAAGGGCGACGGCGACGCTCCCGTCCAGGCTTACATCGCGGCCATGCCTGGCTGGAAACAGGGCGTCGGGCGCCGCCTCGACGCGCTCATCACGCGCACCGTCCCCGGCGTGCACAAGGCGGTCAAATGGAACTCGCCCTTCTATGGCGTCGATGGCCAGGGCTGGTTCCTCAGCTTTCATTGCTTCACCAAGTACGTGAAGGTGGGGTTCTTCCGTGGCGCATCGCTACGCCCCTTGCCGCCCGGCGGGTCCAAAATCAAGGACATGCGCTACGTCCATATTCAAGAGGACGACGAGTTCGACGAAGCTCAGTTCGCTGACTGGGTGATGCAGGCTAGCGATTTGCCGGGGGAACGGATTTGAGCGGCTGGTAGCGAGGCCGCTGCGTGTCGTGAGGGAAGCTAAAATTCGGAGACGAGATCATTGCTGTGATGGCCGCACACGGTCCACGGGCCTTCCGGCTCCTGTAGGTCTCACAGCCACACGCCTGAGCATTGCGCTGATTTAGCGCCTAGGCGGGTGTTTGTCGGGATGCTGCCGTGTCGGCCCCGTCGCGCCCACCTTTCCAACCATTGGTCTAGACACGAGATAAGGCAAATGGACGTGAGAAACATATCGCTTGAACCCAAACTTCTTGGATTTTGGACGCGGTGCATCCGCGAGACTGCGCAATGGTCCCAGGAAGCCCTGGCGGCATCTTCAAACCTGGATGTAAGAACGATACAGCGGATAGAGGCCGGCAAGCCCTCGAGCCTAACGACACGTCGCAGCCTTGCCCGCGGGCTTGGTTACGACAACCGGGACATCTTCGATGATCCCAAATTCATCCAAACCGTCCACAAATTGTTGGACGGATTTCAGGAGGCGCACAGGAACGAATTCGAAAAGCAGTTTCCCGACCACGTATCTGTGAAAACCACAGTTGTCTCGAGCGGCGAGGCTCTTGGGAGAATTGTGGAATGTTCAGAGGCGTATGTATTCCACTCGGACGACGAAATCTCAGCGGAGGCGAAGCAAGTTTCGGCCACTATATTCGATTATCTAAGAGCCTGACCAGAAAGTTCTTAAGTCCTGAGAATCGGTTGTGATTCTGTATGTAGCAGCCGAATCAGAGGGGGCTGCCATGTGGACCGAGGAAGCGCGCATCAAGCATGAACCGCGTACGGATCGTTATCCGAGCGACATCACCGATGCCGAGTGGGCGTTGATCGCGCCGATGATCCCGCCGCCGCGCCGCGGCGGGCGACCGCGCGACACCAATATGCGCGAGGTGTTCAACGCGGTGCGCTATGTGCTGCGCACCGGCTGCCAATGGCGGCAGCTGCCGAAATGCTTCCCGCCTCGTTCGACGGTCTACAATTACTTCTGGGAGTGAACTCGCTACGGCGTGCTCGACCGCATCCATCACACACTGCTCGTCCGGTGCCGCGAGGCGGAAGGGCGCGAGCCGTCTCCGACCGTCGCCATCATCGATACACAGGCCGTGAAGGCCACGGAAAAAGGGGGGCCAACGCCGATCCGGTCGGCTACGACGCAGGCAAAAAGACCAAGGGCATCAAGCGGAACGCGCTCGTCGATACCATCGGGCTGCTGCTCGGCATCGAGGTGATCCCGGCCAGCGCGCAAGATCGCGATTGCGCCGCCAGCCTCATCCGCAGGACGCGCCGCCTGTTCCCGTTCATCACCAAAATCTTCGCCGATGGCGGATATGCCAGCCGCAAGCTCAATGCTGAACTCGCAGCCCAACCTGTTACACTCGAGATCGTCAAACGTACCGACAAGGATGGTGGCTTCAAAGTCATCCGACGACGCTGGGTGGTCGAGCGTACCTTCTCCTGGCTTCGTCGCAATCGTCGGCTTATGGCGCATTACGAAGCCCTCGCCAGCAGCTCTGAGGGCTTCGCCAAGCTCGCCATGATCTCCGTCATGATCAAACGGCTGACCGACACAAAGCCCCAAACCCGCTCGTAAACTTCAAAGTCAGGCTCAGAGCCAACATCATGTAGCCGAATGCAAGCAATGCGTATGCCACCCTCTTATTCAATCCGAAGCAATACAAAATGCAAATAGTGGCGATAAATGCTGATTCCGGGCTGAATGCGCCCAGCATTCCGAGATGAAGCCGCCCATCATTCCGACGTGAAGTCGCCCACGATTCCGGGATGATCGCGCCCACCTATTCCGAGAAATCCTCGCCCACCATTCCGGGATAAATCCGCCCGGTCGTGCGAGGGGGCCGGATGCCTCTGCTGGCCCGATTAGGGTTCGCTCCTTTGCACGCCAAAGGAGAGACCATGCCAGCGGAGAGGATCACCATGCGCCAGGTGCGCGAGATTTTACGATTGCTATCGGTTGGAGACGTGCCGATCCGGGAGATTGCCCGGCGGACTGGCGCCGCACCGTCGACGATACGGGCGACGATCAAGCGGATCGCCGCGGCGGATCTAAGCTGGCCGCTGCCCGAAGGGGTCAGCGACGGCGAGCTTGAGGCCCGGCTTTACAGCAATGCGGGCAAGAAGCGGGGCCATCGCCGCTGCGTGGAACCCGACTGGGCCGCCCTGCACCGCGAACTCAAGCGCAAACATGTGACGCTGTCGATCCTGTGGGACGAATATATCGAGCAGTACCCGGACGGATTTCGCTATTCGCGTTTTTGCGAGCTCTATCGCTCCTGGGAAGGCAATCTTCCGGTGACGATGCGCCAGACGCATCTGGGCGGGGAGAAGCTGTTCGTCGATTACGCCGGCGATACGGCGCCGGTGATCGTCAACCGGCTCACCGGCGAAACGCGCGCCGCCCAGATTTTCGTCGCGGTGATGGGCGCATCGAACCTCACCTATGCGGAGGCGACCTGGAGCCAGAGCCTGCCGGACTGGATCGCTGCGCACACACACGCTTTCGAGATGATCGGCGGCGTGCCGAAGCTGCTGGTGCCGGACAACACCAAAGTGGCGGTCATCAAGGCCTGCCGCTACGACCCGCAGGTGAACCGCACTTATGCGGAGATGGCGGACCATTACGATATCGGCATCCTGCCGGCCAGGCCACGAAAGCCCCGCGATAAAGCAAAAGTTGAAGCCTGCGTTTTGATCATTGAGCGCTACCTGCTGGGCCGCCTGCGTCATCGGCGCTTTTACACCCTGGCGGAGCTGAACCAGGCTATCCAGATCATGCTTGTCGATATCAACGAGCAGCGCCCCTTGCGCCGCCTTGGCGTCACGCGCCGCAAGCTGTTCGAAGATCTCGACCGGCCAATGCTCAAGCCATTGCCGGCGGAGCCTTATGTCTATGCCGAGTGGCGTCTGCGCCGGGCCGGCCTCGACTATCATGTCGAGGTCGGGGACCATTACTACAGCGTGCCCTACCGCTTCGCCAACGAGGAGCTCAGCGTCCGGATCACGGCCCGCACCGTCGAGGTGTTCCGCAAGGGCGAGCGTATCGCCGCGCATCAGCGCAACTCCGGCAACCACAAGCACACCACCGTCAACGAGCATATGCCGTCCAGCCACCGGCGTTTCGCCGACTGGACCATCGAGCGCCTCCGCCGCGAGGCTTCGGCCGTCGGCGCATCCACGGAAATGCTCTGTGAACTGATCCTCGAAAGCCGGCGTCATCCCGAACAGGGCTTTCGCGCCTGCCTGGGCATCATCCGGCTGGTCAAATCCTATGGCCGGGAGCGCGTCGAAGCTGCCTGTCTGCGAGCGCTGGAAATCGGTGCCCGCACCTATCGATCCGTCAAGTCCATCCTCGACAACAATCTCGATCGCCAGGCCGCCGCCAAGCACGGCACGGACGCTCCGGCGATCGTCCATACCAACATCCGTGGTCCGCGTTACTACCACTGAGCGGGTTCGGCCCTTCCGGCCAACACCCGCGGGCGGAAGGGCCTGTGGAGACTTTGCGGGTTGAACTCCAAGGGAAAAAGACATGCTCAATCATCCAACCCTCGACCGGCTCAACGAACTGGGCCTGTTCGGCATGGCCAAGGCCTTTGCCGAGATCATGGCATCGGGCGAAGCGGCGACCCTCACGGTCGCTGAAGGGCTTGGCCTGCTGCTCGACCGGGAGACCAGCTACCGCCACGACAAGCGGCTGGCCTCGCGGTTGAAGTACGCCAAATTAAGACACCAGGCCGTCGTCGAGGACGTCGACTACCGCATCCCCCGCGGCCTCGACCGCGCGCTGTTCCAGAAGCTCATCGCGGGCGATTGGATCGACGCCCACGACAACATTATCTTTAGCGGCGAAACGGGCCTGGGAAAGTCCTGGCTGGCCTGCGCGCTTGGCCATAAGGCCTGCCGGGACAACCGCTCGGTCCTGTACCAGCGCGTTCCAAAACTGTTCGGTGAGCTGGCGCTCGCGCGCGGCGATGGCCGCTACGCCCGGCTCATGAAGACGCTGACGCGCGTCGAAATCCTCATCCTCGATGATTGGGGACTTCAACCCCTCGACACCGCGGCTCGCCATGACCTCTTGGAGATTGTCGAGGAACGTCACGGCCGCCGCTCGACCATCATCACCAGTCAGCCACCCGTCGAGCAATGGCACGCCCTGATCGGCGATCCCACCTACGCCGACGCCATTCTGGACCGTCTCGTCCACAACGCGCACCGGATCGACCTCGCCGGCGAGAGCATTCGCAAAACCCGGTCACGCGCCGCAAAGAAGGATTGACCGCCGCCAAAACCGACGTCAGATTTTAACCGCCAGCGAGGCTCCGTGCCCCCGGGCGAGATCATCTCGGAATCATGGGCGAGATGAAATCGGAATGGTGGGCGAGTTCAAATCGGAATAGGTGGGCGACTTCGTCGGAATCCGCACCCGGCCGCCCCGAAAGCTCCCGGACCGGCTCGAACGGGCGGTGCGGCGGTGATCCCTCGGGGAAGATGGCGCCCGCGTCATAGCGCTGCCCGAAGACGACGTCGTAGTCCTCAACCATCTCAGCTGCGGGAGGAAGCCGCCCGGCGGGGTCCTTGAACCACTTCTGCAGGCGCGCCAGCGCCTGCTCCAGGGTCCGCTCCACGACGGGGCGCCGCTCGGCGTCGTAGCTGTCGAGTAATTTCGTGGATGCCGCACCGCTAAGCACGAACGCCAGCTTCCAGCCGAGGTTGTGCGCGTCATGGATGCCGGTGTTGCCGCCGAAAGCCCCCGTTGGCGGCATCAGGTGGGCGCAGTCGCCAATCAGGAAGGCGCGGCCTTGCCGGAAACGGTCGGCCACCTGCGCAGCAACTGTCCAGGCACGCGCGTCGACGAGGTCTGCCCGCACCTCCCGTCCGGCGGCTGCCCGCACCAGTGTCCGCGTACGTTCGGCGTCGAAGTCTTCCGGCCGTCTCGCCCTTTTCCGGGAAATATTGCAGCGCAAGCAGCCAGCGCCCGCCCGGACGCGGCGTGACGGTCGCGTTGAGCTCGGTGACAAAACATGAGGTGAAGCGCTTGCCGCCGATCTCGTCCGACATATCGGTGTCGAAGATGATGTTCATCCAGTGCTGCAGCACGCCCGGGCCGTGCAGGCCGATGCCGAGCCGGTCGCGCAGCGTGCCGCCGGCGCCGTCGGCGGCGATGAGATAGTCCGCATTGACCGATTCCTCGATACCGTTGGCTTGATCCGTGATTTTCGCCCGGACCTCGGTCTGATCCTGCTCGAAGGATATGAACTCGGTATCGAAACGGATATCCGCCCCGAGGGCTTCGGCACGCCGGCGCAAGATCGGTTCGAGCACATGCTGGTCGCATGTCGCCGGCTGTGTGGGGCTGAACGGACTCGCGTCCGGCCACGCCGCCCCGCTCCATTGCAGCTCGGGATCGGACAGGTTTTTGCCGCGTGCGATCCCGCCACCCTGCTGATCGCCGGTACTTGTGCAAGCGGATCTCCTCCTCGAGGCCGACACTCCTGAAGATTTCCATGCTGCGCGGCGAGATACCGGCGAACTTGTACTGGATCGATGTGCCGGGATGACGCTCGACGACCATGCACTGGACGCCATGATGAGCGAGAAGGGTCGCAGCCGTCAGGCCGTTCAGACCACCACCGACAATGAGAACCCGCGTGTTGACTGGCATTGGCATCTCCTCTCGTATACGGCAATATAATACGATTGACAAAAATATTGGAGTAATCAAAATAAATTCAAGGGCTCGGTCAACGGTGTTGTCCGTATCTCCTGGCACAGTCGGCCCGGAAGAGTGTTCCACCGGGGCGCGGGAGCGGACGATCTGAAAGGGAGTCTGTCTGATGGCAAAAACAGTGGCAATACTTGTAGCGAGGCTGATATTCGCCGGCGTCTTTGCGATGGCGGCAGCGTTCAAGTTTCAGGGAATGGATGCGACGGCGGGCTATATCGCTTCGGCAGGATTTCCGCTTCCTCTGTTTCTTGCGTGGATTGCCGCCATTTTCGAGGTCGCGCTTGTGCTGGGATTTCTTACCGGCGCATTCTTTTCCGAAGCGGCTCTGCTTGCCGCCGTCTACGTCCTGTTTTTAGGCTTCGCATTTCATGGTCCGTCGCATTGGGAAGGCAATCAGATGGAATTCGGGGCTTTTGTCGACCATTTCACATTTTTTGCCGGCCTGCTCTACGCGGCCGTTTACGGACCGGGCGATAAATTTGCACTCGGATGGTCCGTTATCCGCAAACCCGCCTGACACCGACAGAACCGCATGACCACCAGAGTCCCTCGCCGTGAAAAGGAGGCAGCCAGAGCTTGGCGGCTGATGTTCGATTTCCTGATGCGATCGGCTCCGCAGCGGATGGCGAGCCTGCAAAAGCGTGGTCTCACGCCGAATGATGCGCGGGCGTTGTTTACGCTTGGGGGCGATGAAGGCAGGCCGATCGGGGCCCTTGCCCGCGAGTGGAACTGCGATCCCTCCACTGCGACATGGCTGGTCGATCGCTTGGAGCGTGCCGGCCTTGTCGAGAGATTGCCATCGCAGTCGGACCGCCGTGTGAAACGGATCAGGCTGACGCCAAATGGGGCTGCGACGACGACGGAATTGATGGAGGAATATTATCGGCCGCCCCACGAAATCAGCGCGCTCTCATTGAGCGAGCTGCAGAATTTGATCGTGCTCATGGAGAAGCTGGTTTCGGCACAAGAGTGACGCTCTACCATATCAGCGGCACCAAACGCAAACGCACCTTGTGCTGATAGTCCGTATAGCCTTGGAGATTGTCTGCAAGATAGGCTTCCTCGTCCAGCAGCCGCACCATAATCGAGACTGTCAGAGCTCCAGCGCCCAGCTCCCCCCAGCAAGACCCAAGCGCTAGCGGTGTCCCCCAAAATAACAAAAGTGCCCCGGAATACATTGGATGGCGAATAAGTGCATAGGGCCCCGAGGTCACGATTGCCTGGCCAGGTTCGACTGTGATGATGGATGCGGCGAAGGTGTTCTCGGCGCAAACGCAAGCACCGTCATGGAGAGGCCCACGAGACACAACCATGTCGGTACGTGCGACCAACCAAAGCGATAATCGAGGCACGATACGACGTAAAGGGTCAGAAGCGATAAGCTGGTGATGAGTTGAATGACCTTCTGGTTGCTGCGCTGCTCGGCTTGCGGACCCGCGTTCATCCGGCGGCGAAGCAACTCGGGATCAAACCTGCGGAAATATTCAATGCTCAATGCGCTGGCGATTCCGAAAACGAGCAGATAAGCCCAGCCTTGCCAATAGGTGAGCGTTCCTGCAGCAAGAAACAGGATGAGCGCCAGGGCAGCCAGGAATTTCGCCATGGCGGCGTACGCGCCTTTGCCCAGATCATCCATAATGTGCATCAGTATCGGCCGCTATTGCGCCTGTTCCAGGCTACAGCTCATACGATGTGCGCTAATTTGTCGGGATTGCGCGTCACGAAGACATTGACGATTTCGTCGCCCCGGATCTCCAAAGCCGTGGTGTCAAGACTGCCGTCTCGGTAGCGCGTGACCACGCCCGGCATTCCATTGATGCGCGCCAGCACAACGGACACAGAGTGGATATTCCGGAATTTTCTGAAGATACCGGCGATGAAACGCGAAACGCGCTCGCGGCCGTGGAGCACATTGCGAGCTGCCGAAGCCTTGCCTCCGCCGTCGGAGTAAAGCGCGGCGTCTTCCGCTAGCAGCTTGGCGAGACTGGCAGGATCGCCTGTTTTGCTGGCGGCTAGAAACGCGGTCAGCAACCGCTGTTCCACATCACGGGAAACCGTCGAGCGCGGCCTCGTATCGCGAATATGACGGCGAGCCCGTGAGGCGAGTTGCCTGCATGCGACTTCCGATCGGCTGGTCAGCGATGCAATTTCCTCGAAATCGACGTCAAAGACATCATGGAGGAGAAACGCGACGCGTTCGAACGGCGTGAGCCGTTCAAGCGCCAGCAGGAACGCCGTGGACAGGTCGTCGGCATATTCGCTGGCCAACTCCGCGGTAAATTGCTCCGCACCCAACACTGGCTCCGGCAGCCATGGACCGACATAGGTCTCGCGCTGCGCCCGGGCGGATTTCAGCCGGTCGAGACAAAGCCGGCTGACCACGCGCGTAAGATAAGCCTGCGTATTCGCGATGGCGCCGCGATCCGCGCGATGCCATCGCAGATAGGCATCCTGCACCGCATCCTGGGCCTCCGCGAAGGAGCCCAGCATGCGGTAGGCGAGCCCGGTCAGATAAGCGCGGTAGCTCTCGAACGCGGCGACGCCACTATTATCCTGAGCAGGCAGGCCCATCCAATCCCTCCGTCAGGCGACCTTAGCGAGATCGGCTGGGTGTTCCGCTCGGGCACCTATGGCAAGGCGGTTCCAGGCGTTGATCATCGCGATGGCGATTGACAGATCGGCGAGTTCCTTCTCGCTGAACTCAAACCGCGCCTCTTGATACGCGTCATCGGGCGCATGCGTTTCAGCGATATTGGTGAGGACTTCCGCCCAGTTCAAGGCCGCGCGCTCACGTGGGGTATAGAGAGCCGAACTCATGCCAGGCATTGAGCAGGTAAAGTTTTGCTTCGCTGACGTCCGCCTCGCGCGCCTCCAGCGTATGCATGTGCAGACAATAGGCGCAGCCGTTGATTTGCGAGACGCGCGTTTTGACGAGGGAAAGAAGAACTCGGCTCCAGTCCGGAGCTTTTGACATACGCCTCGACCTTCACAAGGGCGGCGATACCTTCAGGTGCGGTGGTCATTGCATTGATGCGCTGTGTCATGGGACCTCTCGTTCATTGCCAGATTGAGGGGATGCCGGAATTGGCATCTCTGCGGCTAAGACGAAATGGGGCGCGCGATTGTGACATGGCCCCGGCGCGGCTCACCGCACACTGCGCATCCGCCTTCCTCGCCGAGCTTCGAGGCTGAAGACCTGTCCACGTAGCTAATGCTATCCGCTGTAGCTATCCGTCTTCATCGATTGTCAATCGGCCCTTTAACTGCGGGTAGATGTCAAGTGTCGCCGGCCTCTTCTCACTTCATTTTTCTTCGTCCGATATCCTTTTGTTCGGTTGAGGTCATCCTTCTGCCCGGTCTGCTCAAACGTCTCGTCATCGCGCGCAGCGGTGGTCAAGGACGCGCATTTGCGCGCCCCTTGGGGCTTGGTCCTTGACGGCCGCGAGCACGATGGCACGCTGATCACTGCCGGGGTCAGGGTCCTTTCCGAGGTCGATGCCTCATCTTTGTGTTCGGGGTGGGTGCCTCACCGTGCGCAACGAGGTCCGCGAACGCCCGTCAGCCGATTGATCGAGGTCACCAGCACCGCCGTCCCGGCAGGGACAGGAGCCGACCGCTCTGTGGTCGGATAGGTTGAAACTTAAATACTCGTGTTCAGACAATTTTACCGTTTTCCCCCAATCGAACTCGGTGCCATCGGTCCAAATGCAGTGCAGGATGATCGCAAGCTTGCGTGCGATGGCAACCTTGGCTTTCTTCAGGCCGACGCGCTTGGCCAGCCGCTGTCCCCAATTCTGAAGCGGCGAGGGGCGCCTCGTGCGATGAATGAGCACGCTTGCAGCCTCAAACAGGTATGTGCGCAAGAGCCGATCGCCCCACCGTGAGATGCGCCCGGTCAGATCGAGTCTCTCCTGATTGCTTGCGCCGTGGCGTCAGGCCGAGATAGGCGCCAACACTCGTTGCCGACTTGAAGCGGGACGGATCGTCGATGGTATGGCGGAACGTCAGCGCCGTAACCACGCCGACGCCCGGAACCGTCATCAGTCGCCGCGTCGTTTGCGTCCGCCTTGGCCATCTTACGCACGCGCCCATCGAGTTTGATCTGTTCGTCCGTCACCTGCTCATGCACCGCGAGCAGACAGTCAATGATCGCGCGCAACTCTCCCTCGCCAGCAAGCTCGCGCACACGGGCACGGAACTGTGCGCCGATGGCGCGCGGGAACAGTAAGGCCGTGCTCCTTCAGAAGGCTGCGGACCTGGTTCTCAAGATCGCGACGGATGCTGACGAGACGGGCACGCGCAACCAGCAGTGAGCGGATCAGTGCGCTTGCCTCGCTCTTCACCTTCACCTCGCGATACCAGCCCATGCGCATCAGCTCGGCGATGCCACGCGCATCGTTCGGATCGCTCTTGTTGATGCGCACCGACAGGGCCGCATGCGCATGTCGGGCATCGATGCAAACAACCGGCAGATCGATCCGTTTCAGCTCATGCCAGAGCCAACTCGACATGGCGCCGGTCTCCAAGCCGATACGGACCGCCTCCGGTGCCCGCTTGGCGATCACCTTCGCCAACACTCCGGGCTCGGACCGCGCCTTGCCCTCGAACACGATCCTGCCGGCCTCATCGATCGACGCAAACTCGCGGTTTCTTTCTGGGTAACGTCCAATCCGACATACTGCTGCATGGCTGTTCTCTCCGTCGTCGATTACGTTGAGGCCAGTCATCTCGAACCTCGTGGGCTCGGCGAGGGCAGCCACCCGCAGTTACGCAATGTGCCGAACTTTGACCCCCTACGGGGCGCATTGCCTCACTAATAATGTTACTGATGGAATGCCTTCCATGACTGGGTAGCGGCACCGAATCGGGTCGGTGTCGCCAGATGGCGGGACAGATCAGCATGGGCGCTCGGCGCGAGATCACAGCGGCAATTTCCGAACGTTATCGATCAGCGGGCTGGACGGAGAAGGGACGGATCCTCGACGAGTTGTGCGAGATCACCGGCTGGCACCGCAAGCACGCGATCAGGGCATTGGCGGTTTGCAAAGCGTTTCCGCCGCGTGTATCTCCTGCCGCGCCGCTGCGGCGAGCACCAATATACGGCGCGACCATCAAGGATGCGCTGGTGGCACTATGGGAAGCATCCGATCGGATCTGCGGCAAGCGGCTCAAGGTGATGATCCCGGCGCTGCTGCCTGCCCTGGAGCGGCACGGCCGGCTAGAGCGGCGGGCGATTAACCTGCAACATAGCCTGCGTCCTTGAGATAATTCCAGCATTCCTGGGGCTCGAATAGCCCGCAGATGTCGCCGACGGCTCGCCAGAGAGCGTCATAGGTTCGTGCCTTGGCCTTTCGGAGAAACATCTTGAGCTTGGCGAAGGCCATTTCGATCGGATTGAGATCGGGGGAGTATTTCGGCAGGAACAGGAACCAGGCGCCGCGCTCGGCCAGAGCCTGCGCCGCACGCGGACTTTTATGGACATTCAGATTGTCCAGGATCACCACATCGCCTCGCTCAAGGCTTGGCGCGAGTTGGGTGCGGATATAGATATCGAAGGTGCGACCATCCATGGCTCCCTCGACAATCCAGGGGGCCACAAGTCCATCGCAGCGCAAGCCGGCGACGAAGGTTTGCGTTTGCCACTTGCCGAAGGGGGCGTCGGCCATGAGCCGCTCTCCCTTCATGCTGCGCCCGCGCAATGGGGTCATGTTGGTCTTGACGCTGGTCTCGTCTATGAACACGAAGCGCCCCGGCTGGCGGCGCATGAAGGGCTGGCGGCGGTCGCCCCACAACCGGCGAGCCGCCTTGACATCAGCGCGTTCTTTCTCCGATGCCAGCAGCGTTTTTTTTATAAGTAAATCCGTGCCGGCATAAAAGCTTGGACAGGTTCGAGGGATCGGCCGTTACGCCGTGCACCGCCTCCAGCCACGCAGCCAGATCCGGCATGGTGATGTCGGGCTGCGCCTTCACCCTGTCGAGAATGGCCTCTTGGCAGGGGCCGAGCTTGCCTGAGCCTTTGGGGCGCCCCTGCCTGGCCGGATCAACCGAACCGGTGGCCGCGAAGCGCGATTGCACCCGCACAGCCGTCGAGGGCGCCACCTCGAACTGGATTGCGACAGCGCGGCGCGACTTCCCCGCCGCAATGCCGCGCACCATTCGAAGCCGAAGATCGTGCGAAACCGATTTGCCCATGAGATCCCCCAGACCTCACGGAATCACTGTTCGCGAAAAAAGGGAATCCCACGATTCCAATTTCCTGCCTGACGCTCTAAAGCTCAGCGCGGCGGATCGTGTGCTGGTTCTGGCTGCCGGCGCTGCGACGATCGACAGGCTGTTGATCGACACGAAGGCCGCAGCCTGCGGGGGGCGCCGTCGCCGCGTTGGTTTCTATTCCGCCATCCGCCGCGCGGTTCCGATCCGCACATTCAACGATTGGAACGATCCGCCGCCTGGCTTTTGCGAGGTCGACATGGTAGCGCACGGCGGAACATCCGTAGCCGGATCTTTCATCCAAACTCTGACAATGGTCGACGTGGCGACGGGCTGGACGGAATGTCTGCCATTGTTGACGCGCGAAAGCGAACTCGTGGTCGAGGCCATGGCACGGGCGCAGAGCTTGTTCCCCTGGCTCATTCTCGGCGCGGATTTTGACAATGACAGCGCGTTCATGAACGATGTCGTGGTTCCCTGGTGCCAGGCACAAAAGATCGAGGTGACACGCTCGAGGGCGTACAAAAAGAACGACCAGGCCTTTGTCGAGCAGAAGAACGGCGCCGTCGTGCGCAGGCTCGTCGGCTACGGGCGGTTCGATGGCATCGAAACCGCTCAGGCGATGGGCCGCCTTTACGCCGCGTCGCGGATGCATGTGAACTTCTTCCAGCCGTCGTTCAAGCTCAAGGACAAGCGCCGCGAAGGCGCCAAGATCATCAAGCGTTACCATGCTCCGGCTACGCCCTATGCCCGTGCGCTCGCCCATCCGAAGGTCAGCCAGGCGGTCAAGCGGCGTCTGCGCGAACTCTATCGGACACTCGATCCGATCGCCCTGTTGGCCGAGATGCGGACAGCCCAAACTGAGCTCGGCAGCCGCGTTGATCGCCGCGGGATGAACAACGGTGCTGCCGCCATCTGCGCACCATCATCGGCACCGGATGCAGCAACCTTCGCAAAGGGGCTTGGCGGGACGAGCCAGAAGGGCGAACCGCGTGCCACGCACCGACGCATCAAGCGGCCCTACAAGACGCGCGTTCGCATGCCCTCGATGCTCGATCCGTATGTCGCCGATATCGAAACCTGGCTCGCCGCCGAGCCGCATTTGACGGCAATCGCCATCCTTGGCCGACTGAACGACCGGGCGCCGACGGAGTTCGGCCCACCGCAGCATTCGATCATTCAGCGCCTGCTCAAGACGCTGCGGATCAAGGCCGCGCATCAGCTCATAGCCGGCACAATGGACGTCGTCGCGCTGCCACCGCAGCAGGCGTTCCAGTCAATTCCAGTCCCGCCCACGGGTAACATTTTCGGATGAGGCAATACGCGGGGTCAAATTTGCATGCCAATTCACAATCTGGTTTGATAAGAAGCGCTCAAATGGGGAATCCGCTCGCGCACGCCTCTTCGGTGCCGATCGTCGAGACGCTGCGTCCCTGGTTCGAGAAACAGCTCTCGATGATC
>CAVSIA010000027.1:0-307076 GCA_963727575.1 uncultured Alphaproteobacteria bacterium
CATCCTGCTGATCGCCACCATTCTGCGGCTGTCGCTCAATATCGCCACGACACGCCTGATCCTGTCGGAGGGCTCTCACGGCGTCACCGCGGCCGGCAACGTGATCGCCGGTTTCGCCAATTTCGTCATGAGCGGCGACTTCGTGATCGGCACCATCGTGTTCCTGATCCTGATCACGGTGAACTTCCTCGTCATCACCAAGGGTGCGACGCGCATCGCCGAGGTCGGCGCCCGCTTCACCCTGGACGCCATTCCCGGCAAGCAGATGGCCATCGACGCCGATCTTTCGGCGGGCATCATCAACGAGAAGGAGGCGATGAACCGCCGCCGGGAGCTGGAGGAGGAAAGCGCGTTTTTCGGCGCGATGGACGGCGCATCGAAATTCGTTCGCGGCGACGCGATCGCCGGCATCCTGATCACGCTGGTCAACGTCTTCGGCGGCATCGTCATCGGCACGCTGCGGCACAGCATGTCGGTGGCCGAAGCGGCGGACGTGTTCGTCAAACTGTCGGTCGGTGACGGCCTCGTTACGCAGATCCCGGCGCTGATCGTCTCGCTCGCCGCCGGCCTGCTGGTGTCCAAGGGCGGCACCAGAGGTTCGGCGGATGTCGCCATTTTCGGCCAGCTCGGCAACTATCCGCGCGCCATGTTCGTGGCCGTCGCTGGTGCTGATCATGCTCGCGCTGGCGCCGGGCCTGCCGTTCCTGCCTTTCGCCGTTCTCGCCTCGGCGCTTGCGTTCATCGCCTATGCGATCCCGCGCCAGCGTGCCGAAGCCAAGGCGCAGCATGAGGCACGCGAGCGCGAGGCGGAGGAGATCGCCGAGGAGGAGGCGCGCAATTCGGTCAAGGAACAGCTCAGGATCTCCGAGATCGAGCTTTGCCTCGGCAAGCAGCTCTCCAGCTCACTGCTGCCGCATCATGCGGAGATGGCCCACCGCGTCAGCAAGATGCGGCGCAAATTCGCCAAGCAATACGGCTTCGTCATTCCCGACATCAAGCTGAGCGACGATCTGTCGATCGAGCCGAAATCCTATCAGATCAAGATCCACGGTACGGTCGTGGCCACCGGCGAGCTGCGCATCGGCGACATCATGGTGATCGTCGGCGACGGGCCGAAGCCTAGCGTCGGGGGCGACGAAACGCGCGAACCCGCCTTCGGCATGAAGGCGCTGTGGACGTCCGGAAATGTTCGCCAGCGCCCTCAAGCGCGAGGGCTTCACGCCGGTCGACAATCTGTCCGTATTGCTGACCCATCTGGGCGAGATCATCCGCAACAATCTCGCGCAGCTTCTGTCTTACAAGGACATGCGCTCGCTGATCGAACGGCTCGATCCCGAATACCGCCGACTGATCGACGAGATCATCCCCGCGCATCTGACCTATTCCGGATTGCAGGCGGTGCTTAAATTCCTGCTTTCGGAACGCATCTCGATCCGCAATCTGCATCTCATTCTCGAAGCCATCGCCGAGGTCGCGCCGCATGTCCGCCGCGTCGAGCAGCTCGCCGAACATGTCCGCATGCGGATGGCGCAGCAGATCTGCGGCGATCTTTCGGATAATGGCACGCTCAAGGTGCTCCGGCTCGGCAATCGCTGGGACCTGGCCTTTCATCAGGCGCTCAAGCGGGACGCAAAAGGCGAGGTCGTGGAGTTCGACATCGATCCCCGGCTCATCGAGCAGTTCGGTAGCGAGGCGGCGAAAGTGGTGCGCAGGCTCATGGATGAGGGCAATGCCTTCGTGCTCGTCGCGGCGCCGGATGCACGCCCCTATGTGCGGATGGTGGTCGAACGGCTGTTCCCGACCTTGCCGGTGCTGTCGCATGTCGAGATCGCGCGCGGCGTGCAGATCCAGTCGCTCGGGACGATTTCGTGACGCAGCTCAGCAGCGACGGGGTCATGCTGACCTTTCTGCTGTTCTGCCGGATCGGCGGATGCCTGATGTTCATGCCGGGCTTTTCCAGCGCGCGCATTCCCGTGCAGGTGCGGCTGTTCATGTCCTTCGGCATCGCGCTCTCCTTCGCGCCGATCATGATGCCGGTTTTGTCCAAGGAAATCGGGGATTTGAAAGCGGATACCGGCCTCTATCTGCTCGCCTCCGAAGTGACCATCGGCGCGCTGATCGGGCTCATGGGCCGCATGTTCCTCCTCGCGCTCGACTTCATCGGCTCGGCGATCGCGTCGTTTACCGGCTTCTCGAACCTGCCGGGCGTCGCCATCGAGGCGGCCGAGCCCAACCCGACGCTCGCCGTGCTGATCACCATGACGGTGACGACGCTGTTCTTCAGCACCGATCTGCATTGGGAGGTGTTGCGCGGCCTGCTGGCGTCCTACCGGGTCATGCCGGTGACCGGCGCCTTCGACACGCAGTTCGGCCTTGTCCAGTTCACCAACGCCATGGCCGAGGCGTTTACCCTGGCGTTGCAGATCAGCGCACCGTTCTTGGTTTACTCGGTTGCGATTAACGTTCTGTTCGGCATCGTCAATAAATTCACGCCTCAGATCGCCGTCTATTTCGTATCCTTACCGTTCGTTATGCTTGGTGGGCTGATTATATTTTATTTCACGATCGGAGACTTCATGCGGATCTTCATGAACGTCTTCGGCCGATGGCTGACGACAGGATAGGCGCCGATGGAGGACAGAGCGAAGCGGGCGCGCCGCCTTTTGGACGTGATGACCCAGCTCCACCAGATCGAGGAGCAGAAGAAGCTGCTGCTTCAGCGCCGTTACGACGAATTGCAGCAAACGCAGGACGAGGTGATCAACGCGCTGAATACGGACGATGCGCTTTGCGGCCTGTTCATCGATACCACCGCCCGCTTCTTGAAGTCGCTTGCGTTGGAAGCCAAGCGCGTGGCGCAGGCGCAGGACAGACAGGAGGAGCGGCTGCTCGATCAGGCGGTCAAGGTCAAGTCGGCCGAGAAGCTGAAGGACACGCTGGAGCGCCATACGGCCCGGTCGCGGAGCGAAAAGGAGCTGCGCGAGCTGATCGAGAGGCATGTCGCGCGGAACATCGCAAGCCTCCCGTAAGTCTACGCGCGTAAAGACAGAAAGATTCCGCAAAAGTCTGGAGACCTGCATTGTCGATCTCGCCAGCATCCGACATCGTGCTTGGAGTTGCCAATGCCGCCGATCCGCAAAAATATCGGGAGGCGGTCGAGCGGCTCACGCGTGCCATTTCCGCTGGCGGAAGCGATGGCACCTGCCGCGGCGTCGGACGTCACGGCGAGCGTGGCGGCAACGCCTGCCACTGCGACCACTCAGGCGGCCGCCAAATCGGCATCCAATGCGATGCAGAGCGGACTCCGATCGGACCCCGCAGCCCTGAAGGCGAAGAAAGATGCCAAAGCCTATGAGGACTTCGAGGGCTACTTTCTGCAGACCTTCGTCGAAGCGATGCTGCCCAAGGATGCAAGCAGCCTGTTCGGCAGCGGACCGGCCGGCAATATCTGGAAGTCGATGATGGCCGAATATATGGCCAAGGAGCTCGCCCACAGCACCGCGTTCGGCATCGCCGAGAAGATCGCCGAGGCGCGAAAGGCGAAGAACGCCGATAGTATTCTTCCGGCCAAGGAGACCGACAAGCCCGCTGCGCCAACGCCGGAAAAAACCGCGGGCTACCTGTCCGATCTGCGCAAGCTGCTTTCGACCGAAGGTGCGATGGCGGCGGCCCAACCGGCCGGCAGCCTGCCGCTGTCCGATACCAAGAGCGGATAGCGCGCGATGGCCAGTAAGCAACCTCAGGACCAGCAGGCCGCGCACAGCGCCCGCCTGGCGGATTCCGCGCTGCAGGCAAGCCGCGCCATCGAGCAGGTCAGGCCCGAGGAGCGCGGCCCGCTGCTCCGGAACATGATCGAAACCGCGGTCCGCCGGCTCACGGTCATCGTCGATGAGGAAACCGAGGCGCTGCGTAAAGGGGTGCCCACCGACTTCAAGGCCGCCAATACCCGCAAGAGCCTTGCGCTTGTCGAACTCAGCCGCGCCCTGGAGCTGCTCGAGGGCGTCAAGCCCGACCCATCGATCGTCCGGCTGATCGACGGTCTCAATGCGAAGCTCGATGCCAACCGGAAGATGCTGAAACTGCATCTGCAGGCCGTCGGCGAGATTGCCGGAATCATCGCCCAAAGCATCCGCGAAGCCGAATCGGACGGGACCTATACCCTGTCGTTCCGGAGCAAGGGGCAGCGCCCGTGATCAAGCACCTGCTCTTCGGATTGTGGATTTGCATCCTGACGCTCGGCGCCGCTTACGGCACAGTCATGTGGCAGGCGAAATCGCATGAGGAGGCAGCCGCCAAGGAAGGCGAAGAAAAAGTCGTCACTGAACAAGTGCAGACCAAGAAAATCAGTGTTCCGATCATAGCCAACGGAGTCGTCAAAGGATATGTGCTTGCCCAGTTCGTCTTTCGGATCAATGCAAAAATCCTGAAGGAGATGACCGTCCGCCCCGATATATTTCTCGTCGACGAGGCATTCAGGGTCATTTACGGCGGAAAAGCCATCGATTTCAGAAACCCGCTTCACCCCGACGTCGCCGCGCTCAGCGCGATGATCAAGAAGAACGTTAACGAACGCTTTGGGGAAAATTTCGTTGAAGACGTGCTGGTGCAGGAGCTGACCTATATACCACAGGAAAGGTTCAGAGGCGGCGCATTGGCGGGAGGCAACAGTTTTGGATAATCGGGGCCTCCTGACCGCAAGCACTGGAGCAATCAGTGCGCACTTACGCATTTGAGGCGCCGATGGTTGAGAAGTCAGGCTCCCGTAACTCCAAAACGCGTCCTTTCCGGACGCGACAAAGCGGCTGCGATGCTTCTTGCCATGGGCAAGCCGCTGGCGTCGCGGATTCTGAAATATTTCGAGGAAGACGAAATCAAGTCCGTTGCAGAAACTGCGGCGGGCCTCGGAACCGTGCCGCGGACGATTCTGGACGGCATCATCACGGAGTTTACCGAGAAGATCGATGTCGGCTCCGACCTGCACAGCACGCTGGGCGAGGTCGAGAAGCTGCTCAACGGTGTCGTGTCGTCCGAGCGGATCGCGGAGATCATGCAGGATTTGCGCGGCACCGATAAGCGTGCGGTCTGGCCGCGCCTGTCGCAGATGCAGGAAACCCCGGTTTCCAACTATCTGATGAAGGAGCATCCGCAAGTCGCCGCCTATGTCCTGTCGAAGGCGACGCCCGTGGCGGCGGCGGCGGTGATCGAGGCGATGCCCGGCGAGATGCGCTCTCAGGTTATGCGGCGCATGCTGACGATGAAGCACGTTATGGATGTTCCGAACGAAGTCCTCGAGAACGTGCTGCACGATGAATTGCTGCACAAGGGGGCGGGCGCCGGAGGCGTCAACATTCACGCTCGGATCGCCGACATCATCAACCGCATGAATCGCGAGCATATGGATGAAGTGTTCGCCGCGCTCAACGAGTTCCGGCCGAAAGAGGCGGAGAAGGTCAAGGCGTTGCTGTTCACCTTTGACGACATCGTCAAGCTGCGTGCCCGACTCCGTGTCCAAGCTGTTCGATCAGGTGCCGCCGGAGCAGGTGGTTCTGGCGCTGAGCGGCGCCGACCCCAAGCTGACGGAGCTGATCCTGGGAGGGCTTGGCGCGCGCAGCCGGCGCATTATCGAGTCGGAGCTTGCAGGCGGCGCCAATCCGCCGCCCAGGGATGTACACAAGGCACGCCGGACCATCGCGGACCTGGCGCTCAAACTGTCGGAGAAGGGCGTTATCGACATCCATGGCGATGAGGAGTAGGGGTGGCGCAAGCTGCGGTCCGGCACGGTCCAGCTCCGCGTAAGGTCGGCCATCCACTCTCAGCAAGATATGAGAAACCAGCGATTCGCTAGGCTGTGAGTTATGGCGGGCAGCAAGTCAGATTCCGCGGCCGCGCGTCGCATGGTCGAGGCACTCCTCGAAACGCCCAAGCTGTCGCTCGACAAGCTGCCGGTGCTGCATTCGATTTTCGAGCGCGTGGCCACTTTGTGCACCGAGAACCTGCGCCATTTCTGCTCGGCGCCGGCCACATTCTTCGTCAACCAGGTCAAGCCTGACAATTCCTGGGACGTCCTCGAGAACTACGAGGATGCGATCGCGGCAACGTTTTACGTGCCGGAATGGGATGCGCCCATCTTGATCGGCGTCGACCGGAAATTCGTATTCTCGCTGCTGGAGGCGTCATTCGGCTCGGACGGTACGGAATTGCCATTGGAGACCGACCGGCCGTTCTCCAATTTCGAGGCCCGCTTCATCAGGCACTTCCTCGTCGAAGCGGCGACGGCGCTGGAATCCTGCTTCGAAACCGTCACCCAGGTAAGTTTCAAGATCGATAGGCTGGAAACCAGCGTCGAGTTCACCATTCTCGGCCCGAACGACGTGCCGGTGGTCGTCGCCCAGGTCCTGTTTCAGGTGATGGACAATGGTGGCCGCATGTTCATCCTGATTCCGCAGGCGGCGCTTTACCCGATCCGCAAGAAGCTGGCCAGGGAGCATCAGCCGGTCAGTGCGCCGAACGATCCGCGCTGGGCGCAGCGCATGCAGCGAGGCATCTCGCGCACCGACGTGACCTTGCAGGCCGTGCTCGAGACGCGGACGATGACGCTCGGTGAGGTCAGGAGCTTCCATGTCGGCCAGCTTGTGCAGCTGCGCGCCCACACGCGCGACCTGATCGCCATCGAAAGCGGCGGAGAGCAGCTCTTCCGCGCCAAGCTGACGCAGTCGAACGGCAAGTTCCTATTCGTCATCGAAACGATCAACAGCGCCAAAGAGGTGCTCGAAAACCTGCTGAAGAATCCGGGAAAGAGCTAGAGCATGATCAGCAAAACAGGCCGTCGGTTTTCCTGAAAAATCGCGCTTCAGCGAGGCGATAGCGCGCGATCAACTCCGGCTGAAATGATCTTGCCCGAGCAGCGTCAGAGCCTGAACGCGCTGCGGATGCGGGCGCCGATCTTGTCGAGCGGCAGGACCTCGTTCGCGCAGCCGGCGTCCGCGACGGCGCGCGGCATGCCGTAGACCACGCAAGTCGCCTCATCCTGCACGATATTGTAGCCGCCGGCCTTGTGCAGGTTGACGAACGCCTTCATGCCGTCATTGCCCATCCCGGTCAGCATGATGCCGAGCACGCTCTTTCCGAAGACGGCCTGAACGCTCTCCGCCAGCACGTCGACGCTCGGCTTATAGAGGCTCTCGCCCTTGTCCGGATCGACCTTGACGCTGTTCTGCGTCACCCGCAGGTGCATACCGCCCGGGCCGATATAGACCGTGCCATTGATGAGCGGATCGCCGTTTTTCGCTTCCACCACCTTGGGCGGACAGGTGGCGTCCAGGCGCTTCGCCAATGCGAGCGTGAACTGCGTGGGCATATGCTGAGCGACGACCACCGGCACAGGAAGGTTGGCTGGAAGCTGGCCCAGCACGGTCTGCAACGCCTGCGGACCGCCCGTACTGCTGCCGATCACGATGATCTTGGCATTGATATCCACCCGCAGGCCCGGCCGGGGCGGCGGCACGAACAACGTCCGCGGGGGCATGAGCGGCGGCGGAACGATGATGCGGCGCTTGGTGCGCAGGTTGGCGTTGACGGCGGCGAACAGCTTTTCGTGGATGTGCTCGGCGCCCTTGGCCTTGGGAATGAAGTCGACCGCGCCGATTTCCAGGGCTTCCATGGTGGTCTTCGCTCCCGTCTCGGTCACGGCGCTGACCATGACCACGGGGATCGACGACTGCGCCACGATCGCTTTCAGCGCCTCGATGCCGTTCATGATCGGCATCTCGACGTCCAGCGTCATCACGTCCGGCCTGAGCTGCAGCGCTTTCTGGACGGCTTGGCGTCCATCGGAAGCCGTGTCGATGACCTTGAAGCGGCTGTCTTTTTCAATGCTGCGGCTGAGCGCATTCCTCATGAACGAGGAGTCGTCGACCACAAGAACGCGAAATGGATCGGGCATTCCCTATTTCTCCGCCGCCTCATGAATGCCGAATCCACAAGCTTCCGGTGCCGTGCGGAGGCAGGTCTCGAACTGGTTCGTTATCGGAAGAGCTGTGTTCATTGGGTGCTGATAAAGCCACATGACGAAATTGCCTGAGGGGGGGCCGGTTATGCGAAGCCGTCACGTCACGTCACGGCAATTGTCGCCGGTGTTGCGGCGGGCAGGCGACGCCGGCATACGTCCGGCGGTCGTCAAGCGTGATCGGCGTCGGCGTGTGGCCCATGCTCAAACCTCGACCTTGATCCTTGTCCGATTGCGCTGGTCTTAAGTTTCTTCCAGCTCGCTAATCGTTTGTGGCTTCCGGTAGATAATTGTCAATCAACACAACCTATAATTGCGGTTGTACGCCAGAAGCATTGAAGAATTCTTATGCCGAGGCGTCTGGAAAGCAGAAAGGACGCAGCATGCAATCGGTGACGATGATCCCTGCCTCGCGCGGCCGGGCGCAGCTACCAGCGGCCCCGTCTACGATCCGGGCATCCTCGTTTTTGCGGGAAACCGTCAGCGGCAATGGTTCGAGCGACATGTGGTGCCGGGGGTAATCCGGGCCAGCTCTTTTGCCACGGACATCGACCATTCAATAGCAGCATGACCGAGAACGGGAGACTTTAATGAGCACGGATACGAACATGTCCATCCTGGTGGTGGACGACTACAACACCATGGTGCGCATCATCAAAAAACTTTTGAAGCAGATCGGCTACGAGAACGTCGACGAAGCTTCGAATGGCGAGGAAGCGCTCGCGAAGATCAAGGAGAACAGCTACGGCCTCATCATCTCCGACTGGAATATGGAGCCGATGACCGGGTTCGAGCTGCTCAAGCACGTCCGTGCCGACGAGCGGACGTCGAAGACGCCTTTCATTCTCGTCACGGCCGAGTCCAAGCCGGAAAACGTGCTTGCGGCTCAGCAGGCGGGCGTGAGCAATTATCTGGTGAAGCCATTCAGCGCGCCGGTGCTGAAGGAGAAGATCGACAGCGTGCTTCCAAGCGCGGCGTAGGTCCGGCGGACAATCCCGCCCGCCGCTGTATTTGTAAGGAGTATATGCGGAGCTGGAGCGGTCCGGCTCTGCGGAATGCCGTCATGCGCTATAGGGATCGGACACGTCTGTGGTGTTTCCGTGCGGCTCTCGACGAATATGTCGAGGCCGCACCCCCGCAGTCTGCGGCCGATGCCGAGCGCGAGGACCGGCTACCGCGATCGCCGACCTCGCCATGGCCGGGCTCCGGAACGGTCGGGCTCGCCGCGGCCGAAATGAGCGACTGTCCGCGCGGCGCGGTGCCGGTCCGCCGGCTGTCTTATCGCTACGAAGAGTATGATCTTGGCGACGAAGCCGATCAGGCGGAGGCCGCCAAGCGAGGCGGATGCTTCGAAACCCCATCCCTGCATCCGGCGCTTTCGCGCGATGAACTGCGGCGCATCCGCCGCGATTTTGCATCCCGTGCCCATCCAGACCGCGCCCCGCTCCATTTGCGCCAGCAGGCGGTCGAGCACATGGCACGCATCAACGCGATGATCGATCAGGCGCTCAGAAGCGCGGCTCATTAAATCACGATCATTTCAGCCGGAAACGGTCAGGATCTTTATCCTCTTGTTTGCGCACTGTTTTTCAGGAAAGCCGGTTCCCACTGCCGGCCACCCGCCGCCATCCAACCGTGGCTCCGGAATGCCAAAGAAAAACCGCGCCATCCTTTGGGGATGACGCGGCCAAGGCCGTTCGGAAGTCGGACCGGCGACACTGAGGCGCCGGCCTCTGCTTATTATGTCTGCGGCTGCGGCTCCATCCCGCCGGTATCGGGTTCCGGCGGCGTGCGGCCTTTGCCGGCGGCAGGGACTGCGGAGTTCGGACGTCCGCCCTGCTTGTCGTCCTTTGCCGTGAATTCGCGCACGGGCGGATTGCCGTTCAGCAGATTGATGATCTCCTGGCCGCTCAGTGTCTCGTATTCGAGAAGCCCCTTGGCAAGGATGTGCAGCTCGTGAAGATCCTCCTCGAGGATCTTACGGGCCCGGGCATAGCCGGTCTCGACCAGTGCGCGGATCTCTTCGTCGACCAGCTTCTGGGTTTCGTCGGACATGTTCTGGGTGCGCGCCACCGAATGGCCGAGGAAAACTTCCTCCTCGTTCTCGCCATAGGCCAGCGGGCCGAGCTTGTCCGACATCCCGAACTGGGTGACCATGGCGCGAGCCATCTGGGTCGCCATCTTGATGTCCATCGAAGCGCCGGACGTCACCTTCTCGTGCCCGAAGATCAGCTCCTCGGCGAGCCGGCCGCCCATCGCCACGCAAATGTCGGCCTGCAGCTTCTGCCTGGTGTGCGAAAGTTGATCCCGCTCCGGCAGCCGCATCACCATGCCGAGCGCACGTCCGCGCGGGATGATGGTGGCCTTGTGGACCGGATCGGAGCCTTCGACCTTGAGTGCGATCAGCGCATGGCCTGCTTCGTGATAAGCGGTCAGGCGCTTTTCTTCCTCGGTCATGACCATGGACCGCCGCTCGGCGCCCATCATGACTTTGTCCTTGGCGTCCTCGAATTCGGCCTGCGTGACCATACGCTTGGACCGGCGGGCGGCAAGGAGCGCCCCCTCGTTGACGATATTGGCGAGGTCCGCACCGGAGAAGCCGGGCGTGCCGCGTGCGATCACGCGAAGATCGACATCCGGCGCCATGGGCACTTTACGCACATGAACCTTCAGGATCTTCTCGCGGCCGACCACGTCCGGGCGCGGAACGACGATCTGACGGTCGAAGCGGCCGGGCCGCAAAAGAGCGGGGTCGAGAACGTCGGGCCGGTTCGTCGCAGCAATAAGGATGATGCCCTCATTGGCCTCGAAGCCGTCCATCTCGACGAGAAGCTGGTTCAGCGTCTGCTCGCGCTCGTCGTTGCCGCCGCCGAGACCGGCGCCGCGATGACGTCCAACCGCATCGATTTCGTCGATGAAGATGATGCAGGGCGCGTTTTTCTTGGCCTGGTCGAACATGTCGCGGACGCGGCTTGCGCCGACACCGACGAACATTTCGACGAAATCCGAGCCGGAAATGGTGAAAAACGGCACATTGGCTTCGCCGGCGATGGCGCGGGCCAACAGCGTCTTACCGGTGCCGGGAGGTCCAACCAGCAGTGCGCCGCGCGGGATCCGTCCGCCGAGCCGCTGGAATTTCTGCGGATCACGGAGAAATTCGACGATTTCCTGCAGATCGTCCTTGGCCTCTTCGACGCCTGCGACGTCATCGAAGGTGACTCGCCCCTGACGTTCCGTCAGAAGCTTGGCCTTCGACTTGCCGAAGCCCATGGCGCGACCGCCGCCCGACTGCATCTGGCGCATGAAGAACACCCAGACCGCGATCAGCAGCAGCATCGGGAACCATGAAACCAGGACGCCAATCAGCGACGGGACATCGTCCTCGTTGGGCTTGACGGAGATGCCGACACCCTTGGTGTGCAAGCGTTCCACGAGCTGCGGGTCGTTTGGAGCCGTTGTCTGAAAGGCGCGCCCATCGGCCAATTTGCCGTTCAGCAAATTGCCCGAAATCGTCACCGAACGGACGTTTTGGTTTTCAACCTCGCTCAGGAACTGCGAATAAGTGATCTCATTCGCACGGGCACGCTGGCTCGGGTTCTGGAACAGATTGAACAGCGCGACGAGGAGAAGACCGATAATTATCCAGATCGCGAAATTACGAAAATTTGAGTTCATGAGTTCCTTCTACGCAAATTGGCTTGGATTTGCGGAGGCTGCAAATATCAGCTTACCTTAGCCCAAGACTCTCGCTCGTGTCTTTAGCCTTTTAGATAAGCACCTTCACAGCGTTTTCCAAGGTAGCCGGACAAGCGTAATTAACGACGCGCTTACTCTAACCATCAAGGCAAAACAGAGCTTTAATGGAAGGAGCGAAATTGGGCGGTAGCACCCGTTATTCCGTGTCCGAAGGGCATGCGCCCGAAAGCCAGGACGGCCGGATGAACTCGGCGTGCCCGGCAGCCGACCAATCGGGCGGCGGTTCACGGTCGAAGCTGGCCCCGAACGCGTAGCAGAGCCGTTTATTGCGCCATAATGAAGGCAAGGCCAGCAACGCCGATCGCGGTGCGTCTTCGAGGCGGCCTGCCGCATCCGCGATCGCCGCAATGCCGTCGCCGCCGAGTGGCATCAGCGTGAGGGCGGCCGGCGCATTGGCTTCGAGGCTGACATCGAAGCGGTGATCCCAGAGCAGCGTTTGGCCGGGCCGAAGGTCATCCGCCATTTGCCGCATCCGGCCGAACTCGCGCGTGACGATGAGTTGGGCGCGCTTCAGCGTGAGGTGGCAGCCGCCAAGCGTCAGCGTCCGTTCGCCGCTGCGCAGCCGCGTATAGGCAGCTTCGATCCTGGCAAGGCGCGGCGGGGTCGCGCGGCCGCCGAAAGCCACCGTCAGCCGGGACATGGCACGCAGCGCGATCTCTTCGGGCAGGGCAATGAATGCGGAAAACGGCACTTCGCCGTAGGCCGACGGATGGATCGCGACCGACGCGTTCAGGAAATCGGCAGTTATCGCATCGAGCGCGTCGCGGGCGCGGCCAAGGCGCCGGGCCGAGCGGACCAGATGATCGCGGCTGAGGCCAAGTGGCGACCCCACGGCCAGCGCCTTGCGGACGCGGACGCGCTCATAAGCAGTATCGATGTTGCTGGGATCTTCGAGCCAATCCTGCCCGGCGTCGCTGAGCCAGGCCGCCAGCCGCGCGCGCGAAACGCCCAGCAGCGGCCGCAGGAGGTCGATGGCACCGCAGCGAGACGCGGCGGCCATGCCGGACAGCCCGTCCACGCCGCTGCCGCGTGCGAGCCGCATAAGAAGCGTCTCCGCCTGATCGTCGGCATTGTGAGCGGTGACCAGGGCGGGAATGCCGTGCTGCAGGCAGAAGCCGGTCAGAAGGTCGTAGCGGGCGGCGCGTGCCGCGGCCTGGATCCCGGTTTTGCGCTTTTCGCCTTCCCATATCAGTGTGTGGTGATCGAACCCTGCCCGCCCGGCCAGCTTTGCCACCCATCGCGCTTCGGTCGCGGAAGCTTGTCTGAGGCCGTGATCGACGGTGAGGACGGTGACGTCCGGGCGCCGATCCGGCAATCGATCGATCCAGCGCCGCGTCAGCCGCGTCAGGGCGGTGCTGTCGGCGCCGCCGGAGACGGCGAGCGCGATCTTCGGATAACGGCTCAGATCGTGAAAGAGGTCGTCAAGCTCGGCGTCGCTGATTGGCGGATGTCCCGCATCGCCGTCCTCGCCGGCATCACCGACGGCAGTCATAGCCGGTCAGCACTGCGCGCGGCTTTTTTCCCGCTCGGCGCGCTGCAGGATCGGCGTTGCCGACGGAAAACGGCGGCTCAATTCGGCGAAGGACGAACAGGCGGCCTGGGTTTCGCCAAGCCGGCGCAGCGAGATGCCGAGCTTCAGCAGGGCTTCGGCGGCCTTTTCGTTCTGTGGGTAGTTGGTCGAGCTTTTCAGGAAGCTGTCCGCGGCCTGCTTGTACTGGCCATTGGTGAAAGCCGCCTCGCCGAGCCAGTAATAGGCCGGACCGGCGAGCGGGTCGGTCGGGAAGTGCTGCACGAACTGGCCGAAATCGTCGACGGCGCCGCGATAATCGCGCTGGACCAGTGCGTCATAGGCCTTCTTGTAGAGCGACTGCGCCTCGGGTGAGGAGCGGCCCGCCGTCTGCACCGGCGCGCTGCCGAGGGCGGTGTTCGGCGCTGCGGACGGTGCCGCGTCGGCCGGGGCCGCATTCTGCGGCGACGAATTGAAATAGCCGCTCAGCCCGCCGTTCGAGCTGGCGCCATCGTTGGCCGCCCGGCCCGGCTCGACCGTGGTGCCGAAGCCGCTTTGCGGCGGCTCGTTGCCGCCGACGCTGAAGCCGGTGCCCTGCTCGGCGGGTTCGGCATCTTGCGAAGCGTTGCCGTAGCGGCTGCCGCCGGCCGGCTGCTGGGAGGGCGATACGGCGCCGGAGCGCTGCTCGAGCTGATTGAGGCGCTGAAGGATCTCGCCGAGCTGCGAGGACAGCGCGCGCATCTGTGTCTCGATCTCGTTCAAGCGGGCGTCATCGGAACCGCCGCCGAAGCTGCCGCCGCCGACCGCAGCGCTCGGCGGCACCGCCGCTCCGCCGCCGCTCTGCGACATGGTCTCGATGGTGCCCAGATGCGCGTTCATATCGACGATCTGCTCCTCGAGGCGCTCGATGCGTTTTTCGACTTCGGCGCTGCCGGCATCGGGCGTGCCTTGAGCCTGTGCGCCCGCAATGGGCGATAGGGTGCCGAGCCAGAACATGGCTGCAAATGCTAAAAACGGCCTTGGCATTGGGGTCTCGCAATCCAAGAGTGACGGGAAGAGTGGCGTCGTTCTTAGCAAAGATCGGCAGGCTCGGCCAGCCCGTGCCGCCGGCTTTGCGCGAATTGCGCAACGCCTTGCCGCGCGGGGATGTTTCTTCGGAGCCGGTTCAGGCGGGATTAGGAAAAGTGCGGAGCCGATTTCGCGCTCGTCATCCCGCTGTGATCTAGTAAGCCGCCGCGACGCCGCCCTGGTTGAGTACCGTCACAGCGCGCCGGTTTTGTGACCAGCAGGAGATATTCGCGCAGACGGCGACGGGCCGTTCCTTGCCGTAGGAAACGACCCGAACCCGGCGCGGATCGACGCCGCGGCCGGCGAGGAAGTGTTTGACCGTTTCCGCGCGCTTGCCGCCGAGGGCGATGTTGTATTCGCGGGTGCCGCGTTCGTCGGCATGGCCTTCGACGGTGATGCTGTATTGCGGGTAGCGGTTCAGCCATTGCGCCTGGTTGACCAGGGTCGACTGCGCTTGCGGGCTCAGTCCGGTACTGTCCGTGGTGAAATAGACCGTATCGCCGACGCGGGAGGAGAACTCGCGCATGGAGCCTGGAGAGATAGGCCCGCTTTCGATGCCGGCGCCGGTCGCGTCGCCGCCGAGCTGGGCGCCGTTCAAGGCTTTGGTTGGTGGTGTGCGAGAGCAGGCGGTGAGGGAAAGCGCGATGAGGGCAACAAGAACTGGCTTGGCCGGAAAGCGGAACATGGCAAACTCCTAAACTCAGGAAGACTCCCCGAGCGCGGAGGCTGCGGCCAGCACGGTTAATGGAGGGTTACCGACGAGCCAGTTTTCGCAACTTTTTAGTGTATTGACGTATTTTGCACGGTTTGGTGGGAGGCGGGGCCTGAAACAGTAAACGCCGTGAACACCGGCATGCCGGCGCACGGCGTTTAAGAGACTTGAAGCCCCCCGGGTCGCTAAGAAGCGCGACTAGCGGACAATGGCGACGGAAACGTCGGACGCGCCGAGCTTGAGCGGCTCGCCACCAACTTCCTTACGGCATGCGCCGAGCGTGATAGCCGTAGCAACGATCGCCGCAACGACCACAGCGCCTTTGAAACCCTGCATGATCATGTCTCCTCTGATTAAGCGACTACGCGCCGCTATTTTTAGCTAGCCGAGCGCGGGATCAATTATCAAGTTGGCAACAGAGATTCCGCTCTACTTTTCCGGGGCTCATGATGCGAAAATGACACGAAGAATCGGCTTTGCCCGAGCCCCGTCTCGATCTAAGTTTTCTAGACATAACAATGAATTGCAGAGCGCCGTTACTCACGCAAAAGTTGCGACCAGGCCGGGTCCGATCCGAACGCGGGAGTCGGCAGCGGCCTCTCATTGTAGCCCGTCAGATCGATGGTGAAGAGGCGCGGTCCTCCGCCTTCGCCGGGTGATTCGCGAAAGAACACGATCACGCGGCCATTGGGCGCCCAGCTTGGCCCTTCATTGTGATAGCCCTCGGTGAGAATGCGCTCGCCGCTCCCGTCGGGCTTGATGACGCCGATCAGAAACTGTCCGCGGATCTGCTTGGTGAAGGCGATCAGGTCGCCGCGCGGCGACCATACCGGGGTCGAATAGCGGCCGTCGCCGCCGGTGATGGCGCGCTGGCCGCTGCCGTCGGCATTCATCACATACAGCTGCTGCTGGCCGCTCCGATCCGATTCGAACACGATCTGACGCCCATCCGGCGCGTAGCAGGGGCCGGTGTCGATCGCGGGCGTCGCCGTGAGCGGGCGAAGCTGGCGGCTGCGCAGATCCATCTCGTAAATATTCGAGGTGCCTTCCCTTTCCAGGCTCATCACGATGCGGTCGCCGCGGGGCGAGAACCGCGGAGCGAAGGTCATGCCCGGGAAGTCCGCGACGACCTGCTGGCGGCCGGTCGTCAGATCCATGAGCAGCACGGCCGGACGTCCGCCTTCATAGGCGGTATAGGTCAGCTCGCGATTGTTCGGGCTGAATTGGGGGGTGAGCGCGAGCGTTTCCCCGCGCGTCAGGTAATGGAGGTTCTGGCCGTCCTGGTCCATGACGGCGAGGCGCTTCACCCGCTTGGTCTTCGGTCCCGACTCCTCGATGAACGCCACGCGGCTGTCGAAATAGCCCTTCTCGCCGGTCAGCCGCTCATAGACGGCGTCGGCGATGATGTGGCCGATGCGGCGCCAGTCAGTGGACTGCGCGTAGAACGCTTCGCCCTTCAACTCGCGCCCGGTGAACACGTCCCACAGCCGAAACTGCGCCTTGATCTGCCCATTGCCCGTATCGCTGATCTGGCCGACGACGAGCGCTTCGGCGCTGATCGCGCGCCAGTCGCGGAAACGCGGCGGCACGTCGATATTGAAGATCCGTTCGATGAACGCGGCGCTGTCTATCGGCTTGAATAGTCCTGAACGCTCCAGATCGGCGGTGATGATCTCGGCCACCGATCCGCCGAGCCCGTCGCTTTTCGGTCCGCCGCCGAGGAACGGCGCGACAGCGATCGGCATCGGCCGGAGGTTGCCCTGGGTGATGTCGACCTCCACGACGGCATGGGCGGGCGGCGCGGCGCACAGGGCGAAACCGGCGGCGGCAATCAGGGCGAGGACATATCGCGCCATGGCGTCAGCCTCCATACATTCGGCTGGGGTCGAAGCTCAACAGCATGTCGCGCCATTGGCCGTATTTCTCAGGCGGCATCCCGTAGGGCTGGCACTGCATGACCGCGCGCACGGCGCTGTCCGCGGCTGGCCTGAAGAACGGCGAGCTGACGTCGTTTACGATTTCCGGTGGGCGGGTCAGCGTGCCGTCCTCGCTCAGCGTAATGCGCAGCTTGACGATGATGGCATCGCCGCCGAGACCGCCGACCGGCGGCGTCCAGCAGCGCGAGATCTGGGCGCGAAATGCATCGATTTCGTTGGCGCCCATGCGCGCATCGCGCCCGTCCGGTGCGCCGCGGGCAAAACGCTGGCGCTCTTCGGGGGCAACGCCCGACGCTTGTTGGTCGAACGTGCTGGGCCGGCGCCAGGGCTCGCGCGGGCCGTCCTGCGAGGGGCGCTCGCCGGCGGTCGGATCACGGTTGAGAAGCGCGGAGATGCGCCGCGGGATCGAAATCGGCCTTGCCCTCGGCTTGCGGCGCCGGCCGGTCGATGAGCTGGGCGATCCGGTCGGGCTGACGCTGCGCGCGCGGCTCCTCGCGATGGGGCTTCTCCTCGGCGGGCTCTTGCCTTGGGCGACGCTCATTCTGCTGCGCCACCTCGCGGCGCGGGCGCGGCGCTTCGGGACGCTTTGCCGGCGCGGGGACGGCGGCGTGTTTTGGCTGCGGCGTGGGCTCGGCCGGCTTTTCCGCCTTGGGTTGCGGCGCGGGCTTGGCCGGCGCATCGCTCTTTTGCGGCGGAAGGGCTTTCGGCTTCGGCGGCGGCAGGGCGGCCTGCTTCTGCGATACGGTCTCGGCCGGGCGGTGCTCGATGCCGGCAGGGAGTGCGTTTGACGGCTTCTCGGCGCGGTCGGTTCGCAGGGCGGCCTTGTCAGCCTTCTCTTCGGCCTTCCCCGCCTTGATCGCGCTGATGTCCGACGGTGTGACGATGTCGACCGCAACGTGGCTGGTGCTGTCCAGCCGGTTATGCGCGCTGAAGCCGATCAGCGCGGTGGCGAGCACGAAGCCGTGCAAGATCAATGAAAGGACGAGACTTGTCCGCAAGGGACCTGACCTCACTGTCTGTCTTCGATATCGGTGATCAGCGAAATGCGCTGGAGCCCTGAGGCGCTGATCTTTCCCATCACCTGCATCAGCGTGCCGTAATTGGCGCCGCTGTCGCCGCGGACATAGATCACCCGGTCGGATGCGACCTTGGCGATGGCGCTCAATTTCGGGACAATCTCGTCAAGAGTGATTTCCGTTTCCTGAAGAAAAACGCTCCCATTTTTATCGACGCTGATTATCAACGGCTCTTTTTCGCTGGCGTCGGCGTTTGCATTCGCTTCGGTCTTCGGCAGGTCGACGGGCACCCCGGCCGTCAGCAGCGGCGCGGTCACCATGAAGATGATCAGCAGCACCAGCATCACGTCGACGAACGGGGTAACGTTGATCTCGGACATGGGCTGACGGCGAGGCCGCTTGCGTCCGCTCCGCCTTGCTGCACCCCCGGATTGCAGACCTGCGCCCATGGCTCACGTCCTCAGGTCGAGCTGACGCGAGACGATGGCGAGGAACTCGTCGGAGAAGCCTTCGAAGCGGTGGGAGAAGCGTCCGGCTTCAGCGGCGAACTTGTTATAGAAAATCACCGCCGGGATCGCGGCCAGGAGCCCCAGCGCGGTTGCGAACAGGGCCTCGGCGATGCCCGGCGCGACGACCGCGAGGCTGGTGTTGCGGGACATGGCGATGGACTGAAAGCTGGTCATGATGCCCCACACCGTGCCGAACAGGCCGATAAAGGGCGCGGTCGAGCCGACGGTGGCGAGGAAAAGCAGCCGGCTCTCCAGCCGGTCCATCTCGCGCGTGACGGCGACGTCCATGACCCGCTCGATCCGGTGCTGGACGCCGGCAAGCGGCCGCGGCGCTGTCTCGATCGAGCGTCGCCATTCGCGCATGGCGGCGAGGAACAGCGAGGCTGTGGCCGACGCCGGCCCCCGGCCGATGCTGGTATAGAGTTCGTCGAGCGACTGGCCGGACCAGAACATTCGCTCGAAGTCGTCCGCCTCGCGCCGTGTCCTGGCGAACAGGAAGGATTTTTCGATGATCACCGCCCAGCCCCAGATCGAGGCGCCGAGCAGCCCGAGCATGACCAGCTTGACGACGATATGGGCCTGAAGAAACAGCGAAAGGAACGAGAAATCTGCCGTGGCGGCGTCTGGCATGGCAGCTCCTTTCTATCCCTGGCGCTATGGTTCCTCTAAGGCGAAGCCGGAGCGTTCGATCCCTGTTTGTGCCCGATTCGCCCCCGACTCCAGGGAAGGGCGGCCGGAAGCCTCCGGGACAACCGGTTGACACTGTCCGGGCAAGTTTGTCTAAACTTTGGCGTGTAGCAATAGGCATGAACACGTTTTACGTGTTCTATTTGCCTTATCCTGTCAGGCGTTGCAGGATTGCCGCTGGCATACGCAGCGGGCGCCCCTCGAGGCTGACCAGCACGACCTTCACCGCCACCCGGCATAGGACCGTGCCTGCGGCGCGGACCTCCTGGGCAAGGGTCAGGTGGGCGCGGCCGGCGTCGGCGCATTCGGTGACGATTTCGAGGATCTGGTCGATTCGGGCCGGGCGCAGATAGTCGACCTCCAGGCGGCGCACGACGAAGGCGGCCGGAGCACCTCCCTCGCCGGGCGCGATCAGGTCGCCGTGATGGATGCCGAGCAGGCGGATGAAGTCCGACCGGCCGCGTTCGCACCAGCGCAGATAGCTGGTGTGGTAGACGAAGCCGGAAAAATCGGTGTCCTCGAAATAGACCCGCACCGGCAGGATGTGCCGCGATCCGTCGATCCGTCCGGCGAGATCGGGCCAGTCGCGCTCAGCTTTCTGCGTCATCGGCGGCGGATTGCCCATCGAACAGGAAGAGCTGGCCGGCAGTGGGCGCTGCCGGGGCTGCGACGCCGAGATGCCGGAACGCCTTCAAGGTCAGGACGCGGCCCCTGGGTGTGCGTCCGATGAAGCCCTGCTGGAGCAGAAACGGCTCGACCGTTTCCTCGATCGCGTCCTTGGACTCGCTGAGCGCCGCGGCGATCGTTTCGATACCGACCGGGCCGCCGCCGTAATTCTCCGCGATGCAGCGCAGATAGCGATGGTCCATGCCGTCGAGGCCCTTATTGTCGACTTCGAGCTGACCGAGCGCGCGGTCGGCGACCTCGGCATCGATCTGATGGGCACCTTCGACGACGGCGAAATCGCGGACCCGCCGAAGCAGGCGGCCGGCAACGCGCGGCGTGCCGCGGGAGCGCGCGGCGATCTCGCGCGCGCCATCCGGCGTCATGCCGACGCCGAGCACGCGCCCGCCGCGCGTGACGATCTCGACGAGTTCGTCCTCGGTGTAGAAATTGAGCCGGATCGGGATGCCGAAACGGTCGCGCAGCGGCGTGGTCAGCAGGCCGGTCCGGGTGGTCGCGCCGACCAGCGTGAACTTGGCGAGGTCGATGCGGACGGAGCGCGCGGCCGGGCCCTCGCCGATGATCAGGTCGAGCTGGAAATCCTCCATGGCCGGGTAAAGGATTTCCTCGACGGCCGGATTGAGCCGGTGAATTTCGTCGATGAACAGCACGTCGCGCTCTTCCAGATTGGTGAGCAGCGCGGCCAGGTCGCCCGCCTTGGCGATGACCGGCCCGGACGTCATACGGAAGCCGACGCCGAGCTCCCGCGAGACGATCTGCGCCAGCGTCGTCTTGCCGAGGCCCGGCGGTCCGGCGAACAGCACATGATCGAGCGCTTCGCCGCGCGCACGGGCGGCGTCGATGAACACCTTCAGATTGGTGCGGGCGCGCTGCTGGCCGATGAATTCCGCGAGCAATTGCGGACGAAGGTGCAGTTCGCCATCGTCGTCATCGCGCTTTTCGCGTTCGATAAGTCTGCCGTTCATGGCGGCGAATCTAAAGGATTCCCTGAGGCGCGGAAATCAGTTTCGTGCGGGCCGGTAATTCGCGGCCGCAAGGCGCATGAACCAGGTGAATGTGTCGGCGCCCTAGGCGTTGCGCCGGGCGACAAAGAGCAGGAACGCGAGCCCGAGCGTAATGACAGTGATGCTGCCATAGACGTAGAAAAGCTGAACGACCGTGATCATCCGGCTCAGGGCGAGAGCGAGCCCGATGAAGAATGCCAAGGCCGCCACCCCGCCGATCCAGGCGAGGAACAGGCGCTCCAAAATCGCGGCGAGCCGGGACTCTGTCCCGCTTAAAAGATCGGCGCTCGACTTGAGGCTCAAATAATCTGTGCAAAACATAACTGCTTTTATTTCCTATTTGGCAAGTTCCTTCAGTCCCTGCCGAATCAATTCCTCAGTTTTCGTGCCCTCTCCGAGTCGGTCTGACACCAGAGCGACGGCACTACTCGCCTCTGTTACGCTGTACCCAAGATTAACTAGCGCTGAGATGGCATCCGATATTGGCGACATCTGGCCAGAGCGCGAAATTCCGGCCAACTTAACTCCGATGTCGCCTGTTGCCATGAGGGCTGGCGCCTTGTCCCGCAGTTCGCTCACGATCCGCTGGGCGACCTTCGGACCAACGCCGGGCGCCCGACCAACCTGAACCTTGTCCTGCAACGCTATGGCGTTAGAGAGCTCGTGCGGCTCCAAAACCCCCAGCACTGACAGCGCCACCCTCGTCCCGACCCCTTGCACATTTTGAAGAAGTCGGAACCAACTCCTCTCAGCTTCGCTCAAAAAGCCAAACAGTTTAATCGCGTCTTCGCGAACATGTGTTTCGATTATTAACGTAACAGCTTGGCCAATTTCGGGCAGCCTCGACAAAGTTCGTGCAGGGCAGCTAATTTCGTAGCCCACACCTCCCACATCGACGATCACCCAATCCTTGCCCACGCTATCTACAAGGCCACGAAGTTTGCCTATCATCTGTTTGCATCACCGCAGAATAAGAATGTCTAAAACTGACTCGCCGAGTTTTACCTATTCGGTGCATTACTTAGGAGGCGCTATTTGGTCATTCATCACGGCCCGCGCAGTGACTTAGCCCGATGGAGAAGATTTGAAAGACGATCTTAATGGTTACTTAACCATTTGAATGCCTTGCCGTTCCGCTGACGTATGCACAGTGCATCGACCTCTCTGCCCGACATATGCAGCGGCGCGCCGCTCTTTGTTTATGCACCGGTTTTGACGGATTTTGGTTGTAATTTTGGCTAATACACCCGGACGCGATCGTCTTGGATTGGATGAATCCACAATCTCGAATAATCATGCGATTTCAATGGATTAGAGCGGAATGACGAGCGGAAAGCCGATATCCGCGCTTCCCGGTCGCGCTCTAACCCCATCCCGCCGCGCGGCGCTTGCGGCCGGGCGATTTTTGCTCGGCGAGCAACGCCTGATGAAGAAGCGCGGTCTTGCGGTGATGGGCATGGGCGATGGCGATCGCCAGGGCGTCGGTCGCATCCGCGGTGTCGGGGGTGGCTTTCGGCAGCAGATAGTCGATCATCGCGCGGATCTGGGTCTTTTCCGCGTGCCCGGAGCCGGTGACCGTCTTCTTGATCAGGTTTGGTGCGTATTCCGCCACCGAAAGGCCGGCCCGTGCCGGTGCGAGAAGGGCGATGCCGCGCGCCTGGCCGAGCTTGAGGGTGGCGTGGGCGTCGCGATTGACGAAGGTCTCCTCGACGGCGGCCTCATGCGGGCTGCCAATGCGCGATGACCGCGTCGAGCCCGGCGAACAGTGCCGCCAGGCGCTCCGACAGCGGCGCGGCCGCATCCGACGTTACGGTGCCGCTGGCGATGTAGGATAAGCGGGGACCGAGCGTCTCGATCACGCCCCAGCCCATTCGTCTCAGACCCGGGTCGATCCCGATGATCCGAATCGTCATCCGCAACCCCGCCGAATCAGATGCCCCTCGATTTCGCTAGGGTTGCAGGGCGGTTAGCTCATGCGCAAGAAAAAATGTTCCCGATCGGTTCACTTGACCTGTGCGGTCGACACCGGCCCCGCGACTTTCCCGGAGGTGCTCGGAGCGGCCGGGGCTGCCGGCGGTCGCGCTTGGCACGGACCCGGCCGGGGCGCCGGTTGGTGCCTGTTTCGGCATCTGAGCGAGGAACTGCTTGATCGCCAGCTCGGTCTTTTCCGAAACGGCCGCGGCGGACGCGCTTTTCGGAGCGGCGCTCATCGCAGGTCGCGGGCTTGCAGGCTGCGCGGCGCCGGGCTTCTGCATGACGTAATTGCCGTTATCGTCGACGGTCAGCCCGGCGATATCGTCGCCGCACATCTGCGCGGCCAGCGGCGTTGCGCCGGCGAGAAACACCGTCAAAGCGAGAGCCCCACCGAATTTCATCTCCGCCTCCCGCGAATGGCCGCCGCCGCGATCCGTCTAGCTTAGGCGCTCATGCGCGCCATGACGTCTTCGGAAATGTCGAAATTGGCATAAACGTTCTGCACGTCGTCGGAGTCTTCAAGCGCGTCGAGCATTTTCAGAAGGCTCTCGGCCTTTTCGTCGTCGACATCGACCGTGTTTTGCGGACGCCATATCAGCCGCGCGCCGCGGGGCTCGCCAAGCGCTTGCTCCAGCGCCTGCGAAACCTCGTGCAGCGCGCCCGCCTCGCAATAGAACCGATGACCGTCCTCGTCGGACTGGCAGTCGTCGGCGCCGGCCTCCAGCGCCGCCTCGAGCATGGCGTCGGCCGTGCCGGCTGCGGGCGGATAGTCGATCTCGCCGACCCGGTCGAACATGAAGGAGACCGCGCCGGTTTCGCCGAGATTGCCGCCATATTTGGAGAAGGTCGAGCGCACGTCGCTGGCAGTGCGATTGCGGTTGTCCGTCAGCGCCTCGATGATCACGCCGATCCCGCCGGGCGCAAACCCTTCGTAGCGGACCTCTTCATAGCTTTCGCCGCCGGCTTCCTGGCTCTTCTTGATGGCCCGGTCGATATTGTCCTTGGGGACGTTCTGGGCGCGCGGCGGCGATGATCGCGGCCCGCAGGCGCGGATTGAAGGTCGGATCGGGGAGGCCCATCTTGGCGGCGACGGTGATCTCCTTGGAAAGCTTGGAGAACATTTTGGCGCGCTTTTTGTCCTGCGCCCCCTTGCGGTGCATGATGTTCTTGAATTTGGAATGGCCTGCCATGTGAAATCCGTTGCTTGATGCTCGACGTCCGGGCGACGTTCCGCGCGCGCCGTTCCGCGACACAGTCATGTTGGAATGCTGGCTTTATAAGGCCGGATGCAGAGAAAATCCAGCCGGGGATCGCCGGTCCCGCTAAAGCCGAGGCGCTTCCGGCTCGGCGTGGCTGAGCACGCCGCCGATGCGCAGCGGATCGATCCGGATCGCCAGCCCGGTCTCGTCGTCCACTTCGATGAGCACGCCGCAAACCGTGGCCTGACCCATGGCTGGCTCGAAGCGGGCGTTGGGGATCTTGCTCTGCATACGCTGGAGTGGTTCTTCCTTGCGCATGCCGATCACGGAGATGAAGTCGCCGCACATGCCGACATCGGTCATGAAGGCGGTGCCGCCCGGCAAAATGTGCTCGTCGGCGGTCGGGACATGGGTATGTGTGCCGATCACCGCCGTCACCCGGCCATCGGCGAAGTGGCCCATGACTTGTTTCTCCGCCGTGGTTTCTGCGTGTATGTCGACGATGATGGCGTCGGCCGTCTCCTTCAGGCCGCCGCCGCCCAGGGTGCGGTCCAGCGCCCGGAACGGGCAATCGAGCGCGTCCATGAACACGCGGCCCATGATGTTGACGACCATCACGCGGGCGCCCCGCGGCGTCTCGAACATGCCGCAGCCGCGGCCGGGCGTGCCGGGCGGGAAATTGGCGGGGCGCAGCAGGCGCGGCTGCCGGTCGATAAAGACCAGCGCCTCCCGCTGATCCCAGATATGGTTGCCGGTAGTGATGACGTCGGCACCGGCGTCGAGGAAATCCTGACAGATCGGCTCGGTGATGCCGAAGCCGCCGGCGGCGTTCTCGCCGTTGACGATCGTAAAATCGACTGCGTACCGGCTCTTCAGTTGCGGCAGTTCGCGGGCGACGGCAGTCCGTCCCGCACGCCCGACAACATCGCCGAGAAACAAGAACTCGCATTCAGCCGCCTTCTTTCGCACCGATCGGTCCCGACGGCGTGACGATCCAGTCGAGCCTTTCGTCATAGGAGCATACGGGCACCGCGTCGATCACCTGGCTGTCGAATGCAAGCCCTATGGCGACGACCGGCCCGCGCCGGCGCAGTTCCGCCAATGTGCGGTCGTAATGGCCGCCGCCATAGCCGAGGCGATAGCAGCGCCGATCACATGCCAGCAGCGGAACCATCACCACCGTCGGTCTGACGATGCGCCCGCCGACCGGCTGCGGAATGCCGAACGGCCCGGTCATCACCGGACTGCCGAATTGCCAGTCATGGAATTCGAGCGGCGCCGGGCCGACGATCACCGGGAGGGCAAGCTGCCAGCCTTCCTCCGTCAACCGCCGCGCGAGCGGCAGGCAGTCGAACTCGCTGCGGACCGGATAATAGGCTGCGAGAACGCCGGGTTCGGCGCCGATGAAGTCGAGGCCGCGTTCAGCGACCGCGCGGGCCGCGTCGGCCTGTGCGTCTGTTGCGATCGCACGCCGCCCGGAGCGGGCTTGGGCGCGCATGGCCTGCTTTTGCGTCTCAGGCTGAAGTGTGACCGTCATTTTGGGCACTTGTCCTTGCAAGGGCCCACCCAATGCCGATGACGATAAAGCGAAATAGGCGGAGCCGCGATGACCGTCGGTTATTCGATCCGCTGGGCCCTACAATGTAGGTGGGCGCCGAGTGTCCGGAACCACGGCTCCGGTCAGGGTCGGCTCCCTGAAGGATCGCATCGGCCCCGGGATTGAAGTTGAACCTAACGTGTCCCGCAGCCCCGCGCCGATTATTTGGTGAATCGCTCGGCAAATTCCAGGACTTTGTTCAAAACGGATGTCATCTGAGCCAAAGATAGGCGCAAACACAACGGAAAACGCTATTTCGCCCGCAGAAGGTTTCTAACCCCGAGCAGCAGGAAGGCAATCAGGGCGATTCCCAGCACGTTCTCGATCATGCTGACG
Organism: uncultured Alphaproteobacteria bacterium; assembly: GCA_963727575.1. GTDB lineage: Bacteria > Pseudomonadota > Alphaproteobacteria > Rhizobiales > Rhodomicrobiaceae > JAHQVI01. The sequence goes on from CAVSIA010000027.1 coordinate 25,992, forward strand.
GTGGAGACGCTGAGCGGCACCCGCACCAGGCGCTCGCCGACGTTGAAACCGCTGTCGAAGCCATAGAGGCAGCTATAGACGCGCCGCGCCGCGTCCTGGCTCTCCCAATCGAAAAAGAACAGCGCATTTTTCAGCGACAGGAACATCGCCTCGCCTGTCGCGCCGGAATCGCCCGAAATGCAGCCGCCACCCGCAAAGAGATTGAAAACGCTCAGGATGAGCCACCAGATGGTCGAGCCGATCCATGCGATGGCCGAGCCGATCCCGGCGTCGACCGGCCAGGACGGAAACAGCGGCGCGCCGTCGGCGACAGCACCCGGCGCGGTGGCGAAATAGTCGGAGCGGCGCAGGCCGAGATAGATCAGCGAAAACACCAGCACCGAGGCGCACCAGAGCGCGGCGGGGCGCGCGATGGAGCGGCCGAAATCGGATATTCCGCCGTAAACCCAGCCGATCCAGAACCGGGCGAGCCCCTTGCCCCACGGCTTGTCGTGCCAGAATCGGCGGCAGCGCAGCTCCTGGGCGAAGAATTCGCGCTCGCGTTCGTAGTCCTGAGTCTCGGCAGCGAGTTTGCGCAGGCGCCGGTAGCGCGCGGCATATTCGGGGTCGCCGCTGGTGCGGATGGTCTTGAACAGGCTGGGGCGCGGGTCGGATGCGCCGTTACCCGCGCGTGTCGGAACCATCGAGAGCGGGTCGGCGATCGCCATGTTGTCGAGGCTGGGCGGCTCGCTGAAGCTGGCGTCGAGAAAGCTCGGCACCTCCTCGAAACGCGAGCCCGAGAGCACGAAGGCGGTGCGCACCTGGATGGCCGAGAAGTCAGCGGGGCCCGCGAATTTCACCTGGCGAAAGCTGGTCCGGCCACGAAACTGAGTTTGCAGGAAGTTGGCGGTGGTCTGAAAGCTGGTTCGGGTGAAGGAGGCGCTGTCCTTGAACTTTGCCGACTGAAAATCAGCCGGACCGGAGAAGACCGCCCCTTCGAAATTGGCTTCTTCCTCGAATTTGCAGCCGTGAAAGTCGACGGCCTTCAGGAAGGCGACGGACGGGAAATCCGCGACCTCGGCAAAATCCGCGGACCGAAAAATCGCCGTCTCCGCAAATTGGGCTTCGTTGAAACGGGCGTCGTCGGCAAAGCGCGCGTCCTGGAAGGTGGCGTCGCCGCCGAACCGGGCGAGCCGGAAGGTTGCCTTGCCGGTGAAGGCCGCCTCTTCGAAACTGCTCGCGCCGAGAAATTCCGCCTCGCCGAGCCGGGCCTCGCTGCGAAACTGGGTCTGGCCGAACTTCGCCGCGCCGGCGATGCGCGTTTTGACGAGGCCGACCGTGCCCTCGAACTGTGTGCCTTCGAAATTGGCGTCGGCCTCGAATTCCGCCTCGTCGAAACGCGCATTGGCACCGAACCGCGTGCGAACGAACTCCGCATTGCCGACGAATTTCGTCGTCCGGAAGTCGGCGCGGGCGTTGAACTGGCTTTTGTGGAAGCGGACGGCGGGCACCAGCGGACCGGTGGTCTCGCGCAGGAACTCGGCCTTCTCGAAATTGGCTGCGGATGCGAAGGCGGCGTCGTCGAAATTGGCGAGGTCGTAGAATTTGGCTTCTGAGAAGATGGCATCGCCGTCGAAGCGGGCATCGTTGAACAGGGCAGTACTGGCAAAATGGACGCCGCCGAAACCGGCTTTGCCAATGAAATGTGCGCCGGAAAAGATTGCCGGGCCGGGAAAGACGAAATTGGCAAACAGCGCGTCGGTGGCCAGCTCGGTTCCGCCGAAATCGGCTTTGGCTTCGGCAAGCCAGGCCTCGGTTCCCGGATTCTGCCCTTCGCCGAACCAGTCGACCGACCAGGTTCCTGCGTCTTCGAGCGCCTTCTTGCCCTCGAGCCGCTCAAGCGCCCAGGCGTTCCAGGCGTCCTCGCCTTTGCCCAACAGCGCTTGGGTTTCTTCCTGATTCATCGAACTCAGCTCCCCCCACGAAGCGCTTCCCTTCTTAATCAAAAGAAAAGCAGATGACAAAGGTGGAACGCACGTGTGGCTTGTTAAATTTTGTTAAAGAATCCCGATAGGCGCACTAACGTGTTCATCCTTTCAACCGCAGCGTGAATTGAGGTAGCCGACATGATGTATGTGCTGATTTGCAGGGACAATCCGCAGGGCGGGCTTGAGCGGAGAATGGCCACGCGGCCCGAACACCTGGAGTATCTTGCCAGTCTCGCCGACAAGGTCCGCGTCGGCGGGGCGTTTCTGTCCGACGATGAGAAGGAGCCACGCGGCAGCATTCTCATCATCGAGGCCGCCAGCATGGACGAAGCCAAGGCGATCGCCGACGCCGATCCATACGCCAAGGCCGGGGTTTTCTCCAATGTGGAGATCCTTCCCTGGCGCCAGGGCGCAGGGCCGTCCAACTGGGATAGAACCCCGTCATTCGCCGAAGGGTCAGCCGTCGTGGCGCACCTGTCTGGCGACGCGGAAGCCGTGCCCGCCTGAGTCCTGCGATGTCTCGATTGACGGGCAGTCGCGGCGCGGCTTGTCGTCGAGCCAGTCCCAGCCGCTCAGGCTGCGGCGATTGCCGTCGTCGTCACAGGTCCGGAAACGTGCCGAAAACGGCTCCTTGCGTTCCGAGGAAAGCGGCGTGACGATGCGATAGGTCTGTCCGGTCAGATCGGAAAGCCATTCTGCGTAGGCGGCGGCGTTGCGCTCGCTGAGGCCGATTACCGTGGCCTTTGCGCTCGCGTCGGATGCGCGGTAGGGCGGACAGGCGCCGTCGCGGACGCAGACGTTCCACTCGCCGACGGTGATTTCCGCGGCACTTACCGCCAGATTGTTCTCGACACGCGCTGCCGAACGCCGGCGGGTGAGCGACATCACCGGGCAAAATTCGCAGTCGGTAAAGGTTTCACCTGACGGGGCCTCCGTCGACCGCGACGCCATGCGCTGATCGGCACCCGCGGGAGGCGCGGCAGGCGCCTTCGCCGATTGGCCTGAAGCGCCGTCCTTGCCCGGCTCCTTGAGCTCCGCCAGGAGACGTGCCGAAGCCATCGCGCCGCCTTCGCTCACCGCGAATCCGTCAAGCTTCTGGCCCGGCTGCGATTCTTCCGCAAGCGCGGTCTTGTCTTGCGACGGTGAGGCGCTGACGCCGCCCTGGTCCTGGTCGCGATCGGGACTCGGCTCCGGGATTGCCTGCGTGGTGGTCGGATCGGCCGGCTGATCCGCTTTTCCGGCAGCCGTGCGTTTGTCGGCGGCGCTGTCGGGCGTCTCTACCGGTACCGAAGCGGTCGTCTCAGGATGCTTTACGGTGCGCTCCGGTTTCTGGGCCTCGGCGGAGGTCTCGTTCGCGGGCGGGTCGGATGCCCCGCGTTCGATGATCAGGATCTCCGGCTTCGTCGCTGATTCGGCTTTCTCGATCGGAGGTCCGGCGGTCTGAGTTGCGGCCCTGCCCTCGGCGGGGGCGGGCTGCTCGTCGGCCGCCGGTTTCGCCGGCTCCTCAGGGGTCACGATGGGTTTGGCGGGCTGCGGGGGCGCCTCCGCATGGACGACGGGCGCTGGCGGCGGCGTGCTGGCTTTTTCCGGGGACGAGCTCCGAAAGGATATCCCCCCGGACGCGACCACGCCGTAAAGCACGACGCTCGGACCCACGAGAAGTATGGCCAGCAATGCGGCCAGCCGGCCCCACTGCCGCCGGCCCGATTTCTGGCGGCCCATGTTGAAGGCGAGCCACTCGTCATAGGTCTGCCGGCGCGAGGCATCCTTCAGCGCTTCGTAGGCCGTGCCGACGAGCTTGAAACGGCGTTCGGCTTCCGCGTCGCCAGGATTGCGATCCGGATGATAGTCCTTTGCCCGCTCACGATAAGCCTGTTTGACGGCTTCGTCGTCAGCGTCCGGACGTATGCCGAGAATCTCGTAGTAGCTTTCGGCTTCCATCGTTATCTTGCCGTTTGTAGCTAATCGTCGATAAAAATCGGCTTTCAGGCTAGCGCAAAAAAGACCACGCAGCAGGAGCCACCATCAAAATGGGTTTATAATACAGTTGCACCGGTTTGGTGGAGTCGTAGCTGCATACCGGTTTTGTTTATCAAACGCTCATCTAGCGTTTGGGCCGAGATTTGGTCAAATTATGGCGAGAAGCCGCCGTTTCGGGTGACCCGACCCGCCGAGCCGATCGGGCGACGCCAAATCCTCGAAGCCTGTGCCCGGTCGACAACGTCTTCCCGACCCCTATTGTTCCTCTGGCTCGTGAAGCCGGCACAATATGTCGGCAAAGTGTGATTCGCTAGCGCCCGTGTTGCCCGACCGCGACATCCGCAAAATATGGCGCCCCTGACCGTCCGATCTTCGGCGAGCGGTGCGGTGAAGCAGCCTTATGTGGCCTTAGCCCCCGGTCATGCTCATGTGGCGCGCAACGGCAGGGCGATTGTTCTGGCGGTCGATGATGAAGTCGTGGCCCTTGGGCTTGCGTCCAATCGCCTCATCGATGGCCACCTCCAGCAAATCGTTGCCTTCGCTGGCCCGCAGCGGTGCGCGCAGGTCCGCGGCATCGTCCTGGCCGAGGCACATATACAGCGTGCCCGTGCAGGTGATGCGCACCCGGTTGCAGCTTTCGCAGAAATTGTGAGTGAGCGGGGTGATCAGGCCGAGGCGTCCGCCGGTCTCCTTGACCTCGACATAGCGCGCCGGGCCGCCGGTCTTGTAAGGGATGTCCTCAAGAGTCCAGCGGTCGAGCAGGCGCGCGCGGACGACGGATAGCGGCAGGTACTGATCGGTCCGGTCGCCGTCGATGTCGCCGAGCGGCATGGTCTCGATCAAGGTCAGGTCCATGCCGCGCCCATGCGCCCAGACAATCATCTCCTCGATCTCGTCCTCGTTGGTGTCCTTCAGCGCGACGGCGTTGATCTTGACGGCGAGTCCGGCGGCCTGCGCGGCGTCGATCCCGGTCATGACCTGGTCGAAATTGCCCCAGCGGGTGATTGCCTTGAAACGGTCGGGCTTGAGCGTGTCGAGCGAGATGTTCACGCGGCGGACGCCGGCCTCGTAGAGGTCTTTGGCGAAACGCGGCATTTGCGAGCCGTTGGTGGTCAGCGTCAGCTCGTCGAGCGCGCCGCTGTCGAGATGCCGGGACAGCGAGCGGATCAGCCACATGATGTTCTTGCGCACCAGCGGCTCGCCGCCGGTCAGCCGCAGCTTGCGCACACCCTTGGCGACGAAGGCCGAGCACAGCCGGTCGAGCTCCTCCAGCGTCAGCAGGTCCTTTTTCGGCAGGAACGTCATGTTTTCCGCCATGCAGTACACACAGCGGAAATCGCAGCGATCGGTTACCGAAACGCGCAGATAGGTCACGTGACGGCCGAACGGGTCGATCATCGGGGAGGCGGCGTGCGCATCGAAGCCCGCTGAGGCGCTCCCAATCCCTGTTGGCACGCTATCCGGCATTTCCTCGGTTCCCTGCTTGCAGTTCGCTTACGGCTTGGTTTTCTTATCGGAATGTAGCATCTGCGGCGTCCGTTTCAAAGGTTCGACGCGGAAGCAGACGTCGCCGCTATACCGGGAATATGGGTGCGCCGCGTCGGAATGCACAGGTGCTGTCGGGGCCGGCCACAGTTAGAAGCTCAGACGAAATCCCCGCGCAGGCGGGGATCCGGCAAACTCGTGTGTCTGGGCGTCCTGGACTCCGTTTTTCGCGGGGATTTCGACCGCGCCGGTTCCGGCTTAAACCGATCGACCTCTAAGCGAAATAGCGATGCAGGAAGCGCTGGTAGACCTCCGTCAGCATGACGAGGTCGGCAATCGGGGTGTTCTCGTCCACCGCGTGGATGGTCCTGTTGACCAGGCCGTATTCGACGACCGGGCAGATATCCTTGATGAACCGCGCATCCGACGTGCCGCCGTCGGTCGACAGCTCCGGCGTCAGCCCGGTGACCTCGCGGGACACGTCGATGAGGGTGTCGATCCACGGTCCCGGCTTTGTCACGAAGACGTCGGCGTTGGATTCGAAGGCGATTTCGTGGGTGAGCCCGGCGGCGTTCAGCGGCTTTGCGATAATGGCGGAGATGCGCTCGCTGAGCGAGTTCCACGCTGTGATGATCGTTGAAGCGGATGTTGAACTGCGCGCTGCGCGGCGGCGGGAACGACATTAACCGTCGGATTGCCGGTGTCGATGCTGGTGATTTCCAGATGCGAGGGCGCGAAGCGCTCGCTGCCCTGGTCGAACCGCTCGTCGGCGAGCGCCTTGAGCGCGGCGATCAGGCCGGTGAGCGGGTTGCGGGTCCGCGCCGGATAGGCGACATGGCCCTGGATTCCGCGGACGGTGAGCCGTCCCGAGAGGCTGCCGCGGCGGCCGATCTTCATGGCTTCGCCCATGCGGTCCGGGCTGGTCGGCTCGCCGAGGATGCAATGGTCCGGGACCTCGCCCGATTGGCGCATCCAGTCGACCACGGCGCGGGTGCCGTGCATGGCCGGGCCTTCCTCGTCGGCGGTTATGAGAAAGCTGATCGATCCGTACGGCTTGCCGCTGCAGGCATGGAGATGGCGGAGCGCCGCCGCCATCATCGCCGCGACCGCGCCCTTCATGTCGACCGCGCCGCGTCCATAAAGCACGCCGTCGCGGATTTCGGCGCCGAAGGGCGATGCGGTCCAGGCGGTCTCGTCGCCGGGCGGGACGACGTCGATATGGCCGGCAAAGCAAATATGCGGTGCATTCGTCCCGATCCGCGCATAGAGGTTCTCGACGGCGGGCGATTCGTCGCCGCCGAAGCGCAGCCGCTGGCAGGCGAAACCGTGCGCGCCAAGCTGCTCTTCCATATAGTCGAGAGCGCCCGCCTGATCCGGGGTCACGCTCGGGCACCGGATCAGCGCCTGGGCGTGGGCAATGGGGTCGATACCGGTCGTCATTGGCTGCGAAGGATCTCCGTTTTGCCACCCTGAATGAGAATGATCTTCTGCCACATCTTGCGGCTCAGATTTGTGGTGAGCTGCTCGATGTCGTTAACGGCCGCGGTCACCGTCGCATCCGGAAAATATTGCGCATAGAGCGCGGCCAGCTTGCCGATAAAGGACAGCATTTCCGAACAATAATCCAGATAGCGCAACAATTGCTCGTCGGTCAGATCGCGCACCGGCGAGGAACTGGTCCGCTCCTTGCCGGCGACCGCGGGCGGGTCCTTGGTGAGCTGATGCATGTCGATGACATGGGCGATGGCTCGGAGGCGGTAGAGGCCCTTGAGCGCCTTTTCCCGCTTGTACCGGTTTTCCAGCCGCACGAGAAAGGCGATGAACAGCGCCGAGAGCAGGACGATGTTGAAGGCCGCGTCGAGCGCCTGGGTGAACTCGGTGACCTGGAGCTGCGCCCCACCGCCAAGCTCGAGCTTGTAGAAAAGGGCGAGCTTGATGAGGCCGGCGACGGCGGCCGAAATTGCCAGGGTCGAAAGGATCCGGAAGCCCCAATTCGGACGGCGCAGGGCTTCGGCCTCCCGAGCGGTCGGGCGGGCGATGTCGGACAGATGCGAGGCGGTCTTGGTGAGGCCTCGCGTCGGGAACCGTTCGGCGACCCGGCTTCGCAGTTGCTGAAGCTGGCGGATCACCGCCCGCTCGTCGAGCGTCTGAAATTCAAGCTCCACGTTTCTTGGCCCCGCCCCTGTAGTCCGCCAATTCTTCGCTCGATCGTCCTAAGCCAATCTGGGTCAGAGGTCCAGTGCGCCGAACAGCATGGTATTGATCCGTCTGCTGTCGAATTGGCTCTCGGCGAGGGCGCGGCTGGCGCGCGCCATGGAGGGGATGAGGTCCGGCCGCAGCAGAAGCCGCGCCATCGCGCCGGCGAGCGCCGCCGCGTCGCCAGGCGGTACGATCATGCCGTTTGCCCCTTCGCGAACGGCCGCGCGGCATCCTCTGGATGTGGAGGTGATGATCGGGCGGCCCGTCGCCACCGCTTCGATCAGCGCCTGCGGGATGACATCGCTCATCGCGGGGAACACGAACACATGCGTGCGTGCGATAAAGGGCCGGGGATCGGTGTGCGGACCCAGATATTGCACGACATCCCGGTAGCGCTTCAGGGCCGACAGCGGAAAGCCGTTGGGTCCGGGCACTTCGGGGCCGACGACGACGCATTTATACCGGCCGGGCTTGCTCTGGAGCTGGCGGGCGGCCTTGCAGAACTCGGCGATGCCGAAGCGGCGGTCGAGCGGACCGGCATAGAGGAACATCACGCCGCGGTCGAGCGGTGGGAGTTGCGCGACCGGGAACTGGCGCAGATCGACGCCGCTGCCGTTCATCGGAAATTGGCGCAGGCGCTCCGGCAGGAGATTATGCCGCTCCAGCAGCTTGTGATTCTCTTCATTGAAGAAGACCGCTGTGTGGCTCAACCGGAAAGCGAGGCTGAGCAGCGATTTCTGCAATTGCCGGCCGACGCGTCCGGCGCCATCCGGCGTCTCCTCGAAGCCGCGGCCAAGCTCGCCGATCATGGCGACGATGTGCGGCACGCCCGCCATGCGTCCGGCGAGGCCGGCGAGAAAGGCGCCTTTCGGCGAATAGCCGGCAACGACATCGGGACGCAGCTTGCGGAAGGCCTGCGTCAGCCGGAGGACCGTGCGGTGATCGGCGACCGGCGAGAAGCCCTGCCGGAATGCGGGGAGCCCTTGCAGCTCGACGCGCAAACGCACGAGCGCATCGGATGCGGCGCGGTCTTTCAGCTCGGGCGCGAAGCAGGTCACGCGATGATTGCCGCGTCCGATCTCGTAAATCAGCGAGCCCGCTGCCACGGCGAGCGAGGCGCGGGACGGGCCGACAAAGGCGATGGAGCGCTGCGGAACGCGCGCGGGGACCGGGACCGGCCGCGGTGGCCACTGCATCTGTGCATTCGGGATAAACGCCGTGTCGCGCTGTCGATCGCGCTGCCACTCTGGCTCGCCGCGCACCATATTTCCCCCTCATGCACGCCGGCTCAGGTGAATTCCGGGCATCGAAATGTCCGTAATTCGCCGAAACCTGTAAAGCCCGTACGGCCTGCGGCCGCCCCCGGCGCACCATAAAGTAAAACCGTCGAAAATTGGAACCATTTCAGCGGGACAGGCTGCCGGATCGTCCAGCTCGGTGCGCACTGCGCTCGGCCTGTCGCGAGGTCCCCATATGCCACCGAATGCGTCGCGGGATCTGTAAGATATTTCCCGGAGCCAGAAATATCTTGACCGGTTGCGTAGGGCTTGTTATCTCAACCTTAGATTGCAGTCGCAAGGCGCAATCGACTATCTGCCGAAAGGCAGTATAGCGGGGTATATTCACTGAAGAGATGCTGGAAACGGCATCTCTTCATGTGATTTCGTGTGAAAAAAAGATGCCCCGGCGCGGGGTCGGCCGGGGCACTCCAAAGAGGGCGTTCACAGCAATGCTGCGAACCCCAAAATCGTGTTCCAGCCTCATGGCGGATTTGTGACAATCGTCACCGGTGCGGAGAAAAACGCGAAGAAATTTCGACCGTTATACACGTTTATCAACAAATCTGTTCCGCTGCCGTAATCGGACCCGCACGCCTAATCCCAATATCTGGTATCCATGCGGTTACGTGGTGCGCGACATATTGTGGATGCGCCTAAAACTGTGTCTTCGAAGTCTCCAACTAAAAAATTCAGCGATCAACTTGGGCGGGCCGATTTTCTCTTACGAGAAATATGGCGAGCCGGCGCGGACCGTGCGCTCCGCGGATGAGCATCTGCTCGATATCGGCCGTTGCGGAGGGGCCGCTGACCAGGTTGACGGTGCGCGGGAGCGTGCCGCGGCCATGGATCGCCCGCAGAGCGTCCCACGAATTCTTCGTATGACCCCTTCAGATCGTCGGCAAGCAGAACGATGAAATGCGTCTCCGGCAGGAAATTGAGGGTCGAGGGATTGTCCGTCCCCGACGTCAGGAACAAGGTGCCGGTCTCCGCAGCCCCGGCAACAGCGTGGCTGAGGCCCACGGCATCATCGCCGACGGCCGGGCCGTGATCGCGCTCGACCAGCGTTCCTTCCCAATCCAGTGCGCCGAGCACCGGGTCATCCCCATGGCGGAGGCGGGCAGGCAGGTTGAACTCGGTGAGTTGCTCGGCAATCGCCTTCGGCAATTCGGCAAACGTCTCGATCTCGCGCACCACCGCGCCCTGCGCCGCGATCCGCGTCGAGAACTGCTCGATCAGCTCGGCCTTCGGCGTCCGGGCCCGGCTCGGGATCAGACCGTTCGGACTGCGCTCCAGCCGCGCGCGCACCTGGCCCCGGCGGCCGGGCTCGTCGCCGCGTGCGCCGAGACCCTTGCGGATCGCGCCGATGACCCGGTCGCGCGCATTGCCTTTATCGCTCACAGGCCGACCTCCGTTTCACGCCGGCGCCGGTCCAGCTCCGACTTCCATTGCGCATGGAAGGTCCGTCCCGGAGGCGCGGGCAGGTCCCGATGCTTGAGCCAGCTGCCCGCCAGCGGCAGCCAGCGGAACGTGCCGCGGGCCTTGCCCCATTCGCCGAGCAGGCCGATCAGCGGGCCGGTCACGCGGCGGTAGAGCCTCGGCCGCTTGGCCGCATAAGCCCAGGCGCGCACGGCCATGCGCTGCAGCCACGGGCTGTCGCCGCGCTCGAATTCGCGCTCGCGCCAGTGCCGCATCATCTTCGGCAGCGGGATCTTCATCGGACAGACGGCCTCGCAGCGCCCGCAGAACGAGGAGGCGTTGGGCAGGTGTCCGGCCTGATGGACGCCGATCAGCTGCGGCGTGAGCACCGCGCCCATCGGTCCGGGATAGACCCAGCCATAAGAGTGGCCGCCGACCGCGGCGTAGACCGGGCAGTGATTCATGCAGGCGCCGCAACGGATGCAGCGAAGCATGTCCTGGAAGTCCGAGCCGAGCATTTCCGAGCGGCCATTGTCGAGCAGCACGACATGATAGGCCTCGGGACCGTCCGGATCGCCCTCGCGGCGCGGGCCCGGTCGAAAAGGTGGTGTACATCGTGATGTCCTGTCCCGTTGCCGACCGGGCCAGCACGCGCAGGATGGCGCTGACGTCGGACAGGGTGGGGACGATCTTCTCGATGCTGGTCAGAACGATATGCACGCGCGGCAGGAGCTGAGTGAGGTCGCCGTTGCCTTCATTGGTGACGATGACCGACGTGCCGGTCTCCGCGATCAGGAAATTGGCGCCGGTGATGCCGACATCGGCTCCAAGGAACTTTTCGCGCAGGACGCCGCGTGCCTCCGAGACCAGCTCGACCGGCTCCTCCAGCGAGCGATCCTTCGGCAAGTCCTTGTGTACCCGGCGGAAATCGGCCTCGACCTGATCGCGGTTGAGATGCACGGCGGGCGCGATGATGTGGCTGGGCGCTTCCTTGCGGATCTGGATGATGTATTCGCCGAGATCGGTCTCGGCCACCTCGAGCCCCGCGCCTTCGAGGGCGTCGTTCAGCGCGACTTCCTCGGCGATCATCGACTTGCCCTTGGTCACCAGCTTTGCCCCGGCCTGGCGGCAGAGATCGATGACGATCCGGCGGGCATCCTCGGCGGTCGCGGCCCAATGCACGTGGCCGCCCGCGTCGACGACCTTTTGCTCGTAGGCTTCGAGATAGAGGTCGAGGTGGGTGAGCGTGTGGTTCTTGATCTCCCGGGCCTGCTCGCAGAGCGCGTCGAATTCCGGCAGCAGCGAACGCGCAAGCGAGCGCCTTGCTATAAAGCCGGTCTTGGCGTTGCCGAGCGCGCGCTGAAGCTGCGGGTCGGCGAGGGCCGTTGCGGCGTTCTGCTTGAAATTCTGCGATGTCGGCTGCACGAGCGCTTCCTGAATTAATAGAGCCAGCTTCTATAGGCCGGCGACCGGTCTTTCATATCGTCATAGAGCCAGACCATCCGGTCGATAAACCAAAGCTTACCGAGAAGGATCAGGCAGATGCCCAAAAGGGTGGGCCAGATTTGCAGTGCGTACAATCCCCAAAGCAGAAACGGCACGCCGGCGGCCGCGACCACGCTGAGGATCGTCGCCGCCCGCCGATGGTGATCTGGAATCGGCAGTTCGGCGCGGGCCAGCCAGACACGCTCGCCGAGGACGCTTCTTGACGCCCAATTGTCGGTGCTCGGCGGAGGCGGGAAGGCGCGCGGGTTGATCCAGGTCCAGAGCAGAAGCAGCGCCACCGGGGCGAGCGCCCAGGCGCCGAGCCAGACCCGGCTCCACACGGCGCCGGCAAGAAGAGCGACCAGCGGCACGCGCGTCCACACGCTCCACGGATTGGCATGGCGCGCCCAGACCTCGTCCGTCATCGAGAACGTGGCGGCGATCGTCTGGCCGAAATCCATGAGGCGCTACTCTTTGGCCGCGATCGGCGGTGCTCCGGTCTCGCCGGCCAACACTTCGGCGACGTGACGGACGCGCATTTCCGAGCCTTCCCGAGCCAGCTTCCCGGCGATGTTCATCAGGCAGCCGAGGTCGCCGCCGAGCACCAGATCGGCCTCGGTCCGCTCCAGCGCCGCCTTCTTCGCGGTGACCATGGCATTGGATATGTCGGGATATTTGATCGAGAACGTGCCGCCGAAGCCACAGCAGACCTCGCGGTCTTCGGCTTCCACGAGCGTCAGCCCCTCGACGGTCTCCAGCAGCGCGCGCGGCTGCTCATTGGTACCCATCTCCCGGAGGCTGGAACAGGAATCGTGATAAGTTACGGTTCCGGAGAATTTTGCATGCACTGCCGAAACGTGCAGCACGTCGGTCAGAAACCCGATGAGCTCGAAGGTTCGCGCCGCGATTTCCTTGGCTCGGGGGGCCATCTGCGGATCGTCCTCGAAAAGCATCGGGTAATGTTTGCGCAGCATTCCCGCGCATGAGCCGGACGGGGCGACGATATAGTCGAACCCCCGAAATGCGTCGATGACCTGTCGGGCAATGGCTTTGGCATCGCCGCGGTCGCCGGAATTATAGGCGGGCTGGCCGCAACAGACCTGAGTTTCCGGCACTTCGACGACGCATCCCGCGCCCTCAAGCAGCTTCACCGCCGCAAATCCGATGGACGGGCGGAAAAGATCGACCAGACAAGTCACGAAAAGGCCGACCCGAAGCGGCCTGACATCGGCGTTCATAGATTGGTCTTAGGAGAAGTCGCCGAATTCGGCAAGCCGCAGTTTCGTCCCCCCGGCGGGCGGGACCTCCCGGCCCGCGAGCGGGACGGTGAGGTTTGCCAGCACCGCGTGTGCGCTATTCGGCCGCACGCAGGTGCCCGCGAGGGCGGGGCTCGAAAGGCTCGCCGGTCAGGTCGAGATCGCGGTCCCAATACGGCGCCTGTCCATATTGCTGCGCAACAAATTCGAGGAACAGCTTCAGCTTGGCAGGAACGAACTGCCGGCAGGGATAGACCGCGAAGATCGCGACCCCCGGCGATTCGCGAAATTGTGGCAGAACCACTTTGAGGCGGCCACTCCGCAATTCCTCGCTGACCGCCCAAGTCGAGCGCATCGCAATGCCCATCCCGCTGAGCTGCGCCTCATGCAGCACGTCGCTGGAATTGGAGCGAAGCTTCGGCGCGATCTTGATCGCCGCAGGTCCGTCCGGTCCCGTTACGCGCCAGACATGCTGAAAGCCGAGCGAAAGGCAGTTGTGATGATTGAGATCCGACAGCGTCTTGGGCGTTCCAAACCGTTCCAGATATTCAGGCGCGGCGCAGATCACTCGGCGGCATGGGGCCAGTTTCCTGGCGACAAGGCTCGAATCGTCCAGCTCGGCGATGCGAATGGCGATGTCGATCGACTCCCCGACGATGTCGACGATCTCATCGCGCAGGATGATTTCGATCGACAGATCAGGATATTGGCGCATGAACCCCGGCAGATAGGGCGCGATGTGCTTGCGCGAAAAGGCGATCGGCGCGGTGATCCGCAAGGTACCGCTGACCTTCGCGCTCAGTTCCGAGACGAACGCCTCCGCTTCCTCGATTTCTCTCAGAATACGGATGACGCGGGTATAGAAACCCTCGCCCATCTCCGTAAGCTTGAGTTGGCGCGTCGTTCGCTGAAAAAGCCGCGCGCCAAGGCGCTCTTCCATATGGCTGAGCCGTTTGCTGACAACTGCTGGCGACAGCCCCATTTCTCGACCTGCAGCGGACATATTGCCAGCGGCTGCAACTCGCGCGAAAATCTCCAGGTCAGTTACAGGAGTTCATGGGCACGCCACGCTGTCTCCGGGTTGAGCGACAGGTCCGAAAATTTGTGCACCTGCGGGATAGTGTTGCATCGCAATAACGCTGTCAATCACGACAGCGTGTTAAATCTCACACTTTGGCCGTCAATTTCAAGCATACAAGTTACACATAATTTCCAAAGTCGTTGGAAACGCATATCGAAGGGTAGGCTATGTCAGGCATTTCGATCCTCGAACCGCGGGCTGAGATTCTCAAGAAGCGAGACGGCCTGGTCAATTCTCTCAAGAAGCTGGCCTCCAGCGGCGCGGTCGTAGCCGACGAGGCTGGACGACGCGCCTTCGAGACGGACGCGCTGACGGCATATAAGCAACTGCCCTTCGCAGTCGTATTGCCCAAATCCACCGAAGAGGTTAGCCGCATACTGAATTTCTGTCATCTGGCAGGCATTCGGGTTGTAGGCCGCGGGGCCGGCACGTCGCTGTCCGGCGGTGCCTTGCCTCTCGAAGATGCGATCGTTCTCGGCATGTCGCGCATGAACCGAATCCTCGAAGTCAATCTGGAGAGCCGCTATATCCGGGTCGAAACCGGAATTACAAATCTTGCGGTATCTCACGCCGTCGCGCCATCCGAATTTTTTTACGCGCCGGATCCCTCCAGTCAGCTTGCCTGCACGATCGGCGGCAATATAGCCATGAATTCTGGAGGTGCACATTGCTTAAAATACGGCGTTACGGTGAACAATGTGCTGGGCCTCAAAATGGTAATGATGAATGGCGAGGTGGTCGAATTCGGCGGGCCGCAACTGGATGCGGCCGGCTACGATTTCCTCCCGCTGATCGTCGGCTCGGAGGGGCAATTCGGCATTGTCACCGAGGCCATCCTGCGGATTTTGCCGAAAGCCGAAGGCGCCCGCCCGGTGATGATAGGCTTCGATTCCAGCGAGGCGGCGGGCGCGTGCGTGTCGGCGATTATCGGCAAGGGCATCGTCCCCGTGGCCATCGAATTCATGGACCGTCCGGCGATCAAGGTGTGCGAGGAATTCGCTCATGCGGGCTATCCTCTCGATGTCGAGGCGCTCCTGATCATCGAGGTGGAAGGCGCGCCGGCGGAGATGGACGCGCTGCTCGCGCAGATCGAGGAAATCGCTGCCGAATTCGCGCCGGCGGTGGTCAAGATCAGCGCAAGCGAGGCTGAATCCGCGGCGATCTGGAAAGGGCGCAAAGCGGCCTTCGGTGCGATTGGTAGAATTGCCGACTATTATTGCATGGACGGCGTCATCCCGCTGTCGACGCTGACCAAGGCGCTGACCGGCATTGCCGATATCTGCCGCGAGGCCAGGTTGCAGGTCGCCAATATCTTCCATGCAGGCGACGGCAACCTGCATCCGCTGATTCTCTACAATGCCAATGACGAGGCGGAGAAGCAGCGTGCCGAAACCTGCGGCGAGGACGTGCTGCGGCTGTGCGTCGAGCTCGGCGGCTGCCTGACCGGCGAGCATGGGGTCGGCATCGAGAAGCGCGAGCTGATGAGCGTTCAGTTCAACGAAGTGGACATGATCCAGCAGATGCGCGTAAAAAGCGTTTTCGATCCCGATTGGCTCCTCAATCCCGGCAAGGTGTTCCCCTTGCAGGCGCAAAAGGCATATTTGGCCGGTGTACGTTAACGAGACCTATTTCCCGCCCGGCGAGGAGGACTTGGCCGGCCTGATCGTTCAGGCGGCCGAGCAGAAGGTGCCCGTGGAGATCTGCGGGAACCGGACCAAGCGCGGCATCGGCCGGCCGATGCAGACCGCGACGCGGGTTTCAATGAGCGAAATGCGCGGCGTGACGCTGTACGAGCCGACCGAGCTGGTGATCTCCGCCAAGGCGGGAACGCCGCTCGCCGAGATCGAGGCGCTGCTCGACCGCCACGGCCAGGAGCTGACCTTCGAGCCGAGCCGCTGGGACCGCATCGCCGACACGCCGACCGGCGAGGAGCCGACCATCGGCGGCATCGTCGCGACCAACAGCTCCGGCCCGCGCCGGGTGCTCCGCGGCAGCGCCCGCGACCAGCTCATCGGCATGCGCGGCGTGAACGGGCGCGGCGAGATCATCAAATCCGGCGGCCGCGTGATGAAGAACGTCACCGGCTACGATCTGGCGCGCGGCGTCGCGGGCACCTGGGGCACGCTGTTCGCCATGAGCGAGGTGACCTTCAAGGTATTGCCCAAGGCGGAGGAGATGCGCTCGCTGATCCTTCTGGGTCTGCCCGACGAAGGCGCGGTCAATGCGATGTGCCGCGCCATGTGCTCGCCCTTCGAGATTTCGGCGACGGTGCATCTGCCGCCCGCTTTCGTCGAACGGCTGAGCAACCCCGATATCGCCAAGTTGCCGCAGGCGGTGACGGCGCTGCGGCTGGAGAATTTTTCCGCCGCGCTGAACCGCCGGATGGCCGAGCTGCATGAGAAGCTGAAGCCGTTCGGTTCGATCTACGAGCTCGACGACGAGCGCTCGCGCAGCTTCTGGGGGGACATCCGCAGCATGACCTTCGCCGCCCGAAGCGACTGGCCGCTGTGGCGCATCACCACGGCGCCGGATCGCGCCGCCAAGCTCGTCAGCACGCTGCGCGGACAGCTCGAATGCCGCGCCGCCTATGAATGGTCGGGCGGGCTGATCTGGCTGGAGGTTTCGCCGGCGACCGATGCCGGCGCGACCATGCTTCGCCGCATCGTCACCGAGTTCCAGGCCGACGCCATGCTGGTGCGGGCGAAGCAGGCGACGCGCGCCGCGGTCGACGTGTTTCAGCCGCTGCCCGAGGCGAACATGATGCTGATCCGCGGCCTGAAGGAGGCATTCGACCCGCACCGGATTCTCAATCCCGGCCGCATGTATGCAGGGATTTAGAGCCGGATCATTGGATATGGAAGCACTCCGACTTCGAGGCCCGCTCTAAATTATTTGCTGGTCGCGCGATCTGACGGAAAACCGGATTCCACTTTTCCTGATCGCGCTCCATGCGATGATCCGGCGGACCGCTTCGCTCGAAGGCGGCGGCAAAACAAAGGTCTAGGGACCACCCATGGAAACGCATTTCTCGCAGCGGCAGCTCGTCAATCCGGCGCTCAGCGAAGCGAACGACATCCTGCGCCGTTGCGTCCATTGCGGCTTCTGCACCGCGACCTGCTCCAGCTACGTGCTGCTCGGCGATGAACGCGACAGCCCGCGCGGGCGGATCTATCTGATCAAGGACATGCTGGAGAACGACCGGAAGGCGTCAGACGAGGTGCGCTTTCACGTCGACCGCTGCCTGAGCTGCCTGTCCTGCATGACCACCTGCCCGAGCGGCGTCGACTATATGCATCTGGTCGATTATGCCCGCGTACGGATCGAAGAGACCGCGAGCCGGCCGATCAAGGACCGGCTCACACGCCGCCTGCTTCGCATGGTGCTGCCCTATCCCGGCCGCTTCCGTGCCTCGCTCATTTTCGCCACGCTCGGCAAGCCGTTCGCGCCGCTGCTGCGGGCGGTCGGGCTCAAGGAGCTTGCGACGATGATCGGCATGGCGCCGGCGATCCTGCCGCGCGGCGCGGCGTATTCCGGGCCGAAGGTGATCCCGGCCGAGGGCCGCCGGATCGCACGGGTGGCGCTGCTGACAGGCTGCGCGCAGCCCGTGCTCAGGCCACAGATCAACGATGCCGCCATCCGCCTGCTGACGTCGCAGGGTGTCGAGGTCGTTCTGGCGCGCGGCGAAGGCTGCTGCGGCGCGCTGGTGCACCATATGGGCCGTGAGGCAGAGGCGCGCAATTTCGCCCGGCGCAATGTCGAGGCGTGGGAAAACGCGATGCAGGAGCAGCCGCTCGACGCGATCCTGGTGACGGCGTCAGGCTGCGGCACGACCGTCAAGGATTACGGCCACATGCTGGCGCAGGACCCGGCCTATGCCGACCGTGCCCAGCGGATCAGCGCGCTCGCCAAGGACATCACCGAGTTCCTCGCCGACACCATCGGTCTGGGCGCACCGGACGGCTGGACCGACATCCGCGTCGCCTATCATTCCGCCTGCTCGATGCAGCACGGCCAGCGCATCACCGAGCAGCCGCGCCGGCTGCTGCGCGAGGCGGGGTTCTCCGTCGCCGAGATCGCCGAGGGGCACATTTGCTGCGGCTCGGCGGGCACTTACAACATCCTTCAGCCGGAGCTGGCAGCCGAGCTTCGCGAGCGCAAGCTGGGCAACATCGCCGCGACCAAGCCGGACTGCGTGGCGGCCGGCAATATCGGCTGCATCAACCAGCTTTCCGGCTCCGATGCCGCGCCGGTCGTGCATACGGTGGAACTGTTGAACTGGGCCTATGGCGGCCAATGCCCGGCGGAGCTGGCGCATCTGCAGGGGCGCATGCGGCTGATGGTCGACGCGTTCGGCAAGAAGCCCGCCGACGCGGCTGCCTGATGCACGCGCTATAAGGCCGCCAGCGCAAGCATTGCGACAAGGGCCGCCTGCACCGCACATCCGGCGATGAACAGCCGCAGATTCCGGCCGATATCCGCCGGTTGCAGCTCTTTGCGCCCGTCCGTATTCATCCAGCCATCCTCGACCCAGCCGGTCGGATAGCGGCGCGGCCCGGCAATGGCGACGCCGAGCGCGCCGGCGGTCGCCGCCTCCGGCCAGCCGGCATTCGGGGAGCGATGCGAGCGCGCGTCCCGCAGCATCGCGGTCCAGGCGCCGCGCGCATCGGCGCCGGTCAGGAACGCCGCGGCGACAACCATCAGGCCGGACAGCCGTGCCGGGATCAGGTTGACGACGTCGTCGAGCCGGGCAGCGGCCCATCCGAAAGCCTTATAGCGCGGTGAGCGGTGGCCGATCATGCTGTCGGCGGTGTTAATGGCCTTATAGATCAGGATGCCGGGCAGGCCGGCTACGAGATACCAGAAGGCCGGCGCCACGACTCCGTCGGAGAAATTCTCCGCCGTCGTCTCGATGGCCGCGCGGCAGACACCGGACTCGTCGAGCGCCTCCGGATCGCGCCCGACGATCTGCGAAACCGCAATGCGCGCCGCCGGCAGTCCGCCCTTGGCGAAGGCATCGAACACGCGGCGGACGTGATCGTAGAGGCTGCGCTGGGCGAGCAGGATGGCGACGACGATGATCTCGCCCGCCAGTCCGAGCGGATGCAAAGCGAACAGTGCGGCCAAGACCTCCCCGATACCCCAGGCAACGCCAATGATGATAGCGAGCGCCGCGATGCCGGCGGTCCGGCCCCATGCCTGGCCCTCGCCGCCATTGAGCCAGCGGTCGAGCCAGCCGATCAGCCGCCCGCAGAGCACCACCGGATGCGGCGCGCGCCGCCACAGCCAATCCGGATCGCCGACAACCGCGTCGACCAGAATCGCGCCGAGCAGCAACGCCGGGACATGCGGGGCAAGCAGCGTCATCTGGGCTGAGACGGTCGCGGGGCGAGCCCGGCGATGCTCTTGGTTAGCGCGGCGATCGCGGCGGGCAGGGCGGGCCCCGCGCAAATGAAGAGCCGGCCGGGGAGCGACAGTCGCCGATCCGGCGGATACATGTCCGCCAGCGCCGGATGCAGCAGCAGGGCCGCGCCCTGGTCGGCCGCGCGTTGAGACGGATCGAACAGCAGCAATCCGTCGGCTTTCGCCTTCAACGCCGCCTCCAGCGACGCCCGCCCGACGCTCTTGATGCCGAGCTGTTGCGCCGCGTTGGCGACGCCAAGCTGCTTCAGCAGGTCGCCGAGCAAAGTCTCGGGGCCGGCGACGAACCCGCGGCGCTGGATTTGCAGCACACTGACGGGCCGGCCGCGACCTGTGGAAGCCGCTTCGAGTGCCTTGTCGATTTGCGCAATGAGTGCCTCGCCGCGCTCGGGGTGGCTGAAAAGACCAGCGGCACGGCGGATCGTCGCCTTGGTCTCCTCGACCGTGTCCGCCGGCGGGAACAGTTCCAGCTTCAGCTTGAAGCGCTGCAGCAATTGCCGCGTCGCACGCCGCGTATAGGTGCCCGCGAGCACCAAATCCGGCTTCAGCTTCAGCACCTCCTCGCCGCCGCCGCGGATCAGCGGGATGCCGCTGGCGCGGACTTCGTCGGTGTAGATCGAATAGTCATCGCGAACCGCATAGGTGGTCAGCGCCGCGATCTGGCTGCGGTCGGCAAGCGCAAACAGGAGCTGGTCCGTGCAGGCGTTGATGGAAACGATGCGCTTCGGTGCCGGATCGGCGTGAGCAGAGGGGCCAGCGAAAACCGCGGCTGTCCACAGCAATGCCACAACCGCGGCATAAACGGCCCGCCGTCCGCCTCCTCGTATTGCCGATGCTGCGCCTGCCATGTAAGCCATCCACGTTGCCCGAGACACATATCGTGGCGGGCGCCTAAGCGGCAAGGCCGATCCAATAGGAGGTCCCCAATGTTCCACGCGCGTTTTCGCGGCGCCTGTTTCGTGGCCGGTTCGACGCTGGTCCTTTGCTCTCCCGCGCTTGCGGAGCCGGTCGCCCTCGAAGGCATCGTCATCAGCGCCAGCCGTTACCCGGAAGAGGCGGGCAAGGTCGGCAGCGCCGTCACCGTGATCGACCGCGAGCAGATCGCCTCGTCCAACGCCGACAACGTCGCCGACCTTCTGGAGACCGTTCCAGGGCTCACCGTCAACACGGGCGGCGGCGTCGGCGGCACGACCTCGGTCTTCATCCGCGGCGCCGACCCGGACCAGAACCTCGTCCTCATCGACGGCGTGCGGGTCAACGATCCGTCGAGCACCGGCAGCGAGTTCGACTTCTCCGTGCTGTCGCTGGGGAATGTCGAGCGGATCGAGGTGCTGCGCGGCCCGCAATCCGGCCTCTATGGCAGCGACGCCATCGGCGGTGTCATCAACATCATCACCCGCAAGCCCGAAGGCGAGCCGATCGCGACGGTCGAGGTCGAAGGCGGCAGCTACAACACCTTCGCCCAGCGCGCCTATGCGGCGGGTTCGAAGGACGGCTTCAGCGTGTCCGTCGCGGCCTCGAATTTCCGCACCTCGGGCTTTTCCCGTTGGTCCGGCGGCACCGAGGACGACGCCACGCGCAAGCAGTCGATCAATGCGCGGCTCGATTATGACGATCCGACCGCGGTCTGGGGCGTTACCGTAACGGCGGGCCGGTATGAGGTTGACGCCGAGCTGGACAGCGTCGGCCTGTCGAGCGGCGCGGACACGGCCGATTTCACCGATAAGATCCTCCAGGTCGCCACGGCGAGCGCCCGGCTCAATCTGCTGGACGGCGCCTTCAAGAACAAGCTGACCGCCTTCATCGCCGACAGCGACCGCAAGTTCTTCGACGACGACGGCTTCGACCTCGATCCGACCGACAATGTCTGGGACGGCCTGGCCGGGACGAGCGTGTTCAAGGGGCAGAGCCGCGGCTTCGAATATCAGGGCGACCTTGCTGTGCGCGACGTGGACCGGCTGACCTTCGGCGGCAGGATCGATCAGCAGACCGGCGAGAGCTACGACGTCTTCGACCCGGTCGGGGTGACGCCGCGCTACGATGTAGAGGAGGTCTGGCGTTCGGCTTTCGCCATTTACAGCTTCAACCCGACCGACGTGTTCAACCTGACCGGCGCGGTGCGGCTCGACGAATTCGGCCCGGTGGGCACGGAGGCGACCTACCGCGTGACGGCTGCCTACCGCTTCCCCGAATGGGGCACCAAGCTGCGCGGCAGTTACGGCACCGGCGCCAAGGCTCCGACGATCCAGCAGCGCTTCGAGAATTCCGGCTTCGCCATCGGCAATCCCGATCTCGACGTCGAGACCAGCAACGGTTTCGATGTCGGCGTCGACCAGGAATTTGCGGGCGGCAGGGTGCTACTATCCGGCAGCTATTTCTCCAACGACATCCAGGATCTGATCACGGCCGAATTCGACCCGGTCAGCGGCAAATACAAATTCGTCAATGTCGATGCCGCCGAAATCGATGGCGTCGAGCTGGCGGCGACCTGGAAGGCCGCGGACTGGATCACCTTGCGCGGCGCCTACACCTATCTGCACGCCATCGACGCGGAAACCGGCCTTGCCCTGCCGCGCCGTCCGGAGAATGCGTTCAATGCCAGGGTCACCATTCAGCCGACCGACAAGCTGACGATCTCGGCCATCGCCACCTATGTCGGCGAGCGTTTCAACCGCACCAATGAGCGCGATTTGATGGACGATTACATCCGCGTCGACCTGACCGGCAGCTACGATCTGACGACCAACGCCGAGCTGTTCTTCCGCGCCGATAATGTGTTCGACGTCGACTATGAGGAAATCCGCGGCTTCGGCACGGCGGGGCGCTCCGGCTATGTCGGCCTGCGGGCGAAATTCTGATCTGGGGAGGTCGCCGCCGCGATCGGGCCACCCGTTTGCCAGCTCAACCCGCAGTTTTCTCAGCCTGCTCCAGCGCTTAGCGGGCCCCACGCGTGCGCCAATCTAAACCTTTGATTGCGTGTTTCCATCCGTTATAAGAACGGCACGCAGCTCAAGGGGCTGACCCTGCCTGGCCTCACCCCCGAAAAAGCCGTTCGATTTCTAGGTGCAATCCCGAAAAGAGGGAGGAACGCATGCGCGTTTATTATGATCGTGACGCCGATCTCAATCTGATCAAAGGCAAGAAGGTTGCCGTCGTCGGCTATGGTTCGCAGGGCCACGCTCACGTGCTGAATCTCCGCGACTCCGGCGTCGAGAATGTCGTCGTCGCCCTGCGCGAAGGGTCCGGCTCGGCGAAGAAGGCCGAAGGCGAGGGGCTGAAGGTGATGAGCGCCGCCGAAGCAGGCGCCTGGGCCGATGTCGTGATGATGCTGACGCCCGACGAGCTTCAGGCTGACATCTATAACGACCATCTGGCCGGGACGATGAAGGAAGGCTCCGCGCTGCTCTTCGCCCATGGCCTGAACGTGCATTTCAACCTGATCGAGCCGCGCGCGGGCATCGACGTCGGCATGGTCGCGCCGAAGGGCCCGGGCCACACGGTGCGCTCCGAATATAAGCGCGGCGCTGGCGTGCCTTGCCTGATCGCCATTGCTCAGGACGCTTCGGGCAACGCTCACGAGCTGGCGCTGTCCTACGCGTCGGCGATCGGTGGCGGCCGCGCCGGCATCATCGAGACGACCTTCAAGGAAGAGTGCGAAACCGACCTGTTCGGCGAGCAGACCGTGCTTTGCGGCGGTCTCGTCGAGCTGATGCGCGCCGGCTTCGAGACGCTGGTCGAGGCGGGCTATTCGCCGGAAATGGCCTATTTCGAATGCGTCCACGAGGTGAAGCTGATCGTTGACCTGATCTATGAGGGCGGCATCGCCAATATGGACTACTCGATCTCCAACACGGCGGAATTCGGCCAGTACGTTACCGGCCCGCGCATCATCACGCCTGACGTCAAGGAGCGGATGAAGGAGGCGCTTGCCGATATTCAGGCAGGCCGCTTCACGCGCGACTGGATGCTGGAGAACCGCGTCAACCAGACCAGCTTCAAGGCCATGCGCGCCAGGACGGCGGGTCATCCGATGGAGGAAACCGGCAAGAAGCTGCGCGCCATGATGCCCTGGATCGCCGAGCGCGCCCTGGTCGACAAGTCGAAGAACTAAACCACGATCGGGAAGAGCGGATACCGGGTTTCCCGAAAAATTGCGCGAAAACAAAGGCCCCTCGATCATGATCGAGGCGGCGTTTTCAGCCGGATGACGCGGCGGGCCCCCACCCGGGTCCGCCTTATTTGTATGCGGGGCAGCCCTAAATCCGGCCTGGAGGTTAAGCAAATCCGTCGAATTTGTTGCAAAAACATCACAAACCATGCTTGGATTGCATCGCCAGGATGTCTATGGCCAATCTGAGGCGAGCACCTTTATGGCTCGCGCCGCCACTCGGCCAGCAAATGTAAGTCATTATTACGCATGACTGATTTGTTGACGGATGATTGCTCCGAATGGCGTGGGACCGGGACATATAGGCCATGCAGGCGAGGTTAAGCTGATGTTTTTCTGCCATTTGTCTGCCGCAACTTTGTCCTAGCTTCACTGACTTCTCGGAAGAGGGATCATCCGATGACGAACGACCGGCGTCCAAAACCTGTTCAGCGGTACAGCCGCTTTTCGCATTCGACCAATGACGAGGTGTTGCCGCCTCCGCCTCCCGACGAGCCGTCGTTGACGGACATCGCCATGCGCGCGCTGAACGGCAATTCGCAGCCGTCGCGACGGATGGAAAGCCGGGGCCAGCCGGAATTCGCGGCCAAGGGCTGGCATCAGCCGCCGCCGCCCGAACCCGTCGAACATTGGGAAGAACCCAAGCCTGCCCAGCCATTGCCGCGCATACCGAACGGTGCGAACGGCCATGCGCCTGCTGCCCGGACCGAGCGGCGTCGGGCCGACCCGCTCGCCGAGCGCACCGCCAGACCGCGGAAGGTGGAGCAGCGCGCGGTCGAGGCCGAGGATGCACCGGCCGCCAAGAGCCGGTTCAGTTTCAAGCGCGCGCCCCGTCCCGAGGGCGAGCCAAAACAGCCCGGCGCTTTGGGCAAGACGGTCACGGCGGTTCGCGAGAAGGCCGGCCCGGCTTTGGCCAAGACCGCCTTCTGGGTAGCGCACAATCTGCGCCGGCGGGAGATCCGCAAGCGCTACAACCGTTTGCTTGTCCTCGGCCATACCAGGGTCGCGGACCGCAAGCTGGAACAGCTCTTCTTCGTGCCGACGCGCAAAGCCGAACAGATGAATCCGGCGCCGGACCGCGGTATCCATTACGATGGCCCGGTGCCTGCGGCGGCGTTCAACTGGGTCATGGCGCTGATGCCGAGCGACTTACGCCAGTTCGCCTTCATCGACATCCGGGCCGGTCGCGGCCGCACGGCGATGCTGGCCGCTCAGCGCAATTTCAACCGGATCCTGGCCTATGAATACGATCCGGAGACCTTCGACGACCTGCAGATGAATGTGGCGCAATATCCACGGTCGCGGATGACCTGCCGGAATGTCGACTGCTATCGCGGCGACGTGGACGGCATCCGCCTGCCGGACCAGCCCTGCATCATCTATTTCTCCAACGCCTGGCGCGAGCCGATGATCGAGGGCGCGATGAACTACGTCCGGGAAACCTATCGCCAGAGCCCGCGCCGGATCTATGTCATCCTGGAGAACGCGGGCGACGACACGGCGCTGGCCGGCGACAACATTTTTGACCAGATCGAGCCGCCCTTGTCGGAGCGTCTCAAGCTGCGGCTCCTGAGCCCGATGGATTTCAAGATCTATCGTTCGGTGGTGTGAGTAGCTTGGGGGGGAGCCGCCAACCTTCGTCGCCCCGGCCATCGAGCCGGGGCCAACTCACCTCGCGGTTGGGGAATGGCAGCCCAACATGCCAATCGGCCCCGGATCTCCGCTCCGCTTCGTCCGAGGCGACGGCTGATTTCTATCTCAATTCGAGCCGTTTATCGCGCACGGGCGACGGACAGGATTTGCTCTACATCCAGATGCGCTTCGAGGTGATCGGCGAGTGCGTCGAGCGTCGTCTCGACGGTGGCGTTGTAGCCGAGACCGCTGTCCGCATTCGCGCCGAGCCGCGTCAGGAATGCGCGCCGGAACGGGTCGCTCTGGAATAGTCCGTGGACATAGCTTCCCATGATCCGGCCGTCACGGCCGATCGCGCCGTCGCGGCGGCCTTCCACGTCGAGCCAGGAGCGGCCGCATCCCGGACCGCTGGTTCGGCCGAGGTGAATCTCGTATCCTGAAACAGGCAGTCCGGACGCAATTTCGTGGCCCGATACTGGACGCACGCACTTGTCGCCGGTAAGCGTGGACTCGACGTCCAGTAGCCCAAGGCCCGGATGACGGCCGGGTGTTCCCTCGATGCCATCCGGGTCGTCGATCGTGCGCCCGAGCATCTGAAAGCCCCCGCATATGCCGACGACCAAACCGCCGGCTCGCACATGGGCGGCGATGTCGATGTCCCAGCCTTCGCGGCGCAGGCCCGCCAGATCGTCGATGGTGGATTTTGAGCCGGGGAGGAAGATCAGATCGGCGTCACGCGGCAGCGGCCTGCCGGGGGCCGCGAATTCGATCGCGACGCCGGGCTCCAGCTTGAGGGGGTCGAGATCGTCGAAATTGGCGATGCGCGAGATCACCGGCACGACGATCTTGAACCGCCGGCCTTGATGTTCGGCCGCTATCGCGCGGATGTCGACGGCATCTTCCGCAGGCAGACGGGCCGCGCCTTCGAAATAGGGCACAATGCCGAGACTTGGCCAGCCGGTGCGCTCGGCGATCACGTGCTCGCCATCCGCGAACAGCGAGGCATCACCGCGAAACTTGTTCACCAGAAACGCCTTGATCCGGAGACGTTCGGCCTCGCTCAGCAGGACATGCGTGCCGACCAGGCTGGCAATCACGCCGCCGCGGTCGATGTCTCCCGCCAGGATCACCGGCACGTCCGCTGCCTCGGCGAAGCCCATATTGGCGATGTCGCCGGCCCGCAGATTGACCTCGGCAGGGCTGCCCGCGCCTTCGACGACGATCAGATCCGCCTCGCGAGCGAGATGCGCAAAGCTTTCGAGCACATACGGCAGCAGCTCGGCCTTACGCTTGCCGAACTCGCGGGAGCGGAGCTGTCCGAAGCGGCGGCCCTGGACGATGATCTGGCTGCGGGCATCGGCCTCCGGCTTCAGCAGCACCGGGTTCATATGCACGCTCAGCGGAATGCCGGCGGCCTGCGCCTGCAGCGCCTGCGCCCGTCCGATCTCGCCGCCGTCGTCGGTTGCGGCGGCATTGTTCGACATGTTCTGCGGCTTGAACGGCCGCACCGAGAGCCCCCGCCGCGCAAAGACCCGGCACAGCCCGGCCACGATCAGCGACTTGCCGACATTGGAGCCGGTGCCCTGCACCATCACCGCAGGCGTTCTCGGGCGCTCAATCATCTGATTGCTGATCGTCCCCTGGAAGCGGCAGTCGGCTGAGGTGGAACTCGCGCAGGAAACGCACGGCCGGGCGCCGCCGCGAAACAGAACGAGCCGATCAGGAACAGCCACGTCCCGGTCGTCATCAGCGATTTATAAAAGAAGCAGATGCTGCCCACGACGAACATGAGCGCCGCCGAGAGGTCGACGGTGGTGTAGATCCGTTCGTAAAGGCCGTAAACGCGGACATGCTCCGGCGTGGCGTCAAAGAGTTTCGGCTTGAACATCAGAATTCTATGCCGGCCTGGGCTTTCACGCCGGAACGGAACGGATGTTTAAGCAGCGTCATCTCGGTAGCGAGGTCGGCCGCTTCGACAAGCGCGTCGGGCGCGTTCCGCCCGGTGATGATGACATGGGTGTCGGCCGGCTTTTCCTTGGTGATGAAGTCGAGCACTTCCTCCAGCGGGATATAATCGTAGCGCAGCGCGATGTTCATTTCGTCGAGCAGCACCAGGCGGATGGCTGGGTCGCGGATCAGCTCCTTGGCCTTTACCCATGCCGCACGGGCGTGCTGGACGTCGCGCTCGCGATCCTGCGTCTCCCAGGTGAAGCCCTCGCCCATCGTGTGGAATTGGCAGAGGCCGGAGAAATTCTCGGTGATCAACCGGCGCTCGCCGGTGTCCATGCCGCCCTTGATGAATTGCACGACCGCGCAGGGCATCCCGTGAGCGATGGCGCGAAACACCATGCCGAAAGCGGCGGTGGACTTGCCCTTGCCCTTCCCGGTGTGTACGACCAGGAGGCCGCGCTCCTCGGTCTTGGTCTCCATGATCTTGTCGCGCGCCGCCTTCTTCTTCGCCATCTTCACGGCGTGGCGCTCGGCGTCCTCATTGGCATTGTCGATCATTTCGATCCTCTTCAGGCGGTCTTATGTCAGGTGTGGACGGATCTTCAGCGTCAGGATCTCGACGAGCTCCGGCTGCATGAAGCTGTAAAGCGGCGGAATGTCGAGGCTGATCACCTGCTTGCCGCGCAGGCTCTCGCCGAATTTCGAATTGAGACGGGTCTTCTGGTGGCGCTCCATCACGAATATGATGTCCGCCCAGTCGAGCTGCTCGACCGACAGCAGAATCGTCGGCGTCATTGCTCAGCCCGGCGCAATCCGCCCGCACGCCGGGCCACTGGGCTGCAATCTGCGCGGCGGTCGGGCTGCGGGACTGCGCTTTCGCGCAGATGAACAGCGCACGGATCATGAGCGCCCCCCGATGAGAACTGGGAGGCGCTGATCGATGCGTTCGGCATCTAAGGTCGCGTCTTCGTCGATCATCCGTTTTCTTATTGCCGTGGTCTCGTGGGGTGCCGTCCGGAATGGTGGCCGTTGTGCGAGCCGAAGCCATCCGTTGAGGTCGGTTGTCTGCCGCTCCGCTGGTTCACGGAATTCTTTACCGTGTCGTGCTTGTTCTTCATTACCCCATTTCCCATCGGGGTTGAAGATCGAAGGCCGGCAGAGTTGGCCGACAGGGTCAGAGTGAGCGCGATCAGCGCGATGACATGTTTCATGGCGCATCTCCGTCATGGTCGATGTCCATTGGTCACACGCCGGCGCATATCGGTTTTCCCTCCCGCCTTCCGCTCGCCGCTTTAGCCTGCATGCGGTTGCGGTGCGAGCCGCTTCAGCATCTGATGTGCGCTATTGCTGCGCGGCGACCACAGCCCGCGATCGATCGCCTCGCTGAAGCGCGCCGCGATGTCGGCGAGCGCGGCATCGTTGTTGTTCGCCAGAAAATTGCGGACCTCGTCATCGGCGAGATAGGCGTCATAGAGAGCATCGAAATGGTGGTCGCCGGCGGCGCCGGTCGTCGCGGCGAAGGCGAACAGATAGTCGACCGTGGCGGCGATCTCGAAGGCGCCCTTATAGCCGTGCCGCATGATGCCGGCGATCCATTTCGGATTTGCGGCCCGAGCGCGGACGACGCGGCCGATCTCCTCCTCCAGCGCGCGCACTACCGGCCGCTCGGGCCGCGAATGGTCGTTGTGGTAGACGCGGACCGGCGCGCCCTTCAGCGCTTTGACCGATGCGGCAAGACCGCCCTCGAACTGGTAGTAGTCGTCGCTGTCGAGCAGATCGTGCTCGCGATTGTCCTGGTTGTGGAGGATCGCGTCCAGGCCGGTGAGGCGGCGCTCGAGGGCGCGGCGCTCGGGGCGTCCTTCGAGACCCGCCCCATAGGCGTATTGGCCCCACTCCACATAGCTTTCCGCGAAATCCGCTTCGGTCATCCAGATGCCTTCGTCGATCAGCACCTGAAGTCCGGCGCCATAGGCGCCCGGTTTCGATCCGAACACGCGGGCGCTGGCGACGCGGCTCGCGGCTTTCGGAGACGCGCCGTCCGCAACGAGGCGTGCCGCCTCGCGCGCGGCATTCTCCGCGAGCGGATTTTCACCCGTCGGCTCGTCGAGTGCGGCGACGGCGCGGACGGCGCTGTCGATCAGGTCGATCTGCGCCGGGAAGGCGTCGCGGAAAAAGCCGGAGACGCGGAAGGTGACGTCGACGCGCGGTCGGCCGAGCTTGGCGAGCGGGATGATTTCGAAGCCGGTCACGCGCCGGGAGGCCGGCTCCCATTGCGGCTTCACGCCCATCAGCGCCAGCGCCTGGGCGATGTCGTCGCCGCCGGTGCGCATATTCGCGGTGCCCCAGGCGCTCAGCGCCAGCGCGCGAGGCCAGTCGCCATGGTCCTGCACATAGCGTTCGATCACCAGTTCCGCCGATCTGCGACCCAGCTCCCAGGCGGCCGGTGTCGGCAAGGTACGGCTGTCGAGGGAGTAGAAATTGCGACCCGTGGGCAACACGTCGGGGCGGCCGCGCGTCGGGGCGCCGGACGGGCCGGGAGCCACGAAGCGGCCGCCGAGGGCGGTGAGGAGGCCGGCGATTTCCGCCGTGCCCGACCGATCGAGCTTCCGTGCGAGATTCGATCTGATTTCGCCCAGCACTGCGCCTGTTCGGGTCCACGAGCCTGGCAGCACGAGCGCTCCGGCAACCAGTTTCTGCGCCAGGATTTCCAGCCGTTCGACGGTGTCGCCGTTCGTTCGCCATGGGCCATCGAGTATCTCGCCGAGACAGGCCGGACGCGGCCCGGCCCAGGCGCCGCCCAACGTGCAGGCCAGCGGATCGAAATCGTCAAGGCTGAGATCCGCCGCCAGCGCGGCGATCAGGGACGCGTCGCCGCCCTCCCCTGCGCCTCGCGGCACTCGCGCGAGCGCAACGAGAAGATCCGTCCGCTGCTGACCGTCCGGGGCACGTCCGAAAATGTGCAGCCCATCGCGGATCTGCATTTCCTTCAGCTCGCAGAGGTGGTTGTCGAGCGCGGCCAGCGCCTCGTTCTGGGGGGCGGCGAGGTCGATGCCGCAATCCTTGTCGAGCCCGAAGCGCGCGGTGGTCGCCAGGATCTCGCCGGCCAGATGCTGGCGCCGCGCTTCATCAACGCTTGCCGCCTCGAAATACTCATCGACCAGGGCCTCAAGTTCCTTCAGTTCGCCATAGGTCTCGGCGCGAGTCATCGCCGGCGTCAGATGGTCGATGATGACGGCGGAGGTGCGGCGCTTGGCCTGGCTGCCCTCGCCGGGATCGTTGACGATGAAGGGGTAGATGTTCGGCACCGGCCCGAGCACGGCTTCCGGGTAGCAGGCTTCCGACAGCGCCAGCGCCTTGCCGGGCAGCCATTCGAGATTGCCGTGCTTGCCGAGATGTATCGCGGCGTGGATGCCGGCGGTCTCGCGCAGCCAGATATAGAAGGCGAAATAGCCGTGCGGCGGGACCAGGGCAGGGTCGTGATAGGTGCCCTTGGGGTCGAGATTGTAGCCGCGCGCCGGCTGGATGCCGACGAAGACATGGCCGAAGCGGCGGGCGGCGATGGCGAAGCCGCGATCGGTGAAGAACGGATCGGTCCCCGGTGGACCCCAGCGCGCGATGACCGCGCTGCGGACCGGTTCGGGCAAGGTGGCGAAGTGCTCCATATACCGTGCGATCGGTAGATGCTCCGTAATCAGACGACCACGCGATGCGGCATTGGTCGGCCCCTCGCGAAGCGCCGCGATCAGCGCGTTGCCGTCTGCCGGAACGTCGCCAACCCGGTAGCCCTCGACGTCCAGCGCCCGCAGAATTTCGACCGCGCTTTGCGGCGTATCGAGGCCGACGCCGTTGGCGAGGCGCGAGTCCCTGTTCGGATAGTTCGCCAGGATCAGCGCCAGCTTGCGTTCGGGCACGGGCGTCCGCCGCAATGTGACCCAGGCGGCGGTGAGCCGGGCGACGAACGCCACGCGGTCCGGCTTCGGCTCGGCGCGCGTGACGTAATATTCGGTGGCCTTGTCGAAGCCGCGGTCGGAGCGGAACGACACGGCGCGCGTCAGCACGCGCCCGTCGACCTCGGGCAGGGCGACATGCATGGCGATGTAATGCGGCGACAGCCCGCGCGGGCGGCTCGCCCAGCTCTCCTCGCTCTCGCCGGAGAACACCACCTGCAGCACCATCGCGTCGAGCCCGTCGAAAGGCGAACCCGTCGTCGCGCCGTCGCCCTTCAGCGTTGCGGCGAAGGCGGTGCTGTTCAGGATGATGTCGGGCGCCGCCCGGCGAAGAGGGCGCGCATGGTCTCCTGGGCGAACGGCTCGCGCAGACTGTTGACGTAGATCGGCAGCGCGTTCAGGCCTTCGAGCGCAAGCGCCTCGATCATCGCATCGACGGCTGCCAGATCGCCCGACTGCATGAGCGCGCGGTAGAAGATCAGCGCGGCGATGGGCTTTCCCTCTCGCCATTCCCGCCGAATCCCGGTGAGCCCAGGCTGCGCGATGCCCGGCCAGTAGAGGCCGGCCTTCAGCAGCGGCCGGGCGGATGGGGGCAGCGTTTCTCCGGGATCGAGCAGTGCGGCGAGGCTTTCGAGAAAGCGGCAGGCATTGTCCGCGCCGCCCTCGCGCAGATAGCCCCACAGCATCTCGCGCGTCTCGCCGTCGACGCTCGACAGTCCGGCAAGCTGGGGGTCCGGCTGGTCGTCGCCGGGTAGCACGACGAGTTGGAAGGCGCCGGCCTCGGCCATTTCCAGCAGCCGTTCAAGTCCATATGGCCAGTAGGACTTGCCCCCGAGCAGCCGCAGCACCACGATGCGCGCGCCGCTCAGCGTCTTATCCGCATACAGATCGACGGAGAAATGATGCCTGAGCTGCATCAGATTGACGAGGCGCAGCGACGGCCGAGCGCCGCTTGCACTTAGCGCGCAATGCGCGTCGGCGAGCAGGGTCAGCTCGCTGTCGGCGGAGGACAGCACGATGATGTCACCCTGCGACTGGCCAAGATCGCGCGGCTCGGCGCCATCATCGATCGCGCCGGACTGGGTGACGAGCAGATGCATCAGAAATGGCCGTCCAGCAGGGCGTCGGCGGGCTTGCGGCTATGCGGGTAGAACAGCGCGCAGGGCGCGAAGACCTTCGGTAGCGACCAGCCGTTCGGCAGTTCCGGCCCGCCCGCGCTCCGAGCGTTCTTCAACACTGCGCGGGTCGGACCGGCCGCATCCGGAGCCGGGGGACCGAAGATCTCGATGCGGCCGAGTCCGGTTTCGACGATGCAATGCGGGCGCCCCTCGTCGATCAGGGCGTCGGCATCGTCGCATGCGTCCCTCCACGGCAGGCCGACCGAGGCGTCAAGCCGCGCTGCCAGCTCGCTATCGGCCGTACGCAGACAAAAGCGTGTCGCCAGCTCCGGCGCAACGCCAAGGTCATAGAGCTGCGCCGTGCGGCATTCCCTGGCGACGGCGCCGAAATCCGGCCCGGCCTTGGCAAGCGCATCGGCTTTCCGCAGGCTCGACGCGCCCTCGCGGCAGGATCAGGCCGATCGCCTCCGGGCCGCCCGGTTCGGCAGCGTTGCCGAAGGCGACCGCAACCGTCTTTTGATGCTTGGCGAGCCGGAGCGCGCCGCGTGCGTTGATCGCGGTGATCGCGTCGGGGCGGCTGATGACGTCGGCATATTCCTGAGGGCCGATCTCGAAGCTCGCCGACGCGCCCTCGACGCCCAGCACCCAACGGCCCCAGCGTCGACGAAGCGTTCGCTCGATCATTCCGGCAATGTCGTCCGCCGACCAGGGCAGCCGATAGGCGGACAGCGCCATACCGGCCCGGCGCGGCGGCAGTTCGCCCCAGATGCGCAGCTTATGCGCGGCGTCCGCATCCTGCCAGGCGGCGACCTCCTCGCTGGTGCGGGCGCAGCCGAGACACAGCCCGGTCGCCGCGTCGAGATTGCAGACGCCGATGCAGGGCGTCGGCACCGGCGGCGGCGCTTGCCGCTCTTCGGCTGCGATGCTCATGAAAGGGAGCCCCCGAGCTTGGCGGCAACGCGCTGCTGGTCGAGCCCCTTGAGGCCGATGATGACCAGATGGCCCTTGCCGTGCTCGTCCTCGCGGAGCGGCCGGTCGAAATAGCTGTCGACCCGCGGTCCGACGCCCTGCACCGCAAGGCGCATCGGCTTGTCCTGGACCGCGAGGAAGCCCTTCGCGCGCAGCACCGGCATCTCGCCAGCCATCTCGATCAGCGTCTTGGACAGGTCTCTCGGGTCTTCGATCGGCGGCATGGAGACCACGAAGCTTTCGAAATCGTCGTGGTCGTGCTCCGCCTCGCCCTCCAGCTCATGATGCGAGCGGCGGCTTTCGATGTCCTCTTCGGCTTGTGCGCCGAGGCCGATCAGCACGTCGGCGGACATCTTGCCCCTGACGCTGCGGACGATCTGCGCGGCCGGTCGCTTTTCGCGGGTCACGATCTCGGACACGCGTCCGAATTCGGCGTCGTCGACGAGGTCGGACTTGTTGAGGATGATCAGGTCGGCGCAGGCAAGCTGGTCTTCGAAGAGCTCATGAAGCGGGCTGTCATGATCGAGCTTCTCGTCTGCGACGCGCTGAGCGTCGAGAGCGGCCTCGTTCGAGGCGAAACGCCCGTCGGCGACCGCCCGCGTGTCGATCACCGTGACGACGCCGTCCACCGTCACCCGGGCCTTGACCTCCGGCCAGCCGAAGGCGCGCACCAGCGGTTGCGGCAAAGCGAGGCCCGACGTTTCGATGACGATATGATCCGGCGCCGGATCACGCGCGAGCAGCATTTCCATGGTCGGGACGAAGTCGTCGGCGACCGTGCAGCAGATGCAGCCGTTGGCCAGCTCGACCACATCGTCGGCGGCGCAGGCGTCCTTGCCGCAATCGATCAGCAGCTTGCGGTCGATGCCGACATTGCCGAACTCGTTGATGATCAGCGCAATGCGCCGGCCGCCGGCATTTTGCAGGAGGTGGCGGATCAGCGTGGTTTTGCCTGCGCCGAGAAAGCCGGTGATGATCGTCGCCGGGATGCGTTTCGTCATGGCTCTCTCCTGAGCTCGGTGGGCGGATGGGATGCGGCAGACTCATGGGAGCCTGCCGCAGCGCGTGTTCAGGCCACGCCCGGGAAGACGAGCTTCTCGATGTTTTCCAGAAGGAATGTCGCCCCGACGCCCGCGACGACGCCACCGGCAAGCCGCAGCGGCACGGCCTGGGCGCTGGTCCACACCATCCGCGTGCCGGCCATGGCCGCCAGTGCGATAATTGCCTGAATGGCGGCAAAGCCGATGAGATAGGCGATCAGCGGCGTCTGCTCGGCGCCGACGATGCTCGATCCGTACGCCCCGCCATGGAACAGGCCGGCAATGCCGAACAGCACGGCATAGAGCGCGCCGGATACGGCCGCTCCGGACATCACCAGTGCGCCGATCAGCAGCACCGAGCCGGCGATCACCATTTCCGACATCGGCAGGGCGATACCCCGGAGTTGGAGCGCGCAGCCGACGAGCGTTGCGCCGACGAACACCAGCGGCGTGACGAAGCGGGCGCCGATGAATGCCGATGCCGCGCCGGCCGCGAGAATGAATGCAAGATGGTCGAAACCGATCACCGGATGCGCAAAACCCGAAATCAGGCCCTGCCCGAAGGTAAACGGCGTAATGCCGCCCATCGCGTGATGCGCAAAGGCGGGATTGACGGCTGCGAAGCAGCAGAGAATGGCGGCGAACCAAAGCTCGCTGCGGCGAAAAACAAACGATTTCATGAAATGCGATCCTCCCGAAAAGGAGGCGCCCATGGGCGACGAACGCGGCCGGTCAAGGTCCGCGTAAGCGCGCTCCGGAGCACCCCGTCCGAACACGTCATGCCTTTCCGGCAGGTCTCCTGGCTTGCAGGTCATCGCTTCCGTCCGCCTTCCCAGTCTCGGCGTCACCGCCAGGACCAGTGGCATTTTTCGGACGGGCGCTCGCTGCGCACAGTCGCGGGGGCGGCCGCGGCATCAGGTCCCCGATATGGGTTGACCCTGCCCGCGTTCCCTTTTCATGCCCAGCGCTTCGCGCTTTATCGGGCAACCGGAGCGCAAACCTTATGTGGCGCGGTTTCGTCTGTCAATCTCGTGAAGAAACGCTATGCTGGGCGCCTCGCCAATGACCTATCCAGTTGCACTCATGTTCCCAAATCTTACCGCATTCGAACACGCTCTCAACGACTTACCCCCGGCCAACGAAGCCTGGCGCGAGACCGCGCGGGCGCGCCAGCTGGATTTGACCAAGCCAGCCGGATCGCTGGGACGGCTGGAGGAATGCGCAGTGTTCCTCGCCGGTTGGGGAAGCGCCGCCGAGCCGTGTGTGGATAACGCCCGTGTCATCGTCTTCGCCGGCAATCACGGCGTCACCACGCGCGGCGTCAGCCCGTTTCCACCGGATGTGACCGAGCAGATGGTTGCCAATTTCGCCAATGGCGGGGCGGCGATCAACGCCTTGGCCAAGGCCGGCAATGTCGCGCTGGAAGTGGTGCCGCTCTCGCTCGAGCGTCCAACCGGAGACATTTCGCGCGAGGCGGCGATGAGCGAAGCGGAGTTGCTGGAGGCGCTGAATGCCGGCGCCGATACGGTCGCCAAGGGCGGCGACGTGCTCGCATTCGGCGAGATGGGCATCGGTAATACTACGGTTGCCGCAACGCTCGCCGCGATGTCTTTCGGTGGGGCCGGCGCGGATTGGGCCGGTCCTGGGACAGGGCTCGCCGCGGAGGGGATCGCGCGCAAGGCGGCCGTTATCGATGAGGCGCTCGCTCTTCACCGGCAGCCGGGAATCGGCGCCATCGAAATCATGCGCCGGGTCGGCGGACGTGAGACCACCGCGATCGCCGGCGCTATCGTCGCTGCGCGCCATCGCTGCACGCCCGTGATGCTGGACGGCTATGTCGTCACCGCCGCCATTGCGCCCCTCTTCAAGGACAACCCGGCCATCGCCGCCCATTGCCTCGCCGGGCACCGTTCCGCCGAGCCCGCTCATCGCCGTCTGCTGCAGCACATCGGTCTGACGCCGCTGCTCGACCTCGATATGCGCCTCGGCGAAGGCACCGGCGCAACGCTCGCCATCTCGATCCTCAGGGCCGCCGCCGCCGCCCATAACGAGATGGCGACATTCGCCGAAGCGCGCGTCGCCAACCGCGAGGGCGGAGGGGCATGAGCGCGCGCGACGGCATCCCTTTCCGTCGGAGAGCCGAAGAGCTTGGCCTGGCCATCGCGCTACTGACCCGCTTTCCGCTGCCGACCTTTGAAAAGCGCACCTGGGCGACCATCGGTTCGGCGTTCTGGGCTTATCCGGTCGCCGGAGCGCTGGTCGGAAGCATCGCCGCGCTGGTGTTCTGGCTGTCCTCATCCGTGGGGTTCAGCGCGACCATTTCCGCCCTGCTCGCCATCGCGGCCGTCCTGCTGGCCGGCGGCGGCTTTCATGAAGACGGCCTCAGCGATTTCTGGGACGGGCTGGGCGGCGGACGCTCCCGCGCCGACAAGCTGGAGATCATGCGCGATAGCCGGATCGGCACGCTATGGCGTCCTCGCACTGCTGCTGGCGCTCGGTCTCCAGGCCGCTTTCCTGGTCCATCTGCAGAACTATGCCGGCAGCTTTGCAGTGGCCGCCGCGTTGATCGGCTCGGAAGCCGTCGCGCGCGGCGCCATCGCGGTGCCCCTCGCCTGGCTCAAACCGGCCCGCGAGGACGGCCTCGGCACATCGATGACCGACCTGACCCCGGCAGTCCTGGCGTCAGGCGCGGCCATCGGCGCGGTGATCGCGCTGCTGGTTGTCGGCAGCAACGCCGTCGCCTTGATCGTCGGCGCCGCCGTCGGCTCGGCATTCGTCGCGCTCCTCGCCCGGCATTTTCTCGGGGGATTCACCGGCGACGTGCTCGGCGCGGCAGCGGCGACCGCCCGGATCGCGGCCCTCGGCGCGCTCACCTTGGCCGTGACGCCTTGACGCCGCGCTCCACCTTCATTCTCGGCGGCGCGCGCTCCGGCAAGACCAGGCGCGCCCTCGCTTTAGGCGAGCCTTTCGCCGAACGCTATTACATCGCCACCGCCGAGGCGCTCGACGATGAAATGTCGGCCCGGATCACGCATCACCGCCAAGAACGCGGCGCCGCCTGGACCACGATCGAGGCGCCGCTCGAGCTCGGGGCGGCGATCGCCGGAGTGCGGTCGGCCGACGCGATCTGCGTCGTCGATTGCCTGACCTTGTGGCTCTCCAATCTGATCGGCGCGGGCCGCGATGCGGAATTGGCAACCGGCGCACTTTGCCGGACCATCCGGACGGCGACGGCACATGTCGTGCTGGTGTCCAACGAGGTCGGTCTCGGCGTGGTGCCGGAGACCCCGCTCGGCCGCGAATTCCGCGACGGCCAGGGCCGCCTCAACCAGGCGGTGGCAGCAGTGGCCGACCATGTCGAACTCGTCGTCGCGGGGCTGCCCTTGCGGCTGAAACCCTAAGACGCGGCGGCGCACAAGGGGGCCGCGCACGCGCGCTCGGGCGAGCTCGAAGCAACGAGATCCCCAGCACCGCAAAAGTGCTTTCCGCCATGCGAAAAGACCTTGGATTTTGCCGCAGAACCATGTTACCCCTACGCTCCTGTTTGGGTCTCCCGTCGGTCGCGGGCCGTTCGCCGTCGCCTACGAGGACACCATCATTCAGGGCGGATAGCTCAGTTGGTAGAGCAGCTGAACTCTTAAGCATCCAAAAAAATCCCCCCATCATCACAAATTCTCCTTTCTTTTCAATGGCACGATATTGGCTGAACCGTCAGTGTTGTGATCCAGTGTTGGGAGTTCTCTGCAGTGCATCCCGCACCTCGCTGTCGGCGACGTGAGCATAGCGTTGCGTCGTCTTGATGTCCTGATGTCCAAGCGAGCGTTGCACGATTTCCAGCGCGGCGCCGGCCTGGCGCAACCAGGTCGCATGCGTGTGGCGAAGATCACGCCAGCGAAAATTCTTGATGCCCGCCTCGGCAAGTGCCCTCTCGAAGATCTTGCGGCGATTGCGCCGCTCGAAGACGAATAGACCGTGACGCGGCAGCCCCGCAAGCAGCCGCATCGCATCCGTGCTCAGGATGATCGTCTGCTCTTTGCCACCTTTTTTGATGATCCTGCATTCACCCTTGGCGAAGTCGATCGCATTCCAGGTCAATTCATAGGTCGCGGCGAGCCTCATGCCGGTGAGCACCGACCAATGAACGGCAACGCGCGCATGGTCGGGAAGCAATTCCAGAAGCTTCGCGAGTTCGTCAGGTGTCAGCCAGCGGATCCGCTCCTCCGGTTCATCCAGAAGATGCCTCGACCATTTAATCGCCTTCACAGGCTGCTCATGCAGATCCTTGACGTGATTGTGAACGGCGCGAAAAACGGCGA
Source organism: uncultured Alphaproteobacteria bacterium (assembly GCA_963727575.1). Lineage (GTDB taxonomy): Bacteria > Pseudomonadota > Alphaproteobacteria > Rhizobiales > Rhodomicrobiaceae > JAHQVI01. The sequence goes on from CAVSIA010000027.1 coordinate 64,699, forward strand.
TGGCCCGGTTGATCGCGGAATGGCCGCGCCCGCCTTCAAAGCTCTTCAACCGAGCCTGCACGAATTGGTTCACATGCTTGTCGCCGAGCTCGCTCATCAGCGTGTTGTGGTCGATGATCTTGCAGATCTGTTTGAGATATCGCGCCGTGTCCGATTGCCATTTGCCGCGGGATCTATGGCCACGCTCGGTCCAGAAAATGCCGCAGGCCTCCGAAAGCGTATAGACCGCCTTGCGGACCTCTTTTGTCCTGGTCTCTGTCTTCGCCTGCTCGCGCAGCTCGCGTTCTACGCGCGTTGCATCCCGACGGGATGTTGTCTTAGTGCTTCCTGCAAATCGACGACCTTTGACGACGAAGTCATCGTAGAAGAACGGCGAGCCCTTGCGCTTGTGGATGGACATTCGAGCTGATCCTGCATGAACGCTGAAACATGGCGAGGATGATAACGCCGGTTCTTGCCGATGCGAATAAAGGGGATCTGCAGATCGCGAACCTTGCGAGCAGTGACGCCGAGCATGTCGGCGACGTCCTCTGTCGTCAGCAGCTTGGTGAGGGCGAGCGTCATTCCATCGCCTCGAAAAATCCGAGCTTGCCCTGCATCCGCCGAAACGGCAGCGGCTCCGGATTGGCGAGCACAAAGCCATGGGGGCCGCAGAACCAGGGACTCCAATGGCTACTGACGCAGTGCACCAGCTCGACGCTGCCGATGATGCCGCCCCGCTTCAGCTCTCCGAAATGCGGGACGCTGAGCGAAAAGGCTCCGGGACCTGGGTTCAGAACGCCATGGATGAAATCTGCGGCCTCGTCATATTCATCGCGCGTCACGCCCTTTGCGGCGTGGACCAGGAATTGCCCGCGAAGCCGCGTCGGCCAGCTCCGGTTCTCGATATCCTTGCCCGCGTGGACAATCGCCCAGGCCCAGGGCTGGCGGATGGAGAGGGCTTTCATCCTGAGGCCCCCGGCCGGACCACATTTGCCAGCTCGAGCAGAACCTCGGCATGGCACGGTCCATCGAGCGGGCACCAGCAGGCAAGGTTTCCACCGCGGAGCTGCTCGATGTTGCCCAGGATGTAGGTGCGGCGATCGTCATCAAGTGTCTGTTGAAAACGGCCATCCAGCCAGCGTCGGAAGGCATCCACGCACATGCCGCGCAGCTCTGCGTCGGTGCCATGATAGCCGGCCTCTTTCATTTGTGAGGCGGAGGCGGCAAAACAGCTGGGCATCCCCCGTTCAACGTTCCAGCACTGGGTTGAAACCGGACTTCTGCCAAAACCTATACCGGACCTTGGTCTTTACGATATGAAAGCGCTCGATAAGGCCTGCGACCGCATCTCGGGGCTCGGGTCGGCAGAAAATGCGCTCGATGCATGGCGGCAGCGGAGGAGAGGCGAGGATGGCGCGCGTTAGACTGAAGGGCGTGAACAAGGTCACCACTCGGCTCGCCGACGGCCGTCTCGTGACCTATTGGTACGCATGGAAGGGCGGGCCGCGCCTCGTGGGGCATCCGGGTTCGCCGGAATTTGTGCAGAGCTATGAAGCCGCGCACCGGCAGACCCGCAAAGCGGATGCCAAGACCTTTCACGCCATCATCAGCGGTTACAAACAGAGCCGTGAATTCGCAGACCTCGCGGATAAAACCCGGAAGGATTATTTGAAGTACATAGCTCGTGTTGAGACGGCATTTGCCGATCTGCCGTTAGGGGCGCTCAACGATCCACGCATTACAGGCGACTTTATTGCATGGCGCGATCAATTGCCGGGCAACCGTCAGCGTGATTATGCCTGGAGCGTGCTGATGCGCATTATCTCCTGGGGACGCGACAGAGGGCTTACGACCTACAGGCCGCCATCGCGCATGAAAAGGACTTACAAATCTGACCGGGCGGACAAAATCTGGCTGCCTGAACATATTGAAGAATTTCGAGCTGTCGCCTCCCAACAGCTTTGGTGGGCACTCGTCCTGGCGCTGGAGACGGGGCAGCGCCAAGGCGATCTCATTCGTCTACCCTGGAAATCTTATGACGGAGCTTGGTTGCAGCTGAAACAGCAAAAGACCGGACGACGCGTCGCCATCCCCGTGAGCCAGGATCTAAAAACGACTATCGAAGCGATCCCACACCTCTCACCGATTATTCTGACTGCAACCCACCGCCGCCCATGGACCGGCGATGGATTTAGAACATCTTGGGCCAAGGCGGCAAAGAAAGCAAAAATCACCGGACTGACATTCCACGATCTTCGTGGAACTGCCGTTACGAGATTAGCCGAGTGTGGATGCACAGAAGCGGAAATTGCTTCGATCACCGGACACTCTCTCGGCAGCGTCAGTGCAATTCTAGACCGCTATCTGGCACGCACCAAAGGCCTTGCACTCGCAGCCATCTCGAAGCTGGATCAGCACAAAAAATGAACGGATTTTCCCAAATGAACTCCCAAATGCTCATCCGTTTCCAGCGTTTTTTTGTCTAACCCTTTGATTTATTTGGTGGGCGCAGTAGGATTTGAACCTACGACCCGCTGATTAAGAGTCAGCTGCTCTACCAACTGAGCTATGCGCCCAAATCCCTTATGAAGCATAAGCTTTTTCGGGATTTTAACCCTCCGGATTTGGGCCGGAACGGGAATGGAACATACATCTACGGGAAACATGGAGTCCCGTCAACATTCCCAACACCCGCCACATACGATTTTCCCTTCAAGCCGCTCATGTTCGCGATCGGCAGTCCGTTCATTCTGGCTTGGATCGTGCTGATCGGACCGTTCTACTTGGCCGGGATTGCGATCGAGCGACGGCGGGTTCGGCAGCACCGGATTGACAAATAGGGCCATCGGTCCTAATTGTCGAGTATGAGCAACTTGCCGAAAATGAGCGCAGAAGAGATTTTTTCGCTGCGCGAGCATCTCAACAAAACGCAGGCGGAGATGGCCGAGCTGTTTGGCGTTGATCTGCGAACATTCCGGCGGTGGGAAAACAACGAGAGAACAATACCAGGACCTGCCGTTCTCCTAGCCCGTTACATTAGGCGAGAACATACGTCTTCAGGAAAGAACTAGATAAACTTCCCCCGGTGTATTTTTTTGACTTGAAATAGGGCCATTGGCCCTCTATATTCACTTCATAGACGGAGCGGTGGCCCTGAGCGGCCCAGAGTAGACCGGGGAGGGGACCCCGGACCCGAAGAGGGGAAGGCAGACCGGACGAGCCGGCAGCCGGACAACAAAGGGAAGCAAAAGAAAACGGACATCTACCCTCCCGAGATCAGCCCTCAACGAGGCGAGTGCGAAGCATGCGCCAACGCCGGGCTGAAACGAAAAAGCCTCCGGCAAATTCGGAGGCTTTTCGCGCCCTGTGAGGTGGGGTTGAGAGTAGGTGAGTTGGTCACCTGCGCCCCACCAAGGGAGTGTGTAATGCTGCTACCAACAGCGACACCAATCCTACTCGCAGTCGAGCTTTTCGTCCAGCCTGTCATGGATGGAGGGATGGCATGAATTTGCTCAATCCACGCATCGAAGCGGAACTTCTCCTTAACGGGATCAGTGCCGCCAGGTCGGGCATGGGTGACTTCACGCCTGTGGCGAAATTGTTCTTTCCAGCAAGCGCCGCGACTTGGCTCATCACCGAGATGCTTCCTGAGGACCCGGACATCCTGTTCGGCCTCTGCGATCTCGGTATGGGCTTTCCGGAGCTGGGCTCGGTGCGGCGATCGGAGTTGCAAGACTTCGTCGGCCCCGCTGGGCTTCGGATCGAGCGAGATCTCTACTTTGTCGGCCGCTACCCGATTTCGGTTTATGCCGAAGCGGCGCGGCGGAACGGCTGCATCACTGAAGATGACGACCTGCTTGCACAGGCCGCTCGCCTTCTGAGTAGCGAGCGGTAGCACGCTCCAAGGGAGCGGGCTTCGGCCCGCTCCCGCCTCAACTCCACCTCACAGGGCGCGACTTTCCGAAATGAACACAGCCGCGGCGTCGCTGCTCGGCTGTTCCCGTCGCGGGCTGATCGGCCCGCCCGATGAGATCTGAGAGATCGAAACGGGAAAGCGGCCCGGCATGGCGTTGGTAGCGCCACACCGGGCCTTGTCATCACAGATGAGAAGCATCTATGACAACCGAGCATGACTATAGCATGGGCGACGAGTTCGACGAGCTCGACGCCGAAACCCAGGCTGCCGTTCGCCGTGTCGTCGACAAGGCGCGGGATGAAGGCACCTGGCGGGAGGACTTCCGCGCCGGTGACGTCTATGCCTACCGGCACCCGGGCGGCGGGATTTCCTGGGGCGTGAATGGCGGCCATTCGGGTTTCAATATCGCCCGCGACATCGCCCGACCCAAGACAAGCTGATTGCGAAACCGAGCCGGGGCAGCGATGCCCCGGTGACGGTCGCCGGAGCGTGATTGCTCCAGCCTGATGAGCAGCCAATGGAGATGAAGATGACTGGAAATTGGACGAAATGGATAACCGGGCTTACCCTGCTTGCCATCGCCCTCGCAGCCGGGACGCTGGGCCTGGTGCTCAACGTCGCGCACGGCCGCGAGGCCGGCCTCGCCGCCGGCATCGCCTTCGGCCTGGCCGATGGCGCCAAAATGCTGATCCCGCCGGTCGCCGGCCTGATCGGCTGGACCCGGCAGATGAAGGTCACCGCGGCCGTCTGCGTCGCGGTCAGTTTGTGGAGCGCCGTCAACGTCTACATGGACGGCGCCGGCCGGGCCTTCATGGCCAAGCAGCACAGCCAGGAGGCCTATGAGACCCAGGCCAAGGCGATCGAGGAACGTGAGGGGGAAGTGGCGCGCCTGACGGCTCTGGCCGCTGAGGAAGCCGCCAAGGGCGGATGCGGCCCGAATTGCCGGGCGATCAATGCGCAGATCGAGACTGCCCGCCAGCGACTCGCCGAGGCCCGTGAGAACCGTGCCGAGGCCAAGCCGGTCGAAGTGTCTGGCCTCGCCAGCGTGATCGCGATGATGTCAGGCGTGAAGGCGGATGAGATCGCGCGGGGAATCGGCGCGGTCAAGGCGGGCCTGTTCCTGATGCTGATCGAGGCGCTGGTCTGGCTCAGCGTGCCGGCGACGGCGTTGCTGAGGGATGCCGCGAAGCCGATAACATCTGCTGCAAACCCGATAGAAACCGTTGCCAACCCGATCGCCAAGCCTGCAACACCGATGCAAGCCCTCGCAAAGGCCGCCGCCATGCCGCCAAAGGCGGGCACCAAGGCCTATTATCTGCAGCGGCTGCAGCGCGATCACCCTGCCCTTGCGGCGAGGATTGCAAACGGCGAGATCAGCGTCTATGCGGCAAGCATTGCAGCGGGCCTGCGCAAGGCGCCGGCAAAGGCCGCAAAGTGGACGAAGGTCGACGCCTACTGTCGGAGGTGAAAAAGACCGCCATGCGCTATTTGCCGCCCTTGCCGTCGATCACGCCGCGGATCATTGCCTCGGCTTCGGCGGAGTCCCATTCGGCGGAACCCGCCAGCCGCGCGACTTCGCGTCCTTCGCGGTCGATCAGCACGCTCAGCGGCAGCCCCGGCGCCTTGAGCGCTTGCATGATGGTCTTCGAGGAGTCCAGGTAGAGCGGCAGGTTGGTCAGCTTGTTGGAGGCCAGGAAGGCGCGGGGCTTGTCGGCGCCCGACCAGTCGAAACTGATCGGCAGGACGGCGAAATCCGTGCCGCCCAGCTTGGCCTGCAGGCGGTCGAGGCTCGGCATCTCCTTCTTGCACGGCGCGCACCATGTGGCCCAGAGATTGACGAGCACCACCTTGCCCCCCCAGTCGGCGAGGCTATGCGCGCCGCTATCCCCGCCGGTGAAGCTGATGGCCGGCACCGGCTTCGGCTCGCGCGCACGCACAAGCTTGTCCAGGCCGCTGGAGACGTGCGCCGTCTCCGCATTTCCGGTCGCGGCGGCGCGAGCGGGGGATGGCGCGTTCCCGCCGGAGCCGCCGCCGAACTGGCCAACGATGACGATGGACAAAAATCCAGCGATTGCCGCGAACAACGCGACAAGGCTATAGAGAGGCAGATTGCCGGCGCCGCGCGTCTCGGGGACGGCGCTGTCGGTGTTTTCGTTTCCGGTCATATCTCAAGCCGCTGAAGTCAGGATCATGACGAATAAAATGTGGGGCGGTCGCTTCGCCTCCGGACCCGCCGAAATCATGGAGGAAATCAACGCCTCCATCGACTTTGACCGCCGCCTCTATGCGCAAGACATAAGGGGTTCGATCGCTCATGCCAACATGCTCGCGCGCCAGGGCATCATCTCGGACGCCGACGCCGCCGCGATTGCCGATGGGCTAAGTGCGATCAAGGCGGAGATTGAAAGCGGCGAGTTCGTCTTTTCCCGTGCGCTGGAAGACATCCATCTGAATATCGAGGCGCGGCTCAAGGAGCGCATCGGCGATGCCGCGGGGCGTCTCCACACCGCGCGGTCGCGCAACGACCAGGTGGCGACGGACCTGCGGCTATATGTCCGCGACAGCGCCGACCATATCGATGCGCAACTCGCCGCCCTGCAGCGCGCGCTCGCCGCAAAAGCCGAGCAGCATGCCGCAACCGTCATGCCCGGCTTCACCCATCTGCAGACCGCGCAGCCGGTCACTTTCGGCCATCACTGCCTTGCCTATGTCGAGATGCTTTCCCGCGACCGCGGCAGGCTGACCGACGCCCGCGCTCGCCTCAACGAAATGCCCCTCGGTGCTGCCGCCCTCGCCGGCACGTCGTTCCCTATCGACCGCGACGCGACGGCCGAGGCGCTCGGCTTCGACCGTCCCATGGCGAATTCGCTCGACGCGGTCGCCTCCCGCGACTTCGTGCTCGAAGTGCTGGCGGCGTGTGCGATCTGCGCGACGCATCTGTCGCGGCTGGCGGAGGAAATCGTGATCTGGTGCTCGGCGGACTTCAATTTCATCCGGCTGAGCGACAAGTTCACCACCGGCTCCTCGATCATGCCGCAAAAGCGCAATCCGGACGCCGCCGAGCTGGTTCGGGCCAAGGCCGGACGCATTGCCGGTGCACTCAACGCGCTGATGATGGTGATGAAGGGCCTGCCGCTCGCCTATTCGAAGGACATGCAGGAGGACAAGGAGCAGACCTTCGACGCGCTCGGCACCCTGTCGCTGATGATCGCGGCCATGACCGGCATGATCGGCGACCTGGAAGTCAACGCCGGGCGTATGCGCGAAGCGGCGGCGCGTGGCTATTCGACGGCGACCGATCTCGCCGACTGGCTGGTGCGCGAGCTCGGCATGCCGTTCCGCGACGCCCATCACGTGACGGGGCAGATCGTCAAGCTGGCCGAGGGCAGGGGCATCGGACTGGAGGCGTTGAGCCTCGCCGACATGCAGAGCATCGAGCCGCGCATCGCGGAGAGCGTTTTTTCGGTGCTGAGCGTGGAAAATTCGGTCGCCAGCCGGCGCAGTTTTGGGGGCACAGCACCGGAAAATGTGGCAGCAAGCGCGCGCCGCTGGTTGAAACGGCTGGATGCCAACGCCTAATCGCGCTAAACAATGGTCTAATTTCGCCTCTTTAATATCGGCCTAAAGGGCGAGACGGGGGATTTTATGAGCCGTAGCTTCAAAATCGTGGCCATTGCGGCCTGTGCAACGCTGGCGCTCGCCGGTTGCGGCAAACGCGGCGCGCTCGAGCCGCCGACAGCGGTCGACAAAACCGCCTCGGTTCAGCCGAAGCCGAAGGAAAAGCCGCACAGGGACTTCGTGCTCGACGGTCTGCTTCGCTAGCAGCAGAGAGCCGCGCGCCACTTCAGCGCTAAGCAATCTTCCCTAAGCGCCTTCGGGCGCTTATATCTTTTGAGACGGCGCTTGACGGTCGGCCCTTCCTGCCGCTATCTGCAGCAGGAGTTTTTCCAAGCACTTGCGCGGCTCCGATGCATCACTTCGACTATAAGCACGGCGTTCTTCACGCCGAAAACGCCAGCCTCGAAGTCATCGCGGCCGAAGTCGGCACGCCGTTTTATTGCTATTCCACCGCCACGCTGCAACGTCATTACCGAGTGTTCTCCGAAGCTTTTGCCGGCAGCGACGTGCTGATCTGCTACGCCGTTAAGGCCAACGGCAATCTCGGCGTATTGCGGACGCTCGGCGCGCTGGGCGCCGGGACCGACGTCGTTTCCGAGGGCGAATTGCGCCGGTCGCGGGCGGCCGGCATTCCCGGCGAGCGTATCGTGTTTTCCGGGGTCGGCAAGACCGACCGGGAAATCGCCTACGCGCTCGATGAAGGCATCCTGGCGTTCAATGTCGAGTCCGAGCCGGAATTGCGGGCCATGTCCGCGGTCGCCAGCGCCAAGGGCAAGACCGCCCGCATCGCCTTCCGCGTCAATCCTGACGTCGACGCCAAGACCCATCACAAGATTTCGACGGGCCGCGCCGGCGATAAGTTCGGTGTTCCTTGGGCGGACGCCGCTCGCCTTTACGACCTTGCCCGCGATTTGCCCGGTATCGAGCCGCGCGGCGTGCACATGCATATCGGCAGCCAGATCACCAGCCTCGAGCCGCTGGACAACGCCTTTGCGCTGATGGCCGAGATGGTCGGAACGCTGCGCGAGGCCGGCCACCGGATCGATTTCGTCAATGTCGGCGGCGGGCTTGGCGTGCCCTATCACGACGATGCCGAAGCGCCGCCGCGTCCGGAGGCTTACGCCGTCAAGGTGCGCGAGCGGCTCGCCAATCTGGATTGCAAGCTGATCTTCGAGCCCGGCCGGATGATCGCGGCCAATGCGGGCATTCTCGTTACGCGCGTGATCTACGAGAAGCGGACCGGCGGCAAGCGCTTCGTCATCGTCGATGCCGCAATGAACGACCTGATCCGGCCGACGCTTTACGATGCCTATCATGAGATCTGGCCGGTCGACGAGGCCAAGCGCTCGCAGGTTTACGAGGCTGCCGAGGTGGTCGGGCCGATCTGCGAAAGCAGCGATTATCTTGCCAAGGACCGCTCGTTGCCGCCGCTCTCGCGAGGCGATCTGATCGCCGTGATGACGGCCGGCGCCTACGGAGCCGTGCAGTCCTCGCAATATAACAGCCGCCTTCTCATCCCCGAGGTTCTGGCCAATGGCGACGCCTGGGCGGTGGTGCGGTCCCGCCCTGATTATGACGCGATGTTGAACGGCGAGACCACGCCGCCCTGGCTGGCCTGACGCGGAATTGCGCCGTAAAATTAACAGCTTAGACGTAGGGTAAACCGGATGCGAGCGCGCTTTACACAATCTATTGTTGCGGCGCAATACTGTGTTATCCTTTAAGCATGGAACGTAGGTCTGGGCGGCCAGAGATGAAGGACGCGCCGTCGTCCCGGGTGCTGGCGCAAGAGTTGAATCGCAAGGTCAGGCGCGCGCGCCTGGTGATCCTTTTAGAGCGCCTGTGGCCCGCATTCTGGGCCCCGATCGGCGTTGCAGGCGTATTCCTGCTGCTGTCGATCTTCGGCCTCTGGCCGTATCTGGATTTCGAGATCCATCGCGGCATCTTGTGGGGCTTTGGCGCGGCTTTCCTGGTTTCTTTCCTGCCGCTGCTCCGCATCCGCTGGCCGAACCGCACCGAGGCGCTCCGCCGCCTGGAGGCGACCGCCGGTCTGCCTCACCGCCCCGCGACCTCCTATCATGACACCCTGTCCGAAGCGGCGCCGTCGCAGGCGACGAACCGCATCTGGATGGCGCATCGCGAGCGCCTGGCGCGGCTTTTCGCACGGCTCAGGTCGGGCTGGCCGCACCCGCGCGTCGATCGCTGGGACCCGTTCGCCCTGCGCACGCTGATGATCCTGTTGCTGGTGGTGGGCTTCGTCGCCCATCGCGAGGACGCGGCCAGCCGGATCAAGTCCGCCTTCGTGCTCACATCCAAGAACAGCGCCAGCCTTGCACGCCTCGATGCCTGGATCACGCCGCCCGTCTATACCGGCCAGCCGCCGGTCATGATCGCGGACGGATCGCGCCAGTATGTCAGCGGCGACGAAGCGGAGAACGCATTCAAAGTCCCCGAGAACAGCGAGCTGACGGTTCGCATCAATCACTCGAATGCCTCGCAGTTTTCGCTGCGTGTCGTCCCGGACAATGGCGAGCAGCCGGAGGCCGTGTCGGCAACCGAGACGGAAAAGACCGGGCTCATCCCCGCGAGCATGTCCGACGCCACCAACGGAACTGTGCAGTTCAAGCATACGCTGTCGGAAACGGCGGCGATCGAACTTCTCGAGGACGGAAGTGCGGTTGCGCGCTGGAGCGTCGACATCATCGAGGACAATCCGCCGGAAATCGCGTTGACCGAGCCGCCCTCGGAGGCGCAGCGCGGATCGTTGAAGTTCAAATATCACGTCGAGGACGATTACGGCGTGCTCTCGGCGCAGGCGCAGATCGCCCGTGCCGCCGGCGCCGAATGGGACGAGGACGGCCAGCCGCCGGTGTCGGTGAAGCGGCTCGGACAGGCGCCCGCAGTGCCGCTGACGTTGCCGCGCGCCAACACCAAGCAGGGCGACGGTCAGACCTATCGCGATCTGACGGCGCATTTCTGGGCCGGCCTGCCGGTCACGATCACCCTGGAAGCGCGCGACCAGGCGGGGCAGATCGGCTATAGCGAGCCGCAGAAACTGATGCTTCCGGAGCGCAAGTTCAACAAGCCGCTCGCCCGCGCCCTGATTGAACAGCGCAAGAAGCTTGTCGACCGGCCGGACTGGAGGACGCGGATTGCGCGCGCCCTCGACGGCCTGACCATCGCGCCCGAGCTGTTCGTCAAGGACCTCAAAGTCTATCTCGCGGTCCGCCGGGCCTATTGGCGCCTGTCGAACAATGACGACACCGAGTCGATGGAAAGCGCGGCAAACCTGCTCTGGGAGACCGCGGTCCACATCGAGGACGGCGATCTCACCGACGCCGAGCGGCGCCTGCGCATGGCCCAGGACGCGCTCATGCGCGCGCTTGAGCAGGGCGCCACGGATCAAGAGCTGAAGAAGCTCATGGACGAGCTGCGCACCGCGCTCAACGAGTTTCTGCAAAGCTATCGTCAGCAGGCGATGCAGAACCCGAATTTCGATCCGAGCGGCCAGTTCTCGCCCGATCGGGTGATCACCTCGCAGGATCTCGAACGCATGATGAAGCAGATCGAGAACCTGGCGGCGACCGGCTCGCGGGATGCGGCGCGGCAGATGCTCAGCCAGCTCCGCGACATGCTGGAGAACATGCAGCCCGGCGGTCAGGCGCAAAACGGCCAGGGCCAGCAAATGATGCAGACGCTCGACGGCCTGAGCGAACTCATCCAGAAACAGCAGAAGCTGCTCGACGAGACCTATCAGACCCAGCAGCAAGGCGATATGGGTGAGTTCGGCGATCAGGGCGAGGATGGGCAGCAGGGACAACAGGGCCAGCAAGGTCAGCAGGGCCAAGGCCAGGGCGGCGAGCAGGGCCAGGGCCCATTTCCTGGTCTGCGCCAGCAACAGGGCGGCCTGCAGAAGCAGCTTCAGGACCTGATGGGCCAGCTCAAAGGCCTCGGTGCGCAAGCGCCGAACCAGCTCGATGGCGCCGATCAGGCGATGGGCAATGCCGGCGATGCGCTTGGCCAGAAGAATGCCGGGCAGGCGACCGAGCAGCAGACCCTCGCCCTCGATCGGCTCCGCCAGGGCGCAAAGTCGCTTGCCGAGCAGATGATGCGCAGCATGGGCCAGGTCGGACGCGCGGGGCGCGGCATGGGCGGCAATGCCGACCGCGATCCGCTGGGCCGGCCGTTGCCGACGCAAGGGTTGGATGACGGCGACTCCGTGAAGGTTCCAGAGGAGACCGACGTGCAGCGCGCGCGGCAGATCCTGGAAGAGCTGCGCCGCCGCCTGGGCGAGCGCGAGCGTCCGCCAGTGGAGCTGGACTATCTGGAGCGGCTGATCGAGCGCTTCTGACCTGTGCGAGTGCGGTGTTCGTCGCCCCGGCCATCGAGCCGGGCCACTCGCGCTTGCTTGAGGATTTCGATCTACGATGCCGGATTAGGCTGCGGATCTTCGCTCCGCTTCGTCCGGGGCGACGCTCGCCACGATCCCATTTGATTGCGATTCTAGGCCGCGTACGGGGAATCGGCGCTTGATCGCGACGGATGGACTGATCGCCGCCAGCCGTCAGACCGCCGGCGCCCCGCCCGTCAACCGAGACGGCGTAAACCTCTCGATGACGCCGTCGGCGCGTTCACTTGCCCGGGAGGCCGACAACGCGCGGCTGCCACCGCCAGCCGACCCACGCTTAACGCGCTTTGTCGAACTCCAGCTCGATCTGCGCGACGTCTTCCGGCGGAGACAGGAATTCCAGCGTGAAGGCCGCACTCTGTCGTGGCGCCAGCTCGTCGGTCGGGACGCTGGCGGTGGTCTGCACCGGATCGCCACCCGCCGCATCCCGCACATTGACCAGCACGCGAGGCACTTTGACCGGCTGGTCGGTGACGTTCACCACCTGCCCCTTGACTTCGATCATCGGTTTGCCGTCCGCCGTGGTCCAGCGGTAGCTGACATCGGCAAAATCGATGCCCTTATTGGCGATCGGGAAGCCGAGCGTCTGGTAGAGGTCCTTGGTGCCCGGCAGTGCCACCATGATGTCCTGACGGAAACTGACGAGCGCCAACGCGACGCCGCTGATCACGGAGATGAACACCGCCCAGGCCGCGACCACAGCAAGGCCGCCATAGCTGCGGCCACGCTCGTATGGTGTCAGATCGGTGGTATGCAGCTCGGCCTGAAGCGCGGCGAGATCGTCTTCCAGCGTGTGATGGAGGTCCTGGTCCTCGTCGTCCGAGGCGAACTGCCGATCGTAGATGCTCTCGAACTCTTCGGCCGGCTGATCCGCGCTTTTGGAATCGTCGGGGGTCGCGGCGAAATCGTCGTCATGCGGGCCGGCGGCGAATGCGTCTTCGAATTCGTTCCGGAAGGCGCGCACATTGCCGGCGGTTCCGGACTCCGCTTCGACCTGGTCCTCGTCGTCGAGATCGTCGTCATTCGAGACCGCGCCATAGATCGGCGTCCGCACGCTCTTGCCCGTCAGGCGGAATGGCGGCTCCTCGTCCGGCTCGTCGTCGTCTTCATATTTATCGGCTTCCACGCCGAGCCGGGCGAATGGAAACGGCCGATGTTCGGTCGCCGCAGGCTCGGGGCGGCGCTCGTCCAACGGGTCGTCGGCCTCGAAAGCCGCCTCGTCGTCCTGATCCGGATCCTGGTCCTCGTCGTGTTCTGCGCGCGCGTAGCGGTCGAAATCCTGCTCATACGATGCAATGGAAGTGTCCGGCTCCACTGCGCGAGGCTCGAACCGGCGCGGTGCTGCTTCCGCCTCCGGCTGATCGAAGGCGGCCTTCAGCGCATCGCGGATCGCCCCCTCGGTTTGCTCTTCGAAGTCCGGCTGGGCGGTTGCCGGCCCGGACTTCGATCGCCAGGACCGCATGAAGCGGCTGGCCCAACCGGGACTGCTTTCTTCTTCCACCGCAGGTTCGACCGGCTCGTTGCGAAGGCCGGTGACGAAGGCGTCGTCCTCTTCGTCCTTGCGCTCGGCATCCTCGGCAATCGAGAAGCCGGCCCACCGATCGGGCGCCGCCCGGTTCGGAAAAGGATCCTGCCAGCTCGGGTCGTCCGCAATGTCGGCGTCTGCCGCGATCGGCTCCTCCGCCTCGGGCTCGGCCTGCGGAGCCTTCTCCGCTGCATAGCCCATGGTGTCGGGTTCGCTCAGTGTTGAGATCGCCGCGGCAAAATTCTGGCGCCGCGCCTCCCATCCCTTCACCGGATCCTCAAACGCGTGGCGCCGTTCGGGGTGCGGCCCATGGTCGGATGCGCCGAAGATGCCGGTGTCCCACTGGCCGCGCGGGGCGGTCTCGGCAAAGGTGCCTGCACCCTCAACCGCGGCCTCATTCTCGTCGTCGGTCTCATCCTCGCCGCTCGGGTCGTCCTCATGGGTTACACTGTCCCAATCGCTCTGATGGGCATGGACACCGAAGCCCGCCTGATGCTGCGCCGCCGACATGCTCTTCCGGCTTGACGGCGGGTGCGGCGGCGACTTGATTGACGTCGACCTCGGTGAGCTCCTCGGCCTCCGGTGCCTCACCCCCCGGGAGAAGCCGCCATTGATGCCCGCAACGGGCACATTTCACCGACCGGCCCCCTTCCGGGATCGGCTTGTTCAGTCTATACCGGGTCGTGCAGGCGGGGCATTCGATGATGTGAGACACGGTATTTCCCTTTAACCAAGGAGATGGCTATAAACAGCGCGCATGTTTTAGTCCCGTCTTTGCCGAAATGCATTGATACAGGAGAGTCGGTTCCGCATAAAGACCGGCATCTTGGGCTGTTGATCGTATTTTGTTCACAAACGTTCGGGAACCGCCGTGATCAGACTTGAGAACGTGGGACTTCGCTATGGGTTGGGCCAGGAGGTCCTCCGCGATGTCAATTTCCATTTGCTCCCAGGGTCCTTTCACTTTCTGACCGGTTCGTCGGGCGCGGGCAAGACATCGCTGCTGAAGATCCTCTTCATGTCGCTCAAGCCGACGCGCGGACTGGCCTATATATTCGGGAAAAATGTCACGCGTGCGTCGCCCGAGCAGCGCGCCAGCCTGCGCCGCCGGGTCGGCATCGTTTTCCAGGATTTCCGGCTTCTGGACCATATGACGACATGGGAGAATGTCGCGCTTCCCCTGCGCGTGCACGGCAAAAAGCAGTCCGAATATGCCGAAGACGTCACCGAGCTTCTGAAATGGGTCGGGCTCGGCGAGCGCATGCACGCTTATCCGCCGGTGCTTTCGGGTGGTGAGAAGCAGCGCGCGGCCATTGCACGGGCTGTGATCGGCAAGCCTGAGTTGTTGCTTGCGGACGAGCCTACGGGTAACGTCGACCCTCAGATGGCGCGGCGGCTCCTGCGGCTGTTCATCGAACTGAACCGGCTGGGCACATCCGTCATCATCGCCACCCATGACTATCAGCTACTGACGCAATTTCCCGCGCCCCGGCTGATTTTGGATCATGGGCGGATGCACATTCATGGCTGAGAACGATGAATAACCAGGCTATCGACAGGCAGCAGCTTCCGGCGATCATGCAGCCGGATTTAGCGCCGAAGCGCCGCCGGTTTTCCCCCGGCAAGGCGCCCGTGGTGCCCCCCGGCTCCGTCACCGGCCGTTCGCTCGTGTGGGTTATCGCGATCATGGGCTTCCTGTCCTGCCTGACGGCGGGCGCAGTCTACATGATCAACGATTCCGCGTCGGCCTGGCTTCGCAATGTCGCGAGCGAAGTCACCGTTCAGGTAAATCCCGAAGGCTCGGCGGACGCGGTCGAAAAGCGCTCCGAGGAAATCGTGGCGTTCCTCACCGGACAGATCGGGGTGCGCAATGCCCAGCTTCTGACGGTCAGCCAGACGGCGGAGCTGATCGAGCCCTGGCTCGGCCAGGCGTCGGCGATCAAGGACCTGCCGTTTCCCCGGCTGATCGCCGTCGAGATCGACCGAGACAACCCGCCGGACATCAAGACCTTGCGCGGGGCGCTGACGACAAAATTCCCCTCCGCGATGCTCGACGACCACCGCGCCTGGCAGCAGCAGATCCGCCGCGTGACCGGGTCGCTGGCGCTTGGCGGTTTCGCGGTCATCGTGCTGATGGCGGCCGCGACCATCGGCATCATCGTCTCGGCCGCACGCAGCGCGATTGCCTCGAACCGCGATATCGTCGAGGTGCTGAACTTCGTCGGCGCAGAGGAACGCTTCATCGCCCGCCAGTTCGAGCTGCACTTTCTCAAGCTCGGCATCAAAGCCGGCGTCGTCGGCGCGGCAGCGGCCGCTACCGTGTTCCTGCTGCTGCCGATTCTCACCGAATTTCTCAGCGGCGCGGCGACGCATGCGGAGATCCGCAGACTGATCGGAACGGGTCGTCTCGATGTGTTCGGTTATGCCAGTCTGGTCCTTGTCGTCGTTGCGATCGCGACCATCTGTTCGATAACGTCGCGGATCGGTGTGCGCCGCATTTTGAACGCGCAGAACCAATAAACCTTCTGCGCGGCGGGCCATTGCAATCGCCGCGTATGCCGACTATGGCATTTCCGAAAGATGAGAAAATACGCAGCATCGCGAGCATGGACAGCGCAACGGATATTCCGGTTCAGGTGAAACGGCCGAAACGCATCATTTCCTGGCTGAAATTAACGTCTGCCGCGGGGGTGCTGGTCGGCGTGCTGGTCCTGGCTGGCTTCCTCTATTTCTCCAGCCTGGTCAACGGCGACACGCCCGCCGATGTCCGCAGTGCCGACGCGATCGTCGTGCTGACCGGCGGCGCGGACCGGATCCCGGAAGCGGTCAAGCTGCTCAGCCTGGGCAAGGGCCAGCGCCTGCTCATCTCCGGCGTCAATCCGATCACCAAGAAGAAGGAGCTCGCGTCGCTGTCGCCGAACAACAAGCACTGGTTCCGGTGCTGCGTCGATGTCGGCCACCTCGCTCGCGACACGATCGGCAATGCCGAGGAAACCCGCGCGTGGGTCGAGGAGCGCGGCTTCAATTCCCTGATCGTGGTGACCGCGAGCTACCACATGCCCAGAAGCCTCGCCGAGCTTCGCCGCGCGCTTCCCGACACCGATCTCATTGCCTATCCGGTGCAACCGAGCAGCCTGCGCGTCGATGCCTGGTGGAAGCACCGCGGGACGTTGGAGCTCATGGCATGGGAATACGCCAAATTCGTCCCGGCCTTCAGCCGCTGTGTGCTCATTCAGATCGGCTTGCGCCGCGGGCTTTACGATGGTACCCGGCAATGCCTGAACGTGTCCGCATCGAGCTGAGGTCATGCTGCGCTCGCTGATCTTCGTCGTCGTCTTCTACATCAATACCGCGCTGTTTCTGATCGTCGGCAGCCCGCTGCTGCTCGGTCCGCGAAGCTGGGCGATGGCCGGGCTGAAGGCGCACGCGCTTGACCTCGATCTGGTGGATGCGCGTGATCTGCGGCACCAGGCTGGAAGTGCGCGGGCGCGAGAACCTGCCCACGGGACCCGCCCTCATCGCGTCCAAGCACCAGTCCGCCTGGGACACGTTCGGCATCGTGCCGCTGACCCGCGATCCGGCGATGGTCATGAAGCAGGAACTGCTCTCAGTGCCGCTCTACGGCTGGTTCTCGAAGAAGTTCGAAATGATCTTCGTCCAGCGCGATCTCGGCCCCACGGCGCTGCGGCGGATGGCGTGGGATGCCGCCCAGCGCGCCGCCCAGGGCCGCGACGTCGTCATTTTCCCCGAGGGCACCCGCCGCGCACCGGGCGCTGCCCCGGCCTACAAGCCGGGCGTCTACCTGCTCTACGATTCCTTGAAGCTGCCCTGCGTGCCCGTCGCGCTGAATTCAGGGCTATTCTGGCCGCGGCGGAGCCTGATCCGCCGGCCCGGCACCATCGTCGTCGAGTTCCTGCCGGCGATCCCGCCGGGCCTGCCGCGCCGCGCGTTCATGGCCCAGCTTCAGGAGCGCATCGAGACGGCCAGCGCCCGCCTGCTTCCGGCCGGCCATCCCGTGCCTTTCGAGACGGAAAACGAAGCCGGCGCAGAGGTATAGCGCTCTGGCAATTTCACTCCGTCATCACCATATCAACAGGTGAAATCGGCGACGAGCGATCGCCTCTTGACAACTAGGTACAAAACAAGAACATTGATGGCGTCTGCCCCGTCGGCAGGAGCCATCTTTTTGTTCTGCATTGGAAAATCCGATGTCTTTTGACGAGCTTCCTCTCATCGCCCGAGAGATCTGGGATCGTAAATATCGTTTCAAAGGCGAAGGCCGGCCGGCCGAAACGTCGGTCGAAGACAGCTGGCGCCGCGTGGCTCAGGCGGTGGCGGCAGCCGAGCCCGAGCCGGTGCGCGCCGAGTGGCGGGACAAGTTTTACGCCGCGATGGCCGGGCTGGAGTTTCTGCCCGCCGGCCGCATTCTCGCCGGCGCCGGGACCGGGCGGCAGGTGACGCTGTTCAACTGCTTCGTCATGGGCCGGATCGAGGACGACATGGCCTCGATCTTCGAGAATGTGAAGGAAGCCGCGCTGACCATGCAGCAGGGCGGCGGCATCGGCCACGATTTCTCGACGCTGCGGCCGAAAGGCGCGCTGGTCAAGGGCGTCGGCGCGGACGCTTCCGGTCCGGTCAGCTTCATGGATGTGTGGGACGCGATGTGCCGCACCATCATGTCGGCCGGCTCGCGGCGCGGCGCGATGATGGCGACGCTGTCCTGCGACCATCCCGACATCGAAGCCTTTGTCGAGGCCAAGGCCGACCCGGTGCGGCTGCGCAATTTCAACCTCTCCGTCCTGGTCAGCGACGCCTTCATGGATGCGGTCGAGGACGATGCGGATTGGCAGCTTCGCTTCGACGGCAAGGTCTACAAGACGGTGCGTGCCCGGGCTCTGTGGGACAAGATCATGCGCTCGGCCTATGACTATGCGGAGCCCGGCGTGATCTTCATCGACCGCGTCAACGGCCAGAACAATCTCAGCTATTGCGAAACCATCCACGCCACCAACCCGTGCGGCGAGCAACCTTTGCCGCCCTATGGCGCGTGCCTGCTCGGCTCGATCAATCTGGCCCGGCTGGTGCGCGAGCCGTTTTCGGATCGGGCGGGGCTCGACGAGACGCGGTTGGCCGAGCTGGTCGCGCTCGCGGTGCGCTTCCTCGACGATGTGATCGAGGTCTCCAATTTTCCGCTCGATGCGCAAAGGCACGAGGCGCGCGCCAAGCGGCGCATCGGCCTCGGCGTGACCGGCCTTGCCGACGCGCTGATCTTCTGCGGTGTGCGCTATGGGAGCGAAGCCGCGGCGCGGCTCGCGGAGCGCTGGATGGCGGTGATCGAGAAGGCGGCCTATCGGGCGAGCGCCGAGCTGGCCGCGGAGAAGGGCGCGTTCCCGCTCTATGATGCGGATCGCTTCGCGGAGAGCGCGGCGTTCAAGCGTCTCGACGCTGAAACGCGGGCGCTGATCGCCGAGAAGGGCCTTCGCAACGGGCTGCTCACCTCGATCGCGCCGACGGGAACGATCTCGCTGCTTGCCGGGAATGTCTCCAGTGGAATCGAGCCGGCCTTCGACTTCACCTATCGGCGCCGGGTGCTCGAAGCCGACGGATCGGCAACAACGGAAACGCTGGAGGACTATGCCTATTCCCAGTTCCGGCGCGAGGCTGGGGCCGATGCGGAGCTGCCCGACTATTTCGTTACCGCGCAGAGCCTGTCTCCGGCCGATCATTTGCGTATGCAGGCGGCGTTACAGCGCCATGTCGATGCGTCGATTTCAAAAACCGTGAACTGCCCGGAATCGTTGAGTTTCGAGGCGTTCAAAGGGCTTTATCGGGACGCTTATGAGCTGGGGCTGAAAGGCTGCACCGCCTATCGCCCGAACGCCGTGACCGGCAGCGTACTGGCCCGCTCCGAGCCGAGTGCCGCCGCTCCGGCGAATGCGGATGCCGCTGCCGGCTCCGCGCCGGAATCGATGCCGGCCGACCAGGATGGCGGCACGGCGGATGTGGTCTACATGTCCAAGCCGCTGGAGCGCGATGCGGTCCTCGCTGGCTATACCTACAAGCTGAAATGGGCCGATTCCGACCATGCCATCTATGTGACGATCAACGATATCGTGCAGGATGGCAGGCGCCGGCCGTTCGAGATATTCATCAACTCCAAGAACCTGGAGCATTACGCCTGGACGGTGGCGCTGACGCGGATGATCAGCGCCGTGTTCCGCCGGGGCGGCGACGTCTCATTCGTCGTCGAGGAGTTGAAGGCGGTGTTCGATCCGCGTGGCGGCCAGTGGATGGCCGGACGCTACGTGCCCAGCCTGCTTGCGGCGATCGGCGAAATCATCGAGCGGCACATGGCCAGCACCGGCTTTCTGAAAACCGCGCCCAGTGCGGACGAGGAGCCACAAGCGGAGCCCCGCAAGCGCGCCGCCATCGGGCAGGGCACGGCGAAAGCGTGTCCGCGCTGCGGTTCGCTCGGGCTGGTCTATCTGGAGGGCTGTATGCAGTGCCGCGATTGCGGCTATTCGAAGTGCAGCTAGGCCATGCCCGCTTCGAGGCGAAGCGACCATGGTCTGTTTACCCTGACCCGCGCCGACGGCCGCACCGCCGCGACAGCTAATGTTTCAGCGGCGATCCCGGCCGCGCCGAGCGAAGCCAGGTCAGCTTGGATTTGTCGTTCTCGGTATCCCCCGTCTTGGACGCCGGCTCCTTGTCTTCGCCTTTTTCTTCGCTGATCTGATAGGCCAGTCTGCGGATCTCTTCCAAGGTCTGAACCGCCTGTCTCACATGGTCGGCGCTTGCTTCCAGCGCCGGGTCCAGGGACATCATAAAATATAGATCCCACAGATGCTTAATCAGTTCCGGGATGGGTCTTCCAGAAAAGTCACTTTCGCGATCGGAAGCACTCATTCACACACCTTACCTTATTTCAGGACGGCCGGAGAACCGCCCGATTATCGCCCAACATGCGAACGTAAAGGCACATTCAACGCCCATTTTTCGGCAGGTGCCACGAAATTCGCATTCCATTTCCTGCAAAAATCCAAAGTTTTTCATCGATCGCGCTTATGTATCCTGTGCATGCACGTTTCCATACAAACAGGTGTTCCGGTGAGTACCCAGGCGCGCAATGAAGCAGACATGGCGGGGGAACGCCGTCGATGTGCGCGGCTTTCGCGCGCTGCCTCCGAGGCGCCGTCCAGCTTTGGCAAAATGGTATAGAGCTTGGAATCCGGGCCTGTTTTTTCGTTTGCTTTCGACGAAGGTCACCTTGCGGGAAACAGGTAGGCCAGACATAATGACGACAATCAATGGTTGGGGAGGAAACGATGAGCGAAGCCAAAGTTTACTCTGTTCCGGACGACTGGCAGAAATCGGCCTATGTCGACGCGACCAGATATTACGAGATGTATGAGGCCAGCGTCGCCAATCCGGACGCCTTCTGGGGCGAGCACGGTAAGCGGATCGACTGGATCAAGCCTTTCACGACGGTCAAGAACACCAGCTACGCGCCGGAGAACGTCTCGATAAAATGGTTCGAGGACGGAACACTCAACGTTTGCGCGAACTGCGTCGACCGCCATCTTGAGAGCCGGGGCGACACCGTTGCGCTGATCTGGGAAGGCGACGATCCGGCCATGGATCTGCACGTCACCTATCGCCAGCTTTACGGGCATGTGTGCCGCTTCGCCAACGTGCTGAAGGCGCTGGGCGCGAAGAAGGGCGACCGGATCACGATCTACATGCCGATGATTCCCGAGGCCGTTTACGCGATGCTGGCCTGCGCGCGGATCGGTGCCATCCATTCGATCGTGTTCGGCGGCTTCTCTCCCGACAGCCTCGCCAACCGTATTATCGACTGCGATTCCAACATCGTCATTACCGCCGATGAGGGCGTACGCGGCGGCCGGCATATTCCGCTGAAGGAAAACACCGACATCGCGCTGAAGCAATGCCCGACGGTCAAGAAGGTGCTGGTCGTCAAGCGCACCAACAATCAGGTCGGCTGGACCGAAGGCCGCGACCATTGGTACGACGAGGAAGTGGCGACCGTCTCCGACGAATGTCCGGCCGAAGAGATGAATGCGGAAGATCCGCTGTTCATCCTCTACACGTCCGGGTCGACCGGCCAGCCGAAGGGCGTGCTTCATACCTCGGGCGGCTATCTGGTCTATGCGTCGATGACGCATCAATATGTGTTCGACTACAAGGACGGCGACATCTACTGGTGCACCGCCGACGTCGGCTGGGTCACGGGCCACAGCTATATCGTCTACGGCCCGCTCGCCAACGGCGCGACGAGCCTGGTGTTCGAGGGCGTGCCGAACTATCCGAGCCCCTCGCGCTTCTGGGACGTGGTCGACAAGCATAAGGTCAACACCTTCTACACCGCTCCGACCGCCATCCGTGCACTGATGGGCGCGGGCGACGACCATGTCACCAAGACCAGCCGCCAGTCGCTCAAGCTGCTCGGGTCGGTCGGCGAGCCGATCAACCCGGAGGCCTGGGAGTGGTATTATAACGTGGTCGGCGGGGGCCGCTGTCCGATCGTCGACACATGGTGGCAGACCGAAACCGGCGGCATCCTGATCACGCCTCTGCCCGGCGCGATCCCGCTGAAGGCCGGCTCCGCGACCAAACCTTTTTTCGGCATCAAACCCGCGCTGATGGATGCCGACGGCAAGGTCATCGAAGGGCGCCGGCTCAGGCAATCTGGTCATCACGGATAGCTGGCCGGGACAGATGCGCACGGTGTTCCGCGATCACGAGCGCTTCGTTCAGACCTATTTCTCCGCCTATAAAAACATGTACTTCACTGGCGATGGCTGCCGGCGGGACGAGGACGGCTATTACTGGATCACCGGCCGCGTCGACGACGTGATCAACGTGTCCGGCCACCGCATGGGCACCGCGGAAGTCGAAGTCCGCGCTCGTGGCCCATCCGAAAGTGGCCGAGGCCGCCTGCGTCGGCTATCCGCACAACATCAAAGGCCAGGGCATTTACGTTTACGTGACGCTGATGGCCGGTGAGGAGCCGACGGAGGAATTGCGGCGAGAATTGCGCGACTGGGTGCGCAAGGAGATTGGCCCGATCGCGGCGCCGGATCTCATCCAGTTTGCTCCGGGGCTGCCCAAAACGCGTTCGGGCAAGATCATGCGCCGGATTCTACGCAAGATCGCGGAGGACGATTTCTCCAATCTCGGCGACACATCGACCCTGGCCGAGCCGACCGTGGTTAGCGATCTCATCGAGAACCGGATGAACCGCGCAGGTCCTGGCAGCTTGCAGGCCGCGAAGAGCGCCGCCGCCTGAGACGGGCAGCGATCGTCGGCCAACAAGAAATGAGAGAACCTGCGAGCTGCCCGTCGACAGCTCGCAGGTTTTTCGAACGCATTGGCCGCGTTTCCAATGCGGTCAGAAGCCGATGGCCGGTGAGAGCATGGAGGGCTCTCTGCGAGATGCGGTCAATACCGAACCGTCTCGCGGGGGGCAGGTCAACGAATAACGAGTGCATTCGCTTGGCGCCGGAGCGCCCTGGGGTTGAGGGACAAGAGCGAAGCAATCCGGGATCGTCAAACATCCAACCATTCGGCTTACGGGTGGATAGTCCCATCCACAATCCAGGGTTGTCAAACGCCTAACCAGGTTTTCCCCGATCCCACAGCCTTGCTGAACGACAAACTTTGCGACGTTTGGGAGCTGTTCATGAAAGCACCGATAAGTTTTTCCGGCTTATGGACATCACCTCGCGTTCGCGTATGCTGCAGCGGGATCAATCCGGCTCGTGCGTCTCACGCGTGCTGTTCGTTCGCCCCAAGACTCGAAGCCAGGGGATTTCGATGTCGTATCCGTTGCGTTTAGCGTTCGCTCTCGTCGCCGTTTTTCTCTCCGCCGCCGCCTCTCTTTCCGTCCCATCCTTCGCCCAGGACCAGCGCTTCATTCTTCCCGACACGGAGAGTGCCGCGCGCGAGTATGAGGCGTATCTGAAAGGGCAATGGCCCACCGACGGCAGTACGGCGAGGGGCTGGAAGAGCCGCGGTCAGGCGTCGATGAAGGGCAACGATCCCCGCCGGGCCACGGGATTTTTTGCGTCCTCCGTCGTGCTCGAGCCGAATTCCGCGGACACCTGGCTCGAACTCGCCCGAGCCTATCTGGCCATCCAGACGAACGATTACAACGAAAAGAACAGCTTCCAGCGCAACGCCAGCTCGACCGCGCTCATGGCCTATCAGCGCGCCACGACCGATCCCGTCAGAGCGGCCGCGCTTGCAACCCTCGCCCAAAGCTATGCCATCCGGTCCTATTGGCGCCCGTCCATCGAGGCGTATAAGGAGAGTCTGCGGCTGCGCGACGATCCCGAAGTGCGCGCGGTTTACGATCAGGTGCTCGCCGAGCACGGTTTCCGTATGCTCGATTACACGGTCAATTCCGATTCCTCCTCGCCGCGCCTGTGCATTCAGTTTTCGGAGACCCTGGCGCCGGGCCGCATCGACTTCTCCAAATTCATCTCGCTGAACGGCGAGGACCCGGCCGGCGTTCGCGTGCAGGACTCCCAGCTCTGCGTCGAAGAGCTGCTTCACGGCCGGCGCTACGAGGTCCGCATCCGCGAGGGGCTGCCCTCGGCCGTACAGGAGGATTTGGCCAAGTCGATCGACCTGACCGTCTATATCCGCGACCGCAAGCCCGCCGTCCGCTTCACCAATCAGAATTACGTGCTGCCGCGCTCCGGGCAGAAGGGCATTCCGGTCGTCGCCGTCAATACAAAGTCGATCAAGGCCAACATCTACCAGATCGGCGACCGCCGTCTCGCCAACGAGGTGCTGGAGGGCAATTTCGGCCAGCAGATCGACAGCTACCAGGCGAGCGATATCGAGAACACCAAAGGGCGGCTGCTCTGGACCGGCGAGATGCCCGTCAAGACCAAGCTCAACGAAGAGGCCACGATCGCTTTTCCGATCGACGAGCTGCTGCCCGATCTGAAGCCCGGCCTCTATGTGATGACCGGACAGCCGAGCGACGGGACCGCCGACCCCAACGACAATGGCTACCGCGCCACGCAGTGGTTCGTGGTGTCCGATCTCGGACTGACCGCCTTTACCGGAGCCGATGGCGTTCACGCCTTCCTCCGCTCCCTCGCCGACGCCAAGCCGAAGACCGCAGTGGAAGTCCGGCTGCTGGCGCGCAACAACGAAGTGCTGGCCACGGCTAAGACCGACGATAAGGGCTATGTGCATTTCGACGCCGGTCTGGCGCGCGGAACGGGCGGGCTCGCGCCGGCCCTCGTCGTGGCGCGCGAAGACAATGGCGATTACGGATTTCTCGACCTGACCAAGGCGGCGTTCGATCTGTCCGACCGCGGCGTCGGCGGCCGTCAGACGCCGGGTCCGCTCGATGCGCTGATTTTCCCCGAACGCGGCGTCTACCGGCCCGGCGAAAAGGTCTACCTGACCGCGATGCTGCGCGACGGCAGCGGCAAGACCGCGCCCGGCGTGCCGGTGACACTGAAGATTTTCCGCCCCGACAATGTCGAGTTCAGCCGCGAGCTTCTGCGCGACGAAGGCGATGGCGGCCGCAGCTATACGCTGGAGGTCCCCAAGGCGGCGATGACCGGCACGTGGCGGGTCAGCCTCCATGCCGACCCGAAAGGGCCCTCGCTCGGCGAGACGGCGTTCCTCGTCGAGGACTATACTCCCGAACGTCTGGAAATGTCGCTGACCCCGAAAGCACCATCATTTCGGCGGACAAGGGCGTGAATATCGAGGTCGACGGGCGCTATCTTTATGGCGCGCCGGCCTCCGATCTGGGCCTCGAAGGCGAGGTCAATGTCAGCGCGGGCGGCACTGCGCCGGACGGCTATGGCGACTATCAATTCGGCCTTGCCGATGAAACCTTCGCTCCGCTCCGCAATCCGCTCGAGAATCTTCCGCAGACGGATGAGTACGGCAAGGCGACGGTGCTGGCCGAGCTTCCGGTACTCTCCCAGACCACGAAGCCATTGAAGGCCGACGTCGTCATCCGGATGCGCGAGCCGAGCGGTCGCGTGCTGACGGAGACGACCCGGCTCGACGTGCGGCCCTCCAAGCCGTTCATCGGCATCAAGCCCGAATTCGAGGGCAGCTATGCAGGCGACGCAAGCTCGACCGCGTTCCAACTCGTCGTGCTCGACCGCGACGGGAAACCGACGGCGATGAAAGACGTGAACTGGGAGCTGTCGAGGCTGGAGATCCCGGTTCCAGTGGTATCAATCGCGACGGCCGCTGGGACTATGAAGCCATCACCTACACGCGCAAGGTCGCGGACGGGAAGGTTGATGTCGAGCCTGGCACGCCGTCGCGCATCGAAGTGCCGACCAGCTATGGACGCTTCCGCCTGGAAGTGACCGCGCCGGGCGCGCAGCGCGCTGCCGGCCAGCGTCGGCTTCTCGGTCCGGCTGGTACGTCTCCGAAGCCAGCGAGACGCCCGACATTCTCGACATCGCGCTCGACAAGGAGAGCTACAAGCCGGGCGACCAGGTGCAGGTGAAGATTTCGCCGCGCATGGCCGGCGAGGCTGATCGTTGCCATCGTCAGCGACAAGCTGCTGACCACGCAGACAGGTGGCGGTGCCGGAAAACGGGACGACGGTGTCGTTCACGGTCGGCGAGGATTGGGGGCCGGGCGCCTATGTGCATCGCCGAGCTGTACCGGCCGATGGACACCGAAGCCAAGCGCATGCCCAGCCGCGCGATCGGCGTGAAATGGCTCGGCTTCGACGCCAGCCGACCGGACGATCGGCGTTTCGCTCGATCTGCCGGAAAAGACGCGGCCGAACGAGCCGCTGAACATCCCACTGACGCTGACCGGCCTTGACGAGCGGCGAGAAGGCGCATGTCACCGTCGCCGCCGTCGATGTCGGCATTCTCAATCTGACCGACTACGAGGCGCCGGCGCCTGACGACTATTATTTCGGCCAGCGCCGTCTAGGCACGGAGATCCGCGACCTCTACGGCAAGCTGATCGACGGCATGCAGGGCGTGCGCGGAACGATCCGGTCAGGCGGCGACGGCGCGCCCGGCGGCATGTCGATGCAGGGGCGTCCACTGAATGCCGAGCCGGTCGCGTTCTATTCCGGCATCGTCGAGGTCGGCGACGATGGGAAGGCGAATGTTTCGTTCGACATTCCCGCCTTCGACGGCACGCTGCGCGTCATGGCGACGGCGTGGTCGGGCGACAAGCTGGGCCATGCCACCAAGGATGTCATCGTGCGCGATCCGATGGTCGTGCAGGGAACGCCGCCCAAATTCCTGATCATCGGCGACAAGTCCGAGCTGCATCTGAGCCTGCGCAATGTCGAAGGTGCCGAGGGTGAATACGCCCTCGCCTCGGTTGCCGATGGCGCCACCTCGATCCCGAGCAGCGTCTCCGATCTGCGCTTCCCGCTGAAGTCCGGCGAGCGCAAGGATATCGCCCTGCCGATCTCCGGCGACAGCCTCGGCAAGGCGACCGTCGCGGTCACGCTCACCGGACCGGACGGGACGGCGGTGGAACGCTCCTACGCCTTCCAGGTTGAGCCCGCTGCGCCGAACATAACCCGGCGTACGGTCGAGCAGCTTGCGGCCAATAGCGGCTCGCTCCGGCTGACGTCCGACCTGATCGCCGGCCTCATTCCCGATACCGCGCGCGTAACCGTCAATGTCGGCCATGAAGCCGCGCTCGACGTGCCGGGCCTGCTGATGTCGCTCGACCGCTATCCGCTCGGCTGCGCCGAGCAGACGGTCAGCCGCGCCATGCCGCTGCTCTATCTGAACGAGGTTGCGGACGCGGTCGGGCTATCCGGCGAGGACGGCGCCAAGGAGCGCATCCAGAAGTCGATCGACCGGCTGGCGCTGCTCCAGGATTCCGGCGGCTCCTTCGGCCTCTGGTCGGCGGGCAATTACGATCTCTGGCTGACCGCCTATGTCACCGACTTCCTGACCCGCGCGCAGGAAAAGGGCTACCGGCTCCGCTCGACCGTCGTGGAATCCGCGCTCGACCGGCTGAAGAACGTCGTCAACTACACGACGGAGTTCCAGAAGGGCGGCGAGGAACTGGCCTATGCGCTCTATGTGCTCGCCCGCTCGGGACGCGCGGTCGTCGGCGATCTGCGCTATTATGTCGACGAGAAGCTCGAGAATTTCGCCACCCCGCTGGCCCAGGCGCAGCTTGGCGCGGCGCTTGCGATGTATGGCGACAAGGAGCGTGCCGAACGCGCGTTCAGCGTCGCGCTGGAGGGGATGAAGCGGGAGCCTTCGCCCGATTTCGCCGCACCAGCGCACCGATTTCGGCACCGAACTGCGCGACGGCGCGGCCATGCTGACGCTGATCTCCGAAACCAAGATGCTGCCGCAGAGCCGTGCCCGGCATTCTCGATACGGTGGCCCGCCGCCGCGCCGCGAAGAGCTGGACCAGCACGCAGGAAAATGCCTGGCTTCTGCTCGCGGCGAAGTCGCTGATCGACGAGAGCCGCGACCTGACGCTCCAGGTCGACGGCAAGGCCGAGCCGGGGCCGGTGCAGCGCGTGCTCGGCGCAGGCGATCTGCAAAGCGGCGCCGATGGTGATCAAGAACACCGACCGACCAGAAAGTCAGCGCGTCCGTCATCGTCAACGGCGCTTCGGAAACGCCGGAGCCGGCGGTGGCGTCCGGCTTCAACATCGAGCGGCTGGTCTACACGCCGGACGGTCAGGAAGTGCAGTTCGACAAGGTCAAGCAGAACGATCGCTTCGTCGTCGTGCTGAAGGTCAGCGAAGTCGAGGCCAAGCTCGGCCATATCGTCGTCGAGGACCGGCTGCCGGCCGGGTTCGAGATCGAAAATCCGCGCCTGCTCAAAGGCACGGACGTCAAGGCGTTCTCCTGGCTCGATCCGAAGACCAATCCGGCGCATCTGGCCTTCCGCGACGACCGCTTCACCGCAGCGTTCTCGGAGACCAATGCGAGCAACCGCAAGCCTGCGTCCTATACGCTCGCCTATGTGATGCGCGCCGTCGCGCCGGGCACATACACCCATCCGGGCGCCTATGTGGAGGACATGTACCGGCCGGACCGCTTCGCGCGCACGGAGCCGGGCAAGGTCGAGATCGTCCGCTGACGGTGTTTTCGTAAGGGCCACGCCGATGGCATGGTTGGGCAGGTTCCGGATCGAGATGGCAAGGCTGGCGGGCTGCACGCTGCGGCCCGCCGCGCCGGTGTCGTCGGGCTGATCGCCGCGACAACCATCGTCGCGGTGATCGGCGCCTATCACGCCGCGCTGTACTGGCTCGGCCCGCCGCCGCTGGCCGCCGCCGAAGTCAGTTCCAAGCTCGTCCTCGACCGCCATGGCCGCCTGCTCCGGCCGTTCACGACGAAGGACGGGCTATGGCGGCTCCCGGTCTCGGTCGACGAGGTCGACCCGCGCTATTTCAAGCTGCTCCTCGCCTATGAGGACAAGCGCTTCTACGAGCATGACGGCGTCGACGGCCTCGCCTTCGCCCGGGCGATCTGGCAATTCGTCCGCTACCGCCAGCCGGTATCCGGCGCCTCGACGCTGACCATGCAGGCCGCGCGCCTGCTCGACGATCGGCCGACGCGGTCCTATTTCGCCAAATTCGGGCAGATGTTCCGCGCCTGGCAGCTCGAAGGCATGATGTCGAAGCGGCAGGTGCTCGAACTCTACATGCGGCTGGCGCCGTTCGGCGGGAATATCGAGGGCGTTCGCGCCGCGTCGCTGGCCTATTTCGGCAAGGAGCCGCGCCGGCTGACGATGGCCGAAGCCGCGCTGCTGGTGGCGTTGCCGCAATCGCCGGAGAGCCGGCGTCCCGACCGCAATCCCGCCGCCGCGCGCGACGCCCGCAACCGCGTCATCGACCGCGCCGCGGAAGCCGGCGTGATCAGCAATGCCGAGGCCGCGTTCGCCACGGCAGCAGAAACTCGATGCCGGCCGCTACAATTTTCCCGCCTTCGCGGCACACCTCGCCGAGCGCTTCGCCTCCGCCTCGCAAGAGGACGTCATCCGGCTGACCATCGACCGCCGCCTGCAGGAAGGCGCAGAGGCTGTCGTCGCCCGTCACGCGGTCGCCGCCGGACCCAAGCTCTCCGCCGCGGCAATGGTCATCGACCACCAGACCGGCGAAGTGCTTGCCCATGTCGGCTCGGCGGACTATTTCGACCTGGAGCGCAACGGCCCCATCGACATGACCCAGGCCGTGCGCTCGCCCGGCTCGGCGCTGAAGCCGTTCATTTACGGGCTGGCGTTCGAGGCAGGACATGCGCATCCCGAGACGCTGATTCAGGACCGCCCGACCCGCTTCGGCCGATATGCGCCGGAGAATTTCGACAATAGCTATCGCGGTACCGTGACGGTCCGGCAGGCGCTGCAACTTTCGCTCAACATCCCGGCCGTCAAGATGCTCGCCGCCGTCGGCCCGGCCCGTCTCGCCGCGCGGATCCGGCAGTCAGGCTTCGATGTGGACGTGCCGCGCAATCTGGCCGTCGCGCTTGGCGGCGTTGGCCTGCGCCTCGACCAATTGGCCGGTCTCTATACCGCGCTGGCCCACGGCGGCGAGCCCGTGCCGCTGCAATATCTCTATGGCAAGCGCCCGATATTCGAGCCCGCCGCCCAGCCGCTGCTCCGGCCCGCCGCGGCATGGTACGTCGCCGACATCCTCCGCGGCGCGCCGCCGCCCGCCCACGCCAAGGGCGGAGGCATCGCATTCAAGACCGGCACGTCCTACGGATATCGCGATGGCTGGGCCGCTGGCTTCGACGGCCGCTACGTCGTCGCCGTCTGGCTCGGCCGGGCGGATGGCACGCCGACACCCGGCCTGACCGGGCTGACCAAGGCGGCGCCGATGCTGTTCGACATATTCGCCCAGATCGGCCAGGATCGGGTTCCGTTGCCGCCGCCGCCCGGCGGCGTGATCTCCGCCGCGACGACAGCTCTGCCGCCGCCGCTGGTCAATTTCCGCGAGGCGGACGAAAGCGCGCGCATTGAAGTCGGCAACGCCGATCCGCCGGTCCACATCGCCTTCCCGCCGGACCGGGTCGAACTGGAAGTCCCGCAGGAATCCGACGGCAAGAGCCTGCCGATCGCATTCAAGGCGGAAGGCGGCGTCCTGCCGCTGACCTGGCTTGTCAATGGCGCGCCGATCGACGCCTCGCCGCATCGCCGTGAGGCGTTCTGGATGCCGAGCGAAAAAGGCTTCGTTCAACTCTCCGTGATCGACGCACAAGGCACCGTGGATCGCGTCACCATACGCCTCCGTTAGCGGCGCATTCCGCTTTTCCCTTATCCAGCTTCAATCCTGCGGTCGATCGATGCGCGCGCGCTTAGCCGTGCGGGCGCTTTACGCGGTGCGTTTGCGAGCATCCCCAGGGACTCTCCAAAAAACGGTCGACGCGGCCGAATGGGTCGGCCCGGCGCTGGACAATATCTCGGGCTCAATGCGACGGGCGCACGCGGCGTTACGCTTCGATCTCCGCCGCTGCTCAAAAGAAAAACAGATGTGTAACGGAGATGGACGATGGGTTATTCGGCGGATGTCTTTCAGATTTTGAAAAGGCATAGTCGATGTCATAGAGCGGGACGTGCCTGGTTTCGAGCGCGATCACGAATTCGGCTTCGATGATCTTCTTCTCGACCCCGAATTCGACAGGATAAGCGCGCTCGATCGCTCAAGCCCCGAGTTCGGCATGTGTCGGGCGCCGGTCGCCCTGCCGACCGACTTTCGCTGAACGCGGGGTCAGGTTCTTTACGAAGGGGATTGCATCGTCGGCGAATTTTGGTAAAATTGTGGCATTACTCAGCGTTGCAGCTATCTCTCATCGTCGTTCTACTCCCAATCAGACGACGAGAAAGCGAGGACGAAAGTCCTCGCTTTCTTATTTTCAGGGCTCGATTGTGGCGCTTATCAGTTGGTCAGATTGATCATGCGCTCCACGGCCTGCCGCGCGCGCGCTGCCACGATCGGATCCACGGTCACCTCCTCCTCCATATTCACCAGGGAATTGAGGATCTTCGGCAAGGTGATCCGCTTCATATGCGGACAGAAATTGCATGGGCGGATGAACTGCACGCCGGGCGTTTCCGCCTCCACGTTGTGGCTCATCGAGCATTCCGTCACCAGCAGTACCTTCGAGGGCCGATTGTCCTTAACCCAGTGGATCATGCCGCTGGTCGAGCCGGTATAGTCGGCCTCGTCGATGACGCCCGGAGCGCATTCCGGATGCGCGATGATCTTCAGGCCCGGGTGTGCTTCGCGGAAACCGCGCAGCTCCTCGCCGGTGAAGCGCTCGTGAACCTCGCAATGCCCATGCCAGGTGATGATTTCGACGTCGGTTTGCGTCGCCACATATTTGGCCAGATACTCGTCCGGGATCATGATGACGCGCGGCGTGCCCATGCTCTCGACCACTTTCACCGCGTTTGACGAGGTGCAGCAGATGTCGCTTTCCGCCTTAACCTCGGCCGAGGTGTTCACATAGGTGACGATCGGCACGCCGGGATAGGCTTCGCGCAGCGCGCGAACGTCGGCACCGGTGATCGAGGCCGCGAGCGAACAGCCGGCGCGGCTGTCGGGAATCAGCACCGTCTTGCCCGGATTGAGGATCTTCGACGTCTCGGCCATGAAATGCACGCCGCATTGCACGATCACGTCGGCGTCCGCCTTGGCGGCTTCCTTGGCGAGCTGGAGCGAGTTCCCGACGATGTCGGCGACGCAGTGGAAGATTTCCGGCGTCATATAGTTATGAGCCAGGATGATAGCGTTGCGCTCACGCTTCAGGTCGTTGATGGCCTTGACGTAGGGCGCGAAAGCCGGCCACTCGACCGGCGGGATGACTGAAGAAACGCGCTCGTACAGATGTGCGGTTTCCCGCGCCACCTCGGGCGTGTACGGCAGCTCCGGCATAGCCAGGCGGTTCTTCGGCATCCGATCGCGCCGGTCCAAATTCAAGCTGACAGTCGCCATCTTGTCCTCCAATGCCTCTTTCTTGTTGCGTGAGGCGTTTATGCTCAAATTGAGCATATGGGGGCAAACAGAGATCCCACACTGTATATACTCAACCTGAACATAAGATAGGGCCAGCAATGCGAGATTGCTAGCCCTTCTTTAGCCGATTTTTTTTATCGAGGGATGGTAGGCGCTTAGCCCGCCTAGTCCTCGTCCTCTGGCGACAGCGAGGACACCATCTGCGCCATCACTCTGAGAAACAGATCGCGGTGCTCCTTCGGGATGGCATCCATGATCTGCTTGTCGACAGTCTGGGCGACAGGCTGCATTCTTTTCAGCGTGTTGGTGCCCTTGCGCGTGAGCTTGACGGCATAGGCCCGTGCGTCCTCTGCCGTACGCTCGCGCTGGACGAGGCCCTTGTCGAGCATTCGGCGCACGATGTCCGCGAGCGTCGAGCGGTCGATGCCGGTCTTGTCCACCAGCCCTGTCTGGCTGATGCCCGGCAGTTCCGCGATCGCATCGAGGATCGCGAATTGCCTGGGCGTGACCACGCCCGATGGGGCCGTGCGCGCAAAAATGTCGCCTGCGGTCTGCTCCGCCCTGTGAATAAGGTGAGAGACCGAGCCGTCGAATGGCGCAAGCGTCGCCTGCTTCTTTTTAGCGCTTGCGGCGGGTTTCTTCGTGGGTTGCTTTTCCTGGCCCTTACTGGCCGATTTTTTCGTCCGTGTGCTCATTGTAAATGCGATCGCTGCGTTGGTTCCTGCGGGCGGCCTTCGTGAAAACGAACATTCCGGCTACCGCTGTTTGCATCCTGGGGACGCCAAAGACAAGCAAAGACGCCCTCGTCATATTCCGTGTCGCTCATTAATGAGCTGAAAATGTGGACGAATTCTTGCAATTTAAGGGGTAGGGGTGTCCGCAGTCTCGTCCGGGAGCTGATATTTTTGCAAAAGGCCGATCTGAGCCATCATAAAAAGCATCGTCAGCGGCATAATTCCAAATGTCTTGAAGGTCACCCAACTGTCGGTCGAGAAGTTCCGCCAGACGATTTCGTTCAGCAGCGCAAGGACCAAAAAGAATGCGGCCCATCTGATGGTTAGCTTGCGCCAGCCCTCGTCCTGCATGCGGATGACATCGCCGAGGATCACTTTCATCAGTGGACGCCCGAAGAACAATCCGCCCGCCAAGGCGACGGCGAACAGCGTGTTCACGATCGTCGGCTTCATTTTTATGAAGACGTCGTCCTGAAGATAGAGCGTGAGCCCGCCGAAGACCAGCACGAACGCGCCCGTCACCAGCGGCATGATCGGCAGCTTCCGTAGAAGAATACGGCTGGCGATCAGCGACAGAACGGTTGCGACCATGAAGACGCCGGTCGCGATGTAGATCTGGAATTTGTAGTTGGCCAGGAAGAAAATGACCAGAGGGCCAAGTTCAAGAACGAGCTTTAGAATCTGCATCGCGAACTCCCGCGGCGGAACCGCTCAGGGCGTTGTCGTTTTCGGAGACGAATTTTTCAGCGGCAGCGGGTCGCCCCGTGTCTGGTCGAACTTATAGACCTTTTTGCCGGCTTTCTCCGTCGGCAGCTGATATTTTTTCAAAAGATACATCTGCGGCAATGCGTATGTCACGGTCATCGGCATCAGGCCAAACGCCTTGAATGTAATCCAGAATTCCGTCGAATAATTACGCCAGATGAATTCATTCAGCACCGTGATGAAGATGAAATAGCCGAGCCACAACCAGGTCAGCACGCGCCATCCCTCGGCATTCAGCGCCAGGTTCTGGCCCAGCAGCGTTTTGAACAGCGGCTGCCGCCTCCAAAGCCCGGTCGCCAGGATCAGCGCGAATATGCTGCTGACGATGGTTGGCTTCATCTTCACATAGACCGGATCGACCAGAACGAGCGTCAGCGTCCCCGAGACGAAGCCGGTCAGCGCGGTGATGATCGCCATGAGCGCCAACTGCCGGAACAGCCACCATGTGAGCAGCAGGGATACCACCGTTGCGCCCATCAGCACCCCGGTGCTGACGTAAAAGCTGTAATGCGTGCTGGTAAGGAAAAACAGAGCCAGCGGGAGAAATTCAAGACACAGCTTTATGGCCAGCCTTATCGGGGTGGGCAGATGCTTCAATGTACGCTTCCACTTCGTTACTGCATTATAGCCCGGCAATGGCCCGAGCGAAATCTCTTGCATCGAAGGGCTGAAGATCTTCCGCCCCCTCCCCAACGCCGATGGCATGGACCGGCAGTTTATACTTATCCGCAATCGCCACGAGAATGCCGCCGCGCGCGGTGCCGTCCAGCTTGGTCATGATGAGCCCGGTCACGCCGGCGGTCTTCTTGAAAATCTCCACTTGATTAAGGGCGTTCTGGCCGGTCGTGGCGTCGAGCGACAGCAGAACCGTATGCGGCCCGGTGGCGTCGATTTTTTTGATGACCCGAACGATTTTCTCAAGTTCCGCCATCAGATTGGCTTTGTTCTGCAGCCGTCCGGCGGTGTCGATGATCAATATGTCGAAATTGTCGGCCCGCGCCTGCGACAATGCGTCGAAAGCCAGCCCGGCCGCGTCGGCGCCGGTTTCCCGGAACACCACCGGGGCGCCCGTCCGCGCGCCCCAGATCTTGAGCTGCTGGACCGCGGCGGCGCGAAACGTGTCGCCAGCCGCGAGCAGGACGCGCTTGCCTTCGTCGGTGAATTGCCGCGACAGCTTGCCGATCGTGGTGGTCTTGCCCGTACCGTTGACGCCGACGACCAGAATGATATGCGGCTTATGCGTACCGTCGATTTTCAGCGGCACCGCGACCGGGCGCAGCGCGGCTTCCACCTCCTCGGCCAAAATCGCCTTTACGGCGTCGGGGGAGATTTCCTTGTCATAGCGGCCTTCGGACAGGCGGTCGGTGATGCGCATCGCCGTGTCGACGCCGAGATCCGCCTGGATCAGCAGATCCTCAAGCTCTTCAAGTGTCGTCGCGTCGAGCTTGCGCTTGGTGAAGACGCCGGTGATGCCCTCGGAAAGCTGGGTGGAGGTTTTGGTCAGGCCCTGCCGGAGCCGCTGGAACCAGCCCGACCTGGCCTGCGGCGCCTCAGGCGGCGTCGCTGGTGGTTCAACGGCCGTTTCAGCCGGCGCAGACGCCGGTTCGGGCCGAGGCGGGGCCACGACGTCCACAGCAGCGGGTGCGACCGCGGCGGGTGGGTCCTCCCTCGCTGGAGCGTCATCCCTGCCGAACAGCCGTCCGAACATGCTCTTCTTTTTCGGCTCTGTTTCGGTCACGGTAGCATCGTTCCAGTCAGACGTCCCCGGTCATGACCGGTTACGGCGGCGGCGATGAGCCGTCCCGACGCGACCGGCTCGTTGAGCGCGATTTCGGCGAAATGCGGCGTCCGGCCGACATTCCCCGTCTCGGTGAGGATTTCGATCCGCCGTCCGTAGCAGGACTGTAGATAAGCGATCCAAGCGCCGCTACGCCAACATGCCGCAGCCGTTCGGCGCGCTCCTTGACCTCGCGGCGCTCAAGCTGGGGCATGCGCGCGGCGGGTGTCCCCGGGCGCGGCGAGAAAGGGAAAGACATGCAGAAACGTCAGCCCGCATTCCTCGACCATGCCGAGCGAATTGGCGAACATCTCCTCCGTCTCGGTCGGGAAAGCCGGCGATAATGTCGGCGCCGAAAACGATGTCCGGACGCAGCCGGCGCGCCTCCGCGCAGAACGCCACGGCATGGGCGCGCGAATGCCGCCGCTTCATCCGCTTCAGGATCATGTCGTCGCCGGCCTGGAGCGACAGATGCAGATGCGGCATCAGCCGCTCTTCCTCGGCGAGCGCGCGCATCAGCGGCTCGTCCGCCTCGATCGTGTCGATGGAGGACAGCCGCAGCCGCGGCAGTTCGGGGACGAGCTTGAGGATCTTGCGCGTCAGCCGTGCCGAGCGTCATCTCGCCGGGCAGGTCCGCGCCATAGGCGGTGATGTCGACGCCGGTCAGCACGACCTCGCGATAGCCGCGCTCGGCGAGCGTGCGCACCTGATCGACGACGACGCCGGCCGGAACCGATCGCGAATTGCCGCGGCCATAGGGAATGATACAGAAGGTGCAGCGGTGGTCGCAGCCGTTCTGGATCTGGACATAGGCGCGGGCGCGCGTTCCGAAGCCCGCGACCAGATGATGCGCGGTCTCGCGAACCGACATGATGTCGTTCACCGCGACACGCTCGGTCGCGCCATCGGCAAGAGCGGCGAATGTCGCCGGACGCATCTTCTCGTCATTGCCGATGACGTGGTCGACCTCGTCCATCGCGGCGAACGCGTCCGGATCGGTCTGCGCGGCGCAGCCGGTTACGACGATGCGCGCGTCGGGGTTTTCCCGGCGGGCCTTGCGCACGGCCTGGCGCGTCTGACGTACGGCCTCGGCGGTTACCGCGCAGCTATTGATGATGATGGTGTTTTCCAGCCCTGCCGACCGCGCATGCTCCGCCATCGCCTCGCTTTCGTAGGCGTTGAGACGGCAGCCGAAATTGATGATCTGAGGCTCACTCATCGGTCGTTCGGGTTGATTCAGCTTGCGAGCGCGGGCACGCCAATTTCGAACACATCTTCATAATCCAGCATCCAAGGGCCGGTCATCAAAATGTGGCCATCCGGCTCGCGCCATTCGATTTCTAAGTTACCGCCCGGTAAAGCGATGGTGACACGCCGGCCGGTCAGACCTTTGCGCGCGGTGGCGACAGCGGCCGCGCAAGCGGCCGTGCCGCATGCCTTGGTGAGACCGGCGCCGCGCTCCCACACGACCAGCTTCACCACATCCGGCGCGACGATCTCGGCCAGCGAGACGTTCGCACGCTCGGGAAACAGCGGGTCATGTTCGATCCGCGGGCCGATTTCCGCAAGATCGTAAGCCTCCGCATCCTCGACGATAAAGACGCAGTGAGGGTTGCCGACGTTCACCGCCCCCGGAGCGCGCAGCGGCTCCGCGTCGCCTGCATCGAAGCTGACGTCGAGGCTCGTGGTATCGGCGAAAAGGGCGCGAAAGCGGAATCCGATCCCATTCGAGCCGCGGCGGACCCATATCGACCGTGACCATGCCGGCGGGACCCGCCGTGCAGGCCAGCAGGCCCGCAGCCGTCTCGATGACGACGTCCGACCGTCCGGCCTCGTCCGCGATGATCGCGCCAACGCAGCGTGTCGCATTGCCGCAGGCGGCCACTTCGGAGCCGTCCGCGTTCAGAATCCGCATAAAAGCATCGGCGCGATGGGAGGGCTCGATGACGATGACCTGGTCGCACCCAACGCCGGCGTTCCGGTCGGCTACGCGGCGGGCGGCCTCGGCGTCGAGCCTCAGGCCGGAATCACGCCCGTCGAACACGGCGAAATCGTTGCCGATCCCGTTCATCTTCCGGAAGCTATGAGTGTTTCTGATCATGTTGGTTTATATGGCGATATTTCCCGTCGACACAAATGAATTTCCGGAAGGCCCAAATGGGGGCAAGGTTATTCCTTTGCGTGGGATTCGCTCCTAAATGAGAAGCCCTCAAGGCCATGGAGAACTGCGTTATGGAAGCGGGCATGATTATCACGGTGTACCTTGCGTCCGCTTTGGTCGCAGGGATCATCGCCGGTGCGGTCGCGCCTAACAAACGGCGTCATCCTGGCTATTGGATGATTTTTTCGTTTCTCATCCCGCCATTCGTGCTCTTGCTGCTGATCCTGCCGCGCGGACACGGCGATCATCGACGGGGCCGCGACCCGTTCCACGACGAGGATGACGACGATAATGTTCTATGACCGCTTGCCGTCGGCGGCGCCGTTCGCCGTCTTGCGCGCCTTCGCAATCGCCGGCAAAAGCTCGCCGGTGATGATGTCGTCGCTAAGCGGTCCGACGATTTTATGCACGATCTTGCCGCTGCCATCCACGACATAGGTTTCCGGAACGCCATAAACGCCCCAGTCGATCGCCACGCGCCCGCTGCGGTCTGCCCCGATCGCGTCGAACGGATTGCCGAGCCTGCTCAGGAAGCGGCGGGCGGCTTCCGGCTCGTCCTTATAGTTGATGCCGATCAGCCGGAGCTTGTGGCGCTGCTTGAGCGCGTTCAGCACGGGTTGTTCCTGAATGCACGGGCCGCACCAGGACGCCCAGACATTGACGACGCTGACCTGGCCGTCGGCCAGTTGGGCGCTGCTGATACCAGGCGTGGCAATGCCGCGCTCGGCGAGCCCTTCGACGGGCGGGAGCGAGAATTCGGGCACCGGCTTGCCGATCAGCGCGGACGGCAGGCGTTGCGGGTCGCCGGAGAACAGCGCCACCAGGAACAATACGACAAGCGCGAAAACCACAACCAGCGGCATAAGAAAGCCGCCGCGCGAGCGCCTTCCGGTTTCGACATTGGCCGTCATCAGCTTTGTCCGCTTTCTCGATGAATATCCGAGCGCCGCCTGATCCCCTGGGCCTCGAGACGGGCAAGCGCCTGTCGCTGGCCGCGCTCCTCAAGAATCGCCCGGATCACCAGCCCAGCCACGACGACGGCCGTCACGGCGTAGGATGCCCAGATGAACGCCGCGTGAGGTCCCAGATCCATGCCCGCTCCTATTCCGCCGCCGCTTTGAGCGTCGCCGCCTGACCGACTCGGGTGACGATCATCGTTTCCACACGCCGCCTGAGAATCTCGGCCCGCATGGCCTTGAAATGCAGCCAGACGAACAGGCAGGTGAACGCGAGCGCCATGACCATCAGCGGCCACAGCAGCG
This sequence comes from uncultured Alphaproteobacteria bacterium, assembly GCA_963727575.1. Classification (GTDB taxonomy): domain Bacteria; phylum Pseudomonadota; class Alphaproteobacteria; order Rhizobiales; family Rhodomicrobiaceae; genus JAHQVI01. The sequence continues at coordinate 103,826 of CAVSIA010000027.1, forward strand.
ACGGATCGATGGTGGGGCCGCCCGCACGCATGATACTGGCCGGCTGATGCAGCGTGTTCCACCAATCGACGGAGAATTTGATGATCGGCACGTTGATGAAGCCGACGATGCCGAGGATTGCGGCGGCGCGTCCGGCGCGCGAGGGTTCCTCGATCGACTGCCAGAGCGCGATCAGCCCCAGATAGAGAAAGAACAGCACCAGCTCGGAGGTCAGCCGTGCGTCCCAGACCCAATAGGCGCCCCACATCGGCTTGCCCCAGAGGCTGCCGGTGACCAGCGCCAGCAGGGTGAACGCCGCCCCGATCGGCGCGGCTGCCTTCGCAGAGACGTCCGCCAGCGGATGGCGCCAGATCAGCGAGCCGATCGACGAAATCGCGATCAGCGTGTAGCAGAACATCGAGAGCCAGGCGGAAGGGACATGAATATACATGATCCGCACGGTCTCGCCTTGCTGATAGTCCGCCGGCGACACGAAGAAGGACATGTAAAGGCCGGCAGCCATAAGCACGATGGTGACACCTGCCAGCCACGGCATGACCCGGTCGGTCAGCCGCATGAAGAAGCTCGGATTTGCAAGTGTCGAAAACTTAAGCATGGTTGCTATATTTGCCTCGCCAGGAGCCGATTTGCAACTTAACGCGCAAGCCCGCCGCAATTTGTATCAGCTCGCGCCATGCCGACCCGAAAACCGTCGCACTCTTGTAAGCATAAAACGGCTATTTGGAGGCTTTATTTCCGGTTGGCCTGACGCGCGCCGGATGGGCAATGGTTCTCCGCCACGCGTCATGACAAATTGAGCCGCAGCGCGGCCGCCGTTCCCAGCGGCGCCAGCACGATCGAGGCCAGCGTCAGCGCGCATAGAATGAAGAAGGGCGAGGCAAAATTGCCCGGTCCGGTGACGACGGCGTCGACGGACGACACGCCGAAGATCAGGATCGGGATGTAAAGCGGCAGGATGATCAGCGGCAGCAGCAGACCGCCCTTGCGCAGGCCAAGGGTCAGCGCCGCGCCGATGCCCGCCAGGAAGCTCACCGCCGGCGTCCCCGCCAGCAGCGTCAGCAGCAATGGCAGGTAAGCCCGTCCGTCCATGTTGAGCATCAGCGCCAGAAGCGGGGCGAGCAGCATCAGCGGGATGCCGACGCTCAGCCAATGGGCGATCGCCTTGCCGAATGCGACCAGCTCGAGCGGCAGCGGCCCCAGCGCAATGACCTCGAGCGTGCCGTCCTCATAATCGTCGTGAAACATGCGGTCGGCCGAAAGCAGCGAGGAGAGCAGCATCGCCACCCAGAGCACGCCCGGCGCGATACGGCTGAGCAGGTTGAGGTCGGGCCCGAGGCCGAGCGGCAGGGTGGCGACGATGACCAGATAGAAGCCGAGCGCGGTGGAGACGGCACCACCCTGGCGCCGGGCGAGGTGCAGGTCCCGGCCGATGAGCGCGAAGAACGGCTTCATGCGACGTCCGCCGGCGTCCGCGCGACGATATCGCTGAAATCGAGGGTTTTCGCTTCCGACCAGCCAAGCGGCGTATGGGTGGCGGCAACCACAATTCCGCCTCCGGAAAGATGCTCCGCGACCATGTCGGCCAGGATGCGCTGCGATCCCGCGTCGAGCGAGACGGCGGGCTCGTCCAGCAGCCAGACCGCGCGTTCGGCGCAGATCAGCCGCGCAAGTCCCACCCGGCGCTTCTGGCCCGCGGAAAGATAGGCCGCCTGGAAATCTTCGAGATCCGCCAGAGCCAGACGCTCTGCCGCGGTAGCGATTCGCGCCGGATCGCCATTGAGGAAATTAGCAAAAAATGCAAGATTTCTCGGATACGGTCAGAGCGGGCTTGATCCCGTTAAGGTGCCCAATATAGTGGCATTGTTCGCCGACACTGTCGCTCATCGTCGCCTCCCGCAAGTTTCACCGTGCCGTAAGCTGCGGGCAGGAAACCGGCGATACAGCGGAGAAGCGTCGTCTTGCCCGCGCCATTGGGACCGATCACCGTCAGTGCATGGCCTCCTTCCGCACTAAAGTCGAGGCCTTGAAATATGATCCGTGTCCCGCGCACCGCCGCGAGGTTATTGACGATGAGTTGTGTGGCGGGATGCGTTATCATGTGACAGAACAAGATGGTTTTTAAAGGCGCGCGGCCAACTCTATATGACACTGCAGCACAGAAGGCCAGCGGGGCGCTCCCCGGTTGTCCGCGCAATAATCTGGAGGCCCTGATATGACGACTGAGACGGTACGTTCCCTCGACAGCTTCAAATGCCGCCGCACGCTCGATGTGGAAGGCAAACAATACGAATATTTCAGCCTGCCGGAAGCCGAGAAGAACGGCCTTGCAGGAATTTCGTCTCTTCCCTTCTCGCTGAAGGTGCTTTTGGAGAATCTGTTGCGCTTCGAAGACGGCCGGAGCGTGACCGCCGACGACATCAAGGCGATTGCCGCGTGGTTGCCCGATCGTAAATCGAATCACGAGATCGCCTATCGTCCCGCGCGCGTGCTGATGCAGGATTTCACCGGCGTGCCCGCCGTGGTCGATCTCGCCGCGATGCGCGATGCGATGGCCAAGATCGGCGGCGATCCGGCGAAGATCAATCCGCTGGTGCCGGTCGATCTGGTGATCGATCACTCGGTGATGGTCGACGCTTTCGGTAACGGCATGGCGTTCAAGACCAATGTCGAGATGGAATATGCGCGCAACAAGGAGCGCTACGAGTTCCTGCGCTGGGGCGCGGGCGCGTTCGACAATTTCCGCGTGGTGCCGCCGGGGACCGGCATCTGCCATCAGGTCAATCTCGAATACCTCGCACAGACCGTGTGGACGAAGGACATCGGCGGCGGCGTGACCCAGGCGTTCCCGGATACCCTTGTCGGCACCGACAGCCATACGACCATGGTCAACGGCCTCGCGGTTCTCGGCTGGGGCGTCGGCGGCATCGAAGCCGAGGCAGCGATGCTCGGTCAGCCGATCTCGATGGTCATCCCCGAGGTCATCGGTTTCCGTATGAACGGCAAGCTGCCCGAAGGCGTGACGGCGACGGACCTCGTGCTGACGGTAACGCAGATGCTGCGCAAGAAGGGCGTGGTCGGTAAGTTCGTCGAATTCTTCGGTGACGGCCTCGGCCGTCTGACGCTCGAGGACCAGGCGACGATCTCCAACATGGCGCCGGAATATGGCGCGACCTGCGGCTTCTTTCCGATCGACACGGACACGCTCGCCTATCTCTCCGCGTCCGGCCGCGACCCGCACCGCATCGCGCTCGTCAAAGCCTACGCCCAGGCGCAGGGCATGTGGCGCGACGAGTCGACATCGGACCCGGTCTTCACCGACACGCTCGAGCTGGATCTCGCCTCGGTCGAGCCCAGCCTCGCCGGTCCGCGCCGTCCGCAGGACCGCGTCGCGCTTTCCAACGCTTCCGAAGGCTTTACTTCGGCGCTTGCGGAGATTCGCGGCTATCAGCCAGGCAGCGAAGCGGCGGAGATGACCGCGGAAGGCGGCGCGCCCTCCGTGCCGCTGGAGAAATGCGGCGCTGTCGAGGGCGCCGACTATCAGATCTGCGACGGCCATGTCGTCATTGCAGCGATCACCTCATGCACCAACACCTCCAATCCGAGCGTGCTGGTCGCGGCGGGAATTCTGGCCCGTAACGCCCATGCCAAGGGGCTGAAGGTCAAGCCGTGGGTGAAGACGTCGCTCGCGCCGGGCAGTCAGGTGGTCACCGACTATCTGACCAAGTCGGGCCTGCAGAAGGATCTCGACGCGCTCGGCTTCGATCTCGTCGGCTATGGCTGCACGACCTGCATCGGCAATTCCGGTCCGCTGCTGGAACCGATTTCCAAGTCGATCCACGAGAACGATCTGGTTGCCGCGGCGGTGCTGTCCGGCAACCGCAATTTCGAAGGCCGCGTCAATCCGGATGTGCGGGCGAACTATCTGGCCTCGCCGCCGCTGGTCGTCGCCTATGCGCTCGCCGGCACGATGAAGGCCAATCTCGTCAACGATCCGCTCGGCACCGGCTCTGACGGCAACCCGGTCTACCTCAAGGACATCTGGCCGACCTCCCGCGAGATCGCGGAAATCATCCGCGCAACGATCACGCCGGAGATGTTCAAGGCACGCTATGGCGATGTGTTCAAGGGCGACGCCCGCTGGCAGGCCATGGGCAGCTCAACCACCGCCGGCCTCACCTATGGCTGGAGCATGAGCTCCACCTATGTGCAGAACCCGCCCTATTTCGAGCACCTGTCGATGCAGTCGGCGAAGGTGGAGAATATCGACGGCGCGCGGGTCCTCGGCCTGTTCCTGGATTCGATCACGACCGACCACATCTCGCCGGCCGGCTCGATCCAGAAGGACGGTCCGGCGGGCGAGTATCTGATCGAGCATCAGGTACCGCCGCGGGAATTCAACTCCTATGGCGCGCGCCGCGGCAATCACGAGATCATGATGCGTGGCACCTTCGCCAATATCCGCATCAAGAACCAGATGGTGCCGGGCGTCGAAGGCGGCGTGACGGTGCACTATCCGGACGGCGCGCGGATGCCGATCTACGATGCGGCGATGCGTTACCAAAGCGAAGGCGTGCCACTGGTGGTATTCGCCGGCAAGGAATACGGCACCGGCTCCAGCCGCGACTGGGCGGCGAAGGGCACGCTGCTGCTGGGCGTGCGCGCGGTCATCGCGCAGAGCTTCGAGCGCATCCACCGCTCCAATCTCGTCGGCATGGGTGTCCTTCCGCTGGTCTTCGATGAGGGCACCTCATGGCAGAGCCTCGGCCTCAAGGGCGACGAGAAGGTGTCGATTTCCGGCCTCGAAGAACTGACGCCGCATGCGCGGCTCGTGGCTCATATCGTCTATGCGGACGGATCGACCAAGGACGTGCCGCTGCTCTGCCGGATCGATACGCTCGACGAGCTCAGCTACTTCCGCAGTGGCGGGATTCTGCAATACGTCCTGCGCGGGCTGGCGTCGGCCGCTTAGGGAACGGTCGGGGAAAGTTGACCGGTTTTCGCGGAAGATCGCGCGGAACCGAAAGAACAGAGAGCATGAGCAATTCACCATGAAGCAATCATGCTCAGGTCACAGTGTGTCGCAATGGAGTCACCCACTCGTGACTGGTAATTGAAGCGGCGCGGCAGGATACTGCGATGAGTTCGCAGTAGGTGAGACTTCGAGACCTGCATGATCGTTTATAATTCGCGGGAGGCGCTAGGCGGCGCCTCCCGGATTTCACAAAGCCTCCATCGTATCCTGATCTGCGCCGCCGCGGGTTTTGCCGTTGCGGCGGTTACGTCAAGGCCGGGGCTTGCCCAGGAGCAGAACCGGCACGACGTGCTGGAACTGTTCACCAGCCAAGGCTGCTCCTCCTGCCCGCCGGCCGATGCCCTGCTGCAGAAGCTCGCGGCGCGCAAGGACATCATCGCCCTGAGTTTTCCCGTCAGCTATTGGGACCATCTCGGCTGGCGCGACACGCTCGCCAAGGACGCCTTCAACCAGCGCCAATATGACTACGCCGAAGCCCGTGGCGATCGCGAGGTCTACACCCCGCAGCTCATCGTCAATGGAATCACTCATGTGATCGGCAGCCGCAAAACGGCGATCGAGACCGCGCTTTCGGAGACCGCGCGGAAGCTGGCGTCGTCAACGGTGCCGATTTCTGTGGAGATCAGCAAGGGCGCCGTCGAGCTCGATGCGGGCGCCGCGCCGGACGGCAGCAGCTACCGTTCGGGCAAGCTCTGGATTGCCTGCTACAGTCACTCCGTAGACGTATTAATTGGTCGCGGCGAGAACAACGGACGCGACATCGTCTACACGAATGTCGTGCGTGACCTTGTTTCTGCGGGGCAGTGGGCCGGCAGTGCGGCGCACTACTCGGTCAAGCTTCCGGACAATTCAAAATATGACGGGGTCGCCGTATTTCTTCAGGCTGATCGATCCTTCGCGATGCTCGGCGCGACGGCGATGACCCTCCCCTCGCAATAAAAAATCACACACCGCCGAAACAATTTGACTCTTTGCGCGCGCGCAGCACCTAAAAATTGTATAATTTTTTAGGTCTTGCGTGCTATGCGCATGCGAACAACTTACTCTTTTACGGGTTTTTTGATTCGCATGCGTTCTGGATGATGGCTTATTGGCTATTTAAGAGCGAGCCGGGCTCCTGGTCGTGGGACGATCAGGTGAAGCGGGGTAGCGGGGGTGACGAGTGGGATGGCGTGCGCAACCACACCGCCAAACTCAACATGCTCCGAATGCGGCCTGGTGACCTTGGCTTCTTCTATCATTCAGTCGACGAGAAACGAGTTGTCGGAATTGTCAAAGTGGTGTCCGATCCTCATCAGGATTCAACTGACAAGACTGGCACATGGTTTTGCGTTGATATTGCCGCAGAATCGCCGCTCCCCCGCCCGGTGTCTTTGGGCGAAATAAAAGAGGAGCCGCGTCTAGCCGAGATGGCGTTGGTCAAACAGTCGCGTCTCTCGGTGCAGCCTGTAACTGAAAACGAATGGGAGATTATTTGTACCATGGCTGAAGTAAAGAAAGCGCCGAAGTCGGCGACGAAGACGACAAGCAAACCTGCCGCCAAGGCTCCGGCCAAGACGGCTGCCAAACCTGTTGCCAAAGCTCCGGCGAAGACGGCGGCGAAACCCGCTGCTGCGTCGAAGGCTCCGGCCAAGTCCGCGGCAACGAAGGCTGCTCCGAAAGCGGCGGCCAAGCCTGCAGCGAAAGCAGCGGCTAAGCCTGCTGCGAAGACAGCAGCCAAGCCTGCAGCGAAGAAGCCGGCTGCGAAGAGCGCGAAGAAGTAAGCTCCGTAATCTTACGGAGCTGGCTGTTAAGCCCTCGTTTACCGAGGGAGCATCCAATGAGCCCGGTTGGCATGGCCCCGGGTGGATGCGATGGCTTTTCTTCGTGTATTCTTCAGTGTACTGTTGATCGTTCTGTCGGGCGTGCGGTTTGCGTCGTTAGCGGGGAACGTCGGTTTCGTCGATGTCACTGTCGATGAGGCGCGGCTTATCCAACTCGATGCGGACGCGGCCCAAATTATCGTGGGGAATCCTGCGGTTGCGGACGTCGTGGCGCAAAGCGCCCGGCTGCTTGTAATCACCGGAAAGTCCTACGGAACGACCAATTTGATCGCACTGGATAGTCAAGGCCGCGAGATTTACAGCGTGCGTCTCGGCGTGCGCGAAGGAGATATGCGGCAGGTTACGCTCTACAAGGGCACGGCGCGCCAGTCTTACCACTGCGCGCCCGATTGCCTGCGCATGCTCTCCATTGGGGACGACAAGGCTCAGTTCGAGCAGCTTGCGGATTCGGTGTCGAAGAAATTCGGCGTCGTAAATTCCGCAATCGGGGGGCAATGATCGGCCGACGCCGGCCGCGCCGAAAGGCGCGCGCCGCGCGCAGTCCCGTCGTCATCGCGAGGATAATCGCACCGACCGGCATCAGGGCGAAAAGCTGGATCAGCATCGGCCCTGGTGCAGGTGTCGTATCCCTGTTGACCGCAGCAATGCATTGCGCACAGCCCGGCCGCGCGGCGATCAGGTCGGCCGCCGGCGGGACGTCATCAGCCGGCGCAGGCGCGTGCCTATGGTCCCGAACAGCAATAGAATGCTCAGTGGAATGACCAATATATAGAAGAACCAGACCGTGCTGTCGATCCCGTGCCGGTCGCATTGGTGCATGGCCGCCGGATCGGAAACCGCAAGCAGCGGCAGCGCCATGATCGCCAGCGCCAGGATCTTGGCCTCTCTGGTGTCGCTGATGCCGATCACGACCAGGCACGGAAGGCTGAATAACATGAAGACGATCGGCCATAGAGGCTGCGCGCTCGTTGCCGCGATCAGCAATGCCAGCCGCGACGGTCTCGGCTTGACGAACGACATGCAGGCCTGCCAGTCGAACTCGACCATCGCCCACCACGCGCCGAGCACCGCTGCGATCAGCAGCGCGAGCCCGAACGCGACGGCCGTAAATCGGCCGCTCGGCCGGGAGCGCGGTATCTTCAGCAATCGCGACAGCGCGTCCATCGGACCTCACCCATCGCTCAGCAGACTTTCGACATAGGCCGGCACCACCTCCGTCGCCGTGCCGTAAATCTTTTCGTGAAAATATGAGACGCCGTCCGAAGGCTCCAGATTGAGCTCGACGGTATGGGCCCCGGCATTGCGCGCCTCGGCGACGAACCCCGCCGCGGGATAGACCGTGCCGCTCGTGCCGACGGAGATGAACAGGTCAGCCGCCGCGAGCGCTTCGGAGATCCGGTCCATGTGATAGGGCATCTCGCCGAACCAGACGACATCGGGGCGCACGCCGCCCGTGTTCCGGCACGCGCCGCAGACAGTCTGGATGGTGAGCTGCTCCTCATCCCAGGCGGCGCGCTGGCCGCAATAATTGCACAGCACCTGCCCCATCTCGCCATGCATGTGAATGAGGTTGCGGCTGCCCGCCGCCTCGTGCAGGCGGTCGACATTCTGCGTGACGATGATCACCTTGCCCGGATGTGCCGCCTCCAGGCGGGCCAGAGCGAGATGTGCGGCATTCGGCTGCACGCCCGAATTCTCTCGGCGCCTCATATTATAGAATTCGAGGACTTTGGCGGGGTTGCGGATGAAGCCTTCGGGCGTCGCCACTTCGCGATAGTCGTATCGCGCCCATATGCCGTCTTTGTCGCGGAAAGTGGCGAGGCCGGATTCAGCGGACAGACCCGCCCCGGTCAGCACAACGATGTTCTGAAATCGAGCCATAATGTCCCGCTACGCTGCTCCCCGTTGGCGCACATTACCGGAGATTGGCCATGTCGAACAGCTTCGAAGCCTATGCCCATCTGGCGAACCAGGCCGCCAGAACCGGCTGGTATGCGATGATCGCGCGAATGACGCAGCGGCGTGTCGCCCAGCTCAGCAAGGATGCGCCGACATTCCGCCCATCGCGTCCGACGCCGGGCGAAATGGCCCTGTTCCGCGCCGCTTTCGAGCTTCAGCGGCGCGATGCCGAGAACGTGCGCAAAGGCGTCTACCCGTCGATGGATGACGAGGCCTCGCTTGCCGAGCACCTCGCGGCGCTGCGCCGGATGTTCGCCGACCTGCCCGCCTCGATCGAACGCCGGCTCGAAGGCCGGGCCGAGGAAGCGGCGGCGCTGCCCCAGGCCGAGGGCCTGCCCGGCTATTACGCCCGGAACTTCCATTACCAGACCGACGGCTATCTGAGCGAGGAGTCGGCGCGGCTCTACGACATCCAGGTCGACACGCTGTTCATCGGCACGTCCGGCGCGATGCGGCGGCAGGCGCTGCTTCCGATTGCCGCCTATGTCCATGGCAAGGATCAGCGGACGCTGTCGATGCTCGACGTCGCCTGCGGGACCGGCCGGTTCCTCGGACAGGCGGCGCAGGCCTTTCCGGCCATGCCGATGACCGGGGTCGACCTCTCCTCCGCCTATGTCGAAGCCGCGCGCGAGCATTTGGCGGGACGGCGGGCCATCAGCGTGATCGAGGGCAACGCCGAGGCGCTGCCATTGCCTGACGCCAGCCAGGACATCGTTACCTCGATCTTTCTCTATCACGAACTGCCGGGCGACGTGCGGCGGACGGTTACGAGCGACGTGCTCCGCGTTCTCAAGCCCGGCGGCATCTATGTGATGGTCAATTCCCTGCAATGGGGCGACGAGCCGGGCTATGACGGCTTGCTGGAAGCTTTTCCGGCCCGCTTCCATGAGCCCTATTACGAGCATTATCTCGGCGACGATCTCGCACCGCTCTTTGAAAGCTGCGGCTTTGAAGCGGTCGAAACTTCACTGGCCTTCCTGTCCAAGGTCGTAGTAGGACGAAAGCCCGTCCTTTCCTCGACCTGACGCGGAGAGCCAATGCTGAAATATATTGCGTTTGCGGCGCTTGCCGGGTTTTTCCTGCCGCTGCAAGCGCTGATCAACGCGCGGACCAGCCAGGTTCTCGGCGGGGCGTTCTGGGCGACCCTGGTGAATTTCGCCGGCGGCACCGTCTTCGCGCTGCTCATTCTGGCGGCGCTCCGCACGCCCGTGCCGAGCCTCGATCAGGTCGCGCCGCGTGCCGTTCTATGGCTGGATCACGGGTCTGTTCGGCATCATGTTCGTGGCCCAGGCGGCGTTCACCGTTCCGCAAACTCGGGGCGGCCGCGATGATGGCGGTCATCGTTGCAGCGCAGATGTTCGGCTCGATCGCCTACGACCATTTCGGCGTCCTGCACGCGGCCCAGCCGGTGACCTGGACGAAGATTCTCGGCGCCGGCCTGTTGCTGGCGGGGGTCTGGCTGATCCTGCCTCCGGGGAAATGAAGCGGCCCGCCGTTTTGGCGATCTGCGGCCTTACCGGAAGGCGTCCCTGAGCTGGACGAAGTGCGACCGGATCTCGTGTGCGGGCGGATCGAACGGCTCCAGCGGGATGCGGATGATGTTGTCGCTTTTCTTCATGTGCCAGGGCAGCTTCATCAGCAGGCGCCACACCGGCAGCTTTCGCCAGTCTGCCAGCAGCGCGTTTTCCAGCGGCGTGTTCAGGTGAATGTGCATCTCGTAGGTCTGGGCGAGGCGCGAGGTGAAGGCGACGCGCTCGATGCCGGACACGGCGCGCCATGAGATCAGCCCCAGCCCGTCGATGAAGATGCCGTATTGGCCGGCGCCGATGCGCGGCGTTCGCTCCTTGAGCGGATAGTAGAAATAGGCAACGCCGGCCGCGGCGGCGGCGGGCAGAAGCAGCGGCGCATAGCCTGTGATGATGAACAGGCCGAACATGATCACCGCAAACAACGCCATCACGTTGACATTGAAGTTGCCGGAGTTCTTGCCGTAGGGGAGCACGTAGCTCCGCTCGGCACCGTCCGATCCGCCCGCCCCGGCATCCATTGACGCTCTCCCCCGCATCCGGCCGCGCAGATCTGTCCTCGACGTGGCGGCCGCTTATCCTCCGGGCCCGCACTGCCCCCGGTGGCGCAGATAATGATCGGCGAGGACGATGGCCATCATGGCCTCGCCGACCGGAACTGCGCGAATGCCGACGCAAGGATCGTGCCGGCCCTTGGTGACGATGTCGGTTTCCTGGCCGTGGTTGTCGATGGTGCGGCGCGGGGCCAGGATGGACGATGTCGGTTTGACTGCAAAACGGGCAATCACCGGCTGCCCTGTAGAGATTCCGCCTAAAATTCCGCCAGCATTGTTCGAAAGGAAGGCAGGGCGACCGTTCTGTCCGGCGCGCATCTCGTCGGCATTCTCCTCGCCGGAAAGCGCCGCAGAGGCAAAGCCGGCGCCGATCTCGACGCCTTTCACGGCGTTGATGCTCATCATCGCCGAGGCGATGTCCTGGTCGAGCTTGCCGTAAATCGGCGCGCCGAGCCCTGCTGGAACGCCCTCGGCGACGATCTCGACGACCGCGCCGCACGACGACCCGCTCTTGCGGATGCCGTCGAGATAGGCCGCCCAGCCCTGGACGCTGGAATGGTCCGGCGAAAAGAACGGGTTGCGGTCGACCTCCTCCCAATCCCATTGGGCCCGGTCGATGGTCTGCGGTGCCCATCTGGACCATTGCGCCGCGCACCTTGAGGCCCGGCATCACCTTGCGCGCGATGGCGCCCGCCGCGACCCGCATGGCGGTCTCGCGCGCGGAGGATCGGCCGCCGCCGCGATAGTCGCGGATGCCGTATTTGGCGATATAGGTGTAATCGGCGTGGCCGGGGCGATATTTGTCTTTGATGTCGCCGTAATCCTTCGAGCGCTGATCGGTGTTCTCGATGAGCAGCGAAATCGGCGTCCCCGTGGTGACCTGAACGCCCTCGGCATTGGCGAAGACGCCAGACAGGATCCTGACCTCGTCGGCCTCCTGCCGCTGGGTCGTGTAGCGCGACTGACCGGGGCGGCGCTTGTCGAGAAAGGGCTGGATATCGGCTTCCGTCAGCGGGATGCCGGGCGGGCAGCCGTCGACGACGCAGCCGATGGCGGGCCCGTGGCTCTCGCCCCAGGTGGTAACGCGGAAGAGGTGGCCGAAAGTGTTGTGGGACATGGAACGGCTCTTGGTTGTGTCGCTTATTTAGACGAGCCGCGGGCGAAGGTCAAAATATGGCGGCGAAGACCGCCTCACAGACCGGGAAAGCAGCCCCGCAATCGGCGCCACGCTGGTTCGGGAACGATGCCGATGGCAGTCGCACCGTTCGCGGACCAGCTTTGGATGTCCTCGACATCGGCTTCCGCGAGCGCGACGCATCCGGAGGTCGGCGAGGAGGGCGTTCGCCAGACATGGACGAAGATGCAGGAGCCGCCGCGCTTCTCGCGGCTGGTGGGGTAGTTCAGGAACAGCCCCTTCCGATAGGGCGGGATGGCGGCCATGTCCTCGCCGCTGACGCCTTCCCCAGCCTTGGCTTTCGGCACGATCGAATTGTAATGCGGCGAGGCCGGGTCATCGACGCAGTAATGCTCGCCCTTCGCCAGGCGCACATAGCCCTTGCGCTCGCTTTGCGCGAAACCGAACGGGGCGGCGATGGAGAAGAAGCCGGCGGGCGTCTTGCGGTCGCCTTCCTTCTTGACCGGCTCACCTTTCCCGGCGAACCTTTCCTGCGTCCATGACCACGCCAGGCCTCCGCCGCCGAGAACCGCTTTTTTTCCGGCGCCGGCCTGATGCCATTTGCCGGCGCGGCTCTCGAAAAGCCGGACCTGCGCCGATTGGCTGGCGAATTCGGTGGCAGTGACGAGGACGAGCTTCGTGGCGCTGCCGATATCGGGACAGGCGGAAACCGGGTTTGCCGCGCTTGCCGGTGTCGCGGCGCCCAGCATCGCAATTATCGCCGCAAAGCTCCAGGCGCGCCTACTCATCAGCATGTTTGCAGCACTGGATCCAGTCGCTATGCGCCCAGCCGCGCGTCCCGTCCCGCAACTCGACAAACCACCACTTGCCCCGCTTTTCCTTCACCTGGAACAGCGTGCCTTCCGGCATTTTCATGAGCTGCTTGCCGCCCTTCGGCGCAGGGACGCTGCGCAGCGCAAGCCAAGGGTCGGGCGGAAACACCGGACCGACATAGTGATACTCGACCTTCGCTTGGGCGGCCGGCGCGGTGGTCGATGCGCCGGCACCGTTCTGCCCATCCGGTTGACCCGGACAGGGCAGGCCGGGGTAGCACTGCGCCTCGGCCTGCGTGAGGCCGAGCGATGCGCCCGCAACGAGCGCGAGGGCAAAGATCCGTTTGCGTGACGTCTGCATGGTCCCTCTGCTAGCGAAAATATTCCTTTAGAAACAGTTCGCCCTGTTCAGCGGCGAAGGCGATGCCCTTATTGCGGTTGCCGAGGGACAAATTGTAGCCGCCCTTGATCGCGAAATACCGCTCCGCTTTCGTGCCGTGATGATCCTTGCTGGCGAACTGATAGTCGCCGAGCTCGTAGAACTGATCGAAATAATCCTTCAGGTCCATTGGCGCCGATGCGCTCTTCTTGCCCATGTAATAGCCGGAGAGAAAATCGGCGTGCAGCTCCTCGAACTTCACAGTGGTATGCAGGGCCTCGAGCCGCTTCATATAGTCGGTAAAGAACTGATAGATATGCCCGAATTCGTGCGCGATGATGCCCGACACGACGGCGCCGCCCCAAGCCATCGACTGCAAATGGCTTTTCAGAAACGGCAGATTGTAGAGGATCGTCCCCTTGGTTCCCGGCAGCAGCGTGTCGTAAGTGGCGAAGGCGTTGGCATTGTCGCCGGAATAGAGCATGAAGGCCGGCTGCATGCCGAAGAACTTCGATTGGGCGATCATTTCGGCGGACAGGATGCGGTCGAGATTGGGATCGCCGCTGGTTTTCAGCAGCTCTCCGTCCTTGGAGCCTTCCTTCGCCGAGGCGCAGAGTCCGTGATCCCACGAGATCGACTGCGATTGCGCGTGGCAGATCCGGCAGAACCCTGCCGGCAGCGCCAGCAGCGCATATGCAACGTCGCGTCGCGTCAAGGTCATCGCCGAGCCCTCCTCGCCTTCACCCAAGGCCGTCAGCCGGCGGCGACTTTATCATAATGGCTGGAAATTCATCCAGGCTAAACCCAGCTCAGCGCACCGTTGGTGATCACAAGCACCTTGTCCTGTGGCACATCGAGCTTCGGCACGAGCGTCAGGTCGATCGGATCGAAATGACCGCGCAGGCAGCGCATCACGCCGCCATGGGCGGTGACCACCGTGTCGCGATCGATCTCGGTGAGCCAGTCCAGAACGCGCGCGGACAGCATGGCGTAGCTCTCCGCCGTATCGCCGGGGCAGCGGAAATTCCAGGGATCGGCTTCGCGCTGTGCGATCAGATCGGGAAGATCGCGCTCGATGTCGGGATAGCGAAGGCCCTGCCAGTCGCCGAGATTGAACTCCATCAGGCGAGGGTCGGTGCGGTAGCTCTTCGGATCGAGCCCCAGCGCGCGGCGGACAATCTCCATGGTCTCGCTGGCGCGCACGAGCGGGCTCGACACATAGTCGAACGTGGCCGCATCGCCGATGATCCGCGCCAGCTCGCGGCCGTTGCGCGCCGCCTGTCCGCGTCCGGTGTCGTTAAGCGGCGCGTCCAAGTGGCCTTGGATACGCCTCTCGGCGTTCCAGGCTGTCTGGCCGTGGCGCAGAAAATAGATCAGGGGCATATCGGCGACGTTACCGCTTGCAAGCGATGCTGAACCGCGCCTTGCCGCCTTCCAGGTCGGTCTCCATCAAGACAAGCTCGCAGGTGACGTCGCGATGCTGGAATATCTTGCGTTCGCCGAAGGAAATCCCGAGGCTCTGCTGATTGACGGCGACCTTCGCCGAGCGCGCCGCGATCGACTGCAGGCTGAGCGCCACATCGACATCGCGGTAAAGCTTGCTCTTGTCCCGCGCCAGAAGCACGTTGTCGAACAGCACCACCGAGCCGGTATCGTTCGCCGGCTGCACGCTGCTCGACGACAATGCGACCTGCTGCGAGGAGGTTTTCAGCTCTTCGTATTGCGTCTGCAGCGTGGTCAGGCTCTGCCTGCAGACCTGATACTGGTTGTTGGATTCGGACAGAAGCTGCTTCACATTGCTGAGCTCCTTTGTCGCTCCCGGATCGTCCTTCCCCTGATCCGCCGCCACCACGGGTTGCTCCGCGGCGCGTTCCTCGAGCTTACCGATCTGCGCGCTCATGCTGCGGATCTCGTCAAGCACAGGGTTCAGGTCGACCTCCTTGGCCGGGGGAGCGGCCTCGGCGCTCGCGCTCTGCTGCTTGAGCAGATCGGCAAGCACCTTCGCATTCTCCGGCGAGCCACCGGCGGCGATCAGAGTCTTCAGCTCCTCCATGTCGCCGCGCCCGGCTGAATACCCAACATAAAACCCGACGCCGCCCATGGCCACCAGACTGGCTACGCTGGTGAGAACGGCATAGGTGATCAGCCTCATCGGATGCATGTGATGTCACTCTCCGTTTTTGATGGCCACGGTAATGTCCGGCGCGTCCTCGGCTTTCATACCTACGACGTGATAGCCGGCATCCACATGGTGCACCTCGCCCGTTACGCCGCGACTCAGGTCGGAAAGCAAATAAAGTCCCGCACCTCCGACGTCCTCGATCGACACCGTTCGGCGCATGGGTGAATTATACTCATTCCACTTCAAGAATATAGCGAAAATCGCTGATACCCGACGCCGCCAAGGTTTTGATCGGCCCCGCGGAAATTGCGTTCACGCGGATCGCCTGCTTGCCGAGGTCGGCGGCCAGATAGCGCACGCTCGCCTCGAGCGCGGCCTTGGCGACACCCATGACGTTGTAATGCGGCATGACCTTCTCGGCGCCGTAATAGGTCAGGGTCAGCAGCGAGCCGCCACCCGACATCATGCGTTCCGCGCGCTGAGCGAGCGCCGTGAACGAATAGCAGGAGATCAGCAGGCTCTTGGTGAAATTGTCCTGGCTGGTGTCGACATAGCGGCCGTCGAGCTCGGCCTTGTCCGAATAGGCGATGGCGTGAACCAGAAAGTCCAGCGTTCCCCAGCGATCGCGCAGGGCGTCGAACACGGCGTCCATCGAGGCGGCGTCGGTGACGTCGCAGGGCAGAACGATATCGGAACCGACTTCGGCGGCCAGAGGTTCGACGCGCTTCTTCAGAGCCTCTCCCTGATAGGTAAAGGCGACCGACGCACCTTGAGCGGCAACGCTTTTTGCAATGCCCCACGCAATCGACCTATTATTCGCGACCCCCATGATGAGACCGCGTTTGCCGCTCATCAGTTGTCCAGTTTCGGTCACCCGGTCCCTCCAGATCTTAGGATTGCGGGCATCCTACACAAAAGACGTGGTGCGTCCAGCCGTATGCTGCCCGGCAAAAGGCGTCGCGGCCCTGTCGCCAGACCGTTACCCAACGCTTTGTCTCTTCATTGCGGTGTGTTTAGCAGATTAATCGGAGGATTGGGGAGACAATAAGATAGCGAGGCACTATCTTGAGCAACCGTTACAACCATCCATCCAGTCATGACCGACGAACCCAAGATCCGCTTTGAAGATACGCCGCAGGCACCGGATTTCACCAGCGCCATTGAGCCCTTCATGCTGTTCGAGTCCTGGCTCAAGGACGCGGAAAGCCGGGAGCTCAACGATCCCAATGCGATGGCGCTCGCCACGGTCGACGAGGCGGGGATGCCCAATGTGCGCATCGTGCTGCTGAAGGGTTTCACGCCCGAGGGCTTCGTCTTTTATACGAATTTCGAAAGCGCCAAGGGCCGCGAGCTGCTCAGCTCAGGCAAGGCGGCGCTTTGCTTTCATTGGAAAACGCTGCGCCGGCAGGTTCGCATCCGCGGGACGCATGTCGCAGGTGAGTGACGAGGACGCCGACGCTTATTTCACCAGCCGGCCGCGCGGCAGCCGGATCGGCGCATGGGCATCGCAGCAATCCCGCCCGCTGGAGAGCCGCTTCGCGCTGGAAAAGTCGGTTGCCCGGTACACGGCGCAATATGCGATCGGCGCCGTGCCGCGCCCGGATTACTGGTCCGGCTTCCGGCTCACGCCGCTGGAGATCGAGTTCTGGCACGACCGGCCTTTTCGCCTGCACGACCGGCTGACGTTCCGGCGCGCTTCCGAGCAGGGGCCTTGGCAGACGACGCGGCTTTACCCGTAGATCACGATGATCTTGGGTTGAATCAATCCAAGATCGTGAACATTGATCGATTCCAATCATTTAGAGCGGGATGGCCAGCGGAAAACCGGTTCCCGCTTTTCCTCATCCCGCTCTAGGCGCGACGTCGTTCAGCTCGAAATCGACGATCACCGGGACATGGTCCGACGGCTTTTCCCAGCCGCGCGCCGCATCCACCACCTGCATGGCGCGAATGCCGCTTTCGAGGCCCGGCGTCGTCCAGACGTGATCGAGCCGGCGGCCTCGGTTGGATGCCCGCCAGTCCCGGTTGCGGTAGCTCCACCATGTGTAGAGCTTTTGGTCGTCCGGCACATATTTGCGCATGGCATCGACCCAGCCGGCCGAGGATTTCAGCCGCGCGAGGTGTTCGACCTCGACGGGCGTGTGGCTGACGACCTTCAGCAATTGCTTGTGCGACCAGACATCCTGCTCGAGCGGCGCGACGTTGAAGTCGCCCACGAGGATGTGCTGGCTTTCGGAACAGGCCGCCCCGCCCTCGCTGAACCATTCGGACAAGGCGCGAATAAAGGCCAGCTTCTGGCCGAATTTCGGATTGAGGTCCGGATCGGGAATGTCGCCGCCGGCGGGAATGTAGACATTGTGCAGGACCACCGGCAGCCCATCGAGCGAGGCGGCGATATGCCGGGCCTCGCCGCTGCCACAGAAATTCTCGGTCCCGCGCGCCTCGAGCGGATAGCGCGATGCGATGGCGACGCCGTGATAGCCGAGCTGGCCCTTGACATAGATATGCGGAAAACCCATTGCCCGGACAGCGTCATAAGGGAAATGCTCGTTGGTGCATTTGATCTCCTGCAGGCACAGGATGTCCGGCTGGAATTCCTTGACGAACTGCTCGACGAGGCCGATGCGGAGCCTGACGGAGTTGATGTTCCAGGTCGTCAGTCTGAGTTTCATTCCGGCCTCTGAAGACTTTCGCGGGATCTTGCGGAACGCTTAGATTGAACGAGCGGCCCGCTAAAGTCGAAAATGGCTGGCCGGAGCCAGCCATTCACAAGATGGCGCTGCTGCGAGGCTAGACCTTTTTCATGGTCGCGTCGGCGCAGCTCTTGGTTTTCTTGTCGTAATATTTCATAACGCCGCAACCGCCCGGATGGGCTTTCTTGGCCTTGGCGACTTTTTCTTCGTCGGCTTCGCGTGCGGTTTTGCCGCCTTCTTGGCGGCCGCCAATTCGATCTGCGACGATACCGCAGGCTTGGCCGGAATGCCGGCGGCCTGGGCCGAAGCGACTGTCAGCCCGCCGATAAAGGCGAGCGCAGCAGTGGAGACCAGAACTTTACCAAACACACGCATATTCACTACTCCTCGATTGACACTTTCGCCTTGTGAGAAGCAACGCGCGCGACTTTTGATCGCCCGTAACCCTCCCATGCCGGTCCGATGGGCCAGCGTCCAAAAATAGTCCTCGGCAACGTCGCAAGCAATGGAATTGAGGAAGGAGCGGGGAGGCAATCCGGCGACGGCGGCGTGGCGGCGCTATTGACACGCCGGCCCTATTCGACGGCCTCGCCGACAGCTGCGCGCTGCGCCTCGATCTGGCCGATCGCGTCCTCGACCGCGTCGAAGACCAGGAGCGTCGAGGCGTGCCGCGCCTTATAGTCCCGAACCGGCTCCAGCACGGCAAGATCGGCCCATTTGCCGGATGGCGGCTCGCCGCCTTCCTTCAGCATTTTGCGCATCTGATCGCCAACGGCCCGCAATTCGGCGGCCGTCGAGCCGACGATGTGCCTGCCCATGATCGACGCCGAGCTCTGCCCAAGCAGGCAGGCCTTGACCTCCTGGCCGAAATCCGTCACGACCTCGCCGTCCATCTTCAGATCGACGGCGACGCGCGAGCCGCAAAGCTTCGAATGGGCGCGCGCCGTCGCATCGGGCGCGGCCAGGCGCTCGGTATGCGGGATGTTCGCCGCCAGTTCCAGAATGCGTCCGTTGTACAATTCGTCGAGATCGATCATGCTGCCTTCCGTGGCCCGTCCGTTTTCTTGAAGCGCTGCCGGCGAGAGATTATATGCCGGGCGCATTGAGAACCAGTCAAACTCACATGTATATAGGGGCGGGCAACCCCGTTTGCCTATGCCGGAGACAGACATTCGGAGGCGCCGTCTGCCGTGCACCTGCGCCAATCGGCCATCTATCCTGAACCCGAGGCATTTCCGTTATATAGTGTGATGAAGGTTACCGGGCGACAAGCCCCCGCCGCGCAACGCAATTGTGACAAGGACGATTTTATGGGCGCATACCCCAGTGAGGGCAAGCAGGGCAACGGCCAGCTCGAAGGCCGTCGCCGGGCATGGTGAACGACCTGCGCCCAACGCGCTGCCGAGGCGGAAGCCGCGGTGCGGACCCTGATCCGCTATGCAGGCGACAATCCCGAGCGCGAGGGCCTTTCCGACACGCCGCGCCGCGTCGTTGAGTCCTACCGTGAGTTCTTCACCGGCTATCAGCAGGATCCGGAGGAGATTCTGTCGCGGACCTTCGAGGACGTGCATGGCTATGACGATCTGGTCATGGTGCGCGACATCCGGCTGGAATCGCACTGCGAGCACCACATGCTGCCGATCCTCGGCGTGGCGCATGTCGCATATCTGCCGAGCAGCCGTGTGGTCGGCATCTCCAAGCTGGCGCGCGTGGTCGATGTCTTCTCCAAACGGCTGCAGACCCAGGAGACCATGACCGCGCAGATCGCCGAGGCCATCGAAAACGCGCTGAAGCCGCGCGGCGTCGCCATCCTCATCGACGCGCTGCACCAATGCATGACGCTTCGCGGCGTTCACAAGCCCGGCGCCTCGACCATCACCACCCGATTTACCGGCGTTTTTGCCGAGAACGCCGATTATCGCGACCGGTTCCTGCGCATGATCCAGGGGCGGCCGATTACACCGGCCTGACGGGAGCTGGCCCATGCGGGTTTCGAAGGAAGCGCTGGAAAACGGTGCGCAGTTCACGCCCACATTCGACGATCGCGGCCTGTTGGGCGCCATCGTCACCGATGCCGCGAGCGGCGAGGTGCTGATGTTCGCCTATATGAACGAGGACGCCCTCGCGCGGACGCTCGCGACGGGCGACGCGCATTTCTGGAGCCGGTCGCGCGGCAAGCTGTGGCGCAAGGGCGAGACCAGCGGCAATGTGCTGCGCATCCGTGAAATCCTGACCGATTGCGATCAGGATTGCCTGGTGCTCAAGGTCGAGATCGGCGGGGACAAGGCCGCCTGCCATACCGGGCGAGCCTCGTGTTTCTACCGGCGCGTCGAGCCTGTGACCGGCGGGGAGGGGGCTCGGCTGGGCTTTCTCGACCAAAGTTGAACGCCGCGAGCTTTACATGCTTCGCCCGTCGATCTGGGTGATTTTCAGCGCGTCCAGGTCGACGTCGTCGAGGCAGCGGACATTGACCGCGACCATGGCCGTGCCGTCTGGCATGCTTCCCTTCGCGAACGATAGAATTCCGCACGTTGCGCAGAACAGATGCTGGATGACGTGCTTGTTGAACTGGTATTCGGTGAGGGCGTCCTCGCCGCTCTCTAAATGGAACTGCGACGCCGGGACGAACGTCAGGAGCGACCCGCGCTTCGTGCAGATCGAGCAATTGCAGGAGATGACCGTCTCGAAGCCGGCTTCGACTTCGTAACGGACCTTTCCGCAATGGCATCCGCCGGCATATGTCTTTGCTTTTCCGGTCGAGTTCCTGCTTGGCTTCCGATGATTTGGACTGTTTTGAACTCATGTTTTTGGTTCCGTCTTGCTCAAATTTCGTCTCACTGAACGCGAAGTGGGATGCTTCCGGCAAACTTTGGTTTTTCGCGGGACCGTCTTCGAGCGAATGGATAAACCGGTAAAATTCCCACCCGTCTGCAACCAACGTTAAGATAATCCGTTCCTAGATTGATTTGCAGCGATCGATTTCAGAGGTGTGTTTCATATGCAGCGCTTCAATTCCGACGGTGTGACGATCGCCTATATCGACGAAGGCGCGGGCGACCCGGTCATGCTCATCCACGGTTTCGCCTCCAACAGCACCGTCAACTGGCGCAACACCAACTGGATCAAGACCCTCAACACCGCGGGTTTCCGCACCGTCGCCCTCGACAATCGCGGTCATGGGCACAGCGACAAGCTCTACGAGCCGGAGGACTACAGCGCCGACATCATGGCGGAGGATGTGCGCCGCCTGATGGATCACCTGAACATCGAGCGCGCCGACTTGGTCGGCTTTTCCATGGGCGCGCGGATTGCGGCGTTTCTTGCCATCGCTCATCCCGATCGGGTGCGCAGCCTTGTCTTCAGCGGTCTCGGCATCAATATGGTGCGCGGATTGGGCGGTGCGGAGCCGATTGCCGCCGCTCTGTTGACGCCGAACGCCGAGGACGTGAAGAGCGACGCCGCGCGCAGCTTCCGGGTTTTCGCCGATCAGACCAAGAGCGACCGGCGCGCGCTGGCCGCCTGCATCCGGTCTTCGCGCGGCAAGGTGACGGCGGAGGATCTGGCGAAGATCCGCTGTCCCGTCCTGATCGCCGTCGGCACCGACGACGTGATCGGCGGATCCGGCGCCGAGCTGGCCGCCCTCAT
This sequence comes from uncultured Alphaproteobacteria bacterium, assembly GCA_963727575.1. Lineage (GTDB taxonomy): Bacteria > Pseudomonadota > Alphaproteobacteria > Rhizobiales > Rhodomicrobiaceae > JAHQVI01. Next base: position 125,506 of record CAVSIA010000027.1, read on the forward strand.
TCCCGGCGCGGAGCATGTCGACATCGTCGGCCGCGACCACATGAAGAGCGTCGGCGACCTCAGTCACAAGAAGGCCGTGGTCGATTTTCTTTCGCGACGTCCGTAGCGCAGGTTTCGAAAACTTACAGGATCGCGTTCGCGACGTGCGGGCCTGCATCGGAACGCAGGTCCGGCCGGCGCCGCCTTACATCGAGTCGCCGCCGCGCGTGATCGCCGCCACGCCCGTCCGCGACACCTCGATGAGCCCGAGCGGCTGCATCAGCGAAATGAACTGATCGATCTTCGACACCCGGCCGGTGATCTCGAAGACGAAATGCTCGATCGAGGCATCGACCACTTGCGCCCGGAAGGCTTCGGCAAGCCGGAGCGACTCGACGCGCTTTTCGCCGCGCCCGGCGACCTTCACCAGCGCCAGTTCGCGTGCGATCGGGTTGCCCTGGACGGTCAGGTCCGTAACCCGGTGGACGGGCACCAGCCTCTCGAGCTGGTTGCGGATCTGCTCGATCACCATCGGGGAACCGGTGGTGACGATGGTGAACCGGGAAAGATGTTTCTCCTGGATCACCTCCGAAACAGTCAGCGAGTCGATGTTGTAGCCGCGCCCGGAGAAAAGGCCGATGACCCGCGCCATGACGCCGGGCTCGTTGTCGGCGAGAATGGCCAGCGTGTGCGTTTCGCGTATGTCCTGACGGTCGCTCATGGTGGTGTCCGATGCTGTTCGTGCGTGGAAGGTGCAGGCCGAGGACCGGCTAAACCATCACCTTGCCTTCTTCGGAGACGGTGTATTCGATGTCGTCGTCCTGGAAATCCTCAGCCAGCAGCATCTCGTGATGCGCCGCTCCCGACGGGATCATCGGGAAGCAGTTGGCCAGCTTGTGCACGCGGCAGTCGAACACCACCGGCTTCGGCGTGTCGATCATCTCCTTGATCAGATCGTCCAGTTCGCCGGGTTTGTCCGCGCGCAGACCGACGCAATGATAGGCTTCGGCAAGCTTGACGAAGTCCGGCAGCGAGTGGGTGTAGGAGTGCGAATAGCGCCCGCCATGCAGCAACTCCTGCCACTGGCGCACCATGCCCATATATTCGTTGTTCAGGATGAAGATCTTCACCGGCAGCTTGTGCTGAACGGCGGTGGACAGCTCCTGGATCGTCATCAGCGCGGACGCCTCGCCGGCAATATCGATGACGAGCGACTGCGGGTGCGCCGTCTGTACGCCGATGGCCGCGGGAATGCCGTATCCCATCGTGCCGAGGCCGCCCGACGTCATCCAGCGATTGGGCTGCATGAACTTGAAATACTGCGCCGCCCACATCTGATGCTGGCCGACCTCGGTGGTGATGTAGACGTCCTTGGTCCTTGGTCAGCTCATAGAGCCGCTCGATCGCATATTGCGGCATGATGACGTCGGAGCGGTTCTTGTAATTCAGCGAATTGCGGCCGCGCCATTCCTCGATCTGGCCCCACCATTTCTTCAATGCCGGCTTGTCGACCTGCGGCGCGCGGGCCCGCCAGATGCGGATCATCTCCTCCAGCACATGCGCACAGTCGCCGATGATCGGCAGATCGACCTTCACCGTCTTGTTGATCGAGGACGGGTCGATGTCGATGTGGATCTTCTTCGAATCCGGCGAGAAAGCGTCGAGGCGCCCGGTGATGCGGTCGTCGAAGCGCGAGCCGATGGCGATCATCACGTCGCACTGGCTCATCGCCAGATTGGCTTCGTAGGTGCCGTGCATCCCAAGCATTCCGAGCCATTTCTGGTCGTCGGCGGGAAACGCGCCCAGCCCCATCAGCGTGGAGGTGATCGGAAAGCCGGTCAGATCGACCAGTTCGCGCAGGAGCTGGCTCGCCGCGGGGCCGGAATTGATGATGCCGCCGCCGGTATAGAATAACGGCCGCTTGGCACCGGCCATCAGATCGACCGCTTCGCGGATGGCGTTGGCATTGCCCTTCAGCTGCGGGCGATAGGTCTTGTGCACGACGCGGCTCGGGCCGACATAGGTGCCCTTGGCGAATTGAACGTCCTTGGGAATATCGACGACGACCGGACCGGGCCGGCCGCTGCGCGCGACGTAAAACGCCTCGTGCAGGACCCGGGCGAGATCGTTCACGTCGCGGACGAGATAGTTATGCTTGGTGCAGGGGCGCGTGATGCCGACCGTGTCGCATTCCTGGAACGCGTCGCTGCCGATCATATGCGTGGCAACCTGGCCGGTGAGGCAGACGAGCGGGATGGAATCCATCAGCGCGTCGGTCAGCCCGGTCACGGCATTGGTCGCGCCGGGGCCCGACGTAACCAGCAGCACGCCGACCTTGCCCGTCGAGCGCGCATAGCCTTCGGCCGCGTGCGCGGCGCCCTGCTCATGGCGTACGAGCACGTGACGGACGCGGTTCTGCTTGAACAATTCGTCATAGATCGGCAGCACCGCGCCGCCGGGATAGCCGAAGATATCTTCGACACCCTGATCGGCAAGGGCCTCCAGGACGATTTCCGCACCAGTCATCATGCGAGCCATCGCTCAACTCCTAACTTCGCTAGCAGCGCTCGTTCGGCATCGGCTTTTGCACAAGAAAAGGCCTTGCCCAGCTAAATTTGAGGCAAGGCCGCTGCTCTTGTCCAACAGATAAAACGCAGGGAGGTTAGGCGTCAATCAAATAAGCGCACGAAAATGGACGTTTTTGCGGTGCATTTTTTGCATTTATTGCTTTATATGGCGTTTCCACGAAATCATATTGCTTCTCGCCCATGTCATTTGCCGTTTGGCATATCGTCGCGTCTCTGTTTTCGCTTGCGCAAGCGCTGCGTCCCAATCGAGCAGCCCGTCGAGAAAGCCAGGAACGGGCGGACGCCGACCGCCCGCATCAGCGGAAGCGAGGGATCGAGGTGCAGATCGCGCAGATGCCGGACTTCGTCGAGCGCGCCCGCCGACGCCATCGCATCGAACCGGCCGTCGCAGCGCGCGTAAAGCGTCTCCCGCGCGGCGGGCAGACGTAGATGAGGCTCGCGCTCCTCCTGGCGGATCAGCGGCGTGCCGGCGATCTTCTGCCAGTCGAGCAGTGATTGGCCGCGTCGCGTCGAGAACTTCAAGCGCACGGACGATGCGCTGCCGGTCGGATGGCGCGGATGCCGTTCGCCATGGCCGGATCGCGCTCGCCAAGCACCGTCATGAAGCGCTGCGCTGCCGCTTGCAGCCGCCTCGGCGCGCCAATGCTCCCGGATCGCCTCGGGGATCTCCGGCACCGGAGACAGGCCCTCCAGCAGCGCCTTGAAATACAGCCCCGTGCCGCCCGACGATGACCGAGCGGCGGCCCGCCCGTCCGCGTCTCCGCTAATGAGCGGCGCGACGTCGCCGAGCCAGGCGGCGACGGAATAGGGCTCCGACGCCGGTCGAAAACCGTACAGCCGATGCGGCAGCGCGGCTTCATCCACATCGCTCGGCCGCGCCGTCAGAATGCGCAATTCCTTGTAGACCTGCATGGAGTCGGCATTGACCACGATGCCGCCCTGGTCGCGCGCAATACTTGCGGCGAGAGCGGACTTGCCGCTCGCGGTCGGTCCTGCGATAAGGGTAAAATGACGTTTCTGGCTTCGGCCCTGTCATTGGCAAAGGGCGATTTATTCGCAATGTCTCACGTTATAACACTTATCGGCGCAACCGGTGCTCATGATGCCGTGGCCGAGGGCGCGCAGGATCTCGTCGTCGCCATCAAGGCAGCCATCCTCCGGTCTGGCTGTCGCCGCGAGGCGTGCGACATCGTCTTCGCCCAGCCGATGCCCGAGCGCTCGGCGACGCGCAGGTGGCGGTCGATGCGATCCCGGCAAACGCCCCGATCGACAGCTATATTCAGCCTGTCGAGGGACGGCGCAAGCGAATACTGGTCGCCGACATGGATTTCGACGATCATTCAGCAGGAGTGCCTCGACGAAGTCGCGGCCGCTGCGGGGATCGGGCAGAAGATCGCGGCGATCACCGAGCGCGCCATGCGCGGCGAGCTGGTGTTCGAGGATGCGCTGCGGGAGACGCATTGCGCTGCTGCACGGCTTTCCCGAGGCGAGTCTGCAGGAGGTGCTCGACCGGCAGATCGAGCTGACGCCGGGCGCGCAGGCGCTGACGGCGACGATGCGGGCGCAATGGCGGCCGTGCTGTCCTCGTTTCCGGCGGCTTTACCTTCTTCACCAGCGCGATTGCGCAAGCGCGCCGGCTTCAACGTCGATTACGCCAATCGTTTCGTATTCGAGGACGGTGCGCTGACCGGCGTCGCCGATCCGATCCTCGGCCGCGACGCCAAGGTCGAGGCGATGGAGAAAGAGGCGAAGAGCATCGGTATCGGCCTTGAATGAAGTCATCGCCGTCGGCGACGGCGCAAATGACCTGGCCATGCTCAAGGCCGCGGGGCTCGGCGTCGCGTTCCACGCCAAGCCGGTGGTCGCCGCCGAGGCCAAGGTCAGCATCGACCATAGCGACCTCACCGCGCTGCTTTTCCTTCAGGGCTATCGTTCGGTTGATTTCCAGACCAAGCTATAGGGGTCACATTCCAGTGAATATTTGCATGATCGGGGCAGGCTATGTTGGCCTAGTGTCTGCCGTATGCTTTTCCGAATTCGGCTGGACCGTCAATTGCGTCGACAAGGACGCCGACAAGATCGATCGGCTGCGGCGCGGCGATATCCCGATATACGAGCCGGGCCTTGAGGAATTGCTCGCGCGCAATGCCGAAAAAGGGCGGATCAATTTCTTCACCGACATCGCCGAGCCGGTCAAGCAGGCCGACCTGATCTTCCTCGCGGTCGGAACGCCGATGCGGCGCGGCGACGGTTATGCCGATCTGAGCTACGTCTATTCCGCCGTTCAGGAGATCGCCCCGCATCTGAACGGCTTCACGGTAATCACCACGAAGTCGACGGTGCCGGTCGGCACGAGCCGGGAGATCGAGCGCCGCGTGCGCGCCGTGCGCCCTGACGCGGAATTCGCCGTCTGCTCGAACCCGGAATTCCTGCGCGAAGGATCGGCGATCCGCGACTTCACCCATCCGGACCGCGTGCTGGTCGGCGTCGACGACGAGCGCGCCCGCGAAGTCATGGAACGGGTCTATGAGCCGCTTCGGCTGCGCAATGCGCCGATTCTGTTCACCAGCCGGGAGTTGGCGGAGCTGGCCAAATACGCCGCAAACGCATTTCTCGCGATGAAGATCAGCTTCATCAACGAGATCTCGGACCTGTGCGACGAGGTCGGCGCCAATGTGCAGGAAGTGGCCCATGCGATCGGCTCCGATAGGCGTATCGGCGACAAGTTCCTGCATCCCGGTCCCGGCTATGGCGGCTCGTGCTTTCCCGAAGGACGTATCCGCGCTGATCCGGACGGCGCGCGAGGCGCGTTCGCCGATCACGCTGATCGAGCAGGTCGAGAAGGTGAACGTTGAGCGCAAGATCGCCATGGCGGCGCGGATCGAGAAGGCCGCCGGCGGCAGCGTGCGCGACAAGACCATCGCGGCGTTCGGCGTCACCTTCAAACCGAACACCGACGATATGCGCGATGCGCCGAGCCTCGTCATCCTGCCGCTGCTCGCCGAGCGCGGCGCGACGATCAGGGCCTACGATCCGCAAGGGCGCAAGCAGGCCGAGCCGCTGCTGCCGGGTGTCGAATGGTGCGGAAGCGCGCTGGAGGCGGCGAAGAACGCCGACCTTGCCGTGGTGCTGACCGAGTGGAACGAGTTCCGCGCGCTCGACCTGCGCCAGCTTCGGAAGGTGATGCGAGGCGAGGCGCTGGTCGATCTTCGCAACGTGTTCCGGCCGGATCACGCGCGGCAATGCGGGTTCAGCTATTCGAGCATCGGGCGACCGGACGCCGATGCGGAGGCCTGAGGTCCGCAGGAACCCCGGCCCCGCGCCGTCTTTGGTCGCCCCCGGCCTTGAGCCGGGGCTCGATCACCTCGCTGCCGCTCAATGCGCCGTCCCCGGCCAGTTGCTGGGCGTCCAGTCATGTCTGCGTCGGGTGGGACGCTCCTCGGCGTAGCGCTCTCTGACGACCCGCCTTGCCGCTGACTTTCGGCTGCGCAGCTTGGACTCCGCGATCTGGGGTGTCTCCGCGGCGAGCGACAGGTCCGCGTCCGCATCGGTGCTGGCGAGGCGTTGGCCCTGCATCCACGGCGGCAGATAATCAGCGGCTTCGTCTGTGGCCTGACCCTTCCGCGCGCCCGCATTCGACGCAATGGCGCAAGCCTTGCCCTGCGCTCCGCCCGAGCAACTCTGCTCGCACAGCCCTTGCGGTGCGGCGCGCAGCGCGGTCACCAGTTCCGCCGTCGGCCTCTCCGTCCAATTTCCCGAGATCCGCTCATTGAAGGTTCTCACCGCCGCGCGGCTTTTCGGCCCCCACAGGCCGTCGACCTTGGCGCCGTAGCAGCCGAGCCGCACGAGTTCGCGCTGGGTGGTCGAGGTCAGGTCCATCAGCGACAGCTTGCCGACCGCTGGATCGATCTCGACGGCGCTTGCCGATGTCGGGATGTGAGCTGGGGCGAATTCCTCCGCATCCGCATGGACCGTCGCGGCGATCGCCTTGTCGCGCTCGGCAATTTGCGTCACCGTCTTGCCGCTGCCGTCGGCCGGCTCGTCCTCCAGCGCCCTGAACTCCGCTTCCAGCCGCGCGTCCCACTCTGCCCGCTTGGCGGCTACGGCCGCCATCTCCCGCGCATCGCCGGAAGCGCTCGCCGCCCCGGCTGAGATGTCGGCGGTTTTCGCCGGCCGTTCGAAAGCGACGTAGGCCAAAGCCGATAGAGACAGGATGAAGACGATAACGGCAAACCGGCGCATGTCGCACTCCTCTTACTCGCGGGACGCTGCGAAGACGGACGCGGGTGGCGTTGTGGGGCGCTTCTCACCGGACCGTCGTCGTCGCCGTTCGAGGCGTTTAAAACCTGTGGGATAAATGTTTGTTTTATCGTGGTCGGTTAACAGCTTATCCCCAATCTTTGCACAATATAAAGCGGCTGTTTCCCTCACCCGTAACTAGGGATAGTGGGTAAATGTTAAGTTTTCGTTTACCAACGCAAATCAGCTAAAAATCCATGATCGAGGGGGCCATACGCATCGCTGCGTTCATGCGCGTCCGGCATTCAGACGTTCCTTGCGGCGGAAATGTCCTGGAAGCTGGTGACTCTGCGGGGGCAGATAGTGCATCAAAGCCTGCATGCGCGGCGAAATAGTGGCCAGATCAGTGCGTGGATAAGTCTGCACGGAGTCCCGTGCAGACGAGCGTTTGTGTCGTGCTCGCGGGGCCTCGCGAGCGCCGCGCATCGTTCTGTTCTCAATGCCCTCTCGAAGGACCAGAGCCCGTCAAGTGGCCGAACGACAGAAGGGGGCAGTTATGAGACATGTGTTTGCCGTAGTGGGGTGTATCGCCGCGCTGATCATGCTGTGCGTCTCTGCGGCCATGAACTGGCAGTATGGCTACAGCCTGGGCGAAACCGAATTCAACGCTCATGTGCTCGGCGCAGCGAGCATCGCGGCAGATTGCTTGAAGGCGCTCCTGCCGTTCTTCATTTTCGCCGCCTGGCGTCACCGCAACTGGTCGCAGGCCCTCGGCGGGACCGCGCTTTGGGTGGTCTGCATCCTTTATGCGCTGACCTCGGCGATCGGCTTCGCCTCGCTCAACCGTTCCGATACGACCGGAACTCGCGCCATGCAGACGGCGAACTACGAGGACCTGCGCGAGCAGCTCACCCGTGTCGGCGATCAGCAGAAATGGCTGGAGAAGCATCGGTCGGTCGGTATGGTGGAAGCCGAGATCGACGCGGCCAAACAGAATTACCGCTGGACCAGCTCCGAGGGCTGCTCCAACGCGACGGTCACGCTCAGCCGCGAATTCTGCGAATCCTTCCATAAGCTGCAGGCGGAACTGGCCGCGGCGAAGAAGGACGAAACGCTGCAGGCGCGCGCCGACGACATACGCTCGAAGCTGTCGGGGATGAACGGCAGCGCCGCGGCGAAGGTCGCCGATCCGCAGGCCACGATGATCGCCAAGATATCCGGCTTCGACATCAAGCAGGTCGAGTTGGGCCTGACCATCCTCGTCACGCTGCTCGTCGAGCTCGGATCGAGCATGGGGCTTTACGTTGCGACCAGCACCTGGCGGGTCAATGAGCAGATGCGCAGGCCCGTGTACGAGCCCGTCAAGGTGGTCGAGATCGTTCCGCCTCCGGTCCTAGAGCTGAACCTGCCGAGACAGCCTCCTCAGCTCGCCTTGCCGAAGAGTGACATCGAGATCTATTTCCAGGATCGGATCAGGCAGGACGACGGCGCCAGCATCACCGCCCTCGCGCTTTACGACAATTACTGCGAATGGTGCGATACGACGGGGCGCCAGCCGGTCGGCCTGCCGATCTTCAGCCGCCAGCTCACCGATCTGGGCGTGCAGAAGGCCAAGATCGCCGGCAAGATCCGCTATATCGGCATCCGGGTCGCCGGCGCGCGTCTGGAGGATGACGGCGCAGACATGGCCGCGGTTTCCTGATCCGCACGAAACGTTTCCTCTGGAAAAGGCTGGCCCCCGCGCCAGCCTTTTTCTTTGTCTTTAAGACGGTCTCGCCTAGCATGAGCGCGATCGAAGACATGAGGATTCGCGCGTGTTCAAATCGGTGCTGGTTGCCAATCGCGGTGAAATTGCCTTGCGGGTCATCCGTACGGCCAGGCGGCTCGGCATTCGCACGGTCGCGGTCTATTCCGCCGCCGATCGGGGCGCGATGCACGTCGCGGCGGCCGATGCCGCCGTGGAAATCGGCCCCGCGCCGAGCAGCGACAGCTATCTGCGCCAGGACCGCATCGTCGAAGCGGCGCGCGAATCGGGCGCCGAATGTGTCCATCCGGGCTGCGGGTTCCTTGCCGAGAACGCCGAATTTGCCGAGCGCTGCGCCGAGGCCGGGCTGGTGTTCGTCGGACCGTCTCCCGAAGCGATCCGCGCGATGGGCCAGAAGGACCGCGCCAAGGCGCTGGCCACCGAGTTGGGCATCCCGACCGTGCCCGGCTATGCGGGCGAGGCGCAGGATGCCGTGACGTTCGCGCGGGAGGCGGAGCGGATCGGCTTTCCCGTGTTGCTCAAAGCCGTGGCCGGCGGCGGCGGTAAGGGGCTGAAGGCCGTCTACCAGTCGCGGGAGATCGCCGAAATTGCGGCAAGCGCTCAGCGCGAAGCCCTTGCCGCGTTCGGCGACAGCCGGTTGATGATCGAAAAGCTCGTCGATCCGGCGCGCCACATCGAAGTCCAGGTCTTCGGCGATACGCATGGCAATGCGGTGCATCTGTTCGAACGCGAATGCACGCTGCAGCGGCGCAATCAGAAGGTGATCGAGGAAGCGCCCGCCATCGACATGCCCGAGGGACTGCGCGCGCGGATGACCGAGGCGGCGCTCGCCGCGACGCGGGCTGTCCACTATACCGGCGCGGGGACGGTGGAATTCATCCTGCCGGGCGGGCCGCTCACGGACGACACGGCATTCTATTTCATGGAAATGAACACGCGGCTGCAGATCGAGCATCCCGTCACCGAATTGATCACCGGGCTGGATCTCGTCGAATGGCAGTTCCGCGTCGCGGCCGGCGAGCCGCTGCCGCTGGCGCAGGAGGCAATTGCCGCGCGCGGTTCGGCGGTCGAGGCGCGGCTCTACGCGGAAGACCCGGCAACCGGGTTTCTGCCCTCGCCCGGGCGGATCTGGCGCGCCCGGTTTCCCGAAGGCGAGGGTGTTCGCGTCGATAGCGGCGTCGAGACCGGCAGCGACGTGCCGCCTTATTACGATGCCATGATCGCCAAGATCATCGGCTACGGCGCCGGATCGCTCCGCCGCCTACGACCGGCTGCTCGCGGCGCTGGAGACGACCGTCGTGGCCGGGCCGCAGACCAATCTTGCATTTCTGCACGCGCTCGCGGAACGCTCGCAAGCCGAGGGGGCGGCGCTCTCGACGCGCTATATCGAGGCGAACCTTGCCGAACTGACCGGCGATGCCGGCGCCGGGCCGTCCGTTGGCGATGCTGTCCTTGTCCTGCTCGCGGCGCGACAGGAGGCGGCCGCTCGCCAGCACCGCGCACATTCGGATGAGCCCTACAGTCCCTGGGATGTCCACGATGCCTTCGAGTTTGCCCAGCCCCGCGAGATGAGCTATGCCGTCGAGGCCGATGGCGAGCCGCTCAGCGTCGAGGTGATCTGGGACAAATCCGGTCCCCGGCTGGCGCAATCAGAGCCGGGCGAAGGTGCCGAAATCATCCCCGTCGACGAAGGCGTGATCGCCTGGCAGGGCATGCGCCAGCACCACGTCCGTTTCGCATCGCGACGGCGCGGAGACGAAGAGACCGGTTCAGGCGGAATGCTGCGGTCGCCCATGCCGGGCCGGCTTAGCAGACTGTTCGTCAAGGAAGGCGACGAAGTGGCGCTCGGCGACTCAGTTGCGATCGTCGAGGCGATGAAGATGGAGCACGTCCTTCACGCACCGGCCGGCGGCACCGTAAAGCGCGTGTTTCATGCGGAAGGCGCGCAGGTGGATCTCGGCTCGGAGATCGTGGAGCTGGAAACGAGCGGACAAAATGCATCTGATTAAGCTTTGCGTCGGGATCGACACCGTAGAGCAGCTTGCCGCGTGGCAGGCGATGAGGCTGGATACCCAAGGCCGGGCCGGGCTGCCCCAAGAGCTGATCCATCGCACCCGCCAGACGCCGCGCCGGACCGAGGCCGTACTGGAAGGCGGTTCGCTTTATTGGGTGATCAAGGGCTCCGTCCGCGCGAGACAGCGGATCCTCGAATTGCGCGAGGAGACCGACAGCGAGGGCCGGTCGCTATGCGGCATCGTCCTCGACCACGCGCTCATCGTGACCCGTCCGCAGCCGCGCCGGCCGTTTCAGGGGTGGCGCTATCTTAAGCCGGAGGATGTGCCCGCCGATATCGGCCCGGCGCATGGGGCGGCCGACGACGAGATGCCGGAGGCAATGCGAGTGGAACTCGCGGAGCTGGCATTGCTTTAGCCCATCGTTTAATCGGAGGCAGCGAGCGCTATATCCGTCGTCCCGGCCCCGAGCCGGGACCCACTCGCACTTTATCCCGACCCTACCTTGGTGAGCCGCGATTAGGTCCCGGATCTCCGCGTTGCTTCGTCCGGGACGACATCCGTTTCAGTCTCATCTTCTGGAGGTCACGGGGCAAAAGGAAAGGCGCGGGGCAATGCCCGCGCCTCCGAGTTGGATCACAGTCACCCTAATAGTAACGGCCGCAGGACTCGCCGCGGGATCGCCAATATCCGCCATCGTTGTATTCGCGGCTGTATGCCTTCTTCTCGACCCGCTTCACGTATTTCTTCTTTGGGCTTTGTAGCGAGGCCGTCGTCCTTGCAGGGGCCGTCGGCGCGACCGGAGCCGAGGCGGCCGTCGCTGGCTCGGCCTCGATCGCCGGAGCTGGCTCCTCCGCCTCCGCTTCGACCGCGGCGGTCTTCTGCACCGGCTCCGGCTTCGCCGCCGTCTGCGGTGCGGAATAGCCGCCGGCTTATCCACCTGCCAGATCTCGTTGACGATCTTGCCGTCCTCGAACATCAGGATGAACTTCACCGGCACTTCCTTGGGGCCGATAAGGTTGACCCGCGCCGTTACCGTCGAAACCCTGCCGTTGCGGCTCTCGGAGAGGTCCAGGGCCTTATAATCGATGTCGCCGGCCGCCTTACTGAACCTCTGCCAGACGCCGTTGATCTGGTCCTTGCCCTTGTAGACGCCTGCCAGCGGTCCGCCGACCCAGTGGAACTCGGCCTTGTCTGCATAGAAAGAGGTGACGGTCTCGGCGTTGCCGCCCGAGATCGCATTGAAATAAGCCTCGGCGCGGACCGCGTCGGTGCCGGCAAGCGCACTTTGGGCGCCAAGCAGCAGGACGGATGCGGCGATAAAGGACGCGATTGTTCTTGTGCTCATGATCATCTCCGTGTGGGACGCTTCGTGCCCCCTGAACACGGAGATGCAGGCGGCTTATTCGCCGTGCCGGCGATTACTCGCCCGACTTTTTGGCGTGCTTGGCGAAGCGTTCGATGGCATCCATGATGAAATGCTTGGCCTCGCTCACATCGCCCCAGCCGAGCGCCTTCACCCACTTGCCCGGCTCCAGGTCCTTATAGTGCTCGAAAAAGTGCTGGATCTGCTCGATGGAGATCGGCGGCAGGTCCTGGTAACCCTGGATCTTGTCGTAGCGCTTGGTCAGCTTCGGCGAAGGCACGGCGATGATCTTCTCGTCGACGCCGCCATCGTCCTGCATCTTGAAGACGCCGATCGGGCGCACATTGATGACTGCGCCCGGCACGATCGGCCGTGTGTTCGCAATCAGCACATCGATCGGATCGCCGTCGTCCGACAGCGTGTGCGGCACGAAGCCGTAATTGCCGGGGTAGCGCATCGGCGTGTAGAGGAAGCGGTCGACAACCAGCGTGCCCGCCGCCTTGTCCATTTCGTATTTGATCGGCTCGCCACCAATGGGCACCTCGACGATGACGTTGACATCCTCGGGGGGGTTCTTGCCGATCGCGATCGCGTCAATTCTCATGGCAGCCTCTCTCAATGGGGTTTGGCCGTGCGCGCCTGAACGTCGAAGGCCGCCACGACCGGGCTTATTGGCGATGTCCGCTAGCAGATTATGGAACCGTGCGTCGAGCGCAGCGTTGCCGCAATAGCGGACTGCTTCCCTAACCCGCGAAATTTTGCCTAACGCTTATTCGGATCCCGCGAAAATGCACCGCCCACGCTGTTTGCCTGGCTGAATCTCCCGTCAGGGGTTGCGTACGAGATCCGGAAACCTAAAATAAGTGAAAAATGGAGTAAGTACAGACGGATAGTTGCCATGTTCCCTTTGGACATCGTCTTTAAGCGTTTTGTCAGGCAAGGTCGGCTCAAGGTAACCGATTTTGATGGTAAGGTCGCGGAGTTCGGTGAACCGGATGCTCCGCTGGATGCCGCGATTTCTTTGCGCGATCCCGATACCGCCTGGCGAATAGCCATCAATCCGGCTCTTTACATAGGCGAAGCCTTTACAGATGGTACGCTGTACATCGAAGAAGGCACGCTTCTCAGCTTTCTTCGCCTGATGCTTCTCAACAACAGACGTTGGAACGAAAGTTTCTTGGGGCAGGCATTCTACCGCGCCGAAGACGTTGTTCGGCTTCCCTCGGTGTTCAATCCCGTCAGCCGATCCCGCAAGAATGTCAAACACCATTACGACCTCTCCGACGAACTTTTTTCGCTCTTCCTCGACACCGACCGCCAATATTCCTGCGCCTATTTCCGCTCCGACGACGACGACATCGAAAACGCCCAGCTCAGCAAGAAGCAGCACATTGCCGCCAAGCTGAACATCCAGCCCGACCAGCACGTCCTCGATATCGGCTCCGGCTGGGGTGGGCTGGCTCTCTATCTGGCGCAGCACTATCCGGTGCGTGTGACGGGCCTCACCTTGTCCGACGAGCAGTACCGCGTCTCCAACGCGCGCGCGGCACAGCTCGGGCTGGACGACCGGGTCACCTTCAAGCTCGCCGATTACCGCCATGAAACGGATACGTATGACCGGATCGTGTCGGTCGGCATGTTCGAGCATGTCGGCAAGCCGCATTTCAAGGCGTTCTTCCGCAAGCTCTATTCCCTGCTCGCCCCGGACGGCACGGCCATGATCCATACGATCGGCCTCCCTACGGCGCCGGGTCCAATCAATCCCTGGCTGCGTCGGTACATCTTCCCCGGCGCCTATCTGCCGTCGCTTTCCCAGCTCACGCCGGTGTTGGAGAGGCAGCGCTTCTGGCTCGCGGACGTGGAGAACTTGCGGCTGCACTACGCGCTGACGCTCGCCGCGTGGAATGAGCGCTTCCAGGCCAATCGCGAGCGCATCGCCAAGCTCTATGACGAGCGCTTTTGCCGGATGTGGGAGTTCTATCTGGTGTCGTGCGAGGCAGGCTTCCGTTGGACCGGCCTGACGGTGTTCCAGCTCCAACTTACGAAGGACGTCGGCGCGTTGCCGATCACGCGGGACTACATGACGGCCGAGGAAGAGCGTTTGCGGCGCACCGATATGGACGGCGAGGGCGGCCCCGACGATGGTGTGTGGATGCCGCCGCGACCATTGCAGGAACCGGAGGACGTTCGTCGCCGTTCGCCCCACTAAGTCGCTGACGATTCGAGCAAAGTTGTACGGAGTCGCGTCAACCAACTGATTTTTCCGCTGTGCAAAACGGGCATGACTTCGGCTGGCCGGCGGCTAGGGGATTCAAGCTTGGCCGGAATCAACTAAGGTCGCCCCCATGACACAGAAGAGCGCGACCCCACTCCACCTGCAGACCGTTTCCGATGAAGCATCGATCCCGTTCCGCCAGGCGCCGCACAACATCGAAGCGGAGCAGGCGCTGCTCGGCGCGATCCTGATCAACAACGAGGCGTTCGACCGCGTCTCGTCCTTCCTCGAGCCGCATCATTTCTTCGAGCCGCTTCATGGCCGCATCTACGAGACGGCCGCCAAGTTCATCCAGAGCGGCAAGCACGCGACGCCGATCACGCTGAAGACCTTCTTCGACAATGAAGAGGCGCTCGGCACGGTGACGGTGCCGCAATATCTCGGCCGGCTCGCCGCGCACGCTACGAGCGTGATCAATGCAGAGGACTACGGGCGCACGATCTATGACCTGTCGGTACGCCGCGATCTGATCATCATCGGCGAGGACATGGTCAATGTCGCCTACGAGTCGTCGGTCGACGAGCCGCCGGAGAAGCAGATCGAGGAATCCGAGCAGCGGCTTTACGGGCTCGCCGAGCGGGGCAAATACGGCTCCGGCTTTCTGACCTTCTCGACGGCGCTCAACGATGCCATCGACATGGCCTCGAAGGCCTATGAGCGCCAGGGCGGCCTGTCGGGCCTGTCGACGGGGCTGCGCGATCTCGACCGGGCGCTTGGCGGTCTGCAGAATTCGGACCTGCTGATCCTTGCCGGCCGCCCATCCATGGGCAAGACGGCGCTTGCGACCAATATCGCCTTCAATGTCGCCAAGGCCTACCGTGCGCAGATGACGGCGGCTGGAATCGAGGAGGTCGTCGACGGCGCGATCGTGGGGTTCTTCTCGCTGGAAATGTCGGCCGAGCAGCTCGCCACGCGTATCATCTCCGAGCAGGGCCAGATTTCGTCGGAGAAGATCAGACGCGGGTTGATCAGCGAGAACGAGTTCCACCGGCTCGTGAAGGCGACGCAGGAGCTGCAATCGCTGCCGCTGTTCATCGACCACACCGGCGGCATTACCATCGCGCAGCTCGCCGCACGGGCGCGCAAGCTGAAGCGCCAGCGCGGGCTCGGCCTGCTCGTCGTCGACTATCTTCAGCTGCTGGCCGGTTCGGCAAAAAAAGCCGGCGAGGGCCGCGTGCAGGAGGTGACTGAAATCACGACCGGCCTTAAGGCGCTGGCAAAGGAGTTGACCGTGCCGATCGTCGCGCTCTCGCAGCTCTCGCGTCAGGTCGAAAATCGCGAGGATAAGCGTCCGCAACTCTCCGATTTGCGCGAATCAGGGTCTATCGAGCAGGATGCGGACGTGGTTATGTTCGTTTTCCGCGAGGAATATTACGTTCAGCGCTCCGAACCTTCGGTCACCAAGGTCGAAGAGCACCAGAAATGGCAGGACCAGATGGATCAGGTTCAGGGCGTCGGCGAGGTCATCATCGGCAAGCAGCGTCACGGCCCGACTGGAACCGTCCGACTGCAGTTTACCGGCGAGTTCACGCGCTTTTCCGACCTTGCCGACGATGCAAGGATGCCGGCGCATAACTTTTAGGCGAGGGGAATGGGAGGCGGAGCACGCGGGATCGGCAATGATGCGAGCGCATTGAGCGCGTTGCTCGACGGCGCCGAGATCCCTGCATCCGCTACCGCCGTGCTCTCCGTCGATCTGACGGCGCTCGGGCGCAACTACGACAAGCTTCGCGCACTCGCAGGCCCCGCCGAATGCGCCGCCGTGGTCAAGGGCGACGGTTACGGGACCGGCGCGCGGCGGATTGCCGGTGCGCTGGCGGCGAAAGGCTGCCGCACCTTCTTTGTCGCCACCCTCGACGAAGCGCGGGCGGTACGCAGCGTCCTGACCGAACCAGCGATCTACGTCCTCGACGGGCTGTTTCCCGGTGCAGCGGCGGATTTTGCCGCCCTGGGCGTCCGGCCGGTGCTGGGCGATATGGCGGAGATCGAGGAATGGGCGGCGTTTTGCCGGGCAAGAGGCGAGCGGCTGCCCGCGGCGGTCCACCTGGATACGGGGATGAACCGGCTGGGGCTGAAGGCCGCCGATCAACAGGCGCTGATCGACGATCCGGCGTCGTCTGGATGCGTTTCGAGGTCGCGCTGTTGATGAGCCATCTCGCCTGCGCCGACACGCCGGAGCACCCCAAGAGCGCCGAACAGAGAGCGACATTCGTCGCCCTGACGGCTGCACTCGCCTGCGGCTCCGTTGAGTCTTGCCAATTCCGCGGGCGTTTTTCTTGGGCCGGATTTCGCCTTCGATCTGGTTCGTCCCGGCATTGCGCTCTATGGCGGCAATCCGTTTGCTGCCCTGCGCCAATCCGATGGAGCCGGTGGTCCGGCTTTATGGGCGCATCATCCAGATCGGCGAGGCGGCGGCTGGCGAGACCGTCGGCTACGGCGCCGCCCTGCGCGCTCGACGCGCCCGACCCGCTACGCCACGGTCGCCGATCGGCTATGCGGACGGCTATTTCCGCGCTCTCGGCTCGACGGACACGCATGCCGGCGCCGTCAGCCTATCTCGAAGGCCGTCGTTTGCCGATCCTCGGCCGCGTCTCGATGGACCTCATCGTCTTCGACGTGACCGACCTGCCGGCCGATGCCGCGCAGCGCGGCGGCTTTGTGGAGTTGCTCGGGCCGCAATTTCACCGTCGATGACGCCGCGGCGCTCGCAGGCACGGTTGGCCTACGAAATTCTGACCAGTCTGGGCCCGCGCTACACCCGCGTCTATATCGGCGGTACGCCGCATGAAGGAAAGCAGCATGGTAAAGATGGCGCGTGATTTCGTCTGCCAGTCCTGCGGTGCGACCAGCTCGCGCTGGGCGGGGCGATGCTCGGCCTGCGGCGAATGGAACACACTCGCGGAGGAAACGTCCGCCGCCTCGCCGATGGACGCCAAGGCCAAACGCAAGGGCCGCGCGTCCGGTGTCACGCTGGAAAACCTCGAACGACGAAATCGAGCCGCTTCCGCGGCTGCAGACCGGCATTGCCGAGTTCGACCGCGTCATCGGTGGCGGCCTCGCTCCGGGCGCGGCCATCCTGCTGGCGGGCGATCCCGGCATCGGCAAGTCGACGCTGCTCCTGCAACTCGCGGCCAAGCTCGCCGCCTCCGGGCAAGCAGGCCGTCTATTTTTCCGGCGAGGAGGCCCCGCAGCAGATCCGGATGCGCGCCCGCCGCCTCGGCGTTTCGGACGCGCCGGTCGCGCTCGCCGCCGAAACCAACACGTCGGCCATTCTGTCGCACTCTGGAATCCGGCACGCCGCCCGACCTGGTCGTGATCGACTCCATCCAGACGCTCTGGACCGACATGCTCGAAGCCGCGCCCGGCACCGTGAGCCAGGTGCGCGCCTCGGTTCAGGCGCTGATTTCCTATGCCAAGCGCCGCGCGACCGCCTTGATCCTGGTCGGCCACGTCACCAAGGACGGCCAGATCGCCGGTCCGAAAGTCGTCGAGCATATGGTCGATACCGTTCTCTATTTCGAAGGCGACAACAGCCATCTGTTCCGCCTGCTGCGCTCGGTGAAGAACCGCTTCGGCCCGGCGAACGAGGTCGGCGTCTTCGAGATGGGCGGGGCCGGGCTCAAGGAAGTCACCAACCCGTCGGAGCTGTTCCTCGGTGAACGCGACGAAGTCAGCCCCGGCGCGGCGGTCTTCGCGGGCGTCGAAGGCACGCGCCCGATCCTGGTGGAGATCCAGGCGCTGGTCGCGCCGTCCCCTTTCGCCGCACCCCGCCGCGCCGTCGTCGGATGGGACGCGAACCGGCTTTCGATGATCCTTGCCGTGCTCGATGCCCGCTGCGGCTTCAAGCTCGGGGCCCAGGATATTTACCTTAATATTGCGGGCGGCTTGCGCATTTCCGAGCCGGCGGCCGATGTTGCAGTTGCAGCGGCACTTTTGTCGGCGCACTCCGGCGTTGCTTTGGGAGGGAATACCGTCTATTTCGGTGAAGTCAGTTTGTCCGGTGCCATCCGGCCCGTTAGCCATGCGGCGATGCGGGTCAAGGAGGCGGAGAAGCTGGGTTTCACAGCGGCCTTGGCGCCTGCCTTCGGTGACGTTTCAGAGATCGCTTCGGGGCTGCGTGTCAGTCCGCTGAAGCATCTTTCCGATCTGGCGGCGCACATCATCAGCGACCGGGACGGTTCGGGTAAGCCCAAGCGCGTAGCGGCAGGCTAGCAGGACAGAGGCAGGGTTTCTGCACCATGAAGACCAGCCACGGCGGCAGATTTGTTGAATGGCGTCGCGGCAGCGGCCTTGCGTATGAAAGGTAGGGGGCATGCCCTTTCAGTGGCTTGATGTCATTCTCGTATTGATCATGCTGATCTCCGGCTTTCTCGCAATGCTGCGGGGGCTGACGCGGGAGATGCTGTCGATTATGTCCTGGGCGCTCGCAGCCATCGCAGCCCTGTTCATCTACCCGCTCTACCGCGACCATTTGCGCCGCATCATTCAGCCGGACATCCTCGCCGACGGCGTGCTGATCACGACGGTTTTCGTAATCGTGCTGATCGTCGTCAGTCTGATCACCGTGCGCCTCTCCGACCGGGTGCTCGACAGCCGGGTGGGGGCGCTCGACCGCACCCTCGGCTTCGTCTTCGGCCTTGTGCGCGGCTTGATCCTCGTAGTGATCGCCTATGAGCTGCTGATCGCCATCATGCCGAAGGAAACGCTGCCGGGCTGGGTGACGGAAGCGCGATCGCTTCCGGTGATCGAGAGCACGGGGCGGGCCATCATTTCGTTGCTGCCGGACAACCCGACCTCAATATTTAGTCGAGAGCAGGCTGAATTGGCTTTGGATAACGAAAAAGTTCTTTAGCATTATGTCTTGAAAATGTCATATTCGGAATCATATGGCGTTGCGTAGTTCGCCAGCATTGTAGCGGTCGCGAATTGAAGCGTTGCAACTTGATCGAAAAGGGAAGTCCTTATGGACGTCTCCAACCGAATGCCCGCTCAACTTCCGCCGTCCGAGCCTCGTTGGCTCATCGAGGACAAGCTCAGGGAGGAATGCGGCGTCTTCGGCATCCTCGATCATCCCGACGCTTCGGCGTTGACGGTCCTGGGGCTTCATGCGCTTCAGCATCGCGGCCAGGAAGCGGCCGGCATCGTCACCTACGACAAAGACCAGTTCCATTCCGAACGCCGTCTCGGCCTCGTTAGCGAACACTTCACCAAGGCCCCCGTTCTCGACCGCCTGCCCGGACGCTCCGCCATCGGCCATGTCCGCTATTCGACCCAGGGCGAGACCATTCTGAGAAATGTCCAGCCGCTCTTCGCCGAATTCGACTCCGGCGGCTTTGCGCTTGGCCATAATGGCAATCTCACCAACGCGCGTACCCTGCGCGACAGCCTCATAAAGTCAGGCGCAATCTTTCAATCGACCTCGGATACCGAGGTCGTTTTGCATTTGATCGCCCGCAGCAAGAAGCCGCGCATCATCGAGCGCTTCATCGAGGCCCTGCTGCAGATCGAGGGCGCCTACGCGCTGGTCTGCCTGACCAACAAGAAGCTGATCGGTGCACGCGATCCGCTCGGCATCCGGCCGCTGATGCTGGGCAAGCTCGGCGATAGCTATGTGCTCGCCTCGGAGACCTGCGCGTTCGACATTATCGGCGCCGAGTTCGTCCGCGAGATCGAGAACGGCGAAGTCGTCGTGATCTCGAAGGACCGCATCGAAAGCCATCGGCCGTTCCCGAAATCGCCGGCTCGGCCCTGCATCTTCGAATACATCTATTTCTCGCGGCCGGATTCAGTCCTCGGCGGTCGCTCGGTCTATGAAGTCCGCAAGAAATTCGGCGCCCAACTCGCCATGGAAGCTGCGGTGGACGCCGATGTCGTCGTGCCGGTGCCCGATTCCGGCGTTCCGGCAGCCATCGGCTACGCCACGCAGTCCGGCATCCCTTATGAGCTCGGCATCGTCCGCAATCACTATGTCGGCCGGACCTTCATCGAGCCGGAGCAGCGGATTCGCGCGCTTGGCGTGAAGCTGAAGCACAACCCGACCTTGAGCGTCGTCGAAGGCAAGCGCATCGTCCTGATCGACGACAGCATCGTCCGCGGCACGACCTCGATCAAGATCGTCCGCATGATGTACGAGCGCGGCGCGAAGGAAGTGCACATGCGCATCGCCTGTCCGCCGATCGCCTGGCCGGACTATTACGGCATCGACACGCCGGACCGCGAGAATCTCCTCGCGGCCAATCATTCGCTTGAGGAGATGCGCGCCTCGATGGGCTGCGACTCGCTCGCCTTTCTGTCGGTCGACGGCATCTACCAAGTGATGGGCTACGATCATCGCGATCCGGTACAGCCGCAATTCACCGACCATTGCTTTACCGGCGATTATCCGACGCGCCTACGCGATCTCGAGGGGCCGGTGCCCGCGCGCCAGCTTTCGTTGCTTGCCGAAGCAAGCTGACCGGCAATCCGCCCGCCGGCGCCATTCTGCGCATTGACTGCGCGCCGGCATCGGCTATTTAGTCCCGCATGACCGATATTCCTGAAAACAAGCGGATTGCGCTGGTAACCGGCGCTTCGCGCGGAATTGGGCGGGCTGCAGCCGTGGCGCTCGGCAAGGCCGGATGCCATGTCATCCTGTCGGCTCGCACCACCGGCGCCCTCGAAGAGGTCGACGACGAGATCAAGACCGCGGGCGGCAGCGCCTCGATCCTCAAGCTCAACCTTGCCCATGGCGACAAGCTCGATGCGCTCGGCCCGACCTTGTACTCGCGCTGGCAGCGTCTCGATATTCTGGTCGCCGCGGGCGGCATTCTCGGCCGGCTGTCTCCGCTCGGCCATCTGCCGACCGAGGAGTGGGAGCAGGTCATCACCATCAACCTGACGGCGAACTGGCGGCTGATCCGGACCCTTGACCCATTGCTGCGGCGATCGGAAGCGGGGCGCGCCCTGTTTCTGACCTCGCGCGCCGCTCGGAAGATCCGCGCTTATTGGGGGCGCTTATGCGGTATCGAAGGCGGGGCTCGAAGCGCTGGTGAAGACCTACGCCGAAGAGGTGCAGACGACGCCGGTCAAGGTGAACCTGCTCGATCCCGGCCCGACGCGGACCAAGATGCGCGCCCAAGCCTATCCCGGTGAGGATGCCGCGACATTGAAGCCGGCGGACGCGCTTGCGCCGCTGATCCTCAAGCTGACCGCGCCGGAATGCGATGTGAATGGGCAGGTGATCGCGGCGGAGGACGTGCTCGCTTCGTGAGCGGCGCTGCTGGCGCCCGCAGGCGCGATGCCTCAGCCGGGCAGCTCGAAACTCATCCCGTCATAAGCCGGCTCGACGCCGGAGGGGAGTTCACGCGTCAGTCTCTCGAAGTCGAGATCCATGTGCAGGTGAGTCAGGATCGCACGTTTCGGCGCGAGCCGCTCGATCCAGCCGAGCGCGTCCTCGACTGAGAAATGGCTGGGATGGCTGGTGTAGCGGAGCGCGTCGACGATCCAGACCTCGAGCCCCCGCAGGGTGGGCAGGCTCTCTTCCGGTAGATCGTGCAGGTCGCTGGAATAGGCCAGATCGGCGAAGCGAAAGCCGAGCGAGTTGATGTCGCCGTGATGCTGCAGGAACGGGAGCACCTCGATCGGTCCGCCCGCACCCTCGATGGTCAGCTTTTCGCCGGGACGGATCGTATGCGCCTTGACGATCGGCGGATAGCTGCTGCCCTCGGGCGTTACGAAGCAATAATCGAAGCGGCGTTGCAGGATGGCGCCAGTCGCTTCGTCGAAGTAGACATCGACACGGCTGCGCGCCCGATAGGCGAGGATGCGCAGATCGTCGATGCCATGGGTATGGTCGGCGTGGTCATGCGTGTAGAGCACGGCGTCCAGGGCATCCAAGCCGGCGTCGATGACCTGTTCGCGCACGTCCGGGCCGGTATCGACCAGGATGACGGTCCGGCCGAGATCGGACACGCGCTCGACCATCATCGCGCAACGTCGCCGCCGGTTCTTCGGATTTTTCGGATCGCACGCGCCCCAGTTTCCATCGATCCGGGGAACGCCAGGAGACGAGCCGCAGCCGAGGATCGTGAAGCGCAGCGTCATGCGGCCGACCGTTCCGCCGTGCCGACGAGACCATCGGCTTTCGAGAACAGCCGGAAGAAATTCTCCGTGGTGACCCGCGCAATCTCGGCTTCGCTGACGCCTCGGACCTCGGCAAGCACCTTAGCCGTGTGCTTGACGAAAGACGGCTCGTTGCGCTTGCCGCGATTCGGCATCGGCGCGAGATAGGGCGCATCGGTCTCGACGAGCAGACGATCGATCGGCAGATCTGCGGCGATGGCACGCAGATCCTCGGATTTCTTGAACGTCAGAACGCCGGAGAACGAGACATAAAGGCCGAGTTCGACGCCGCGCATGGCCAGCGCGCGCCCGCCGGTGAAACAGTGCAGCACGGCGGTGAACGGCCCCTTGGCCATTTCCTCTTCGAGAATGCGGGCGGTGTGCTCGTCGGCGTCGCGGCTGTGGATCACCAGCGGCAGCCCGGTCTCGCGCGCCGCCGCGATATGCAGGCGGAAGCCGTGCTCCTGGTCGGGGATCGGGCTCTTCTCGTAGAAATAGTCGAGGCCCGCCTCGCCGATCGCAACGACCTTCCGATATTGAGCGCGCTCAAGAATCTCTTCGAGCGTCACATCGCGTTCGTCGGCGGCATAATGCGGGTGGGTGCCGACCGAGCAGCAGACATTGCCGAAACGTTCGGCGATCCCGCGAATGCGCTCGAACTGCCGCACACGAGTTGAGATCGTCACCATGGCGCCAATGCCTGCCGTCTCGGCGCGTTTGACGATGGCGTCGAGCTCGCTTTCGAAATCGGGAAAGTCGAGGTGGCAATGGCTGTCGACTAACATATCGGACTCGCTTTACTCTGCGGCTGTACTCTCCGGTTCAATATAGGTCGGGAAAACCGGCTGCACAGCCCCCAGCGACGATCCGGGCTTCAGCCGGCCGGCGGCGCCGAGCTGGGCGAAATCGCGGGCCTCGCCGACGCCAAGCTGATCGAGCAGCCTATCCGCCGAAGCTGGGATGAACGGTTGGGCGAGGATGCCGAACTGGCGCGTGACCTCCGCCGTGACATAGAGGACGGTGCCCATGCGCTCCGGATCGGTCTTCTTCAGGGCCCAAGGCGCTTCGGCCGCGAAATATCGGTTTGCCTCGGCGATGACATTCCAGATCGCTTCCAGCGCCCGGTGCAGCGCCTGGCGTTCCATGGCGTCGCGCGCGACATCGATGATCGCGTCGGTCGCCTCCAGAATAGCCGTGTCCGTCTGGCTGAACGGCCCCGGCGCAGGGATCTGCCCGCCGCAATTCTTGTTGATCATCGACAGCGAGCGCTGCGCCAGATTGCCGAGATTGTGGGCGAGATCCGCATTGGTGCGATTGACGATCGCCTCGTGGCTGTAGCTGCCGTCCTGTCCGAACGGCACCTCGCGTAAACAGAAATAGCGAAGCTGATCGACGCCGTAGTGTCCGGCGATCTCGAATGGATCGACGACATTGCCGAGCGATTTCGACATCTTCTCGCCGCGGCTGAGAAAGAAGCCATGCGAGTAGACCCGCTTCGGTAAGGCCACGCCCGCCGACATCAGAAAGGCCGGCCAGTAGACGGCGTGAAAGCGGGTGATATCCTTGCCGATCATATGAATGTCGGCAGGCCAGAACCGCTTGAATTTCTCCGAGTTTTCGTCGGGAAATCCGACGCCGGTGATGTAGTTCGTCAGCGCGTCGACCCAGACATAGATGATATGACCCGGCGCATCCGGCACTGGAATGCCCCAATCCAACGTGGTGCGTGAAACGGAGAGATCCTTCAGCCCGTTCTTGACGAAGCTCACCACTTCGTTCCGGCGCTCCGGCGGCAGAATGAAGTCCGGATTGGCCTCGTAATAAGCGAGCAGCCGGTCTTCATAGGCCGACAGCTTGAAGAAATAGGTCTCTTCTTCGGTCCACTCGACCGGCGTCTTCTGCGGACCGATCCGCGTGCCGTCCTCGAGAACGGTTGTCTCGTCCTCGCCGTAGAACGCCTCGTCGCGGACCGAATACCAGCCGGCGTATTTGTCGATATAGATGTCGCCGTTTTCCTTCATCCGCCGCCACATCTCGACGACCGCCGCGTAATGCCGCTCTTCCGTCGTGCGGATGAAATCGTCATGGGAGATGTTCAGCGCTTCGACCATCGCCTTGAAACGCTGAGTGTTCCGTTCGCCCAGCTCTGCCGGCGTCATTCCGGCCTTGGCGGCGGTCTGCTTCATTTTCAGCCCGTGCTCGTCGACGCCGGTGAGGAAATAGACATCGTAGCCGTCGAGCCGCTTGAACCGGGCGATGGCGTCGGTCGCAATCGCCTCATAGGCGTGGCCGATATGCGGATCGCCGCTCGGATAGGAGATCGCGGTGGTAATATAAAAGGACGGTTTATCGGTCATGGCCGTCATTGCACCCGCTATTTGTTCTGAAAAGCTTAGAGCCGGCCTCTCGCTGCCTTTTGGCTCAGACGTTCGAGCTTTTCGAACACCGTGAGTGTCAGGGCCGCCTTGTCGAGATTGAGCCGCTCCGTCTCGCTGCGTGCATCGCGCATTGTTTCCCACAGCTCGGCCCAATCCGCAAGGCTATCCGGCGTGACCAGATGCGGAAAACGGCGAAGCTGGGGATAGGCTCGGGCGGCGGAAGGGCCTCCCGGCGCGGCTCGGATCGCGTCGGCGAGAACGTCCTCCAGAAGGTCGAATGCCATGTCGTGCGCGGTGGCGTCGCGACCCGCGGTCAGGCCGATGAGTTTATGCAGGGTCTGGCGGTCGAGACCCGGCAGGCTTTCCAGAAGCGTCAGGATCGACTGGAACAGGGCCAGGCCGCCGCTTTCCAGCATTTGCAGGGCATGGCGCGGGCTGCCTTTGGCAACCGTCAGCAGCGTTTCGATCTGGTCTGTGGACGGCGTGTCGTGGCCGGACGCAGCGCAGGCGGCGGTGATCGCCGCGCGCATGTCGGCGTCGCTCAGCGTCTCGAAGCGTACGGTGCGGCAACGGGAGCGGATCGTCGGCAGCAGCCGGCCGGGGGACGACGAAATCAGCAGGAACACCGTCCGGATCGGCGGCTCCTCCAGGGATTTCAAGAGGGCGTTGGCTGAATTCTGATTGAGATCGTCGGCGCTGTCGACGATGACCACGCGCCAGGGCGTCACGGCGGTCCGCTGCAGGAAATGGCGCAGTGCGCGGATATCGTCGATGGCGATGCTTTGCCGGAACTTCTTGCCTTGCTGGTCCCAAGCCCGGCGGATGAGCAGCAGGCCGGGGTGGGAGAGATGAGCGACCTGGCGATAGGCTTTGGCATCCTCGGGGATGGCGAGCGTTGCCAGCTCCAAAGGCAACGTTTCCTGCTGTGCCAGAAGAAAGCGTGCGAGGCGATATGCGAATGTGGCTTTGCCGATGCCGTGCTGGCCGGTCATCAGCCAGGCGTGATGAAAGCGGTTCGAGGAGACGGCTCCCGCGATAAGGCTTTCCGCCGCATCATGGCCGAGGACGCCGCGGGTTTCGCGCGGATGCGGCCACCCGGCCAGACGGTCCGCCTCGGGAGGAGCCTCGTTGTCGCTGTCTACGGTGCGCGCTCTGGCCATCGTTTCTTAGAGATTGAGGCGCTGCGCCGTTTCGGCCCAGATCGCTTCCGCAACATGCTCCACGGTGCCTCTCGCGTCGATCACCGCGCAGCGCCAGGGCTCGGCCTCGGCGATTTGCAGGAACTCCTGGCGCAGATTCTGGTGGAAAATGAGCGACATGCTTTCGAAACGGTCCGCGCCCTGCTGGACCGCTTCGGCACGCGCCTGCGCCCGTTTCAGCCCTTCCTCCGGCGGCAGGTCGAGGATCAACGTGAGTTCGGGCTGCGTGGCGCCGACGACGATGCGCTCGAGCGCATCGATGGCTGCGATGGACACGCCCCCCGCCGCCCCCTGATAGGCGCGCGTGGAATCGTGAAACCGGTCGCAGATCACCCAGGTGCCGCGCGCCAAAGCCGGCCGGATGGTCAGTTCGAGATGAGAATCGCGGGCGACATAGAACAGAAGCGTCTCGGCCATCGGGCCCAGCCGCTTGGCCTTGCCGGAGAGCAGCACCGCGCGAATGGCCTCGGCTCGCGGCGATCCGCCCGGCTCGCGCGTGACCAGGGTGTTGATGCCGAGCGCGGAAAGCCTGTCGCCAAGGATTTTGGCCTGCGTGCTCTTGCCCGCGCCTTCGCCGCCTTCAAGCGTGATGAATTTGCCCACCGGCACGCGCCGCCTCCTATCCAGCCATGCAAAGGCCTTAGCTGGACATAAACCCGCAAGGCGCGGGCATCAAGCGGTCAGTGCTCTTTTCCGGCGCCCCGGTGGATCAGCCAGCCGAATGCGAGATTAAGGGCAGAGTCGAAGCCCTGCCTGATAATTCCGCCTCTCTTTATGGATTCGGCGGCATAAAGCGGGCGCTGCGGTCTCGACGCCGTCCTCGGTCCATACGCGCAGCTTGCCTATGGGGTCGCCCTGTTTGATCGGGGCGATGACCGGGCCGAGATAGACGATTTCCCCGCGCAGCCGCTGCTGTTTGGCGTTGCGCGGCAGCAGCAATTGCACATCGCCTTCGCCGCGCAAGCTGACATAGCGCTTCTCGCCGCCCCAGACCAACGCCTCGCCGACCTCCTCCTCCGCCTTGAATAGCGTGAACTTGCCGAAATTGCGGAAGCCCCAGTTCAGAAGCTTGACCGCTTCGTCCTTGCGCGCGCTTCCGGTCTTCAGCCCGTTGACGACGACGACCAGCCGCCGGCCATCTTGAACCGCCGAGCCGACAAGGCCGTAACCGGAATCCGACGTGAACCCGGTCTTCAAGCCGTCAGCGCCGATATTGGCCGATACCAGCGGATTGCGGTTGTAGAATTTGTGCTTCCGGTACTGGAATTCTTTCTGCTGAAAATAGGGGTAGTATTGCGGGTATTGCCGCAGCAGGTGCAGAGCGAGCTGTGCCAGCTCCCGCGCGGTCATGAGCTGCTCGGGGTTGGGCAGGCCGGTCGAATTGCCGAAAGTCGATTTCTTCATGCCGATCTTGCGCGCGTAATCGGTCATCATCTGCGCGAAGGCGCCTTCCGTGCCGGCGATCCCCTCGGCCAGGATCATGCACGCATCGTTGCCGGACTGGACGATGATGCCCTGCAGCAGTTCCTCGACCGAGACATCGGAATGGATCGGCGCGAACATCGCAGCCGTTCCCGACGGCGCGCCGCCGTTGCGCCAGGCATTCTCGCTGACGTTGAACTGGGTCTGCAGGTTGATCTTGCCGCTTTCGAGCGCGTTGAAGACGACGGCAAGCGTCATCAGCTTGCTCATGCTGGCAGGCTGCATGAGCTCGTCTGCGCTTTTCTCGAACAGCACTGTCTGCGTTTCTGCGTCGACAAGAAACGCATATTGCGCCTCGGTTTCGACCTGCGCGTGAAGCGAGGTCGGGGCGGCACCGAGGAGGATCAAAAGGAGAAGGGCGGCGAGGCTGTAACGCTGCACGAAGGGCATGAGCGACCAATTTACGGCGAATCGTTGTCAAAAAAGCTTGCGGCACTATCGGCCGCGAGCCGGCAAAAATCAATGCCGCGCTCACGAAATCGCCTCACCGCGGCGCTCTCGGGAGCGGCGCCGGCTATCCGCCTCGCGCTTCCTCGACCCGCGCGCTGGTCAAACCGGCCGCCCGGATGCGCTCGGCGGCGGCGTTTGCGGCGTTCCGGTGCGGAAACGGGCCGATCCGGATGCGGTGGACCGAGCGGTTGCCGATCGTTACCGCTTCGACCGATGTCGGAGCGATCTCCGCCAGGATCGTCGCTAGTTTTTCCGCCATGGGCTTTTTCGGGAACAGGCCGGCTTCGACGTAAATCGGCTTGGGCTCGGCGGCGACAGTGCTGGCGACGGCCACGGGTTTGCGCGCCGCCGGTTCCGATGACGTGATCGGCCGGGCAATCACGGTCGCGACCATGCGGACGGACCGGGCGCCTAGGAGCGGCCGCCGCAACGGGTTTGACGCGCTGCTGCACGGCTTGGGCGATGTGCGAGGTGGTTTTCGGACGGACCGCGCGGGGAGCGCGAGCGGGCGGCGTCAGCTCCGCCACTTTGACGGGGCGCTCCGATCGCGAGGGCCGCAGCGCGGCGACGCTCGCCGATTTGCGCGATCGCTCGACGGTATAGCGGTAGTCGGCGGATGCCTGGCGGTAGCGCATCGCCTTGGCCGGGGAGGGGGCGTAGGCGACGCGTGCGCCGGCCCATTCCTGGCGGGCCAGGATCGAACGCTCATAGCCGTCGTCACCGCTCAGTGGAGCCGGGCCGAGATACTGGACGCGGACCGGCGCGGTTCCTGCCGCGCGCATCTGCAGGAGCGAGGCCACCGCCCAGGATAGATCGATGATGCGGTTGCTGGCATAGGGGCCGCGGTCATTGACGCGAACGACCAGGGAACGCCCGTTGCGCAGATTGGTGACCCGGGCGTAGGACGGGATCGGCAGCGTCGGATGGGCCGCGGTCAGGGCCTCCATGTCGTAGATCTCGCCATTCGCCGTTCGTCTGCCGTGGAACATCTCGCCGTACCAGGACGCCGTACCGGTCGTATCGTAATGGGAGATTTCTTCCGGCGCGTAAGTGCGGCCGTTGACGCGGTAGGGGGCGCCGACCTTATAGCGGCCGCCGCCTTTCGGCACAGGCTGACCGAGTTCGACGATACGCGGTCCAAGACGGGTGTCCTCGTTGTTGCCCCACAGGCTGCCGCCCGACCAGCGCAGATCGCAGCCGGCCAGC
Organism: uncultured Alphaproteobacteria bacterium; assembly: GCA_963727575.1. Taxonomy (GTDB): domain Bacteria; phylum Pseudomonadota; class Alphaproteobacteria; order Rhizobiales; family Rhodomicrobiaceae; genus JAHQVI01. The sequence continues at coordinate 154,545 of CAVSIA010000027.1, forward strand.
ACGATGGCGACAGGAAGGATCAGCAGGGCGCTAAGGCAAAATCTCGCAGAGTTCCGGCGATTTCTCCGGCGCGTGAGGACAGCGCGAGCCTGGGACACGATACACACCCTTCACATGCGCCGCGCCGGACCAAGTCTGTCAGGCGCGTACTGACTACCAACGCAAAGATTTCATTCTCGAAAGAATGCAACCTTAGGCTGCGATCGTTAGCGAATGGTTAAGGAGATGTTTCGATTGCTCCCGCACGGCACGAAATCGGGGCGGGATGGACGGTTCGATGGAGCGGCGCTAACCAAGATCCAGGTGTGGAAGACGGAGGATTTCTGCGTTGGCGAGCGTCGCGGCCGAGGGGCAATGTCAAGGCGCCCAAAACAAAAAACCGCGCCCTGTACCGGGCGCGGTCTAACAAATCTGATGGGAGCAGGCGGCGCCTATTTGGCGAGCGCAACGTCCGGATCCATTCCCGCGGCCAGCGCCATGCGGACGAGGCGCGGCAGGCTGCCGGCACCGGTCTTTTCCATCACCCGCGCGCGGTGAATTTCCACGGTCCGAGGGCTGAGGCCGAGTTCGCGGGCGATGATTTTATTCGGCCTGCCCACGAGCAAATGCCGGAGGACATCCCTTTCGCGAGGCGTCAAGACGCCGAACTTGGCCTGAACATCCTGGACTTTTTCGCGCTCGCCGAGCTCATATTCCCGGCGCTTCATCGCCTTGTCGACATGGTCGAGCAGGACCGACGGCTCCACCGGCTTCTCGAGGAACTCGACCGCACCGCGCTTCATCGCCGAGACAGCCATGCGGATATTTGCGTGACCGGTAATAATGATCACCGGGATCGTGTCGCCGATGCGGGCGATGCGGTCCTGAACCTCCGCACCCGTCGCATCCGGCATTCTCATGTCGACGAGAACGCAGCCCGTCTGGTCTGGAATAAATGCATCAAAGAAACTTCTGGCGCATTCATGCGTGCGGACGTTGTAGCCGACGCTGCGCAATAATGTACCCAGGGAGTCACGAACTGCGTTGTCGTCATCGACGACGTGTACTAGCAATGCCTTGTTCATTTTTAACCATCTCACTCATACTCATTTACTTACCGGAAGCAGGAAGCTGAAAGCAGCGCCGCCTTCCGCCCGGTTCTTTGCGGCCAGCCATCCGCCATGTGCCTGCGCAATCCGCCTGGACACAGCGAGACCGACCCCGAGACCTTCAGGTTTGGTCGTCAAAAATGGATCGAAAATATTCTCGTAGACCTCAGGGGCGATGCCGGGGCCCGTATCCTCGACACGGACCTCGGCTACACCATCGTCGTTCACAGTCAGTTTGATCCAGATCTTCCGGTCGCCCGGCGACACGCGAAGCTCGTCCACCGCATTGCGGATCAGATTGGTCAGGAGGATCTGGACCTGGATCCGGTCGATCCGGACGATCACCGGCTCGTCCGGTACGTCGATGGAGATCGAAATGCTGTGCTGGCTTGCGCCGAGCGTCGCCAGTTCGATTGCGTCCTCCAGCGTCAGCCGCAAATCTTCGTCCACGCGTTCCGCGCCTCTATGCTGAAGCAGCTTGCGGAGCCGGTGCATGATCAGCCAGGCGCGCTTTGCCTGCTCGCCGGCTTTGGAGAGCAGTTCGAGCCCGCCTTCCATGTTGGCGCAGGTCGATTGCCCCCAGTAACGGCTCGCTGCCGCGGTGTAGTTGGCGATGGCCGTCAGCGGTTGGCTGAGTTCATGCGTGATCGCCGACGCAAGCTCGCCGAGCATGCTATTGCGGGAAAGATGCGCATTCTCGCGCTCCAGCTCGGCGATTCGCTGTTGCTGCCGGTGGAAAACAGAAGCATCTTTGATATAATATATATGTACTAGTGATGCTTCTAACTTATATGCTGCCTGCATCACTTCGACAGGAAATACTTCGCCGCTCTTTCTTATGGCCTGGACAAAGCCGTCTTCGCCCACGTTACGCCATTCGCATCTTTCTGAACGCTGTCGGTTAATCCCCATATCTAGTTGGACAAACTCCGAGCCAAACAAGATACAGATATTCTTGCCCAAAACTTCGCATTGTCTGTAGCCAAACAAGCTTTCGGCGCAATCGTTGAACGATTTGATGGCACCGTCATCACCCGTCATGATGATGGCGTTGGGCGACATCTGCAAGATTGTTTGAAGCACAGAACCAATTGTGGTTCCAGGAGATCGCTTCTCAAATCTCAATTCCGAGTGAGTAATCTCACTGTCTTTTGAGAATTCGCAAGTTTTATCTGCCAAATTTTGTTTGTTATTCTCTAAAATGAATTCAGACGACGATTGTATTCTACCGGAAAATGACATTAGAGGTCTCTTGAGCTTTCACCCGCAACGGGTTGAAATATCGAGATTTAGATCATTTTTCTGATCAATTTTCAAAAATCATATATGTCTCTATAGAATCTTTGCACAACACAGTTCAAGCCCTTCGAGCGCCCAGGGCACGTAAAAATGCGGAACATAGGGGTTTCACGTATATGCGCTCTTCAGAAAATGAGTGATGCCAAATATACCTGCGACAAAAACACAGAAGTCGCAAGATGTCTTTCTTCTGGAATACTGCATTATGAATCTCACGCCCGTCTGATCCGCCTCGCGTAAAACGCGATCCCGAGCCGGCTGTGGCGGCTTGCCTATTGCCTCGCGGGAAACCGGCAGACTAAAACCAACGAAATGACACTCTCATCCAAGGCGCGTTCCGCACTTGCCGGCCGTCTGCGCCAGTTGACTGAAGGCGACGTCGTGACGGACGATTTCAGCCGAGGCCGGTACGCCACGGATGGGTCGCCGTTTCAGACATTTCCCGCGGCCGTCGTGCTCCCGAAAACCCAGGACGATCTGCTCGCTACCGTTCGCGTCGCGTGGGAGGCCGGGCTTGCGGTCGTGGCGCGTGGAGGCGGCACCGGGCGCGCAGGACAGGCGGTCGGCGAAGGTCTCGTCATCGACTGCTCGAAATATCTGACGCGTCTGCTCTACTACGATGCGTCCGCGCAGACGTGCATCGTCGAGCCGGGCATTACGCCTGCCGCGCTGAACGAAGCCTTAAAACCGGAGCGGGTCTGGTTTCCGGTGGACATCGAATCCGCTCTGCAGGCCACGATCGGCGGCATGGCCGCGACCGACGCGATCGGCGCACGGGCGATGCTTTACGGCCGGATGCGCGACAACATCGCGGCATGCGACGTCATTCTCAGTCACGGCGGGGAAATCAGCTTCGACGAAATTCCGCACGACTTTGCGCACAACGATGCGGCGCGGGAGGAAAGCACGCTCGTTCTCGACCTTTTGGAGGCTGCGCAGAACAGTGAAGCGGCTATCCGTGCGCTGCATGCCGTGCGGGGCGGCCACTACGGCTACAACGTCCAGGCGCTGCTTCCGGAGACGGCGGAGCAGAATCTGGCAGCGCTTCTCGCCGGCTCCGAGGGAACGCTTGCCATCGCCAAGCGTATCGAGCTGAAGCTTGCCCGGATGCCGCTCAACCGCGCCATCGGCGTTTGCCACCTGCCGTCGCTCACCGAGGCTTTGCGGGCGATCCCGCGGATTGCTGCGCTCGATCCGATCGGCATCGAACTGACCAGCCGGCGCATCCTGGAATTCGGCCTAACCGGGCGCGATGCCTCCGACCCGGCCCGGCGCTTGCTGCGCAAGGATGCCGAGGCGCTGTTGTTCGTCGAGTTCATGCAGGGGAACCGGGTCGAGAATGCGCGGCAGCTCAAAGCGCTGGCGGAAGCAATGGCGCAGCTCGGCCATGTCAGAGCGGTCAGTGAGCTGATCGGTCCGGCAGCTCAGGAGGCCGCGCGGCGGGCGCATCGCGCCGGCCTGTCGCGCGTCTATGGGACGACGACGGCGCCCGCTGCCCTCTTGCCGTTGACGCAGCTTGCGCTTCCGCTCGATCGTCTTGCCGCCGGCGCCGAAGACTTTCTGGCCGTGTTCCGCCGCCACGATGTGGAGGTGGTCTGCCACGGCCATGTCGGGGTCGGAGCGCTTTATCTGCGCCCCTGGATCCGATCCGTCGGCGTGCTTCCCGACGCAGAGGCCATCGCCGGGGAAGCGGAGGCCGCTTTGCAGGCGTGCGATGGCGCGCTCGGCAATGTCGAAGGGCTCGGCATCGCGCGCTCATTCGCCATGGAGGCGATCCGCGATCCGGCTTTGACGCATCTGTTCGAGGAGATCAAAACGCGCTTCGATCCGCATAACCGGTTCAATCCGGGCAAGATCGTCATGCCCTCAAAGCCTCAACCGGCGATGCTGCGCCGTACGGCGGCGAGCGAGGCGGCAACGGCCCTTGCGGCACTGAATTGCGACGGGACGGCGCTCTGCCGGCGGCTGGACAAAAGCGTAATGTGTCCGTCGTTCAAGGTGACGCGGGATGAGCGGGACAGTCCGCGCGGCCGCGCGAATACGCTGCGGCTGGCGCTGTCCGGCGAGCTGGGCGCGGATGCGCTCGCCTCCGATGCGATGATGGAGACGATGAGCCTTTGCGTCTCGTGCAAGGCTTGCCGCTCGGAGTGTCCGCGGGGCGTCGACATCGCACAGGCAAGGATCGCCGTTCAGAGCGAGCGGGTCGGTCGGAACGGCGTTTCGAAGTTCGAGGAATCCATCGCCTATCTGCCGCATCGGGCGCCGCGCTTGCGCCGCTGGCGTCACGTCCTCAACCTGCGCGACATCCTGCCGCGAGCGTCCCGCCTGTCCGAACGGATAACCGGCGTCAGTGCCGACCGACCCTGGCCCCGCTGGTCGGCGGCGCCATTTTCAGGCAACCGGTTGGAGGCGGCTGGTGACGGTCCTGAACTCTTGTTGTTCGCCGACACGTTCAACAGCCATTTCGACCCGGTGACGCTCAGATCCGCGGCCGACGTCCTCGCGGCGAGCGGCTTTCGCCTTCGCCTCCTTGCCCCTCCGCCCGGTGAGCGCCCTTTTTGTTGCGGCCGCACGTTTCTGGAAGCAGGGCTCGTCGAGGAGGCCCGCATCGAGGCCCGCCGGCTGATCGCCGCCGCGCTGCCTTTCGTCGAACGCGGGGTTCCGCTTGTCGGTTTGGAGCCGGCGTGCATATTGACGATCCGCGACGAATTGGTGAACACGCTGGCGGAAGACGGCGCGGAAGCGCTCGCCCGAGCAAGTCTCCTTTTTGAAGAAGTGATGAGCCAGCCTATTGCAGTTAAAGCAATAAAGCCTAGACTAATGAAGATAGAGGCAGAGGCTCTGTTTGCCGCCCACTGTCATCAGCATGCCTTTGGCACGGCAACCCTGGCGCGAAGAGTTGCCGCAATGGTTCCGGGAATCAATGTTATAGAAGCGGACCGGTCCTGCTGCGGAATGGGCACGACCTTCGGATATCGTCCGGAGATGGTCGCGACCTCCTTACGCATGGGTGAACAATCTCTATTCCCGCAGATCAGGCGGGCGTCGCGAGATACACTGCTCGTCGCGGATGGGTTTGCATGCAGAAAGCAGATTAACGACGGGACGGGCCGAACCGCGCGCCACACTGCGGTTCTTCTCAAGCTCGCGCTCGCCGCAAAGGAAAAGTTCGGCGACGCAGCCGACGGGGACTTCAGGCCGGACAACCGTCTGTCAAAACGGCTGTCCCGGCTGCGACGCCATTACTTCAATTAGGGGTTAGATCGATGGACTCGATTTCGCAGCATTCGCTGCATGACGAGCTTTTGATGCGTCTGAAGAAGATGATCATCAGCGGACAGTTCCTGCCCGGCGACAAGATTCCCGAACGGCTGCTATGCGAGCAGTTCGGCGTATCGCGCACGCCTTTGCGGGAGGCTCTCAAGGTGCTTGCCGCGGAGGGGCTCGTCGAGCTTGCGCCGAACCGAGGCGCTGTCGTTGCGTCGTTGGGACCGGAAGAGGTCGAGGAATGCCTGCCGATCTCGGCGACGATCGAGGCCTTATCCGGCGAGCTTGCCTGCGAGAACATCACCGACGCCGAGATCCAGGATATCAAGGCGCTGAACACCCGCATGGTCGCGGAATACCAGGTCGGTGACGTCCGCGCCTTCCTGGCCACGAACCATGAGATCCACGAGAAGATCGTCGCGGCGACCAAGAATCCGCTGCTCGCGGACATTTACGATACGGTGTTCTTCAGGATCGGCTGGGCGCGGCTGATGGCCGAGCTCTCGCCGGCGAAGATGGCGGAGATGATCGCCGATCACATGGAGATCGTGAAAGCGCTGGAGGCGCGTCAGGGCCAGAGGCTTTCGGAGTTGCTTCGAAGCTCCATGGAGCACGTGCTGGAAGCGGAGCGTCGCCAGACGCGTCAATGAACGCCATCGCGGCAGGGCGGGGCGTATGATCGGCCTCGGCAAGCCGTCGATGGGGGATGGGCCTGAGGATTGTTCGATGCTCTGGAAAGGCGCGTTTGGCGTTTCCAGAGCATTCTCATATGGAAAGCGCTTAGTTGCCCAGGCGCGCCGTACCTGAATCGCCGTCGTTGCGGGTCCAATGGACCTGCTGTCCGCTGACGCGCAGCTTGTAGCAATAAGCGCGGCCGTTCGACCACTTGCTCCACTGCTGGCAGAGCTGAGCGCGAGTGACCCACCAGCGGCCCTTGTCGGTCTTGACCTCTTCGCCGGCAAGCGCTGCGAGTTGGGCGCTGCTGACGCCGACCATGGTGCCGTTCGGCTGATAGCGGATCGGAATTTCCAATCCGACCGGGGTCTGGATATAAATGGTTTTTCCGCTGACTGCACGATGGAGTTGCTTGCCCGTCAACAGCTGTTGCTGCTCGGATGCATGCGCAGCGCCTGCGAGAAGCGCTGTTGCCGCAATTATGATACTCTTGCGCATTCTAACCTTACATCTAAAATTTTTGCGTTGCAGCATTTTGGTGCACTGCAAAAATGGCCGAAATCGGGCATGGTCGACGAGGTTTTCGGATTCGGGTTGAAAAACCGGACGTCCGCGACCTCTGATTGTCGTCGATGCCTTAGGCGCCGTGTTTATTGCGGGAAAAGAGGTCAAATTAAGGCATTTTCCCACCGGCCATCATGGTGTAAGCGTTAGCCCTCAGGCTGGATGGGTGGCCGAGTGGTTGAAGGCACCGGTCTTGAAAACCGGCAGGCGGGTGACCGTCTCGTGGGTTCGAATCCCACCCCATCCGCCAGCGTCGTGCGAAATTTTCCAACTTATATCGGTGTTTAGGGAATTCGGGATCCACGTGTCGAGGTCACTCCGGCGGCCCGCGGAATTTACTCTGTCGTAATTCCGGCGCGTGGCGGTCATGCCGGATATCGCAGCCGCGAAACAAATGAGGTTGCGACGATTCGCGCACCCGGAAATGGGAATCCAAGCTCAGTCGGGGCAAAAAGAAGCTGCTCATCGGACGCTCTTGGCGGCCACCCTCGCTGCTCAAGGTGCCCAGCCGTCATCCCCAGATATAACGACCTTGCATCTTTAACGACGCCGCCGCGCCCCCTATAGTGACGCCATGACGGAAACAATGGACCACGACCCGAAAACGCAGGCCGCCTGCCGCTCTCCGCAGCCGGTCCAGCCCGGCGATCATGTCTACCTGATCGACGGATCGACTTATATTTTCCGGGCTTATTTTGCGATGTTCAAAGCTGCGCAGGCGCGCGGCCGCGCCTTCACGCGCTCGGACGGAACGCCGGTCGGCGCGGTGATGACGTTCTGCAACATGCTTTGGAAGATTCTGCGCGAGGGGATCGATGGTGGACGGCCGTCGCATGTCGCCGTCATTTTCGATCACGCCGGCGAGAGCTTTCGCAATGAGCTGTACGACCAGTATAAGGCGAACAGAGACGCGCCGCCGGAGGAGCTGGTCCCGCAATTTCCCCTGATCCGCGATGCCGTTCGGGCGTTCGGCCTGCTGCCGATCGAGCAGAAGGGCTTCGAGGCCGACGACCTGATCGCGACCTACGCCAAGCAGGCCGTTGCGGCGGGCGCCACGGTGACGATGGTGTCGGGCGACAAGGATATGATGCAACTCGTCGGGCCCGGGGTCTCCATGTATGATCCGATGCCCGGGAATGAGCGGCGCATCGGGCCGGATGAGGTCGTGGCGAAGTTCGGCGTCGGACCGGACCGCGTCGTCGACGTGCAGTCGCTCTGCGGGGACGCGACGGACAACGTTCCCGGCGTTCCCGGTATCGGCGTGAAGACCGCCGCGCAGCTCATCAGCGAATATGGCGATCTCGATACACTTCTCGCGAATGCGGCGAGCATCAAGCAGAACATGCGGCGGGAACGGCTGCTGCAATATGCCGACCAAGCCAGGCTGAGCCGTGAACTCGTGCGTCTGAAAGATGACGTCGATGTCGAGACGTCGCTAGACGGCACCTGCCTGACCGAGATCGACCCCGGCCCGCTCCTCTCCTTCATGAGGGTCATGGAGTTTTCCACTCTGACCAAACGCGTTGCGGCCACTTTTGGAGTCGAATTGCCGGATGCCCCGGTCGTCGTCGGACAGGTCGACGTTACGGTCGTCTCCGTCGAGCCTTCCGAGGGTAGGCCGGCGCCGGCCAACGTGGAATCCATGCCTGCCGCTCTCGCGGTGAAGCGGCTCGCGGAATTGCGTGCGATCCCGATCGATGTGAAGTCGTATGAGACCGTGACGGATATCGACCGGCTTCACGAGTGGATCCGCGAGGCGTTGGAGCAGGGCTATGTCTGCATCGACACGGAGACGACGTCGCTAGACGCAATGCGTGCCGATCTGGCTGGTGTCTCTCTGGCGCTCGCGCCCGGCCGCGCCTGTTACGTGCCGCTCGGGCACCGGCGGGCGACCGACGGGCTCGATCTGGACGGCGGCGGAGACATCAAACAGATCCCGATGGATCAGGCGATCGCAGCCCTGAAGCCGCTCTTTGAATCCGACAGTGTGCTGAAGGTCGGGCAGAACCTTAAATACGACATCCAGGTCCTGGGCCGCTACGGAATACGCCTCGCGCCCATCGACGACACGCTGCTGATGTCCTACGCGCTCGATTCCGGCATCGGATTGCATGGCATGGACGAGCTGGCCCAGCGCCATCTCGGGCACAAGCCGATCGCGTTCAAGGAGGTGGCCGGCAGCGGCAAGGCGCAAGTGACATTCGATCGGGTCGATGTGGCCAGGGCGACTGAATATGCCGCCGAGGATGCCGATGTGACGCTGCGGCTGTGGCAGGCCTTCGGGCCGCGGCTCGCCGCCGAAGGCATGGCGAGCGTTTATGAGCGCCTCGAACGGCCGCTGATTCATGTGCTTGCGGAAATGGAATGCGCGGGGGTGAAGGTCGACCCGGCCGTGCTGAAGCGACTTTCCGGCAAGTTCACCGAGTCCCTCGCCGGCCTTGAAAAGGAAATTTACTCGCTGGCCGGTGAGAATTTCAACGTCGGGTCGACCAAGCAGCTTTCGGACGTGCTGTTCGGCAAGCTAGGCTATTCCGGTGGCAAGAAGACCGGCAAGGGCGCGTGGAGCACCGGCGCCAACGTTCTTGAAGACCTCGCCAACAGCGAAAGCCTGACCGAGGACCAGAAGCGGCTACCCTTCAAGCTGCTCGAATGGCGTCAGCTTTCCAAGCTGAAGAGCACCTACACCGACACGATCCCGACCTTCATCAATCCGGGAACGGGTCGCGTCCATACCTGCTACACCCTGGCGGCGACATCGACGGGGCGTCTGGCTTCGACGGAGCCGAATCTGCAAAACATTCCGATTCGCACGGCGGAAGGCCGTCAGATACGAACCGCCTTCATCGCAGAGCCGGGGCACAAGCTGATATCGGCGGACTATAGCCAGATCGAGTTGCGCGTGTTAGCCCATGTCGCCGACATCGCCGCACTGAAGCAGGCGTTCGCCGACGACCTCGACATCCACGCCATGACCGCGTCGGAAATGTTCGGGGTGCCCATCAAGGACATGCCCTCCGAAGTCCGCCGCCGGGCGAAGGCGATCAATTTCGGCATCATCTATGGCATCTCTGCATTCGGTCTCGCGCAGAATCTGAGCATCTCGCGGAGCGAGGCCGGCGATTATATTTCCAAATATTTTGAACGTTTTCCCGGCATCCGCGACTACATGCAGGAGACCAAGGATACGGCAAGGCAGAAGGGGTATGTGGAAACGGTCTTCGGCCGCCGCATTCACTTTCCGGAGATCAACAGCTCGAACCGGGCGATGAAGAGCTTCTTCGAACGCGCAGCGATCAACGCGCCGATTCAGGGGACTGCCGCGGATGTAATCCGCCGGGCGATGATCCGCATGCCGGACGCGCTCGCCGATGCGGGCCTGTCGGCACGGATGTTGCTCCAGGTTCACGACGAACTGGTGTTCGAGGCAAGCGACGACGAGACGGATCGGACGATCGAGGTGGCGACCCGGATGATGGAGCGCGCGGCGGAACCGGCCGTTGTTTTGTCGGTGCCGCTGAGGGTCGATGCGCGCGCCGCATTGAACTGGGACGAGGCGCATTAGCGGGAATTATTCAATGTGCATTCAGCGGGCGGCGTCGAATATCGCGTCATAGCAATCGCTTCTAACAACACGTTGCGCGCAACCGCACGAGGTGACGGGAGCGGCGGGTCACATGAGTAAGGGGAGGCCAGGAACATGCAGCAGGCGCAGGCTCAGTCGATGGGATTTTGGAAGCCCGCCGCTTTAAGTGGGGCGCTGCTTACGGCGATTGGTTTCTACGAGCCGATGAAGGATCTCTATCTGAAGGTATACGATCCCGATTATAAGGGGGTTGTGTCCGTCACCATGGCCGAACAGCAGCTCAAGCTTGCGGATCAGAACGCCGAGTGTTTTCTCGAGATGAAGCGTTCGAAGGTGAAGCTGAATGACGCCATCGCGATCTCCTACGGCGCGTGTCCGAACAGCAACATTCATATCGGCGTCTACCCGAAGGGCAAGCCTGCCTATCAGCGGTGGATCGAGCCCAATCGCGAGCAGGATCTTGCGCGGATGTCCGGCTGGTTCTCAAGTGCGTTTGCCGGATTTTCCGGAACCGTTTCGCAGCCGCAGACTGGGGCGAGCGCACTGATCCCAGCGCAGGTCGAGCTGAAAACGATGTGCCAGCAGTTCCAGGACAAAGATCGGCGTAAGGTCATCCGCATTACCGACGAGGGCGGGCAATGCTATTTCGAGCGCGTCAATATCCTGAGCGGCGTCGTTGAGGTCAGGGAAAAGTCCGCTTGCGACGCGCAATGCCCTGCCGAAGCGGCGAAATATAATTGAAAATCGAACCGGCAGGCGCATATCACGGGTATGAGCCTGCAATCGGCAAAGATGACTTCGATCGACGAGATCCTTGAGAACTTCGAGCTCCTTGATGACTGGGAGGACCGATACCGCTACGTCATTGAGCTGGGCAATATGCTTGAGCCGCTCAGCGAAGCCGAGCATGCGGCCGAGTACAAGGTCAGAGGTTGCGCCAGTCAGGTCTGGCTGGTTTCCAAAGTCGAAGGCAGCCGCGATGCGCCGCGGCTATCATTCCGCGGAGACAGCGACGCGCATATCGTCCGTGGACTGATTGCCATTCTGCTGGCTATCTATTCGGGCAAGGCGCCGGGTGACATTCTGAGTTTCGATGCTCAGGCGCTCTTCGCCCGGATGGGGTTGAAAGAACATCTGACGCAGCAGCGATCCAACGGCCTCGCATCGATGATCGAGCGGATTCGCGCCGATGCTGCGACCCTAGGAAACGCAAGCCACGTATCATGAGCCGCTTCGTCCGCTACGGATTTCCGGACGGAAGTCATCCGCTCCCCAATGCAACGATGCCCGCCTGCCGCTCTTATGGAGCGCTCTATCGCTGACCAGCCCGTAATGGCGCGCCAGGCTGGTCAATGCGATCTGCAGCACGACCTTGCCGGATCGCTGCGGCCATCCTTCCGTTTTCTCGGCCTCCTCGATACCCTTGAGATGACAGCAGACGTCGACGAGAACGCCGCACAATTCCGGTCCGACGGCCGCAAGCGCGCGGACCACCCGTTGCCGTGCCGCGAGCACGTTGTCCTGCATTCCTGTGGCATCATTTGCTCCAGAGTTGGACGAGGATTGTGCGGCCGGGCTCCAGCTTGCCGTGACGCGGGCGGTAAGTCCTGCGAACTGATAGTCCATACGTAATCGCTCGCCGGCTTCGACCTGATAGGGTGCGAGCAAAGGTACGCCGTTCTTGTCCTTACGATTTGCCAGCCACCGGAGCGGGCTTTCGGAATCGTTGACCACGGCTGGCCGGCGGCTGCCTTCGACATCGATGACACGAATCCGCCGTTCCTGATGCTGCGCCTGGAACTCATCGCCAGCCGAGAGGCGCCGCCGCACCCAGTTCACGCCAGCTTGCGAGATGCGATAGCCTTCAGCAGATGGCTCGATCCGTCCGTCGGATAACCACTCCCTAACCAGCCTAAGCGAAATATGCGGCGTTTTGAGGCAGATTGCGCCCTCGGAAATGAGGACCGCGCAGATGTGTTGCTGAGGGTCCTCCTGAACCGGCTTTTGCACCCGAAGCCAGCAATTTTGCTTCGCCAACCGTCGAAATATCGCCAAAACTTTGTTATCATTCATGTTTTTTGGTGTGCTAAATTGTGAATACAATTGCTCGAATTGTTGCCATCGGCCTAGGGTCGCTTGAAGCACAGGCTGGGCAACACCGCCTCGAGGGCGGAGAGGGCGCGATCCAAGACCGGATCATCTCTCAGATCCTCGATCAAGGCGCATGCGTGGGCAACTGTGGTCCGATCGCGCGCAAAGATCGAGCCGACCTCGGTGTAGTTCAGGCCGAATGCCACATGCGCAAGGTACATCGCCATCTGGCGGGCAAGCGCTGTGGGCATCTCACGGTGTCGGGATCTGAGATATGAGGGCGCGATTCCGAAGGCCGAAAGCGAACAGTTTTCGAGGAGGCTGTGAATGTGACTACTATATATTGATATATAAGGTACGATCTCATACAAATGCGCCAGCGGTGCGACGCCTTTTGTAACCTCAGGGAAGTTCACCAAACCAAATCTCCCCACTTAGCTTCGAATGATCAACTCACGTTCGGAACCATCGCAACGCCGCTGAAAGCGGAATTGAATGTTCCTTGGATCTCTAAAATTTACGGCAAAAGTTAAATACGGGGATAAAACAATCTCAAAAAATCTCGTCTACAGTGAAAAAACAGTAAGAGTACGCGAGATGCAAACCAGAATACGAGAATTCCGTAAGCTTCGAGGCATGACGCTCAAGGAGCTCGCGGACAAAATCAGTACCACTCCCCAGACCGTTCAACGGCTGGAAACGGCGAATATGACCGTGTCCACCGATTGGCTGGAGAAGATCGCACGCGCCCTGCTCGTTGAGCCGGCGGATCTTCTCGGCACGCGGTCAAGCCGGGAAATTCAGCTCATCGGCCGTATCGGTGAGCATGGGCGGATCAACCGCGTCCAGCAGGAGCAAAACTCCATCATTCATCTGGACGTGCCCGCCGATAACCCGATCGCCGCACGCCTTGACGCGACCATCGGATATTTCGATGCCGGTACAGTGCTGATCGCAAACCGGTTCCGAAGCGAGGATCTCGACAACGCCCATGGTGTCGATTGCCTCGTGGCGGTGGCGGACGGCCCGATCTTGCTGCGCAAGCTTATCCGTGGACGCAATCACGGCTGGACCCTCATCCCGATACGATAACGGCGCTGAGATTCAATACGACCAAATTATTGACTGGGCAGCCCGGATTATAATGGCCATAAAGTATTTTTAAGCTATTACGCAGAAAGAGACGCCAACTTATCCCCGCCACCGCAGGTCATGAGAAGCTCACCGTGTATTTGAACGGAGTGCTTTTAGCTCATGCAATTCGCAAACGGGAAGCCGAAAAACAAAACCTCTTCTTTTCATTCGATTCCGACACACAAACCTTTTCAACGTGAAAGCGAGCTCCCCAAGCTGATTGGTATCTGGCCGTCGGATTTGGAGGATACCTCGCTCGAAAATGCTGCAAAGATCGTTGCGCTGCTTCGCAAGATGTTACGTGCGGAGCGGCAGCGCGGACGCACCGGCCACTGGGCCTACGATCTCAATCGTCACCTGACGCTCGCCGAAGCGCTCAAAGCCGAAAGAGAGCGCCTGCGCAATCTTGGGCAGGCATCAGGCTCGGGGAGCGAGGCACGAGTCATTTCCACCGCATCGCTCTCGCGGGTGGCCGATCGAACCCAGCGGATCAAATCAAGAAAGCGGGCGGCGGAAATTGCCAGTCGGCTGTCAGCTCGCGTTTTTCTGCGAGCCGCCGGAGCTGTTGAGCTCATAAGCGATGCTGACGGGTAGAGAAACATCGTGGCAGAGGATGCGGTTCACGCGATTGTTGTCATCCGAAAGAGGCAGGCGCATCCAGAACAGGACAATGTGATCGCGTTCGGCCACCGGACCTTTGACGGCGCCCTGCATTGGGACCCGATCCTCAATGACCTTGCGGTAAACCGTTAACCAGTATTGGCGTTTTTCGCCGAATTCGAGATCGAAGACCGACCTGCCCGTGACCTCCTGGCCGAAGATGTCCCGGATGCGGGTGCCGGCCAGCCGATAGATCAGCTTTTCCGGTTGCGGCCCAGCTTCGAGAATGCTCACGCCAGGAAGAAGCGTAGGGATTGCAGCCGGATTTATGCTCGCACGCGTGGGCAATCCGTCGCCTACGGCGCATCTGCGCCAATAGTCGAACAGCTCCCGCTGCTCGCGAATAACGAGCTGTGCCCGAAAAGCAAGTTCGGACAGCATCTGGCCCCCTCGATTTGCTAAAGTGTAGCGTCGGTCCGCCCCCGAGCCACCTTTTTCAAAAACTATGCGTGATTTGCTGGAGCAGGTGCAAGTTCAACATTGGTTAAAAATTCGATAATTCCAGACAGCATCCTGTGGATCGAACTTTAGCCCCCGCGCTGTGGCCGAAATGCGCCGGAGGCCGAGAATCTGGATCAGGCGGCCTGAACGCCCGGATCGAGGAGCTGCACAATTTCTGCCATGATATCATTGAGTTGGAAGTCTTTCGGCGTGTAGACGGCCGCGGCTCCGGCAGCTTTCAAAAGCTTGGCATCTTCGGCAGGAATAATGCCGCCGACGACGACGGGAATTTGTTCGAGTCCGGCCGAGCGCATCCGCTCGATGATCTCGCGCACCAGCGGAACGTGGCTGCCGGACAGGATTGAAAGGCCGACCACGTGGACGCCTTCCTCTAGCGCGGCGTTGACGATCTCTGCCGGCGTCAGGCGGATGCCTTCGTAGACAACCTCCATGCCGCAGTCCCGCGCGCGCACGGCGATCTGCTCGGCGCCGTTCGAATGTCCGTCGAGTCCGGGCTTGCCGACCAGAAATTTAATTCGCCGGCCAAGCAAGGCGGATACGCGCTCGACCTCGGCGCGGACCTGTTCCAGATGCCCCCCGCTATCGGCCCTCACCTTCGCGACACCGGTGGGCGCTCGGAATTCGCCGAAGATCTTTCGCAGCGTTTCGCCCCACTCACCGGTCGTAACTCCGGCCTTAGCGCAGGCAATCGAGGGCTCCATGATATTGCGGCCTTCCTGCGCAGCAGATTGCAATGCGCCGAGCGCTTTTTCAGCCTCAACCGCGTCGCGGGCGTTGCGCCATGCCTTGACCTGTTCGACGTGCTCCCGCTCGACCCATTCGGGGACGGTGAGAATGCCGCTATCCTCGCCGACTGAGAGCGGTGAAAGCTCGGTCTCCGTCCAGCGGTTGACACCGACGACGGTCATTTCTCCTGCCTCGATGGCGCGAAGCCGGGCGGTGTTCGATTCCACCAGCCGCTGCTTCATATAGCTGGATTCGACCGCCGCAACGGCGCCGCCCATTGCCTGGATCCGCTCCAATTCCTCCCGTGCCTCTCGCTTGAGATCGGCGACCTTGGCGTCTACGACCGTCGACCCATCGAAAATGTCTTCGAACTCCAGAAGGTCCGTTTCGTAGGCCACGATCTGTTGCATCCGGAGCGACCATTGCTGGTCCCACGGCCTAGGAAGCCCGAGCGCCTCGTTCCATGCGGGAAGCTGCACCGCGCGGGCGCGCGCCTTCTTGGACAGCACCACCGCGAGCATTTCCAGGAGAATTCTGTAGACGTTATTCTCCGGCTGCGGCTCGGTCAGCCCCAGACTGTTGACCTGAACGCCGTAGCGAAAACGGCGGAGCTTTTCGTCGGATACTTTGTAACGCTCGCGGCAGATCTCGTCCCAAAGATCGACGAAGGCGCGCATCTTGCACATCTCGGTTATGAAGCGGACGCCGGCGTTGACGAAAAATGAGATGCGCCCGACCACCTGCGGAAAATCCTCGTCAGCAACTTCACCGGACGCCTTCACCGTATCGAGCACTGCCTCGGCGATGGCGAGGGCATAGGCAAGCTCCTGAACCGGCGTCGCGCCCGCTTCCTGAAGATGGTAGGAGCAGACATTGGTCGGGTTCCATTTCGGAATCTCGCGATAGGTATAGACGATCACGTCCTTGATCAGCCGCATCGACGGCTCGGGTGGAAACACATAGGTTCCGCGGGAGAGATATTCCTTGATGATGTCGTTTTGAACGGTGCCTGTCAGGGCGTCGCGGGGGGCGCCCTGCTCGTCGGCGACAGCGACATAGAGCGCCAACAGCCATGCAGCCGTTGCGTTGATGGTCATCGAGGTGTTCATGCTGGCGAGCGGGATGTCGGCGAACAGTGCGCGCATATCACCCAGATGCGAGATCGGCACCCCGACCTTTCCGACTTCGCCGCGAGCCAGCGGATGATCGGGATCGTAGCCGGTCTGCGTCGGCAGATCGAAGGCGACGGAAAGCCCCGTCTGCCCCTTTGCGAGGTTCTTGCGGTAGAGAGCGTTCGAGTCCTTTGCCGTCGAATGCCCGGCATAGGTGCGGATCAACCACGGCTTGTCGCGCTCGATCGGCTGCTCACTCATCGCAATTCCTCCGTGGGACATTCCCGCGTGGATCGCTCCGAAGTCAAATCCACACATTATCATACCGGCTATCTCGCAACTGCGAAAGCCCCGGCAAATCCAAGGCTCATCGCCGGATTTGCCCGACGAGGGCCAAGCAGGCGAATGCTCCGGCAAGAGACGTGATCGCAACTCCGATGCTGCTGCCTCCGAGCGTAAGACCGACCGCACCAAGGAGATAGTAGCCGACAATGGCTCCAAGCAGCGCCATCGCGAAGTTTCCGGCCAGGCCAAAGCCGCTGCCTCGTGTTACGAGTCCGGCCAGCCAGCCGGCGCATGCACCGCTTAGAAGCAGCACCAGAAGAATTTTGAAAGTCATCCCCCACCAACCACCTTTCCCCGGCAGCCTAGCTCGACTTTGCCTGATGCCGAGAGAGGCCCGGCGCCCCTGATTGCCTCGCGTTCATCTTCGGCGGGTCATAATAATGCCCCAGCCGCAAATGATATGAGTGTTGCAGCAGCCTTTGTATTGCCTGATATTCTTACTGTGCTGCCGCCGCAGATTACGTCAAACCGAAAGAGAGCAAACGATGCGCGTCCTGTGGTCATCCTTCAAATTCATTCTGACGCTCATCATCGGTGCAATCGCTTTCGCGGCAACGGCAATCGAATTTCCGGGAATCATGCGGCAGCTTATCGAATGGGCGCAGCAATTGCCGCCCTATTTGGAGCAGCTCGGGCTTTCCAACACTTACCTCGTCTGGACAGATATCATTCTTAGCGGCGACAAGCTCGTATTGCTCGGCTTCGTGCTGGTAACGCGCCTGATCTTTGGGCTGATTGGAACCGTCGTCGGGCCGCTATTCGGCGTTGGCTCGGAGCGCGGCGGCGACAAGTCCGCCTTTCAGCGTTGGGGCTGATACTTTAGATTGTTTGTCCGCTTCAGCCAGCGACGGGTGGGTTGTTGACGCAGCTATTGCGCTATGTTCGCAAAATCAGATGAATGTCGGGGAGGGCCGTCGGGATCGGTAACTAGCAGGCCGCGCCAAAGCGATGCAACTCAGCGCCGTTTTGTTTAAGCCAGCTTCGCGCTTTCTGCATGTCCGGCATTGTATCGCGCACCAAACGCCAGAAACGGGGACCGTGATTCATTTCCCGCAAATGAGCTGCTTCGTGCGCCGCCACATATTCGAGAACGTAATTCGGGGCAAAGATCAAACGCCAGGAGAAGCTAATGGTGCCGGTCGTCGAGCATGAGCCCCACCGGGTGCTCTGATCCCGAACGCTGATGCGCTTAGGTTGGCATCCAAGGTTTCCCGCGTGAAGGAATGTGCTCTTTGTCAGATCGACCTTCGCCTGAAGCCGCAACCAGTCCGCCAGACGCCGGGGACCGTGTTGCTCCCCTCCGGAAACGCAAATACGCGGGAGAACCCGCGTATCTCGTGCATTTTCGCCCTTGAGCTGCGTATTCGCATTACAGGCGGCAGGGTTCCATTCATCGGCGGCCGTTACCGAGTCGGGCTCTTCAACCCATACAATGCCTTGGTATCGTACAGCGCCCACGAAATTGATTCGATGCGGAATGCCTCGAAGTGGGATGACCGCGCCGTCTTCGAATGGAATCGGCTTGGGGAGCCGGTCCATTTGGCGCTTGAGCCAATCACGATGGCGGGCAAGAAAATCGCCTGCCTCTTCGATCCGAACTTCCTGCGGAAGCGTTAAGATCGCCGCACGCTCGGTATGACTGACCTTAAGCGAAAAACGGCGGGCACGGCGCGAACGGCGCAGCTCCACGGGGCAATCAACTCCAACGAGCTGGAGTTTGAGTGCCGCATCGGGCGTATTAAGCTGCGTCACTAACATGGGTACCTAGTTCCCAAATCGGTGGAAAGTTCTGCCGTAACCGTTACATTCACGAGACTATCACGAGTGTTTGGGGATGGCTGTTGCATCTGAATAACACTCGGGAATAAACCTCAACCTTAACACAAGCGGGGCGTTTGGCTATAGGTCTAATGTCTCACCTCGTAACAGTCCCTAGGAGATCATACCTCTACAAGTGTAACCACCCTTCCGTCGATAAAGGGTAAACGGCCGAAAGTAACCAAAGTTTCATCTATTATGGGGCTGGGCGCCTTCTTGGCCCGCTAACTTCGCAGGTCTTCTTTTTCCACGGGCCGCGGCAGAAAAATTCGGGACACATCATCTGAATTGCTCGAAACTTGGGCACGCAGCGCATCTGCCCTTGGAATGTGCCGCATTTCAGCCATCCCAATGGGAGCGCTCAGATCGGGGGCAATCTCCGTGCGACGAGGCCCCCGGAGGCGCTTGAAAAATCGCTGCATCCCGTTGTTGCCTCGAACGTCGTGGCGCCGGATGAAGGCATTGATCTTGGGGACGATATCGGCGCGGAAGCGCGAGCCGTTGAAAATGCCGTAATGGCCGGCTTTGGGCTGAAGAAGACAAGACTTCATGCGGGTCGGTACGTTGCGGCAGAGATCGAGTGCCGCGCGGCATTGGCCCACGCCGGTAATGTCATCCTTTTCCCCCTCGACGGTCATCAGCGCCACCCGATGCACCGCGCCGGGGTCGATCAGATTGCCGCGATAGAACATGCAGCCGCGCGGCAGGCAGTGTTGGATGAAAACCCGTTCCACGGTCTGTAAATAGAACTCCGCAGTCAGATCCATCACCGCCAGATATTCGTCGTAGAATTCACGCTGCTTCTCAGCGGAGTTTCCATCCCCTTTGACTAGGTTGAAAAACAGGTTCCGATGAGCGCTGACATGCCGGTCCATATTCATGGATATGAAGCCGGTGAGTTGCAGAAAACCAGGGTAGACTTGGCGTCCGTGTCCCGGGTTGGGCCAAGGAACAGTGGTCAACACGTTTTGCTTGAACCACTCAATGCCTTTATCCGTGGCCAGTTGGTTGACTGCGGTGGGGTTGATGCGCGTATCGATCGGACCGCCAAGAAGCGTCATGCTGCGCGGCGCATAGGGGGACCCGGTCGCTTCGAGATGGGAGACCGCCATGAGGACGGGAACTGATGGCTGGCACACCGCCATAACGTGGACGTCGCCGCGAAACAGGGAAATCATATCGATCAGGTAGTCGACATAGCCGTCCAGACCGAATTCGCCGCAATCCACCGGCACGTTTCGCGCGTCGGTCCAGTCCGTAATATAGACGTCGTCAAAAGGGAGCAGCGCCTCCACGGTGCCGCGCAGCAGGGTCGCATGATGACCCGACATGGGCGCAACGATCAGCACGTGCGACAACTCCTCTGCGGCCTTGGCCGGCAGGTCGCGGTTGAACCGGATCATTTCGCAGAACGGTTTGCGCCACATTACGTCTTGGCTGACGGCAACGTTGCGACCATCGACCCGCGTCGAACTCGATTCCGAAGTGGGGCTTTTCGTAACGACGCGTGGTGCGTTCGATCAATTCTGCAGCGGCTGCCGTGCTGCGACCCATCGCGGTGTGAGCTAAAGGATTAAAAGGGTTGCGAAAAATATATTTCGCTGAGCCAGCGGCCAGCCGCGCCGGGTTCATTGCCGCGTGGGCAAATTCATAAAAATGATAGAGCACGGCGCGTCGTTCTCCGCCTACCGGAAAGGGTGATCCCTTACCACCAGAGAGCAACGATTTGGGGACGGAATTGTTGCATCGCGTCAGAAAACGCAGGCTCTCGCCACGAGGCGCAATTCCGCCGTCTGAGAAAAAGCCTTTGCGGTCAAGTCGTTGCCGCGATGGCGGAAACGGTCTCGCGATTCACGACAATGCCCGTAAAAGTTGTAAATTCCCGATTGCCGCGGCGCTAACTCGAAGGCTGGCTCATAGCGTCGCCAATGCGCTGAGCGAGATCGTCGGCGGAAATGCCGTAACCAAAATGGGTCACATATTCGCCCTGGGGACTCATCAGATATATGAACGTCGAATGGTCCATCAGATAGCTCCCGTCCGACGAGCCGTCCTCGGACTTGGCGTAGTAAACGCGATAGGCGCTCGCGGCCTGCTTGATCTGCTCGTCCGTGCCGGTGAGTCCGACGAGGCGCGGGCTGAAGCTCGACATGTAGTCCGTCATCTTCGCGACATCGTCGCGAGCGGGATCGACGGTAATGAAGATCGGCACGATGTCGTCGGCCTTCGATCCGAGCTTGTTCATCGTCTCGGAGATCACGTTCAGCTCGGTGGGGCAGATGTCCGGGCAATAGGTGTAGCCGAACATCACCAGCATGAACTTGCCGCGAAAATCCTGGTCCGTGACGACTTTGCCTTTGGTATTGGTCAGCGTGAACGGACCGCCGATCAAGGCTTTCCCGGATTGAATGACGCCGGTGGTTTCGACGTTGCGCAGCAGGACCGCGCCGACCGCACCGATGGCGAAAGCGATGACGACGATCAGTATGAGACGGGTGCGCATGGCGGTCCTCCAATGGTGGCGCTGGCTCCGCTACTCGCCGATCTGCATGAGCGAGCCCTTGATTCGCGCCTGCTGCAGGAAATAGCGGAACAGCATGAACGACGCTGAGAAGTAGGCGACATTAAGCGCGAATGCCTTCGCCATCAAATCGGGCCGGAACGTTTTCTCCGTTATGATCGCCCGCAGGCCCTCGAAGACCTGGGTGGGCGGCATTGCCGCGGAAATCGGCTGAAGCCAGCCGGGTAACGTCGCGAGCGGGTAATACACGCAACAAAGCGGCAAAAACAGAAAGACGAGCACCCACGCGAAGGACTCGGCTCCCAGACCATAGCGGAGAACGACGCCGTTGGCAGCGAGACCGATTGTCCATCCGAAGAAGACCAGATTGGCGAAGAATGCAGCCAGCGGCAGCCCGAGGCTGAAAAGATTGAAGCCGAAAAACACGTTCGCCAGCAAGATGACCGGCAGCAGGCCAATCGTCAGGCGGATCAGGCTGATCGACATCAGTGCGGCGACGAACTCGGTGGGCCGCAGCGGGCTCATCAGGATGTTGCCGAGATTGCGCGACCACATCTCTTCGAGGAACGAGAGGGAAAAGCCCATCTGCCCGCGCGCCATCATGTCCCATAGCAGCACCGATCCGATCAGCAGACCGGCGGCGTTGGCGAAGATGGATGTCGACGCCGAGAGATGGGTCTGCAGAAAGCCCCACATCAGCATCTGCACCATCGGCCAGTAGATCAGCTCGATCATTCGCGGCACCGAGCCGATGACGAGGACGGCATAACGCCGGACCATCGCGCCGATCCGGCGGAGGGATGCCCGCGGACCGGATTGCTGTGTTGCGACCTCCATCCGCATCCCTCACTCTCCCGCCAGCGCTTCGTCCGCCGGCAATCTGGGCGGGACGGCGGCTGCGTTGTCCTTGCGGCGGCCGCGCACGATGTCGAGAAACACGTCTTCGAGCGTGTCGCGGCCATAGCGGCTCTGCAGTTCGGCCGGCGACCCGTCCTCCACGATCCGCCCGCGGCTCATCATCAGCACCCGGTCGGCCATCCGCTCGACCTCTCTCATATTGTGAGATGCCAGCAGGATCGTTGCTCCCCGTTCGTCGCGATAGGCAAGAAGCTTGGAGCGGACCCAGTCGGCCGTATCGGGATCGAGGCTCGCGGTCGGCTCGTCCAGAAGCAGAAGCTCGGGCGCATTGATCAGCGCTTTGGCGATCGCCGCGCGCGTCTTCTGCCCGGCGGAAAGCTCGCCGGCGGGGCGGTCCAGGAACTCGCCCAGCCGGAGTTCGCTGGTGAGTTCCTCGATGCGGGCGGCTGGATCGGTCAGCCCGTACAGATTGGCGAAGGTGTTCAGGTTTTGCCGCACGGTCAGCCGCATCGGGATATTGACGTAGGGGCTTTGAAAGTTCATCCGATGCAGCACCGCATAGCGGTCGCGGACCATATCAGCGCCCAGGACGCGCACGGTTCCGGATGTGGGCAGCACGAGGCCCATCAGGATTGCGATGGTCGTCGTTTTGCCGGCCCCGTTGCCGCCCAGCAGCGCAGTCACCGAGCCCTTGGCGACTTCGAAGGTCAGCCCGTCCACGGCGGTAACCTCGGCATAATGCTTTACGAGGTCGGTTACGGCAATCGGCGCCATGAGGGGGTCCTTCCGGTGGGCGGCTTTTTGGCTATGACATAGCCTCCAATCTGCCGCTGGCATCAAAGAGGCAAAATTCCTAATGTGTCGCTGCTAAAATAGTCATTCCGCCGCTTTGTTAAACCGGTGCGACGGTCGGCCCACGTGGGTGTTGCTGAAATGGTTTTGAATGAACGCATCGAGGCCGGTGAAAGCCGCCTTCGCCTGCAGACGCTGATCCGGCTGAGATGGGTCGCCGTTCTGGGGCAAACCGTGACCGTGCTCCTTGTTCATTACGGCCTCGGCTTTGTCCTGCCGCTCGGAGCGTGCCTCGCGGTCATCTTCGTTTCCGGGCTGTCGAACGTCATCCTGCAGATCTGGTTTCCGCCCAGCAAACGCCTGCAAAGCAGCCATGCCATGCTGATGCTTGGCTTTGACCTGCTGCAACTTGCGGCGCTCCTCTATCTGACCGGCGGACTTCAGAACCCGTTCTCGCTGTTGATGGTGGTCCCGGTGGCGGTCTCCGCCTCCACACAGCCCTTGCGGATTACGGTCGCCCTGGGCGCGCTCGCGGTGATCAATGCGTCCATCCTGATGCTCTATCACATGCGTTTGCCGTGGACGCCGCTAGAGCTGGAACAACTGCCGCTGCTGTACATGTTCGGAATCTGGACCGCGCTGGTGTGCTGCATCGTTTTCATGGCCACCTATGCGTGGCGGACGGCGCAGGAGACCCGGCTGATGTCCGACGCGCTCGCCGCCACCGAACTGCTGCTGGCGCGGGAACAGAAACTGTCGGCGCTCGACGGTCTGGCCGCCGCCGCTGCCCATGAACTCGGCACGCCACTGTCGACAATCGCCGTGGTTGCCAAGGAGCTGCAACGGGAGATCCCGGAGGACAGTCCGCTCTATGAGGACGTCCAGCTCCTGCGCAGCCAAGCCGGCCGCTGCCGGGACATTCTGAGCGCTCTCGCGCGGAACACCGGTGAAACAGACGCAATGTACTCGAAAATGTCGCTGGGTCATTTGATCGAGGAAGTCGTCGAGCCCTTCCGAAGTTTCGACAAAGAGATCGAAGTCGAAATCTCTCCCCCAAAAGACAAAAGCGGAAAGCCAGAGCCGGAACCAATCATCCCTCGGAATGCAGCGCTAATCTACGCGCTAACCAACCTTGTCGATAATGCTATCGATTATGCATCCGACAATATCAAGATCAAAGCCGGGTGGAACAAGGACGAAATTTCAATTGCTATTATCGATGATGGACCAGGCTTTGCTACGCATATCATCGGACAACTCGGAGAACCTTACGTTACGACACGACCGAGGGTCGTCGATATTGAGGATGAAATCAGATCCGGTGGTATGGGCCTCGGCTTCTTTATCGCCAAAACGCTGCTCGAACGGTCGAACGGAACGTTAACCTTGGAGAACCGGGAGTTTCCCGAAACTGGCGCAATTGTTCGCGTGACCCTTAATCGACAAATGAACGATGCCCTCTGGTTTGCCGCTTGAGATTTAAGCGATTCTAACACAAACACTTTATGTAGCTTGGAAAGCCACCTATATTACAAGCATGGAAGCAGGAGAACATCACGTGGTCAGTCAGGCAGGTGCCGCGGTTTCGCCGCCGGATAACACACTGCTTATTGTCGACGACGACAAGCCGTTCGCAAATCGCCTCAGCCGGGCGATGGAAATGCGCGGTTTCGACGTCCGGGTGGCCGAGTCGGTTCAGGACGGCCTCGCCATGATCCATAACCGGCCGCCGGCCTTTGCTGTCGTCGATATGCGTCTTGAGGACGGCAACGGTCTGGATGTCATCGCACTCTTGAAGTCCGTCAAACCGGAATCGCGCGTCATCGTCCTGACCGGGTACGGAAACATCGCAACGGCTGTCACGGCCGTTAAGCTCGGCGCGGTCGATTATCTGGCAAAGCCGGCCGACGCGGACGACATCTATTCCGCGCTGATAGCGGGACCCGGCCAGAAGGCGGAGCCGCCTGAAAATCCGATGTCGGCCGACCGGGTGCGCTGGGAACACATTCAGCGGGTCTACGAGCTGTGCGACCGGAACGTTTCAGAAACGGCACGCCGGCTCAACATGCATCGCCGAACCCTTCAACGTATCCTCGCCAAACGCGCACCCAAATAGCCTCCGTCGCCGCCTGCGGAATTTTTGAGTTGCTCGTCGGGCGGGGTCCGTTGGTCGATCGGTCTGTCGTTAGGTTTCGTTCGACCGTGGGCCATATCCGCCGCCTGTCGGCGTAACGACAGTGATCGCCTCTCCGGCGTCGATCACCGTCTGATCGCAGCCTTTCAATTGCTCCACGGTGCCGTCGTTGCGCCGCACCGAATTATTGCCCAGCAAACCCGGCTCGCCGCCAGCCAGCCCGAACGGTCTGACCCGGCGATGGCCCGATAGGATCGCGCAGTCCATCCGCTCGCGAAAACGGACAGTGCGGCTGGTGCCATCGCCTGCGTGCCATCGGCCCTTGCCGCCGGAGCCCTCCCGAATATGAAAGTCCTCGAGCACGACCGGGAATCGCCATTCGAGGATCTCCGGGTCGGTCAGCCGCGAATTGGTCATATGCGTATGGATGGCATCAATGCCGTCAAAGCCATCGCCGGCCGGCGAGCCCGAGCAGATCGTCTCGTAATACTGGTACCGGTCATTGCCGAAATTGACGTTGTTCATGGTGCCTTGCGCGGCCGATAGTGCGCCCAGCGCTCCGAACAGGCAGTTGGTGATCGCCTGGTGATGTCTCGACGTTTCCGGCGACGACTGCGGCGGGCCATTTCGGCGACAGCATCGAGCCGTCGGGAATGACGATCTGGATCGGACGCAGGCAGCCGGCATTCATCGGAATTCGGTCCTCGACCATCACCCGGAACACATAGAGCACCGCCGCCCGCGCGACCGGCTCCGGAGCATTGAAATTGTCGTCCCGCTGCGGCGAGGTGCCGGTGAAATCGACCAGCGCCTCGCGTTTCGCCTTATCGATGGCGATCCGCACCTTGATCACGCAACCCTGATCCATGTCGTAACTGAACGTGGCCTCGTCCGGCAGGCGTTCGAGAACGCGGCGCACGCTTTCGGCGGCGTTGTCCTGGACGTGGCCCATATAGGCGCGCACGACATCCAGCCCGAATTGCCCAACCATCCGCCGCAGCTCCGCAACGCCCTTCTCGTTGGCCGCGATCTGCGCCTTCAGATCGTTGACGTTCTGGACGACATTGCGCACCGGATATTTTGCCTCGGTGAGCAGAGCGGTCAGCTCGGCTTCGCGAAACGTGCCCTCGTCGACGAGTTTGAAATTGTCGATATAGACGCCTTCCTCCTCGATCGTGCGGGCGAGGGGCGACATCGAGCCGGGCGCGATACCGCCGACATCGGCATGATGGCCGCGCGAAGCGGCCCAAAACAGGAGCTCCGTACCCGCCTTGTCGAAAACCGGCGTGCACACCGTAATATCGGGAAGATGCGTGCCGCCATTATAGGGCGCGTTAAGGGCGAAGACGTCGCCCGGCCGGATCACCGGATTGTTGCGAATGATGCTTTCCACCGATCGGTCCATCGAACCCAGATGCACCGGCATATGCGGCGCGTTGGCGACGAGTGCGGCGTCGTGAGCGAAGACCGCACAGGAAAAATCCAGCCGCTCCTTGATGTTGACCGAATAGGCGGTGTTCTGCAGGGTGACGCCCATCTGCTCGGCAATCGACATGAAGAGATTGTTGAAGATCTCCAGCATCACCGGATCGGCCTCGGTGCCGACGGCGACGCGCTGCGGTAGGGGCTTGTGCCGCTCGAGCTGCAGGTGATTGCGCGGGCGTCAATGTCGCGCGCCAGCCTTCCTCGATGATGACGGTTTGATGATCTTCCGCAATGAGCGCGGGCCCGTCGACGGAGTGCCCCGGTTTGATCTGGTCGCGGGTGAAGATCGCCGCTTCGCGCCATTCGCCGTCGGAGAAAAACCGAGCCGATTGATGGTGCGTCGGCATCGGCTCTCCCGCCAGCTCGGACGAGCCTTCCTCAAAAACCGCCCCGCCGCCGACCGCCTCGACGGTGACCGCCTCCACGATCAGCTCCTTGCTCCGGTCGATGAAACCGAAGCGCGCGCGATGGCCATCCTCGAACGCCTCCTGCATCGCGGAGACGCTCATCGCCATGGCGGCGGCGTGAATGTCCGTTCCGCCCGATATGTCGAAAGCCGGAATATCCAAGGTGGTGTCGGTGCCCGCATACCGGATGTGTGCGGTGACATGGGTGGTCAGCGAGGCGGATGAGACCTGCTGGCTCCTGATCTCGGCGATGGCGTCCGAACCGATCTCGGCGCTCAGCTCGGCGATCCGGCTTAGCACCGCCTTGTCGAGCGGCGCCTCGAGCGCCTTCTGCCGCACGGCGCGAATGTCGGCCAGCCCCATGCCATAGGCCGAAAGAAGCCCCGACAGCGGATGGATCAGGATGGTCTTCATCGAGAGCGCGTCGGCGACGCTGCACGCATGCTGTCCGCTGGCGCCGCCGAAGGCGTTGAGGACATATCTGGTGACGTCATAACCGCGCTGAACGGAGATCTTCTTGATGGCTTCCGCCATGTTGGCGATGGCGATTTTCAGGAAGCCGTCGGCGACCTCCTCGGCGCTTCGCCCGTCGCCGATGCCCTCGGCCAGAGCCTGGAATGTCTCACGAACCGTCTCGCTGTCGAGCGGCTGATCCTGTTGCGGCCCGAAAATGGCTGGGAAGTAGTCAGGCAGGAGCTTGCCGACCATCAGATTGGCGTCGGTCACCGTCAGCGGGCCGCCGAGGCGATAGCAGGCCGGTCCTGGCGTCGCTCCCGCCGAGCTCGGCCCGACGCGGAAGCGCGCGCCGTCGAAATGCAGGATCGATCCGCCGCCGGCCGCGACTGTATGGATCAGCATCATCGGCGACCGCATTCTCACGCCAGCGACCTCGGATTCGAGGGTTCGCTCGAAGGTGCCGTCGAAATGGGTCACGTCCGTCGACGTTCCGCCCATGTCGAAGCCGATCACCTTGTCGAAGCCAGCGGAGAGTCCGGTTCGGGCCATCGCCACCACGCCGCCTGCCGGGCCTGACAGGATCGCGTCCTTGCCCTGAAAAAGCTTCGCCGCCGTCAGGCCGCCGGAGGACATCATGAACTTGACGCGCGCGCCGGTGCGCCCGACGTCGAGTTCGTCTTCGACGCGCGAGACGTAGCGGCTCAGGATCGGAGACAGATAGGCGTCGACAACGGTGGTATCGCCTCGCCCTACGAGCTTGATGAGCGGGCTGACCTCATGGCTCACGGAGACTTGAGGAAAGCCCATCGAGCGTGCGATCTCGGCGACAGCGGCTTCGTGCTGCGGGTAACGATAGGCGTGGATGAAGACGATGACGACGGCCTTGAAGCCTTCGGCCTGTAGCGTCGAAAGCGCGGCTCGCGCCTCGTCCGGATCGACGCCGCGCTCGACGATCCCGTCCGCCAGGATGCGCTCGTCGACCTCGATGACGCGGCTGTAAAGCTGGTCCGGCTTGACGATCCTCTTGGCGAAAATATCGGCGCGCGCCTGATAGCCGATGCGCAGCGCGTCGCGAAAGCCCTTGGTCGTGATCAGCGCGGTCGGCTCGCCTTTGCGCTCCAGCAGCGCGTTGGTGGCGACCGTCGTGCCCATGCGCACCTCGCCGATGGCGCGGGTGGGGATAGGATCGCCGGAAGCCAGGGCAAGCATCTGCCGGATGCCCTGGACGGCTGCGTCCTTATAGGCGGTAGGATTTTCGGAGAGCAGCTTGGTGGTATGAAGCGTGCCGTCCGGCTCTCGTCCGATAACGTCTGTAAAGGTGCCCCCGCGATCGACCCAGAAATCCCATTTTTGTCCTGTCATGCTCCATCCGGCATCTGCTAATCGGCTCTCCACTATCGCAAGCGATGCCGGTTCGGTCTATGCCGGCACGTTCGGGGGGCGCGATTTTATTCCGTCGCCCGTATACTATACCGAGCGTTGAGGACCGGGAGGAAGGACGAGACATGAGCGACGAGGTTTTGGTCACCAGGCAGGACGGCGTTCTGGAAATCCGGATGAACCGGCCGGCGAAGAAGAATGCTTTGACCCAGGCCATGTATGGCGCGATGGCCGATGCCTTGCAGTCAGCGGAGGCGGATGACGCGATCCGCGCGGCTCTAATCACTGCCGAGGGCGACATGTTCACGGCTGGCAATGACCTCACGGACTTTGCCGCCGTCGCTCGGGGTGAACCAGCCGAGGCTCTTCCGGATGTCCATCGCTTCCTCGCCACGCTCGCCGCGATGGAAACGCCCCTGATTGCGGCAGTGGGCGGCAACGGCGTCGGCGTGGGCATGACGATGCTGCTTCATTGCGACATCGTGGTGATCGCCGAGGGTGCCCATCTCGTCGCGCCGTTCACAAGCCTTGGGCTGACGCCGGAGGCCGCGTCTTCGCTTCTGCTTCCCGCCCAGGTCGGGCACAAGCAGGCCTATCTGATTTTGGCGCTGGGGCAGCCGGTGACTGGCAAACAGGCGGTAGGGATGGGCATCGCCACCGAAGCATTACCCCGCGATCAGGTTGAGACCCGGGCGCGGAAGCTGGCTCAGGAGTGCTGTGCGCGTCCGCCCGAGGCGATGCGGATCACCAAGAGATTGCTTCGGGATCGGCAGGCGATCGAGGCACGGCTGAAGGTCGAGCAGAAATATTTCGGCGAACACCTTCGCTCACCCGAAGCACGGGCGGCGTTCGAAGCCTTCTTCAAGAAGTAAATATTGGCTGGGCGTCGGCTCAGTAACCGCCGACGCCGAACTTGTAAGACAGGCCGAAGACGCCGACGAACTGGTTTTCGTCTTCCACCACCGGGCTATCGCCTGCGTCGCCGATCAGGCGGCTGTA
Source organism: uncultured Alphaproteobacteria bacterium (assembly GCA_963727575.1). GTDB lineage: Bacteria > Pseudomonadota > Alphaproteobacteria > Rhizobiales > Rhodomicrobiaceae > JAHQVI01. The sequence continues at coordinate 184,401 of CAVSIA010000027.1, forward strand.
TTGAACGCTCGCTCTGGCGGACCACCGCTCGTCAAGATCGGCCTTGATGCCGATCTCGGCATAGACGTCCTTGAAACCCGCATCCGCATCATAGGCGGTCGCGAAGATCGGCGAGCTTAACGCCTGGGCATCGCTGATGCCGAAGAAGGTTTGCATGTAATTTTCGTCGGCATAGGTCGCGCCCACCCGGCCGGTGAGGGTTGCATGCTCGCTGATGGGGCGCTTGGCTTCGACACCAAACTGGATCTGATAGCCGTCCACATCGCCGAAATAGTGCTGGTAGGCAACGTCGAACTCCAGGAAGTCCCATCCGTAACCGACAAATCCGCCAGCGACGAACAAATCGTCGACTTTGCCGAGACCCTCGAGCAGGTCGCCATCGCTTTCCTGGCGCCCGAACGCGTAGCCTGCCAACGGTCCCGCAAAGAACCCGTCGCGCTCGATCAGCTTAAAGCGGACATCATCCAGGGCACGGGCGTCGATCCGGCTGAAGAAGCCGGTACCGCCGCCGGAAAACTGCGGCAGGATATAAGGAAAGCCGAGGACCTCATATTTGCTGGAGCCTTCATAGGTCGGCATCACAGCGATGATCCCGCCGACCTCGATGCCTTCAACGTTCCAGTCCGAGGCCGGTGCGGCATCGTCTTTGTAGCCGCCCGCAGGCAGATCGGCTGCCGAGGCGGCGCCGGAAACAACCGATGCGCCCAGTGCGAGCGCTAGAAATGACGTCGAAAGCCGGCGCATGATTCCCCCGAATTCACCGCATTGTAACCGAATCTGAATAGCTAAATAGCGACACAGGGTAAAGAATGTTCCTATCGGTTGTCGAACTTATGGACATTATCAGTGGTAGTGATGTGCATTGGGCACACCTGACGGCGACATGTTGGCGCGATACCTGGACACCCCCAACCCTGCGGTGTAAGTACGAATAAAGTTGTGGTGTATAAGTGCCGCAACAGCATTCCCGGCGACATTTCCGTCTGATCGTCTGCATCGAGCGATCTGACGAAGGGGGACATTGATGGACATTGCGCACACGCATGTGCAATCGCTCGGCGAGGCCGAAAGCGTATGGTTCAAGCTTGGCCTGCTCACCAAAGAAACCCATCCCATGCAGGTGCTTATGCGCCTGAACGACCGCTATGGCGGCTGCGTCCCCATCAATCTGAAAGACGAGCGGATCTTCTTCCTGAGCGACGTCGAGTATTTCGAGCGGGTTCTGGTGAAGGGGGCCGATAAATACGGCAAGTATTTCGACGGTCTGCGTCCGATCTTCGGCAATTCGATGATCACCATCGATGGCGCGCTCTGGCAGAAGATCCGGATGCCGCAGCAGCCGGCCTTTACCCCGAAGATGTTCACGGAATATCTGCCCTATCTCCTATCGTCCGTGAAGGACAAGACGCGCGACTGGGAACGCTACGCTCAAAGCGGCGAGACCATCAACATGCTCGAGGAGACCTGGGGACTGGCCGCCAGCATGATCTGCAAGGCGCTGTTCAACCGCGAGGTGCCGTTCAATCCGCAGGTCATCTTCCGCGCGGTGAAGACCTATACCGATGTCGGTCAGCACAGCTCGATCCGCATGAAGAAGCTGAATGGCGCTGCCGAAGTGTCGCAGGAAGAAGCCGCCGCCGACGCGGTGATGAAGTGGCTTTCCGTGCCGAGCATGGTTCTCGCTGCCGCTGAGCATAAGGACGACCGAGGGACGACGCTGCTTTCGATGATGAAGGATGCGGTGAACGATGAGACCCGCCCTGAATTCACCGAGGCGCAGATTATCGACGAGATGAAGCAATATCTGTGGGCGGGAACGGAGACCACGGCGTTAACGCTGGCTTGGTGCTTCTACCTGCTGCATCTGCATCCCGAGGTTGCCGAGCGCATCCGCCGCGAAGGCGAACAGACCTATGGCGACCGGGTGCCGACCTGGGAAGACGTCCACGGCCTCACCTATACGCGCTCCGTGATCCAGGAGACGATGCGGCTCTACCCGCCGATCTGGAGCTTCATCCGCACGGCAATCGCCGAGGACGAAATCGGCGGCCACAAGGTGCGGCCGGGCGACAAGATGGTGATGTGCGCCTACATCGTCCATCATCACCCGAAATACTGGACCGATCCGGAGAACTTCAACCCGGACCGCTTCTCGCCGGAGAATGCGACAAAACGGGCGAAATACAGCTATCTGCCCTTCGGCGCCGGGCGCCGATCCTGCATCGGCGGCGCGCTGTCGCTGGTGGAGAACACACTCGCGCTGACGCAGCTGCTGCGGCGGTTCCGGCCTGAATATGTCGGCGAAAAACCGGCGGGTATCAGCGCAACCGTGACACTGACGCCGGAGAATGGCCAGCTGCCGTTCCGACTGCAGGCCTTATCGTAAGCGAGAAATGTCTGACAGTGCGCTTGCGCGGGCCGTTTTTGCGGGCCCGCGTAATGGCAGTCACGCCGCGGCGACGGCGTGCCTGCGGATCTGAGTGCGCGGCTGGCAGGTGCGCGACTCGATGAAGTCCATGAGATGACCGGCGATGTCGACCCGCGTGGTCTTTTCGATGCCCTCCAGCCCCGGCGATGAATTTACCTCCAGCAACAGCGGCCCCTTCTCCGAGCGCAGAATATCGACGCCGGCGAATTTCAGCCCCATGATCCGGGAAGCCTTGACCGCGAGCTTGCGTTCCTCGGAGGTAATCTTGACCTCGTGGGCCGAGCCGCCCTTATGCAGGTTGGCGCGGAAATCGTCTGACGGCGCCTGCCGGCGCATCGACGCGATCACCTTGCCGTCCAGGACGATGCAGCGAATGTCCTGACCGGCCGCGTCGGCGACGAATTGCTGGACGAGGAAATTCGCCTCGGCATTGCGGAACGCGTCGATCACCGACTGCGCCGATTTCTTGTTTTCCGCCAGCACGACGCCCTTGCCTTGCGAGCTGTAAAGCAGCTTGACGATCAGAGGCGGTCCGCCGACCATTTCGATCAGGTCGTCGGTATCGTGCGGCGAACTCGCGAAAGCCGTGACCGGCATCGGCAAGCGGCTCATGGCCATGAGCTGATGGGCCAGCAGCTTGTCGCGTGAATTCGAGATCGCCGTCGCCGAATTCAGGCAGAATGCGCCGGTCATCTCGAACTGCCGGACGACGGCGGTGCCATATGCGGTGATCGAGGAGCCGATCCGCGGGATCACGGCGTCGAAATAGGGCAGGGCCGCGCCGTCACAATGAACGGTGCTCGCCAGCGTATTGATGTTCATGTAGCAACGCGCCGTGCGAATCGGCTCGATGACGTGATCGCGCGATTCAGCCGCTTCGATCATCCGGCGGTTGGAATAGTTCTCCGGCTCCATCGTCAGCAGGGCAATGCGCAGAGGACGCTGGACCACCAGGTGATCCGGTTTTGCCTTGTATACGTCGAAGCTGAGATGTTGCTGTTTGTATTCGATCCAGGGCTCGACCAGCACTTCCTGCGCCTCAAGCGCCGTACGCCCGAGCAGCATGCGGTGCGCCATGGTTTCGCGATTCGAAAGCGAGATCTCGATCGTCCACTCGCGGTCACCGATGCGGACCGGCGTCTGGATGATGTAGCGCATCTCCGATTGGCCGTTCGAGCTGATGACCTGACGGCGATCCATTACCTTGGCCGTGCAATAGACCTCGATGTCTTCGCGTCCCTCCACCGGATGCACGCCGAAGCGAACCTTCGGCTGATGTTCCGGGCCGAACGTCTCGATCGAAAACGCATGCAGCGCCGAAGTCCGGGCGCCGGTATCGATTTTGGCCTTGATCGCGGGCAGCCCGAGCTTGGGCATCGAAACCCACTCGCGCCAGCCTAACGTAAAACTATTTGTTGGATGATTCATCGACCAACATCCAAGCCCCAATAAGCGCCCCAAAGACGTGATTGCTGTTCCAGGAGAAGCCGCGTCCGCCAGATGGTCACGCGAATCAGAACAACAATCTGAACGTTATGTTTAAAGCCACCCATTCACAATCGCGGTAAACCGCACTGTCCACGCGTTTTCCGGCGATGCGAATTGGAGTGGGATGCCCGTAAGCCTTTCATTGACAGTGATAAAACGCACTGTTGATTAAGTCCGTTCCCCATTGTCAATTTAATCGGAAGATATGACGACTTTACGGTGCAGCGTGCGCCCCGGACGCATCATAAAGCGTTGAAAGCGGCCGCGATCCCGACACCGCCTGCCGCAGCAATCAGCGCGAGCCCTTCGCGCCCGGAGCGGTCGGGAGTGAAAGTCAGCATCCTGGTAAACAGCCGGACCACGAGAACCGCGCCGCTTGCACCGTAAGGATGCCCGTAGGCCAACGCGCCACCGCAGATATTGAGCCGCTCCAGGGGGATTTCAAGATCGTCGGTCGTCGCGAGCACCTGGGCGGCAAACGCTTCGTTAATTTCCACCGCCGCGACCGTGGCCGGGTCGATACCGGTCTGTCGCGCGAGCTTTCTTGCGGCAGGTATGGCTGCCAGTCCGAGGATGCGCGGCTCCACGCCGGCCGACGGCGGCGCCGCGGAAGACAAGCCCGGGCGGCGAGCCGAGGTCGCGATGAATGTCTTCGGAGACGATCAGGACCGCCGCGGCGCCGTCGTTGATCTGACAGCTATTGCCCGCGGTGACGCTGCCGTCGGGTCGGACGAGCGGTGGCATTCGCGCCAGCAGGTCCAGCGAGAGCGATGCGCGCGGCCCTTCGTCGAGCCTTTCGCGGTCGCCGCCGGCGAGGGGCACGATTTCCGCCTCGAATCGACCTGCTCGTGCCGCGTCGACAGCGCGTTTGTGGCTTTCGAGGGCGAATTCGTCCTGGCGCCGCCTGCTGATGCCTTGCTCTGATGCGACCGTTTCCGCCGCCTCGATCATGCCGGTTTCCGCGAACCCGGCCGGGGCAAAATCCGGCTGGCTGAAGAAGGCGGGCAGGCCGGTGTAGAGGTTGCCCGGCTTGGCGACGCGCCAGGGCGCTGTCGAGGGCGATTCCGCACCCCCGGCGATGACGATGTCGGCCGCGCCGGTTTCGATGGATCTGGCACCGGCGACGATGGCGTCCAGGCCGGAGGCGCATTGGCGGTCGATCGTGAATGCCGGTACGGATGCGGGCAGGCCGGCCGCGAGCGCAATCAGCCGCGCCGGGTTTCCGCCACCTCCGGCCGCATTGCCGAAAATGACCTCGTCGACGGCGGCAGGATCGATCCCCGTCTCGTTCAGAAGGGTCTGAAGGAGCGGAGCGGCCAGCGCTTCGATACGCCGTCTCGCGTGCATCCCGCCGACCTTGCCGATGGCCGTCCGGCGGGCGGCGATGACGATGGCCTTTCGCGTGCTCATCTCAGCTCCTGATACGATGCGTCGGCTGACAGGAGCGCGTCCTGAATGCTGCCCGAGGCGATCTTGCCGCTTCTGGTGAGCGGCAGGCGCTCGACCGTGAAGAACCGCCGCGGGCAGTAGCTCTTGCCGAGCGCATTTCGGCACAGCGCGGCCAGCATCGATCGTGAAAGCTGCGCGCCGGTCTCGGGTTCTACAACTGCAACCGGTATGGCGCCGCGGAGCGGGTCGGGCAGACCGACGACGGCGGCGTGACGGATCCCAGGGACCGTGGCCAGCAAGGCTTCGATTGCCTCGGGGTGGATTTTCAGAGACCGCGAGACGATCACCCGCGTTTTGCGGCCGGTCAGGTAAAGACAGCCATCGGCGCCCAGCCGTCCCATGTCGCCGACCGAGACCCATCGCTCCGCTGGTTGCTCGCCGACGTAGCGCGAGAACAGCATCGGGCTGGATACGAAGATCTCGCCTTCCCCGCCCGCGGGCAGCAGAACGTCCGTCATCGTCACGGATTTGCAGGTCCACCGACGGGAAAAGCCGGCCGACGGAACCGGGCGCGGCGCGAATCTCGGTCGAGTGAAATGTGACGAAACTGGTTTCGGAGGCGCCGTAAAACTCCACCAGATCAGCCGAGGACCAGGCGCGTTCGCATTCGTTCCGCAGGTCTTCGGGCAGCTTCGATCCGCCTGCGAATATGCAACGAAGCGTCGGAGCGTCGACGCCGGCGGACAGCAATTCGCGAAGCATGAACGGCACGGCATAAAGATGCGTCGTCCGCGCTGCTATGTCGGCGATGCGATTGGGCCGGAATTGCCCCTCGGGAACGATTGCGGTGTGACCCCGGCAAAGAGCGTGCATGGCTCCGTACAGAAAGAGGGAGTGATGAAGGGGGCCTGGAATCCAGATTTGGGATTGCGGCGCGAAGGCGAAGACGCGCTCGGCGGCGTCGAAACTGGCGGCCCAGGACGCGTGCGATCGGGCGAAAAGCTTCGGCGCGCCGGTGGTGCCCGAGGTCAGCCCCCAGTAGAACTCCGCGTCGCTCTGGACCGCCGGGAAACTGGTCCGAGCCTCGTCGTCGCTGCGCGGCGACAGCGTAATGACAGGCAGATGCGCGAGGTCAGGATCTGGCGCTTGGTCCGTGACCAGAGCGGCAAGCGGATAATTCCTGAAAAGCGACGCGATCCGCGCATTTGGCAGCGAAGGATCGACCGGCATGGCCGGGCGGCCGATCCGCGCGCATGCGAGGAATGTCGTAAGGATGCGCTCCGGTGTGGACATCCGGATCGCGATTCCGCCGGGACCGTCGGCCGCCCGCTCCAGTTCGCTCGCGGTGGTCAAAACGCGCTGGCGAAATTCTGCGTAGGAAACGTTTCGGGCGCCCGATCATCAGCGCAGGCGCATCGCCATGATCCGTCGCGGCCTGCTCAAACAGCGAAAAAATCGTGGAGCTGCCCATCACCCCTCGCGGGTGCTTTCATGCGGCACGATCATCGGGTAACCGCGCTTGACGAACATGGCGACCGACGCTGCGACGCCCGCTTTGATCAGGTCTCCCGGAATAAAGATGGCAGCGCCGAGCGCGGCTTCAGTGCCCGCTATCGCTGCGAGGACGGAAACACCGATCACGTAGAGCACGAGGATTCCGCCGACCAGGTTTGCGGCCAGCGCCTTGAGCAGCGTCAGGCGTCGCCAGAGCCGCTCGACGATCCATCCCGTCGCTGCCGCGGCGACGGGAAACGCGAGGATGAATCCCGCGCTCGGCCCGGCAAAGACGCCAAGACCGCCGCGTCCGCCGGCAAGAAGAGGCAGGCCCGCCGCCACCAGCAGCAGGAATAATGCCTGGGACAGCCCGCCGCGCCTCGCGCCGATCACCGATCCGGCAAGCATCGGCCCGAGCGACTGTGCCGTAATCGGAACGGGGACGATGCCGAGGTCGATCCGAGGGACGAGCCCGAGCACTGCGGTCAGCGCTGCAAAAAGCGCGATCTGAACGATGTCCTGGATTTTCATCCCGCCATAAACCCTTGTCTGGCTATTTGCGGTTCTCGAAGCCTCGGGCAGCGATAGCGTTTCCGAGCGCATCTGTCATGCGCAGAATCTTCAGAATCAGCGGGCCGGCGCCGAAGCTGCGGAGGCCCGAAGCGCCCCTGGCGAGCCGAGCCTGACGCATTTCGGCGAGATCCTGAATGAGCGCGGGGATGAATCGGATGGTCAGGCCGGCTGCGAGGGCGAGATTGGCGGGGCCGATGCCAAAATGGGCCAAAGGCCGCGCCACCTTGGTCAGAACGCCGAGCATGTCGGAGAAACGCGTCGTAAGGGAAACCAGCGAGGTCAGCAGGACGACCGCCGAAATGCGCAGCACAATTCTGACGGCGTCCCCCAGCCCGGCAAAAGCGAGCTGAAGCAGAAAAATGACGAGCCCGACGATCATGAGCGGCTTGAGCGTCGCGGCGATGGTTGCCATCGGCAGCCGCGCGGCGGGGTAGAGAGCGACCGTTGCCGCCAGAATCAGGGTCAGCAGCGGAATCGGCTCGCAGAAGAACATCGCGGTGCCGCAGATCAGCGAAAAGGCGAGCTTTGCACCGGCCGGCATGCGATGGATCCAGGAGTCGCGATGCAGATAGAGCGGGATCATGCCGGTTTGACGTCCAGGTCCGGCGCGCCCGCCCAGCGCCTCACCGACAGCACGGCCTGAACGCCGGGATGGTTGTCCGTGAGCGCCAAGGTGCCGCCATGCAGCCGGGCGACGGCCGCGGCAAGGCTCAGCCCGAGGCCGCTTCCCGGCATCGAGCGGCTGGCTTCGAGCCGGACGAAACGCTTGAACACGCGTTCGCGATCCTCCGCCGGAATCCCCGGTCCGCGATCCGCGACCACGATTTCCGCCCGGTCGGTGTGATTGACGAGCCGGACCAGGATCGCGCTCTCGACGTCGTTGCGCTTCTCGTCATTGGCGGCCGCGCCATATTTGATCGCGTTGTCCAGAATATTGGCGACCGCCTGGGCGATGAGCTCGCGCTTGCCGTCCATCATCGTCTCGGTCCCGGCCTCCACCCGAAGCGTCATTCCGCGCTCCTCGGCAACCGGCTCGTAAAGCTCGGCGACGTCCGACACCACGGCGGCGAGATCGAAGCGTTCATCGGCCCGGTAGGCCGCCCCGGCCTCAAGCCTGGCGATGCTCAGCAAGGCGTCGAAGGTCTTGATGAGATCGTCGGCGTCATCGATCGCGGATTGCAGCGTCTCCTGATAGGTCCGCGATTCCGCCCGGTCGCGCAGCGCCGTTTCGAGCCGGTTGCGCAGGCGGTTCAGCGGCGTCCTCAGGTCGTGGGCGATATTATCGGAGACCTCCTTGAAGCCGGCGATCAGTTCCTCGATCCGCTTCAGCATCGCATTGAGGCTGATCGCGAGCCGGTCGAATTCGTCATCGGTGCCCGACAGCGGAATGCGCTCGGACAGGTCGCCGGCCATGATCGCGTGCGTCGCCTCGCTCATGCCCTCGATCCGGCGCAGCAGGCTGCGTCCGAGCAGCAACCCGCCGCCCAGCCCGACGACGACCATCCCTGCCAAGGTCCAGAGGAAGGCGGACCGCACGACCGCGCCGAACTGGCGCTGGTCTTCGATATCGCGTCCGACGATCAGCCGATAGCCATTGGCAAGGCGCAGCACGACGGCGAAGGCGAAGCGCTCCTCCGTCTTATCGTCGAAGGAGCGGCGATAGAAGAAGGCGACGCTGCCGTTGGAATTCCAGAGGTCCTCGCTCACCGCCTTGAGATTGCCGCCGAGATGCCGGCCCTCGGCGTCCGCAAGAAGGTAGAGGCTGTTGCCGGGGGTCTCGCTGCGGTCGGCGATGGCGCGGCGGACGCCTTCGAGGCCGCCCTGGCGGTAGCGCTGATCGAGATTGGCGAGTTCGGTCTTGATCGCGCTTTCGAGCTGAGCGGCGAAGAGCACATTCGTGCGATAATAAATATAGCCGACGGCCGCGGCCGCGGTGGCCGCGAACAATCCGAGATAGATCAGGGACAGGCGGAACGCCGTTGTCCGAAGAAGTTTAGTCAGCCCCGTCACGGATCATGTATCCGGCTCCGCGCACGGTGTGCAGGAGCGGTTTGTCGTAGTTTTTGTCGATCTTGGCGCGCAGGCGGGAGATATGGACGTCGATCACATTGGTCTGCGGATCGAAGTGATAATCCCAGACATGCTCCAGTAGCATGGTTCGCGTCACCACCTGCCCGGCATGTTTCATCAGATATTCGAGCAGACGATATTCGCGCGGCTGAAGCAGGATCGGCTCACCGTCCCGCGTGACCTTATGGGCCAGCCGGTCAAGAACCAGATCCGCAACCACGTATTTCGTGCTCGCTTCTTCGGGAACCGAACGCCGGGCCAGCGCTTCGATGCGGGCCAGAAGCTCGGAGAAGGCATAGGGCTTGGTCAGGTAATCGTCGCCGCCCGCCCTAAGGCCCGTCACCCGGTCATCCACGCTTCCAAGCGCGCTCAGAATGAGCACCGGTGTGTGATCGCCGTCGCTGCGAAGCTCCTCCACGATCGAAAGCCCGTCGCGCCGCGGCAGCATCCGGTCGAGAATCAGCACGTCGAACTGATCCGACTGCGCCAATTCGAGGCCCTGATCGCCGTCCGTCGCCAATTCGCAACTGTGGCCGCTTTCGCGCAGGGCGTTGGCGAGATAGGACGCAGCTTTGACGTCGTCTTCGACGACCAGAACGCGCATCGACGCGTCTCCGTTTTTGTGTTCGGGCACGGCTTCTTACCTGGCCGTTATAGAGGGCGGCGTGGTCCTGGTCGAGAGCCACGCCGCCCGGTTGCAATCGCGCCTTGAGCTACTGGTCGCTTTTTTCGAGCGAAAGCGCCACGAAGCGGGTTTGGCGATTGGCCTGGACCTGAAGCAGGACGGCCTTGCGACCCTTCTTGCTTGCGTCACGGACGCCGTCAGCAACATCGGTAGGCGATTTAACGCCCTTGCCACCGACTTCAAGGATCACGTCGCCGGGTTTCAGGCCCTTATCGGCCGCCTCGGAGGACGGGTCGACATCCGTAACCGCGACACCTTCCTCGCCTGCGCCCTCGACCTCGCTCGCGGGGGCAAGCGTAAGGCCGAGATCCTTCATCTGCTCGTGATCCGACCGGCCATTGCCCTGGTCTTCCGTCAGTGCAGCCAGCTTGTCCGAAGACGGGAAGGCTCCAAGCTTGACGCTCAGGTCCTTGTTCTGGCCATCGCGGACGACGACCAGCTTGGTACTGGCGTCCGGCGGCAGATCGGCGATCTTTCTGGCCAGATCGCGAGAGTTGTCGACCGCTTCGCCATTCACCTGGACCACGACGTCGCGAACCTTCAGCTCGGACTTGGCAGACGGGCCGTCTTCCATGATCCGCGTGATCAACGCGCCCTTCGGGTCCTTCATGCCGAGGCTTTCGGCGATGTCGCCATTGACGTCCTGGATGGTGACGCCGAGCCAGCCGCGGCTGACTTTGCCCGCCGAGCGCAACTGGTCGATGACCTTGCCGGCCAGCTTGGAGGGGATGGCGAACGCGATACCCACATTGCCGCCGGACGGGCTGTAGATGGCGGTGTTCACGCCGATGACCTGACCGCGAAGGTTGACGGAGGGGCCGCCGGAATTGCCGCGGTTCACGGCAGCGTCGATCTGCAGGAAGTCATAAGGGCCGGCGCCGATGCTGCGGCCGCCCGCCGAGACGATGCCCGCCGTAACCGTTCCGCCGAGGCCGAAGGGATTGCCGACCGCCAGGACCCAGTCGCCGACACGCGGTTCTTCGTTTGCGAATTCGAGATAGTTGTCGAACTTCTTGTCGGTCTTCAGCTTGAGAAGAGCCAGGTCGGTGCGCTGGTCGCTACCGACGACGGTGGCGTCGTATTTGTCTTCGCTTTCGAAGGTGACGGAGATTTCCGACGCCTTGTCGACGACATGATGGTTGGTGACGATATAGCCGTCGGACGAGATCAGAAAGCCCGAGCCCTGCGCCCGCTCAAGATGCTGGCGCGGCTTGCCGTTCGGCATGTTGCGGCGGAACTGGTCGAAGAAATCGTGAAACGGATGCTCCGGGGGAAGCTCGGGGAACGTGAACTCGCGACCGTCGGGGCCGCCGGCCGTACCCTTCGTGAAAACGCTTACCACCGCCGGCCGGACCTTCTCGGCCACATTGGCGAAGCTGGTCGGCGCCGCGTTCATGTCCTGCGCGAACGCGGGCGTGCTATGGAGAACTTCCAGGCCCGTCGTGCCGAAGACGGCGATGCCCAGCGCGCCGGCACATCCCAGGGCGACGAGCCCTCGCTTGCCGACACTTGGCCTTTTGAGCCGGTTTCCCGGTCTTTGTTGATGATTTTCCTGGGGGAGGGGCATCCCGTCACCTTTCAACTGTTGCATCTGGACCGTTGGTGACGGAAAATATATAGGCTGTGACGTTACATCTAACTTTCCGGCAGGTTAAAACTTGTTAATGTCAGTCCGGGCTCGAAACAAGTACAACGCCCGGATTGCGGAGGGTATCCCAGCTCATGGGCGTAGGGTTTTGAAGCGGCAAATATGCGTCCTGTTGATCGCTTGTAACGTCGGCGCCTGGGTCTTGGGCGGCGGCTCAGCTCGGGCTGGAATGCTGGCGTCTCCCGAAACGCCGGCTCCCGCGGACCCCTCCTTCAGGCAGGTCGCGATTTTCGGAGCCGACGATCGGCGGGATCTTCCCGAAGAGTATACGGCCCTCGAGGGCAAGATCGGCATGCTCTACGAGCAGTCGACGCAGACCCTGTGCACCGCTTTCTGCGTCGCCAAGGACATCGTCGCGACGGCGGCCCATTGCCTGTTCCAGCCGAAAAACGGACGGCTACCGGATCTGGACGACGTGACGTTCCGGCTGAATTACGGCACGACTTATCAGCAGACCGGCATTTTCGGCCGCCGCACGGCCTTCACGAAGCATTTCATCGCCGTGGGCACGACGGCGTTCAATAACGAGCCGCCGCTTTCCGCCCCGCGCGACTGGGCGCTGGCGAAGCTGGAGCGTCCGATCTGCCGGTTCGGCGCATTGAAGGTCGAGGCGCACCCGGTTACCGAGCTGATCGGGAAGTCTCAGGAGAACAAGATCTTTCAGGTCGCCTATCACTGGGACTACAAGCACTGGCAGCTCGCTTATTCCCGTCCGTGCCAGGTCCAGCGCGACTATGACCAGATCAAATGGCGGTTCATCAAGCAGCATTTCATCGATCCCGATCAGCTGCTGTTGCACACCTGCGACACCGGCGGGGCGTCTTCGGGCTCGCCCATTCTGTTGCAGAAGGATCCGCCCAACGCCCCGGTTGCGGTTGCAATCAACGTCGGCACTTACACCAGAACGCGCATTCTGTTGAAGAAGGGCCAGATCGTTAAGAAGCTGAACCCCGACATCATCGCCAACACCGGCGTCAACGGAAACGCGTTCGAGCACATCATCGCCGAGCTGGAAAACGACACGCTGATCACCGAACACGAGGATATGGTCCGGTTGCAGACCGAGCTGCAGACGCGCGGGCTCTACGCCGGGACGCTCGACGGCGAGCTTGGCCGCGGCACGAGAAGCGCGATCTCGAACTTCGAAGCATCGGTTGGGCTGAAACCGACGGGTTTGCCGACGATGTCTCTGCTGAGCCGATTCGGCGAGGAGCGCGTTCGCCCGAGCTACATGTTCAGCAATGGCCAGGGCGTCGTACCCCCCAATCCGGCCAACTCGGACGAATCGACGACCCAGGCGCACGAGACGCCGCCGCAGATCGTCTCCATCCCGGCCCCGCCTCGCCGGCCTGCCACGCCGCCGGCGCAGAAGAAGCAGCCATTCAATCCGTTCGGCAATTTCTAGAGCGGAATTATCTTGGTCGGAAACAGTGTCGCCTTGCGGCACGCTCCAGATTCGTTAGCTGATCGGGTGATCGAACGGAAAATCGGATGCCGCTTTCCGCATCACGCTCCAAGCAAAGATCAGGCTGAAGCCCGGGGCCGCTTAACCCGCATTCTCATCCAGAATGCGCTGGAGCTTGTCCCTTTCGCCCTCGCTGAGCGGCGTGGGCGAGACGATCTCGCCGCGGTTGCCGCGCCGGAAAAGCTGATATGTCATATACACGCCTGCTCCCATCAACAGGAATGGAGCGATCCAGAGCAGATAGGTCTTTGCCGAAAAGCGTGGGCGGAGCAGGACGAACTCGCCATAACGGTCGACGATGAAGTCGAGGACCTGGGGCTCATTGTCGCCTGCCTCCAGGCGTTCCCGGACGAGAACGCGCAGGTCATGAGCGAGCGGCGCGTCGGAGTCATCGATCGATTGATTCTGGCAGACCAGGCAGCGCAGCTCCGCGGAAATTTCGCGTGCCTTGGCCTCCATTGCCGGATCCTTGAGGATCTCGCTCGGCTGCACCGCGAGGGCGGCCGTCGAAACGCCGACGGCCATAAGCCCGGCGAGAGCGCCGCGAAGCATGGTGCGGCGCCAGCTCACGATGTCTGCCCCGCGGCGGCGGTGCTCCGGGCGGCGCGTCGCCGCGACGGCGCCCCGACGCGCAACCGCCTGTCGGAAAGCGAAATTGCTCCGCCGGTGAACATGATGAACGCGCCGATCCAGATCAGCCGCACGAAAGGATGGAAATACACCCTCACGCCGACGGATGCGCTGTCCGGCTGGGTTTCGCTGATGACCAGGTAAAAGTCTCCGGCCCAGCTCGCATGGATCGCGGCCTCGGTGGTCGCCTGCGGCGGCGCGACGTACTGGCGCTTGGACGGCGTCAGCGTGGTGACGGTGCTTCCGCCTTTGCTCAGATTGAAGGTTCCGTAGGTCTCGCTGTAGTTCGGCCCTTCGCGCGCGGCAATGTTCTCGAACGTCAGGTCGTATCCGGCGAACTGGTCCGTCTCGCCCGGTTTCATCGAGCGGATTTGCTCCACGCGCCACGAGCTGGTGGCGACGATGCCGAGCACCATCGCACCCAATCCGAGATGCGCCAGCGTGCCGCCATAGCTTGAGCGGGGCAGATTGGAGGCACGGCGCAGCACTTCCGGCAGCGGCGCGACGAATGCTTTGATGCGGAATGCCAGTTCCGATAGGGCTCCGCCGATCATCCATACCCCGATCGCGATGCCCACGCCGGCGAGCGGCGGGCCGTCGGACTTCAGCACGAGGGTCAGCGCACCGGCCGCGACGGCGGCGATCGCGGCAAAACGCAGCCGCTTTGCCGCTTCGGTGAGATCGCCGCGTTTCCAGGGGAGGAACGGCCCCAGCGGCAGCGCGGCCAGCAGGATGAGCGCAAGCGGTACGAACACGGCGTTGAAGTAGGGCGGTCCGACCGAGATCTTGTCTCCGGAAACCGCTTCAAGGGCGAGCGGGTAGAGCGTTCCGATCAGAACCGCGGCGCAGGCGGTGACGAGCACCAGATTGTTGAACACCAGACCGCCCTCGCGCGACACCGGCGAGAAGGCCGGTCCTTGGCGCAGCAGCGGCGCGCGCCAGGCGAACAGCGTGAAGGCCCCGGCTGTAAACAGCCCGATGATCGCCAGGATGAACACGCCGCGCTCGGGGTCGGTGGCGAAGGAATGGACGGAGGTCAGCACGCCCGAGCGGACCAGGAACGTGCCCATGAGGCTCAGCGCGAAGGTGATGATCGCGAGCAGAATGGTCCAGACCTTCAGCGCTTCCCGCTTTTCCATCACCACCGCGGAATGCAGCAGCGCCGTCCCCGCGAGCCAGGGCATGAACGAGGCGTTCTCGACCGGGTCCCAGAACCACCATCCGCCCCAGCCGAGCTCGTAATAGGCCCACCACGAGCCCATCGCGATGCCGATGGTCAGAAACATCCAGGCGGCCAGCGTCCAGGGCCGCACCCAGCGCGCCCAGGCGGCGCCGATATGGCCTTCCAGCAGGGCCGCGATGGCAAAGGAAAACGCCATCGAGAAGCCGACATAGCCGGTGTAGAGCAGCGGCGGATGGAAGGCGAGTGCGGGGTCCTGAAGGATCGGGTTGAGCCCCTGACCCTCGAACGGCGCGGGCCACAGCCGGGCAAACGGGTTCGATGTCGTGATGATGAAGGCGAGAAACGCCACGCCGATCGAGCCCTGCACCGCCAGCACGTTCGATTTCAGGCGGGGCGGCAGATTGGTGCCGAAGATCGCGACCGCCGCGCCGAACAGCGCCAGAATGAGCACCCAGAGCACCATCGAGCCCTCATGATTGCCCCATGTGCCGGCGATCTTGTAAAGCAGCGGCTTGGCCGAATGCGAGTTCGCCCAGACGTTTTCTACGGAGAAGTCGGACACGACATAGGCGTGAACGAGGGCGACAAAGGCGATCAGCAGCAATACGAACTGCACGAGAGCGGCCGGCGTGGTCAGAGACTCGGCGCCTGATTTCCGGTGGCCGTGCTCCATATCACGGAGCCGCATTGAAGACATGCCGTGGCAAACGCCAGTATCAGTGCGAAATGTCCGATTTCTACGATCACTGTTTGCGCCCGTACCTATAAATTACTGTGAAGCCTGCTTTTTCGGCGTGCCGTCTCCCTGCCAGACGCCTTGCTTCTTCAGGCTGTCGGCGACCTCGCGGGGCATATACTTTTCGTCATGCTTGGCGAGTACGGTATCCGCGACGAAATGGCCCCCGGCGTCCATGGATCCTTCCGCGACCACACCCTGGCCCTCGCGGAACAGATCGGGCAGCAATCCTTGATAGCTGACCTCCATCGCCTTGTTGCCGTCGCCGACCTCGAACTCGACCTGCGTGTCGTTCACGCGCTTCAAGCTGCCTTTGGAGACCAGGCCGCCGAGCCGGAAACGCTGACCTGGGCCGATGTTCTTTTCGACGACATCGCTCGGGCTGTAGAAGAACACGATCGAATCCCGCAACGCCGACAGCACGAGGAATGCCGCGACGCCAAGCACCGCAAGGCCGCCGCCGATGAAAAGGGATCTACGCTGTTTCCGTGTCATTGCCATACCAATCGCCTGCTGATGCGAATTATGATTTGAGGCCGAGGGATTTGGCGAATTCGTCGATCTGCGCCAGAGCCTCTTTATTTTCGGCAAACTGGCTTTCCGCCTGCTTCAGGGCGCTGAGAGCGTCGTCGCGCCGTCCCAGCACTGTATAGGCGCGCATCAATTTAAGCCAGCCGTCGAGGTCGGAACCGTCCGCCTTGAGCCTTGCGGCCAGTCCGGACACCATCTGGTTGATCATTGCCATCTGGCTATCGTCGAATGCCGGCTTGGCCGCCACCGCCGGAGGTTGGACGCCGGAAATCCGCGCCTGGACGCCGGCCAGCTTCTCGCCGACCATGGCCTTGACGTCGTCGGGAAGCGTCCGCGTGAGGAGCGCCTGGTAGCTTTTTGCCGCTTCGGCGAGCTTATTGGTCTGCTCCTGATGCGCCGCGAGCCAGAAAGATGCACTGAAATCGTCGGGTCGGTCTTTAAGGACCTTCTGGAATGCATCCGCTGCCTCGGGGGTAACGACGCCGCCGTTGGAGAAGGTGAGCGCTTCGCCCAATCCGATCCAGCGGTCGGGGCTCTCGCCAAGCAGATCCAATGCGCGCCTGAACGCATGAACGGCATCCTGGTAGCGGCCCAGCCGCATATACACTGGACCTACAACGTTCCAGCCGGCCCCATCGTCCGGAGTTTTTTTCAGCCGCTCCTCAACTTGTGCGATCAGATTGTCGATCGGCTGCTGCAGCAGCTGCTGCTGTTCCGGCGCTACGCGGGCCGAAAGAGGCTGATCGGGCACGTTGGGCGATCCGAAATAAAGATAGGTGCCCATGCTCGAAACGGCGATCAAGGCGATGACGAGGTAGGGCGCGAACGGCTGCGCGGACGAGGTGCCCCGATCTTTATCCTCGGCGGCGGTCAGAATCCGGCGGGAGATCTCGACACGGGCAGCTGCGGCCTCCGCATCGCCCAGGAGACCCCGCGCATGCTCTTCTTCGACCTCGGTGAGCTGCTGCTTGTAGACCGCAAGATCCTGGCCGTCGCCTTCAGCGGACTGAACCGTCCGCCAGAAAGGACTTGCGATGGCGATGGCCGCGAATGCGGTGAGCGCAGCGAATGTGATCCAGAGTAACATTGGAACTCTTCAATCAAGTAGACAATGCCAATTGATATCAAGATTGGCGGGAAACGAATCAAGAAAAATGACCGCAGCGTCGCAGGGTCACACGGAAACGCCCGCCACGAGGGCGGGCGTCTCTTCGAATGGCTCTGCTTGCGGGCCCATCAGCCCACGGCTTTCCATGTGCCGTCGTACTGCCGGCATGCCGTGCCGACCATGGTCTCCGGCTCGTTGTCGATATAGACGGTGTGCTCATATTCGCGGCAGACCAGGCCTTCGCGACGGTAGGAGCGGCGCGGTTTAATGTAACCGTAATGGCCCGAATCCGCATTGCGCCAGCGATGCTCCTCGTCGTCTTCGAGGGCGCGGTACTCGGCTTCGATGGCGTAGCGCCGGTCTTCCGCGTCCATGTCCTTGCCGATCTGGCTGCCGATCATGCCGCCGACGACGACGCCCGCCGCGGTCGCCAGCGCGCGGCCCGCACCGTGCCCGAACTGATTGCCGATGAGGCCACCGGCAACGGCGCCCACCACCGTGCCGCCTTCCTGATGGCTGCCCGCAGGACCACAGCTCCAAAGCGGCAGAACCAGAAACGCCGATAAAACAAATGCGATGTGCTTCATCTTTTCCCCGTTTAATGAAAGAACGTCAGCTTCTTCGACTGATGCGTTCTATTTGAGTTCTGCCCAACCCAACCCCGAGCTAAAAGCTGGCAATCTGGCTTTTTTGCGACACCTTACGCCGCCGGCAATTTAAGCTCGGCGCGGACGCCCCCCGACGGTGCTTGCTGCAGAACGAAACTGCCATAATACATTTCCGACAGGTCGGCGACGATCGACAGGCCAAGCCCCGATCCAGGCTTGGTTTCATCGAGCCGCTTGCCGCGCTTGATCACCGCTTCGAGCTGCGACGGCGACAGTCCCGGTCCGTCGTCATCCACAAGCACGATCAGTTGCCTAGCTGTGGGCGACTTTGCTGCCTTATCCGTTCGAACATGAATGGAAACCTGCGAGTCGGCCCATTTGCACGCATTGTCGAGCAAGTTACCCACCATTTCCTGCAGGTCCTGTTTTTCACCCCGGAATTTGGCGTCAGCCGGGCAATCCACGGCAAAACTGATATTTCGCTCGGAATAAATCCGCGACAGCGCATTGGTGAGCGAGCTCAGCGTCTCGTTCACGTCGGTGACGCCGCCGACGATGCTGACGCGGGCGGCGACCTGCGCCCGGGACAGGTGATGGGTAATATATTCGCGCATCAACTCGGCCTGCGCGGCGACCTTCCTTCCGAACTCGCTGTTCTTGCCGCGCGCCTCGTTGGTGATCACGCTGAGCGGCGTTTTCAGGGCGTGGGCAAGGTTGCCGACATGGGTCCGGGCGCGCTCGATGATGGCCTGGTTGGACTGGATCAGCGCGTTCAGCTCCTCCTGAAGCGGCTGAATCTCCTCCGGCAGCTTGCCTTCGAGCTGGAGCGACTTGCCGGAGCGGATCGCGGCCAGCTTCTCGCCGATATCGTGCAGCGGCCGCAGACCGTAGCGGACCTGGAAGAACGTCGCGATCAGCAGCCCCGCGCCGAGAAAGCAGAACGCCGTCGCCAGCATGGTGCCGAAGGCGCCGACCTCGTCCTCGATCTCGACGGCGTCGCCCGCCACTGCGTAAGTGTAGCGGCGCTGCTGATCCTTCTGCGTGATGGTGATCTCGCGTTCGAGAACGCGGAGCGACTGGGTGTCCGGACCGGAGAGATAGGCCTTGCGGATTTCCGTCTCGTCGGGCGGCACGCCCGCCTGGCTCGGCAGGGTCAGCACCTCGGACGCCAGCGAGATCGACTTGAAGTTGATCGGCGGACCGCCCTGAGAGCGGATTTCCCAATACCACCCGGACGACGGCAGGCTGAACAGCGGCTCGCCGAGACTGCCGGGCTCCATGATGTCGATGCCCTGGTCCGGCGAGGTGATGGCGATCAGATATTCGAGATATTGATTGAGGCGGGCGTCGAAGCTGCGTTCGACGGCATCGCGATAGAGGGAGATCAGGACGACGGCGGCAACCGGCAGAACGAGAAGCGTCCACACCGCCGAAGATAGAAAGAGACGGCGAGAAAGCGAGTTACGCTTCATTTTCTGATGAGTTCAGCCTGTAACCGAGCCCGCGCACGGTTACGATCGCTTCCGCCGAGAGTTTTTTCCTGAGACGCCCGATAAAGACCTCGACGGTGTTCGAGTTCGCGATCGAAATCCTGCTCGTAGAGGTGCTCGACCAGTTCCAGGCGAGGCACGACGCGGCCCTGATGGTGCATCAGATAGGCAAGCAGCCGATATTCGAGCGACGTCAGTTTGACCGGCACGCCGTTATGCGTGACGCGGGCGAGCTTGGTGTCGAGCCGCAGCGAGCCGCATTCCAGCTCGCTCTTGGCATGGCCGGCGCTGCGCCGCAGCAGGGCGCGCACGCGGGCGAGAATTTCTTCGACGTGAAACGGCTTGGCGACGTAATCGTCGGCGCCGGCGTCGATCCCGGCCACCTTGTCGCTCCAGCGGTCGCGCGCCGTAAGGATCAGCACTGGCATCCGCCGGTCGTCGCGGCGCCAGCTTTCCAGCACGCTCAGGCCGTCGAGTTTCGGCAGGCCGAGGTCGAGGATGACGGCATCGTAGGGCTCCGTGTCGCCGAGGAAGTGGCCTTCCTCGCCGTCGAATGCGGAGTCGACGGCGTAGCCGGCCTGGCTGAGAACCGAGACCAGCTGGCGGTTCAGATCGCGATCGTCTTCGACTACGAGAAGCCTCATCTACCTGCCTTTGACTTTTTTTATCGGCGTATCGTGTGTTTTTGCAACAAATCCTCTATTTCGGCAATCCTTTGCAGAAATGAAGTCCTCGGCCGAGGCGGTCAATTGGCGGCGCCAAGCTGCACGCGCCTCACTTCGCCCTGACCCGAGATGATGATGATCTGGAAATAGGCTTTGCCGCCTTCGCCGCACAGTGCCACGCGCAGGATACGCACGTCACCATATTGCTTTCGGATTTCCGTCTGGATGTCGCCAAAGGATTTGTATTGGTTGGCCGTCCAATTCGGAGCGCAACTGTTCTGCGCGGGGGAATCGGAGATCCCCGCCACAAATGCGGCGCTGGCCGCCAGCAGCAGTGTGCGCGCTCGTCGTTTCATTTCTTGCGTTCTCTTTCCCCCTTATGAAGGCAGGGAGAGCGTGAATGCGTCATGAATATACGACAAGCGGCCCTTATTGCGGCGAAGCGGCTCAACGGAAAAATAAAAATGACCCCAGTAGGGCGGTCGCCGTGCGGCCTCGCGCCCAGGCTGGGGCCGTGTCGTGGCGATGGCAGGCGATCGCGCCCCCGGTCCGGTCGGCGATATCCCCCGTCCAGACGAGATAGTTGAGCGCGCGGATCCGGCGCCATTCGTCGTCGGACACGCGCGGCCGCGAGAGTTCCGACGCCGCCCGCCCGACCGCCTCGCGCAGCACGGTCTCGCAGGCGCCGGCGATGTTCGGGATGTTGCCGAAGCCGGCGATGGCTTGCTGGAGCCGATTTTTCAACACCCAGGCCAGCGAGGATCGAACGTCTTCGGGCTGGTCGCTGCCGAGTTCGGCAACCGTATAGGCACACAGTTCCAGATCGGAGTCGGACAGTTGGTTCATCATGGCTGTACTCAATGCAAAGCTGAAATTTTGAGTAAAATATTCCAAAACTATTAATAGTCTTTCCAATAAACGACGGAATTCAGCTTTGAAATCATGGTCTTGAGCGTGATGAGGTTAAGTAGTATTGCGGATCACCTTGTGCGGCAGAGCACGTCATAGGCCGCATTGTGCTGGCGGATCTGCGCCACCGTCG
This sequence comes from uncultured Alphaproteobacteria bacterium, assembly GCA_963727575.1. GTDB lineage: Bacteria > Pseudomonadota > Alphaproteobacteria > Rhizobiales > Rhodomicrobiaceae > JAHQVI01. Next base: position 205,634 of record CAVSIA010000027.1, read on the forward strand.
GCGGCGTGTCCTTGCGCGAATAGGTGATCGGCTCCATGGCCAGGCAGCTTGTGTCAGTCACGGCGGTAGGGGTCGTCGTCTGGCAGGCTGCGAGGATCAACGGCGCGGCGAGCGGCACGAGCCTTTTCCACACGGGCGATCTGCTCCTTGAGGGACCGGGCCGCGGCCTTGTCCTCTCCGGCCTGAATCTGTTGCCGCTCCTTGAGTAGGGCGATCAGGCCGGAGAAGAACGAGGCCGCGGCGTAAATGGCATTGAGGACGGCGAGACCGAAGCTCATTGCCCGCTATCGGACCCGGCGGCCGGCTTTTCGTGAACGAAGATCGCTGCCGCGGCGGCGATGGCCGCGACCGCGCCGAAAACCTGGTTCCAGTCGTGCTCGGTCAGGCCCATCAGCCCGAAGCTGGCCAGAAACGCGGCGATGCCGGCATAGGTCGACGGCTCGCGCAAACGCTGAATGATAAAGTCCATGGGACACCTCTGAGGTTTGTGAAGGTCAGACGGTCGGCGCGGCGCTTGGCGTCTGCGTCAGCGCCAATGCCGCGGCGTGGATCGCCATGAGGCGGCGCGACCAGCCGAGGCCGAAGGTGCGGAACAGGCGGCCAAGCGTGCCGTAGCTCTGCATCCGCCGCGCCATGAACTCGACGAGCAAGTCCTCGCGCGGCGTGGATGAAATCGCCGCCAGCGTCACCGGGCCGATCGCGCCGTCGACCGTCACGCGCGCGGCCTGCTGAAGAAATTTCTTCGCCCGGCCGACGCCCTGGTTGACGGCGCAGTCGAAGGCGGCGAGGTCGACGCCTGCAGGAAGCGCGTCGCAGGCGGCGAGGAGCCAGTAGCGGCTCCGATAGATCTCCGCGGCCTCCGCCTTGGTCAGGGCGCGGACGTCGTCCTTGGAAACGGCCTGGCCGCGATATTGCGCCAGGACCTCATGGGTGATGCCGAATTTGGTCGCCCCGCCGGGGTCGCTGGGATGGTCGGAATAACCGCCCTCGAATTTGAGCACCTGGTCGAGGGCGGCGGGGAAGTTTTCCTGCAAAGGGAGGCTCCTGAATGAAGGGGCTAGGCCCGGACGCGGCGCGCCAGGGCGCTCGGACCGGTCGGCTAATGGGGACCGCCGGACCGCCAACTCAGACGAAATCCTCGTGAAAACGGGGATCCAGTCCTCCGCAGAGTCACGCGTTCGCTGGATCCCCGCCTTCGCGGGGATTTCGACCGGGGCGGTTGGGGCGAGCCGATCCCGCTCTAGCGGCGGTCGCGCAGCGTCACCCACAGCCGGACGAGGCCGAAGGCCAGGCCGACGATGAGCGAGGCGGTGGTCAGCAGGGCGTTCAGCTCGGTGAGCCAGGTGGCCCAGGCCGGAGCCAGCACCAGGCCGCCGGCGAGGATCGCGTCGGAAACGTCGTGCGAGGAATTGGGAGGGGGCATATCTCTCTGTCTGCGGTGTGCGGACGGGTGGCCGGTGCCACGCCGAAGCGAGGCGGGGATCGATGGGCCGGTCAGGCTCATGCAACTGTGGCGCTGTCGTCGGCGCGCTTCCATGCCGAGCCGTCGGAGAACGCCACCACCGCGCCGCCGCTGGCATCCGTAACGAACGCCAACGCGCCGGCGCCGGCGGTCGACGCGTCGGGCAGTCCCGCGACGGTGAAGCTCGGCAGGCGGGGCACGCCGGCGGCTGCGCCGACCAGCGTCAGGCCTGTTGCGAAGGACGTTCCGTCCACGGATGTCTTGAAGGCGAAGTCGTCATTGCCGAGACAGCCGATCTCCGCGCGGCCGGAATAGCCGGTCTGGAACAGGAAGCTGGCATTGTCGCCGCCGGCGTTCTTGTTCAGCTTGACCTGGACGCTGTCGCCGGCGTGGTTGAACAGCACCGCGTCCGACGCGACCGCCAGCCGGTTGGTGGTATCGGCCGTGGTGTTCACGCCGATGAAGGCGGCGTTTTGCGTGGCGCTGCCGGTCCAGCTCGCGCCGTCGAAGACGAAACCGGCGGCTTCGTCCGCGATCCAGACGAACCAGCCTTGCTGCGGCGCGTAGAACGCCCAGGCGCCGTCCTGCCAGGCGGCGATCCGGCCGTCCTGGCCGGACCAGGCTCCGTCGGCGGAGGAGGCGACCAGATACCGGTCGCCCTCCGCAGGTGATCCGGGCGGCGTCGCCAGGTCGCGATCGAGGACGCAGAGCATGACCACGGCGTCGAGCGCCTTGAGCGCCGCGTTGTGGGTCACATGCTTCTGCGCCTGCGCCGCCTCGATGAACGGCATGTCGAGATGGGTGGTGTTTGCCATGTCAGCTCTTTTCAGGTGTCGCGGTCGGGATCGCGGCGACCATTACCGTCGCCCCCCGACATTCGAGCCGACGCGAACGCCGCGCTCGACCGCATTCAGCAGGACCTTGCCGAGGTCGCGCTCCGGGATGCCGGTATGCTTGGCGATCTCGCGGATGGTCTTGCCGGAGTTCCAAAGGTCGATAACCCGGTTCCATGTTTCATGCGTCATGGTACGACAGCCTCTCTTCCTTCTCCGCGCCCATAGGTGGCGCTCATCTGAAAAACGCGAATGCTGTAAGCTGGTTGCGGCGCGCCGAAATCGGCGGTCTGCTGCGCGACGGTGTAGGTGATTTCGGCTGCGGTGCCGGTCAGCGTGCGGACGACGGTTGCGCCGTCGAGCACGTCCACCTCATAGGCTTCGGATGCCTCGCCGAGCGAAACCTCGGTCTGCTCCCAGCTATCGCCGCCGATACGGGTGCGCCGGACCCAGGCGATGCTCAGTCCTTCGGCGACCTGCGTGCCCGTTACATGGACCGGCGATAGCGGCCGCAGGCCGATGCCGTTGAATGCGTGGGTCGTCGTGAGGTAGGAGGCGTCGCCAACGTCGTAGACGCTCGGCCCGTATTTCCAGTTGAAGGCGAGGCCGACATCGGCCTGGGTCATGTCCACCTGGACGAGCGCGCCGTTGAGCAGCGCGAAGGGCGCGCCTATGGCGAGCGGTTCGCGCATCGCAGCCTCCGTGCCGGCCTGACCGCGGAGCAGCCCGGTCAGCGCGTAGGTCTTGGTGCCGACCAGCATCGCGGTCCGGAACTGCAATACTTCCCAGTCGCCGTCCGGGTTCTGCACGGCGGCGTAGTTCGCACCGTCGAGGACGATCAGGTCCTCGGCCGAGGCCAGCTCCCCGTCCGAGAGCACGACGCGGAGCGTGTTGCCGTCGTCCCAGCGCGATGTCGGGCCGGCGCCGAAATCGGCGTCCGTGACGCCGAGCACTGCGCGCGTCGTGGCCAGCACCTTGAGCGCGTAGCCCGAGGTCGACGGCGAGCGGAAGAAGGCGACTCCGCCCGGCCAGGGATCGCCGAACGCCGCCACCGCGCCAGCATAAGGCACCTCGTCGCCGCGGATCAGCGGCAGGTCGAGGAATCGGGCAAGCTGCGCGCCATAGGCGTCCGGCGCGTTGGCGACCGGCGCGCGCAGCGGCGCGGCGAACGGATCGTAAAGCTGCGGCTCGATCGAGATGGCTTCGGCGTCGATCGCCTCGCCGACCGAAAGTCCGGTCAGTCGTAGCGGAAAGCTCCGCCCGTTCCCTGCGAGTGTGACGAGATCGGAGGCGTCGAGCGCGAGCCGCGACGGCGGCAGCACCAGCTTGCCGCGCTCGCGATTGGCCCAAGCCTCCTGCACCAGCGTTTCGGCGATGGTGCGCGCCGCCTGATAGCCGGTCACGATCGGCAGCCGCGCCGACGAGATCCGCGCGGCATTGCCGGAGATGCGGCGGCCTTCCGCCATGCCCTGCTCGTATTCGCGGTCGCCATCGATGAAGGTGACCTTCGCGGCGTGCGGCAGGTCGCTCTCCTGGGCGCGGGTCAGCTCGTATCGCGGAGCGCCCGGCTGAGTCTCGACCAGATCGTCCGCCGTCAGATCGGCGACGCTGCCGCCGCGCCCGCGATGGGCGAAGCGGACGCTGCCCTGGCTCTCGAAGCTGTCGAAGAAGAAGCCGGCTTCGAGCGGCTGCAAGGCGTCGCGCGCCGACATCACCCGGTCGATGACATAGCCCGCCATCGAGCCGGAGAGCTGCCCGGCGTCGTAGTCGGAAAAGCCGTAATCGGCAAGGAGCCTGGCGACCGTCTCGGCGAGTGGGGCGTCGGAGACGCGGCCCGTGAGCCAATGGCCGAGCCGCCAATTGTCGCCGTCGGACCAGATCGTCCGCAGCGCCGGAAAGGCCGGGTAGGGCCGTGCGTCCCAGGTGTAGAGCAGGATGCGCGAGCGATCGACCATCCGGTCGCCATAGACGCCGGAGACCGGATTGTTGGTCGCCTCGAAATCGGCGTCGGCCGGGTCGTAATATTCGAGGAACGCCCGCAAATGGCGGCGCTGGATCAGATCGTCGCGAACGCCGCGGCTGTAATAGGGCGTGAAGCTCTCCGAGCTCTTCGGGTCATAGAAGACGTTCGGCTGGTTCGAGCCCTTGTCGATGGCCGGGCAGCCGAGCTCGGTGAACCAGATCGGCTTGGATTCGGCAACCCAGTCGGTCGGGGTCGCGCTTTCGGTGCCGCCGGGGCGGTCGTAATGCGCGCTCGACCACCAGGAGCGGATGTCCTTGTAGCGATAGATCCACGGCTTGGCGTAGCCGCCGTCGACGATGGGCGTGCGGATCTGCGCGTCGCGGTCGGCATCCGAGGCGTAATACCAGTCATAGCCCTCGCCGCCTTCGATGTTGCCCTTCAGATAGCCGAGATCGTGGATGAAGCGCGTGCCGGCCTGATAGTCGAGATGGCCGGTACCGTCTCGCCAGTCGGACAGCGGCCAGTAATTGTCGATGGCGATGGCGGCGATATTGGCGTCCGACCAGAGCGGATCGAGGTGGAAATGAACGTCGCCCGATCCGTCCGCCGGCTGATGACCGAAATACTCGCTCCAGTCGGCGGCGTAGGTGATGGCGGCGTCCGGCAGCAGGGCCTTGACCTCCGCCGCCAGCGCGATCAGCCGGGCGACGAACGGATAGCTCGACGCGCCGTCGCGCAGCCAGGTGAGGCCGCGCATCTCCGAGCCGATGATGAACGCGTCGACGCCGCCCGCCGCCTGGCACAGCGCCGCGCAGTGCAGCACGAAGCGCGCATAGCTCCACTCGGCCGGTCCGCCATAGCTGACCGTCTCGCCGTCGACGAAGAAATCCGCCGCCGTGGCCGTCCCGTAAAACGCCGCGACCTGTGTGGCCGCCGCCGCGCTTTGGTCCGGCGTGCCCGCCTCGCCCGGCGCGGGATCGCAGGTGACGCGGCCGCGCCACGGATAGGCCGGCTGGTCGGACGCGCCGGTATAGGGATCGGCTTTGCCGTTCGCCTCGGGGACGTCCATCAGCAGGAAGGGCGTGAACACGACCTCCAGGCCGCGCGCCTTCAGGTCCTGAATGCCGGCGACCACCGTGTTGTCGGAGGGCGTGCCGCCATAGGCCGGACGGGAGAGGTAGGTCGAGACCGCATCGGCGGTCGGCGCGCGTCAGCCCGGCGACCTGCCAGGAGACCGGCGTCGTGCCGGTGCCCTTGTCGTGCGTGTCGACCTTCGGCTTGATCAGGCAATCGCCGCAGCGCAGGTCGTCGCCGAACCAGGCGACGAACAGCGAGACTGCGCCGCAATTGGGCAGCGTCTCCTCGAGCTGGTCGATGGACACCGAGAAATCGCTGGGGCCGAGCGTGGTGTGCCGGTTCTCGGCGTAGCTGACCCCGCCGCCGCCATCGACGCGGACCTCGGCGGGGTGATAGGCGAACTCGCCCGCCGCCGGGATCAGCGTCACGCCCTGGACCTGCTGCTCGAACTGGTCGACGGCGCGGAACACCTCGAATGAGAGCTGCGGAATGCGGTTGCCGAAATCCTCCAGCGGCAGGCGCTCGAAGACGACATAGGCGACGCCGCGATAGGCGGGCGCGTTGCCGCTGCCCTCCTTGGCCTCGATCAAACCGTCCGGCGTCTGCGTGTCCGAGCCGGTATAGACGCGGTAGGTGTAGTCGGAGAGCGTGATCTCGTCGCCGTCGGCCCAGACCCGGCCGAGCCGCGTCACCTCGCCTTCGCACAGCGCGACGGCGAAGTTGGCGTAATAGCGGTATTGCGTGCTGCTCGAGGCGCGGCCGACATTGAGGCCCTTGCCCGAGCCGCCCGCCGAGGTCGTGACCGCCTCTTCCTCGAAATTGGTCGCCCAGATGATCTGGCCGCCGAGCCGCGCCCGGCCGTAAAGACGCGGAATATCCGCGCCTTCGGTCGAGGCGGTGACGGTCAGGTCGGCAAGGCGCGGGCCGTCGCGGACGACGTCCTGGCCGCTCGCGCCGAACAGCGCCTGGTCGATATAGGAGCCGGCGATGGAGCCGACCGCGCGCCCGAGGGTTGCGCCGGTGAGCGTTGCGCCGAGAAAGGAGAACCCGCTCGGCAGCAATGCGGAACCGGCCGCGGCGCCGACGGCGGAGAGAGCAAGTGTTGCCATGGATGGGGTGCTTTAAATGCCGATGCTGAGGCCGATATCGAGGGTATTCGACGGCGTGGCGGCCGGGTTGGGCGTGCCGACCGCTCCGCCTGCGACCGTGAACAGGCCCGGTTGGACGTGCGGCCGCCGTGCGGTCGTGAGGGATGCGGCGGCCGGGGCGGCCAGCGTGAAGTTGCCCGCACCCGCCGCCATGGTCGCCGACGGAGCATTGAACTGCGCCGCCTGGCCGGTGAGCAGGATGGCGCCCTCGGCGGCGGCGAGTTTCCGCGCGAAGGCGAAGAGGACGCCGGTCCCGCCAAGCGCAATCGAGGCCGGCGAGGCCGCGAGGACCGGGGCCGAGGCGAAGGCCACGATCTGGCCCGCCAACGCCAGACTGCCGGCCGCCGCCGCCGCTCGGCGAGATGCCGCGCCAACGGCTGCCTGGCCGGTCAGCGCGGCGGCGCCCGCCGATATCGCCACCCGCCGGGCTGCGCGCGGCCCGGCGGCCTCGCCATCGAGCGCAAGCGCGCCATTGTCGGCCGCGATCGTGTATGTCGCGCCCGCGCCTGCCGCCTGCTGTTCGGCGCTGGCAGGCAGAAGCGGCTGATAAGCCCAGCTCATGCAAAAAATCCTGTGGCTTGAGGCAATCGGAGGGTCAGGCGACCTGCGAGATCCGCCAGTTGACGGCGCGGTCGGTTCCGCCGAGCTTGGTCAGCGTCATATCCCACCCGATGCCCAGCATGAGCGAGGGACCTGCCCAGAGCGGGCTCGCCTGTGCGCCGGAGAATTCCGCCGAGTAGACGAGCTTCTGCGTGTCGCCGGTCCGGCATTTTTCGTAGACCCGGAGGCGGAACGCGTCGCCCGCCGCGACCGCGCCGAGGTCGAGAAACGGCTGAAACACGCCCGGCGTCGTATCGGCATCCGGGCCGGCGGTGTCGGTGGTCAGGGAGTGCTCGGTCGAACCGACCGTCTCCGTGCCGGTAAAGGCTTCGATTGTAATGGTCATCGGTGTTCCTCAATGAACCGCATAGGCGGCGACGCCGAGCGCCTGGGCGGCTCCGCTGCATGCGGCGCGGACCTGAAGCTGCGTTCCGGTGGCGAGCTTGCGGAAGATCGGTCCGGTCGGCAGCCACCATCCGGTCTCCGCGCTGGTGATGTCGCGAAACAGCGGCGGACCGATCCGCTCGCTGCCGGCGCCGAATTCGAACTGATAGTCGCGGGACGAATAAAAGCCGTTGCCCGCGCCGTTGACGCCGAACTGCAAGGCCCCGCACGCCGCGCTCAGCGCGGAGCCGAGATCCGTCCAGCTCGAAAACGCGCCGCTGGTGCCGGCGGTGTGCGCCGCGCCGGTCGAATTGGCGGCATCGATGCCGAGCGCCGTCACCCGCTGACCGCACCACCAGGATGCCGGATTGGCATTGCCGCCGAAGGCGAAGGCCGCCACCTTGACGGGCTGCGCCGATGTGTGCGCGGTGCGCGCCTTGACCCCGACCGAAGCGCCGGCCGGAATCCAGATCGGAAAGTCGTAAACCCCGGACGGGGCGGCGGGCTGGCCGCCGGCGGCGCTGACGTCGCCAAGGCCGCCGACCATCAGATAGGGGATGAGCGTCTGCCAGCTCGTGCCCCCCGCGGGATCGATCAGCACGGTCATCAGGATGTCGTTGTTCCCGCTCGCCGGCGCGGTCACGCTGATCGCCAGCCGCAGATATTCGGCGTCGTGAGCCAGCGCCGAGGAGAAAAGGGCGACCGCCGTGCCGTCGGCATTGCTGACGCCGGGCGTGCAGGTCGCTCCCAGCGATGTCACGGCGATGCTGGCAGGGAAGGTTGTGTGTGCAGTAGGCCCAGGACGGGCCGGAAGCTTGGATCAGGCCCATGAAAGCCCTCGTCTTGTTTTTGCAACGAACGGATTTGGGGGCGGCGCGTCAGGCGAGCTGAAGAACGCCGTTCGTTGCGTCGAAATCGACGGTAATGCTCTCGCCGTCGGCCAGCGTGATCGACGACCCGTAATCCCACCATCCGATCAGCGGATCGGCGGGGCTGGTCGGCGTGTCGTCGATCAGCACGAAATAGCGAAACGGCCCGACCGAGCCGCCCGATGCGGTGACCGTGACGTCGTCGAGAACCAGCTTGTAGGTGCCGCCGGTCTGCCCGGACGCGGAGACCGTCGCGGCGACGCCGCCTGCGGTATAGCCGTTGCCGCCGCTGATCTCGGTGAGGTCGGAAAGACCGCTATCGGTTGCCGCCGGAGCGGTGTCGGTGAGGACGATCTTGAGCGCGTCGCTCTGAAGATCCATGACGCCCTCGGCGAGATACTCGACGAAGGCGTTGAACTTGTTGAAACTTGCCATGGTGGAATTTGCCTTTCTTGCTTCGATCCCGATCGGATCAATACAGCGCCCAGATATCGCTGGCGGTGCCGCCGGTCTTGACGCGCTGCGCACCGACCGGATTGAAGCCTTGCTGCAAGGGGACGCCGGTGCGCTCGGCGCCGCTCGCGTCGACCAGGTTGACCGTGCCGCCGCTGCCGATGAGCAGAGCGCGACAGACGCCGCCCGGCAGGTCGTTGCCGTCATCCGGCGTGACAGGTTCGAGGCGCGATGCGGGTGCGTTCAGGCCGCCATTGTGGCTGCTGAATGGGTTCGACATTCTGGGTCTCCAAACTAATGACTCGGTATGCGTCGGCGGCGGCCGGATGCGCGCTACCCGGTGAAGCGGAACGCGGCGGCGATGCGGCGGCGCCACCAGGGCGTGATGTGGATCTCGCACACGGCCGCGCCCTCGATCGCGTGGATCATCTGCGCCGGCGTGGTCATGATCGCGGCGTGCTTGGCCATGGCGGCGGGGCGTAGGCGGAAGATCAGCACGTCGCCCGGCGCGGCGTCACCGGGGAGCACGGCGGTCAGATGGCGCGCCGCGGCGTCGATCATGGTTTCGCGGCCCGTCGCTTCCGCCCAGTCGCGGCTGTAAGGCGGCGGTGTCTCCGCGGGCCGGCCGAAAGCCTCCGCATAGACGCCGCGCACCAGGCCCAGGCAATCGCAGCCGATGCCCTTGAGCGAGGCCTGATGGCAATAGGGCGTGCCCAGCCAGGAGCGGGCCAGCGCGACGATGTCGGCTCGCATGTCGTTGTCCTCGGATCGGTGATGCGTCAGGAATTCATGCTGCCGCCGTCATTGTCCGGATCGCCGGAGACGGGGTAGGCGAGCACATATTTATTGCCCGGTATGTGCGGAAAGCCGCGGAAGTTGAGGCCGTTGGCGAATTTGGCCTTGCAGGTCGGGAAGGTCTTGTCGCAGCCGGCGGTGATGGCGAAGGCGTCGGCGGGTGCGATGTCGCTCGCCATGCTGCGCCACAGCTCGATCTGCGTGGCGCCGCCCGCCGGGCTGAAGCGCTTGACCTCCATCTCGCGGCCGGCGTTTGCCCCGCTCGTCCAGGTCAACAGGCCGCCGTCGAACCAGCCTTCGGCGAAGCCGCCCAGGCCGTCGGCGCTGAACAGATAGTCGGCGATGGCGGTCGTGACCGTGCCCGCGCCGGCATAGGCCGGATCGCCGAGGTCGACGCCGCATCGGGCGCCGCCGAGCGTCGCGTCGCAGGCGTATTGGAAGCTGCGCCCCTGCTTCTGGTCGAGGTAATGGGCAAGGCTGCGCAGTTCGGCGGTGAACGCCGTCTCGCCCCGGCGCACTTCGCCGATCGAGCCGGTCATCATCAGGAGGCGCTGCTCGGGTTCGGACCAGTTCACCCGCCAGATCTCGATGCGCGCGTCGTCGAACTGGCCGGCGGCAAGGTCCGCCTCGTTCAGCCGCTCCGATTGCAGCGCGCCGGTGACGTCCAGATTGTCGATCGACAGGCCGACCGACTGGCGGATGTCGGTGCCGGTGAAGCCGCTCGCCGCCTCGAAGGCGGTGCCGTCGAAGGTGACGTCGCGGTCATGGTCGGTGAAGCCGTAGACGGTGCCGTCGCGGCGCGTGATGCGCCAGCACCAGGCCAGCGTCGTCGCGCCGCTGTCGAGATGCGCCTGCAGCCCGGCGGGGAGCGTCTTCATGTCCGCACCTCGACGACCGGGATGCTCGGGATCGAGCCATGGCGGAAGCCGTCGAGGCTGATCTCCAGCCGGTCGCTGTCGAAGCGGACGGGGACGTCGAATTCGAAGCCGGCGGTGACGACCGCGCCGATGCCGGGGATCGCGCCTGCGTCGAAGGTGACGAGGCCGGTGGCGCTGTCGCAGGTGAAGTCCGCGCCTTCGCTCTGGGCGACGCCGTCCACCGAGACCAGCACGCTGCCGGCGACCGGCTTGGCGATCTCGCGGCTCCACGGAGCGAACGCCGCGCCGTAGGCTTTGACGAGTTGGAACGAGGGCGTCGCGCCGTCGCCGGTCCCGATGATCTGATCAGTCGCCGCCGGAGATGCGCTCGCGGCGCAGCTTTTGAAATCGGCGTGGTCCTTCCAGCGGAAGCCGTGCAGCCGGCCGCGACGCTCCTCGAAGAACGCGACGACCGCTTCGAGATCGTCGAGCGTTTTCAGTCCGTAGCCGGCATCGTATCGCCGCCGGCTGTCGGCCCAGCGCTGGTTGCGCTCCTCACGTCCGGAGCCGAGCACGACGATGTCGGTGCGCCGTTCGGGACCTCCCGTCGCGCCGAAGCTGATCGCGGTGGGGAAGCGGATGTCGTGAAAGGACATGATATCGGAAAACCTTCGGTTTTGCGCCGGGCATCCGCCCGGCTTTTGGCCCACTTGGCCGTGGGCCCCGGGGGTGCCTCAAGTGAGGTGCGGGGCTGTGGCCGCTTGCCCAAGGTGACATATGTTGATCCGGCGCTCGGGCGGGAGCGCCAAAACCTCAAACCCTGTTCGAGGCACCCGGGGCCCACGGCCAAGTGGGCCAAGGTCCGCGCGGAGGCGCGGACCCCCAGCAAAAACCCCAGACAAAAACCCAAAACCCATCTACAAATTCCGCTGCCCGCGGCCGACGGCGCGCGAGAGCATGGCGCCGAGCTGCGTTTCGGAGCGGCGGAAGCTGTCCGCGTCCGGCGTGGTCACGTTCATGGTGATCGTCACGTTGCCGCCGCCATGCGTGCGCACGCCGAGCCGGCCGTCCGAGCCGCGCGCCAGCGGCAGGATCGCCTCGGGTCCGGCTTCTCCGGCGAGGCCGGTCTTGCTGCCGCCGAGCGGGAAGGTCACGGGCGAGGCGATCACCCCGCCTTGCGCGAAGGGCTGCGGCATCGGCGATCCGACCACGCCGCCCTTGGCGAACGGCTTCAGGCCGCCGAACAGGCTGGCGAAACCGTCGCCGATCGCCGAGGTGAACGGCTGCACGGCCGATCGCAGCGTCAGCCGCGACAGGTCGAGCGCCAGCGAGCGCAGCGTCGTGCCGAGGCTGTCCCCGGCGAACACCGCATCCTCGAATGCGCCGCTGATCTTGCGGCCGAACGCGTCGCCGAGCCGCTCCAGATCCTTGAGCTTCTGGCGGGCGTCGTCGGTGTCCGCCCCAATGCGGACGGAAAGGCTGGCGACTGTGTCGGTCATGTCGGCTATTCCTTAGGATGTCCCGCGGGTGGATCGAATTGGAGAGGCTCACGATGCTCATCGTTTTTGGCGGACTGCCCGGAACCGGCAAGACCACCCTTTCGCGGCGTGTCGCGGAACACTGCCGCGCGACCTATCTGCGGATCGATGTTATCGAGCAGGCGCTGCGTTCGACGGGCACGCTGACGGACGATGTCGGGCCCAACGGCTATGTGGTGGCGAACGCGCTGGCGGCGTCGAATTTGCAGCTCGGGCAGACGGTCGTCGCCGACGCCGTCAATCCCGTGCCCATCGCGCGCGAGGGGTGGCACTCCGTCGCCGCCGCGGCCCGATGTCCGATCCTCGAGATCGAGGTGGTCTGTTCCGACGAGGCGGAGCACCGCCACCGGGTCGAGAGCCGGGTGGGCGACATTTCCGGTCTGGTGCTGCCGAGCTGGGCCGCCGTGCTCGCTCGCCACTATGAGCCGTGGCCCAAGGCGGATCTGGTGATCGACACGGCGCGGACGAGCCCCGAAGAGGCGGTCCGCATCATCGTGAACGCGATCGAGGAGCGCGGCGGCCTCGAACGCTGCCGTCAATGAGCGTCCGGAAATCTCTGCATCAGGCTTGCGAGGTCTCCGTGTGCGAAGGGCCGCGAGGAGCCGGGCAGGCCCGCCGCGCCGCGCAGGGCAAGGCCGAGCTCGCGCGGCGTCATCGACCAGAAGGCCGCCGGCGCGGCGCGCAGGACGCCGAGCCCCGCCGCAATGGCGTCGTCCCAGGGGAAAGCGCTCAGCTCTCCGCGCCGGGCGACGCCTGCCGCTTTTCCGGCGCGGCACGCCCGGTTTCAGACGCACTCGGGCCGAAGGTGGCGTTGAGCAGCCGCGAGACGATGTCGACGAAGCCCGCCGCGCCGCCCTCGGCCTGCATCGAGGCGATTTCGTCCGCATCCAGATCGTTGCCGCCGCCGGAGAGGCCCGCCGCAATGATGCGCAGGGCGTCGCGCGCGCTGAGCCGTCCGGCCTCGAAGCGCGTCGCCAGCGCCAGCATGTCGTCGGCGCCAAACGCGTCTTCCAGCTCGGCGAGCGCGCCCAGCGTCAGACAAAGCCGATAGGGCCTGCCGTCCAGGACGGCTTCGATCTCGCCGCGATGTCGATTGACCATGCCGGCCTCCGTTTACGCTGCGGTGAAGCTGAGCGCGCCGGCCGATTCCAGCGCGATGTCGAAGGTCAGCTCGTTGTCATGGCCGCCGGCATATTCGAGCGCGGTGATCTGGAACGCACCTTCGACGGTGCCGAAATCGGGGACGATCACCTGCCAGTCGCGGATGGTGCCGTCGAAGAAGGCGGCGCGCACGGTTTCGTCGGACGTAGCGTCCTTGAAGATGCCGCTGCCCGCCAGCCGCGCTGTCTTCACGCCGGCACCCGCCAGCAGCTCGCGCCACTCATCGGCGGATTCGGTGTGGGTGATGTCGACGACGGCGGCGTTGAAGGCCAGGCTGCGGGTGCGCAGACCCGCGACAGTGGTGAAGCTGCCGGTGCCGGTGGTGTCGACTTTCAGAAGCAGGTCTTTGCCGCGTTGGGCCGCCATGGATCAGATCTCCGGATAACAGAAAGGGCGCCGCGCCGAGGCTTCAGACGATCGGCTCGGTGATGGCGCGGAAGCGCATGACGGCGTGATAGGTCTCGCCGTCCTCGTCGCGCTTCAGGTCGGAATATTGGTGCGTCAGGTTGATCAGCCGGTTGTCGTCGAGCGTCAGTTCGGCGTCGTCGAGGACGTTGCGGATCGCGTCGGCGATCTCGTAGGCCTCGCGCTTGCCGTCGTAGCGCGACCAGATATGCAGCATCAGCACATGTTCCGAGCCGCGCTCGGTGCCGGTGCTCCAATCGTTGATGCGCATCTGGTCGACCACCGCATAAGGGAAGGCCGATGTCTGCGGGACGTGATCGTAGAGCCGCTCGCCGCCGAGAAGGGCGGAAAGGGTGATGTCGGCCATGAGGGCCTGATAGGCGGCTCGTTGCAAGTCCCAGCCGGGGTTGCTCAAGACGGGTCTCCTTCGCCGCTGATATGAGGGGAGGCGCTCAGCGGCCCGCGCGTTTGGCGGAGCCGGCGAGCCATGCGCGGAGGCGGTCGATGATGTCCGGGCGCGCATCGTCGAGCGCCGGGGCGAGCCAGGGGCGGGCGGACCGGCTGCGGGTGCCGTGCTCCAGGTGCCAGCCATAGTCGAGATCGGTGCCGACGCTGACCGCGGGAGCGCCGCCCGCCTGGTCAAGGCTCAAGGACGCGGCGAGCGCGCCCGTCCGGCGTGTCCGGCGGCTGGCCGTCGCTGAGATTGGCGCGGGCATTCGCCCGGACGGCTTCGGCCGCCGCCGCGATTTCGCCGGCCAGCTCCGTCTCGTCGGCGATACGGGCAAGAGCGCCGCTCAGCGTGTCCAGCCCGTCGACCTTGGCGTTGAACGTCATAAATCGCGGCACTGGCAATGGCAGTCGAGGAACCGGCCTCGTCCGTCGCGGTCGAGAATGGCGAGGATTTCGAAGACCTCCCCGTTCCGCCGGAAGCGCATGGCCGGGCCGAGATCGCTCCGATACCGGATCGTGACGAGATGCGAGACCTCTCCGGTGATGCGGCCGGCTGCGGCCTTTTCCCGACCCGCGACCGCCTCGACGGCGGCCCAGATTTCGGCCACGTCGTTCCACACGATGGTCGCGCCGCCGCCGCCATCGTCCGTCCGCGCTTCCTGCTCGATGGTCAGCCGGTGACGCAGCTTGCCGATGCGCGGGCTCATAGCTTCAGGCTCCGATACGGCGCGAGCAGGCTGGCGACCGGCGCCGGCACGGGATCGGCATTCTCGCCGAACAGCACCGGCTCGCGGGCCTCGTACCAATGCGCGACCAGCATGCGCAGCGCGTGGCGGATCGGCATGGGCACCTCGTCCGCCGTCGTGCCGTAGCCGGCGGTGAAGGCGATCTCGATGCCGTTGACGGCGCGGCCCGGCAGCGGCCAGCTCTGGCCGTCATTGCGCGCGATCCGGGCGCGGCGCGACGCGAGGTCGACCACGAACAGATCCGGGTCGAGCGTCACGAACGTGTTGGTCGGGCTGTAGAGCCGCACCGCGTCGACGCTGATCAGCGGCGCGAGCGGGATCTCGACATGCCGCGCATCCGGCCAGCGGTCGAGATAGAGCGACCAGCTCTGGCTGATCAGCGCCAGGTCCAGGCAGTGCTCGACATGGAGGCGGGCCGCGAGGATCAGGCTGGCGATCAGCACATCTTCCGCATCGCCGTCGACGCGGCAATGCAGTTTGGCGTCGTCGAGCGAAAGCGGCTCGACCGACGGTCCGGACGTCAGGATCAGGGGCATGTCGGGTATCCCGATTGAAAAATGCGGTCGCGCGGCGAAGCGCCTCGGTCCGTTCCCGGAGAGGCGATGCGGCGATGTGTCTGGCGTGGCCAGACGGTCGAAAAGTAGGCCGCGATGGGGGAGCTCATCGCGGCCTGGGGCCCCGGGCGGGCCATGGCGCTGGGGGGGCAGCGCTTATCTCTGTCGCTTGGGGGACGACGTTCGATCACCAAGAAGAAGCAGATCTGCGCGGCTAGTCATAGAGCCGGGATATTTGCGTACAAGTCCCATAGCCGAACGACGAAACATCAGCCTTTCGGAGCGCATGGGCGAAGCATAACCGGCGAGTTACGCTCAGGCATTCAAGCACATAGAAGCGGTCGATTTCCATGCTCGATCAGCGCACTGAGTTGTTTTGAATCATGTCGACCTGTGTGATTCGACACAGTGAATTCAGCGAAACTATGGCGATTGTTGCCCAAATACATAAGGGTGAATGCGTAAACTGTGGCGGAACCATGGAATATTTGCCTTGGGTCGCCGGTTACTTGCGCGCTCAATACGGCGCGTGCGGGTGAGCCCGGCATAGAGGAGAGCGCCGTGGTCGAAATCCCCGCCGCCGCGGGGAGTTCGAGCTTGTCGTCAGCGATCCCGTCTCAGCCGACCGGGCTCTACGCGGTGCCGAACTTCAGCAGCTTGATCGCGTTGAAATCCTGCACGCCGCCGCCGACCCGCTTGGTCGTGTAGAACAGCACATAAGGCTTGGACGAGAACGGGTCGCGCAGGATGCGGATGCCGATCCGGTCGACGACCAGATAGCCGCGGCCGAAATCGCCGAAGGCGATGGCGAAGCTGTCGGCGTCGATGTCGGGCATGTCCTCGGTCTCGGCGATCGGGAAGGCCATCAGCGTGGCGTTCTGCCCGGCCTGGTCGCCCGGCCGCCAGATATAGTTGCCGTCGCCGTCCTTGATCTTGCGGATCTGGCCTTGCGTCGCACGGTTCATCACCCAATGCGCGTTGCCGCGATAGGCGGATTTCAGCGCATA
Organism: uncultured Alphaproteobacteria bacterium; assembly: GCA_963727575.1. Lineage (GTDB taxonomy): Bacteria > Pseudomonadota > Alphaproteobacteria > Rhizobiales > Rhodomicrobiaceae > JAHQVI01. Next base: position 221,936 of record CAVSIA010000027.1, read on the forward strand.
GATCATGTCGATCATCACGTCCGCCGGATCGCTCGCAGGAAAATCGCCGGAGACGCCGGTGGTCAGATAGCCGATCTTGTCCCAGGCCCAACTCGCTTCGTCGACCGTCGTGTAGCTGAGGAAACCCTTCGGCTTGTTCGAGCCGTCGCCGGAGACGAAGGCGGTGTTCTCCTGCTCGGCGAAGGCGATGCGGACTTCCTCGGCGACCCATTCGTCGATATTGACGGCCGCGTCCTCGAGCAGCGTCTGCGTGGCCGCCGGCATGGCGTAGAGCTCCATGGTCGGGAAGGCCAGCTCGGCCAGCGTCGGCGAATTGGTCTGCGCCCGCGTGCCGGTCTCGGCGACCCAGCCGGTGGCCGCGCCGGTGATGGCGAACGGCTTCTTGTAGGTGTTGCCGGAGACCTGGCGGACACCGGAAATCGCGCGGATCGGCGATGCCTCGCGCAGCGCGCGCATCACGCCGGCCTCGACCTCTTCCGGCACCAGATAGCCGCCATCGGCATCGACGCCGACCGACAGCGCCTTTTCCTCGAGGCGGCGCAGATTGCCGGTCTCGCCGCGGCGCATATAGCCGTCGAACGCGCTCTTGTGCTCGCCTGCCGCGCCGCTGCGCTGGAACGCCGCCACCGCGTTGCGGGCGCGATGCCTTCAGCACGAGCTGGTCGACGGTCGACTTGTAGTCGTCGAGCGCCCGGTTGATGCGGTCGAGCTTGTCGGTCGTGACCACGTCGGCGGACATGCGGCGCTCCATCTGCGCCAGCCGCTCGTCATTGGTCTCCTTGAACGCCTCGAAGGCATGCAGGAAGCCGTCATAGCCCTCGTCGACGTCGCCGGCACCAGGACGTCCGGCCTTGTTCTCCCACTCATGCGTTGCGGGAGCGGTGTATTCGGTCATGTCATCCTCATGAGTTGATGAATGTTTGGTGGTTCGGGTGCAGCCGGGACGCGGGCGCGGACGCCGCTGATGCGACCAAGCGTAAACAGTCGGCGGACAAAGGTCCCCGCCCGGCCGGGCTTCGCGCCGCGCGGGGGAGGACGCGGTTGGCGATGGCCGGGGGAGCCGCGAAGCGGGCAGCTCAAGCCTCGGGGGGAGGCGAGCGCTCTCGGCGGCCGGGCGGGGAAAGACCGCGATTGCCCTCCTGAGGCGACCACGGTCTCTGACTGTGATGTGTGTTGCGGAAGCCGCGGCGGGCTAGATCGGGATCAATTCAAATAGAAGCGATCCCGCTCCCCATTTGTTTGCCTGCGCACGATCTTTCAGGAAAACCGGTTCCCATTCCCGTCTTCACGGGGACATGCTTTTCCTGATCGTGCTCTAGATCGGCGGGCGAACCGCGCTGGGATGCTGGGGCCGCGCCGCCTTCACCGCGCTGACGCGCGCGCCGGGCAGCATCGGGAAGGTGACCACGGAGATCTCCCACAGGTCGATCTCATAGAGGCGGCGCTGGCCGGTTCGGGCATCGCGCATCGCCTTCCGTGTACGGAAGCCGATGGAGAGGCCGTCGAGCGCGCCTTCGCGCATCAGCGCCAGGATCTCGCGGGCGCGGGCGACGTCCAGCGTCAGCCGGCCGCGGACATAGAGCCCGCGCGCGTCCTCGCGGATGGCCTCCCAGGCGCCGATCGGCTGCGCCGGATCGTGCTGGAAGAGCATCCGGATGTCGGCGGCGCCGCGCCGGGCGAGCGAGGCGCGGAACGCGCCGGGCATCACCACGTCGCCCCCCTGATCCTCGGCGCCGAACACGCTGGCATAGCCTTCGAAGCTGCCATTGGCGTTCAGGCGCGGCGGAGGCGGACCGGCTCGAAGCGGAGCCGGACTGGACAATGCGTTCAAAGATGTATCTCCGGGTGCTGCCGGCGGACCGGCCGAGCCGGGCAGGCGGCGCGCTCCGATATCGGCTCAGAGCGTGCGCCGCGGCGCCGACGAAGTGCGTTGAGCGACAAGCGCGAAGGCCGCGAGTATAAACGCGGCGACGGTCGCCAGCAGTGGCATCCCTTGTGCGTAGAGCGCGAAATAGGTCTGGCCCGCCGAGCGCGCGGTCTCCGACGGAAACCCGGCCTCGATATGGCGCCAGTAGAGATCGCCGCCCACCTCGATCAGGGCAACGGCGCAGGCCGTGGCGGCCAGCAGCCCTGTCCAGCGAAACCGCCACGCTGCGGCGATCTGCAGACCAAGCAACAGGATCAGCCACCAGTAGATGGATATGATCGGCATGAGCTCGCCTTTCTCGCGTCAAGGCCAGCGATCCTACCGCAGCGGCGCCTCGACGAACAGGCCGACCAGACGGCTCACCAGCGGCGCCAGCACGAAGCGCGTCGGCACAGCGATCAGGGCCGCGTGCTGCCAGGCGCCAAGCCAGGGCAGGCCGGCGTCGAGCGTCAGCCCGGCCGTGCGCACCACCATCCCGAGCGAGACGACCCCGGTGAGCGCCACCGTCAGCGCCGTTCCCGCGACAGCCGAATGATAGCGGCGCGGGAGGCGCGGCGCGCTGGCCGCTTCTGCCGCGCCATTGGCATCGCCGGCGCGCTCCGGCTCCGCGCGCCGTGGGGGATCCGGACAGAACACCGGCTCCCATTCGCGCTGAAAATACACCTGCCGGCCCGGCTGCAATTCCGGGCGGACGATCCGTATTCTGCGTTGTTCAGCAAAGGCCGCCGACATCGATCCTCCGATTGCGATCAATCCGATACTGTCAATGCGAATGCGTCACGGGGGCGCGTCACGGCCAGGCGGGATTCCGTGGTGCCGCCAGGCGGATTGCTGCTAAACACAGCCGCGCCGGCGTCACGCATCGGCTGCCTTTGAAAGGGTCCGCAATGCAGGACTTCAGTTTCGGCCTGTATCTCATTGCCTTGATCCTGGCGCCGCCGATCGTGGCGCATCACCTCGGCCTCCGCGCCGCGATGCAGTCGGCGGCGATGGAGGCAGCCCTGGTCGTCGCGGCCTGGCTGTTCATTCTGGCGCTGTTCTTCACCCTGCGCGGTGCTGGGCCGGCATTGAGCGATCTGACCGGGCCGATAACGCAAGGCGCGCCGATCTGGCTCGGATTGATCGGCATGTTCGGCACACCGCTCTTCGCCCTCACCGCTCTTGCGCTGATCCTGCCGGGTCTTGCCGTACTTATCGGCGCGGGGCTTGCCGTCGCCTGGTGGGTGGTCGTCACGCAATGGCGGTCGCTGCGAAGCAAATAGGCCGCCGCGTTATTCGCCGCCCGCCAGCGGCCCATAGCCGACCGCGGCGCGCTTCTCGTCGACGGTGAGGAAATCCGCCCGCTGCATCCGGTCCCACAGCGCCGTGCGGTCGCTCGCCAGCGCGTCGATCCGATCCAGCGCGGGCCGCAACTCCAGCCCGCCGCCGAATTGCGGCCCGAGCCAGGCCGACAGCGCCTTCAGCGTCCGCGTCACCACCGGCAACACCGTCTGCCGCCAGAGCACCCGGTTCGCCTCGGCGTAATTCGCGTAGGTGTTGTCTCCGGGAATGCCGAGCAGCATCGGCGGCACGCCCAGCGCCAGCGCGATCTCGCGGCTCGCCGCGTGCTTCGGCCTCGATGAAATCCATCTCCGCCGGCGACAGCGACATCGCCTTCCAGTCGAGCCCGCCTTCCAGGAGCAGCGGGCGTCCGGCATTCATGGCGCCCTGGTAGTTCGTCTCCAGCTCCGACTTCAGCCGCGCGAACTGCTCCTCGGAGAGATGCCCATCGGCAGCGGAATAGACCAGCGCACCGGACGGCCGCGCGGCGTTGTCGAGCAGCGCCTTGTTCCAGCCCGACGCCGCATTGTGCAGGTCGACGGCCGACGCGGCCGCCTCGATCGGGCTCATGCCGTAATAGTCGTTCGACGGATTGAACAGCGCCATATGCAGGATCGGCCGCACGCCCTCCTCGGGCGACTGCCGGAACCGCGTCGACAGGCCGTTGGCGGTGTACTCATACGCCTCGGGCCAGCCGTCCGTGCCCGGCACGATCTTCATCCGGTCGGGCCGCAGCACATGCAGCTCACGGGGCGCGCCGCCGACGCCGACCGCCTCCATATAGGCATTCCCGGCGATCAGCAGATAGCCGTACCAGTCCTCGAGCAGATCGGGACCGCAGGCGCCGGCGTTCGGCTGGGCGAGCAGGTCGATCAGCGGATGCGCGTCGACCTCGGTGCCGCCCTCGAACAGGCGCAGCGGCAGGGAAGCGGCGGCCTCGGCGATCATGCGCACCGCCCGGTAGACGATCGGATTGCGCGCATAGCCCTCGCGGGCAAAAGCGGCATAGTCGCGCGGCGACCAGACCGGTTGGCCGGTGTGGTGGAGCGCGATCAGCGGGGCGGTGGCGGAGGCTTTTTGCGCGGGCGCTGCGGGGGCGGACGGTACGGCATAAGGGGAGACGCCGCGCAGCAACGCGACCGCCAATGTGCGTAGGGGCATGAGACGGACTTTCGATAAAGCTCTTAACAAGCGCGGGGAAGCGCGGGCGGCCCCGGACGAAGCCGTCGACGTGGCCCACCACCGTCCGGGATTTGCTGCGGGTTCAGGAGGCTCGCAATGCCTGGATCCGGTCTACGTAGCTTACGTAGAAGACATGGACGCACAGTCCTCCGCAAAGCTGTGAAGCATCTGTGTAAAACGCGCAAATATAGGGATTGTCACGACTGGAAATGATTTATCTGAAATTACAGTCTAGAATATCGACAAACCATTTTAAGAAAAATTTTAATAAATTTCATGGAAAACACTTTGAAGGCGTCTCTTTTCGACGCCGTCGTGCTCGGTGCCGGTTCTTCCGGCATGGTGTCGGCTTCAATTCTGCTTAATCGCGGCCTCAAGCGCGTCCTTCTTCTGGACGAATACGGCCATCTCGGCGGCAACCACATCAGCCTCGATATCGGCCCCTATACGTTCGACATCGGCAGCTTCTTCTTTCAGGGCGACTCGCCGTTCGTCACCCATTTCCCCGAACTGATGAAGCATTATATCCCGCTGCACTACTCCGTCGCGCGGGTCAGCCCGCAGGGGCAGGTTGCGTCCTATCCCTTTTCGCTCAAACAGGACGTGCTTTCTGCCGGGCCGGTAGAATGGGCACGGATCTTGTCCTCCCTCGCCTATGCGCGATGCTTTGCCAAGCCGGACGCCAGTGCGCTGCAATTCGCCCACTATTGGCTAGGCCGTCGCTTCTGCGAACGATCGGGCCTGGCGAACTACATGGAGCGCTTCTACGCGACAAATCCTGACGCTATCGAAAGCGTCTTTGCGCAGAAACGCATGCGGTGGATTGCAGACCACGCAAACATGAAGGCAATGCTGCGCCACTGTCGGCCGGAAAAGGAGCCTCCGGCCTTTCAGCACATCCGGCCGCGCGAGGGTTTTCCCCGGCTTTACAGCGCGGTGGACGACTCGCTCAGGCAGCGCGGCGCCGAGATTCGGCTCGGCCAAACCATCCGGTCCATTCAGCGTAATGAGCAAGGCGGTTTCCGGCTCGCGCTGGTGGGCGGCGATGTGTATACGGACAATCTCATCTCGACCATGCCGATCGACCGGGTGAGTGAACTCTGCGGCCTCCCCGTAGATCGCACGCTCGATTATGTCACCCTGATCAGCCTGTTCTACAGCCATGGTGGCGATCGCGGCTTCTCCAGCAACGTTCTCTACAACTTCACTCCTGTCGGGCGCTGGAAGCGGCTCACCATGCATTCGGACTTTTACGGCCGCGCGGAAGGACGCGACTATTTCAGCCTCGAGGTGGTTGCGCGCGGCGCCGAGTTCCGACTTTGACGCTGTCGACCGCGAGTTTCGCGACCATGCAGGCCGGCATGGCCTGTTCACCGGCGACCTGCGGCTCGAGGGCACGCGGCTGACCCGGAATTTCTATCCCGTCTATGTGGCCGGCGCGACCAAGGCATCCGCCGTCGCGACCCAAAGGCTGCGCGACTTGGGAATACTCTCCTTCGGCAAGCAGGGCGGTTTCGACTATCAGCCGACGGCCTGGGTCTCTGCCGAGGTCGCGGAGAAGGAACTGGGCGCGAGGGCCGCTTAAGGCGTACCAACTCCACGCATGCGTTGCGAAAATCGATTTGAACGCGGCACCGTCCCGGAAAATGCAGGATGCGACGGAGCCCGCGTCAGTGATAATGCGGATGGCACGATCGAGGCTCAGATTGCGCACATCGCCCTCGGCGGGCAAAGGCTGCTGCTGAGCGTTCGCGCCGCCGAAGCGGGGACACCGGCGCTCTATCCGTAAACGTCCTTCAGCCGGCGCGCGGCCAGCTCGTCGCAACAGGATCGATCAGAAGTCCCAGTCCCAGGGCGGCGGGATGGGTTGGTCCTGTCGCACGTCCTGCTGCGGACGACCGCCCTGCTGTGGACGCCCGCCGTGTTGCGGACGCCCGCCGTGTTGCGGACGCGCGGCCTGCGGTGGGCGAACCTCCTGCCGCGGAGGCATGTCCCGCGGCGGACGCAGAACCGGCGGCGGACGCATGCCCTGCTGCGGGCGCGTGTCCCGCTGCGGACGCATGTCCCGCTGCTGCGAACGGGGCTGCGGCGGGGGCAGCGCCAGCGGCGGGGGCCTGCCCTGCCGTTGACGCCGGCGCATCTGCGTCACGCGCGCGGCCTGCGCTTCCTCCGTCTCGTCCATCCCCACCCACAGCACGGTGGCGCAGGCGAAGGCGAACAGGTTGATGCCGAAATAGGTCGAGCCGATCGGCACATTGCGCGTGACCTGCTTGAACACCGTACCCCAGCCGAGCGACCAGTATAGGCCGACATCCCCGCCGGTCGGCTTGCTCATGAACAGCAGCGTCAGATTGATGCGGTCGTCCATGAGCATCACGAGCCCCCAGCCCGTGACCACCAGCGCCGGCAGCAGCAGAATGTGATGGGCGATCGACAGGACGAAACCGAGCCGCGTCTTCTGGAACATCAGCACCGCGCCGGCAAGGCCGAGGAGCTGCGCCACCAGGAACAGCAGCACGAACATCGTGTTCCGGCCGAACGGCATCTCGAAGAGCATCCGCGGATCGACCCCCCACAGATTGAAGCCGGCGCTCATAATCTGAATGTACGCAATGATATAGCAGATGTTAAGCGACACTCCGTCCCCCAGCCTGATGGCCTGCGGGCAGGACATTAGGGCGCAATCTGGGCGCGAAAGCGGCTTAGCGCTTTCCGATCAAAACTCTTGTTGCGGCTGGCGGGGCGGCTGGCGCACGCCCGGCTGGGGGCGCATGCGCTGCTGTTGCGGATAATGCTCCGCGTGCTGCGGCATACGCGGTGTCTGGCCGGGTGCCCGCGCCGGCGCATCTCCATCTCGCGCTCGGCCTTGGCGGCGTCCATCTGCCTCATCGACACCCACAGCACGACGGCGCCGGCGGCGATCATACGGGGCGGCGCGGTTGGCGATCGGGTTCCGGCCATGGATTGCGAGGGACGACTCCACACCGTCGTGCCGCGACAAACGCGGTCCGAGGAAGTGCAAGGATTTCGCAGTAACGGACTATGATTTGCTATCAGGAACTAAAACGTCCAGTCAACGGCTTCCATGAAGCCCTGGAGATCCGTATATTTTATCGAAGTGCTGGCAGACGTTTGGTATTTGGGCTGCGTTGGGCTTTAACTTTTCCTGCGTCACTACGTAACCGTCGCACAGTTTTGCTTTTGCAATTACGAACGGATCGGCTACTGGCTTGCCTTCAAGTTTTTCCTTTGTTCGGATCAGAGCTTGAAAATGTGCGACGTGAAAAATCTTAGTTACGAAATCTAATTCGTCTGCGCCTGGTTGAGCAAAAATCGCCCTGTGATCTTTGACCCATTTCCCCAGTCGGTCGTCATAATCTTCAAGTTCGTTGAATACTTCTCGTACCGATAATATTGCTTGCCTCGCAACCATTTCATCAAAATTCCGCCATAGCGTTGGGAAGCGATCTGGATAGAAGTGCCGAAACAGTGTGATCAAAGAATTGCTGTCGAAAACATAAGTCATTCAAAGCTGCCCTTCGACAGAACGAGCGCCTCAAGTCCTGAAACATTTTTCGCTTTGACGCCAAGATAATCAGCAAGCTGATCGAAATTTATACGATCCTGATAGTACCGGCCAAACGCCTGGGCAAGATACTTTTCCCCTAAATATGCACGCTTAGTGCTGTAGTAATTCCCCCCGCCGCTCGGCTGATGCTTAGCTGCTTCTTGACGCCACCGTTGCACCGTAGCACGATACGTACTCTCAGTGATAGTATTCCGGTCAAGCATTTTTCGGAGTATAACTTCGCGGCTTACCCAGTAACGCCGTGAGAGATAACCAATTGAGGCATCGTCGGCGTTGGCCGATCGCGTCTGGATATTGAAATCATCATCCGGCACCAACAATGCGTTAGCGAATTCATTGCACAACACTTCAATTTTCTTGTCGGTTCCGCGCAAGAGGGAAATGTAGTCATCATTTGGAGTGTCGACGCCGCCAGTTCCCAGCAGCAAATGAGCGAGTTCATGAAAAAGGGTGAATATCTGTCTGCTAAGTGCACAACTATTGTTAACATAAATTAGAGGGAATTTCTTATCGTAGAGACAAAATCCAGAAAATCCGTCGTGTTTAAATGCGTCTTTAAAAACAAATACGCCATGCTCCTCTAGGTGAGCCCGCCAAAATTTAAAGGCTGCGTCAAAACTGGCAAGGTTCTCCTGCTCTTCGACACTTATATCCAAATAGCGACGGACGTGCCGAGCCATTTGCGCCGCAGCACTATCTGCGCCGAACGGAAGATCACGCAATATGTAAACGTCTGCTGGATTCGCTCCGTCATACAGCTCCTTAAGATTCTCTTGCATTGCGCGCGCTGATCGGATCAGAAAACGCAAGCGTGGCTGAATCTCAGCAATCTCGGTATCTGGTAGCGTGCGGAAAGATTTCTCGGAGTTTCTTCGTCGGGGGGGGGCTGGAAAGAAGAAAATTGCTAGCGGCCGCTTGTAGATTTCATACGCTAACCGCTCAAGCTGCGCATAACTGGGAGCGGCGTCCCCGGTCTCCCAAGCCTCAACAACCGCGGGCGAAACTTTTCGACGATTAATCTTCTGGGCTACCGTTTCAAAATCCATTCCAGATGTTTCTCGTGCCCACCGGAGTACGTCTTTGTTCACGGGGATTCGCTCTGGCATTCGTGGTCCTAGCAAATCTAGGTCTGGAAAGACCATTATGTGAATCGATTGCTAGAGTGAAGATGGGGAGAAATACGCAAAATTGCACGCTTAGTTCTATTTGATCAACAAACCCGCGATGAAAACCTATCAGAATCCCCGCACCCTAGGCCCAGCCCTCTCATTCAACATCAACTCCGTCAGCGCCCAGACCAGTGCATCCACCCGGTCGGGGCTGCGGCCGTTCGACAGGCCGCCGGGGCCGAAGTCGCACATCTGGTCTTCCAGCGCCGGCCAGACGCCGGCATGGGCGACCAGCCCCCGCTCGTAAAGCGCGGCGACCGGCTCGGCCCTTAGGTATTTGCCCCGCATTGCCCGCACCATGCGTACCGCTATATTGGGCGCAACCTGACGTAGCAATTGCGCGACCAGCTCGCCGCCCTGGTTGACTTCGGCGACGATGCAATCGGCGTCGACGCTCTCATGGAGGCGGACGGCGGCGCGGGCCCAGTCGACGGGGCCGAGACCTTGCGCGCTGGCGTCGGCGAGCACATAGGCGCGGCCATCCTCGGCGCGCCCTGCTGCGACGATACCGCAGGCGTCGGCGCGCGGGCCGCTCGTCACCGGCGGATCGACGGCAACGACGATGCGGGTCAGCGGCGGCGCGGCGTCCACGCGCGCGGCATCAAGCGCGGCGCGCTGCCAGAGCGCATCCGGGCGGTCCTCGATCAGCTCGCCGTCAAGCTCCTGCCGGCCGAGCCGCGTGCCCTGATAGCGGCCGACCACCGCCGACAGGAACGACGGCGCCAGATTGGCGGCGTTGGCCTCGGTCCTTGCACGGCTGATGGCGGTCGCCGGGTCGGCGATCAGGCGCTTCAGCAGCGGGATCGGGCGCGGCGTGGTCGTCACCGCTTGCCGTGGGCGGTCGCCCAGGCGCAGGCAGAATTGCAGCATATCCCAGGCGGCGTCGGCATAGCGCCACTTGGCCAGCTCGTCCGCCCAGGCGGCCCCGAACTGCGGACCGCGCAGGCTCTCCGGATCCTCCGCCGAGAAGAGTTGCGCGACGGCGCCGTTCGGCCAGGTCAGCTCGCGGCGTGAGACACTATAGCTCGGTCGTTCACCGGATGGGTGAATCGCCAGCAGGCCAGAGGCGCCGTCTACCATAATCGCGCGGGCGTCGCCCAGCGTCTCGCCGATCAGCGCGATGCGCTCCACGGGACGGTCGGCGAAAGGCGGCTTGCCCAGTGCGAGGCCGCGCACCCATTCGGCGCCGGCGCGCGTCTTGCCCGCGCCGCGGCCGCCGAGAATGAGCCATGTGGTCCACGCCCTGCCGCCTTGCGAAAGGGGTGGCGGGAGCTGGTCGTCGCGCGCCCAGAGCTGCCAGTCGTGATGGAGGAAATCGGCCTCCTCGGCGCTCAGGGCTCGCGTGAACCGCTCAACCGCCGAACTGTCCGCGCAATGTCTCAAGGCGGCGCGCAAGCTCGCCGCGGAGGCGGTCCGCGTCATCGGTGTCCTTTGTCGTTGCGGCGCTGCCGGCCGGCGCTGTCGTGCGGGAGCCGCGCTTGCCGGTGAAGCGCTCCAGCTTCTCGAACAGGCGCACCAGCGTGTTGAGGGTGCGCGCGTCGCGCTCGCTGTCCGAGGCGGTTGCGGGGCCGTCGGCGATACGGGTTTCGAAGTCGGTCATTTTGTGGTCCAGGGCGAGGAGCAGGCGCCGCGCAAGGGTCTTGCTGCGGATCCGCTTGCCCGTGTTGGGGAGGGGACGGGGGACGAGGCGCCGGCGCTTTCGGTGCGGCGCGCGCTTCGCCCAGCCGTCGATCTCGGCCTGTCGGTAGAGCGCGCTCTTGCTGACGCCATGCAGCGCGCAGAGGGCGGCGACGGTCAGCTCGCCCGCGGCATAGTCGTGCGCAACGGCAGCCCAGTCGGCGCCGGTGGGCGGTTCGATTTTTGCGAGGGTCAAAGGTTTGTCGGTATCGGCTCGGATGATGCGAGAGGTGCGAGGGCGTCGGCGACGCTCGGAAGGCGAGGTTCGGCGGAGCGGAGGTGTCGAGCCGCGCTGGGGGGCGGGCGCCGGAAGCAGCCGGCTCAGGGCGGTCGGTCCGTACCGGGCCGCTCACCCAGTTTTCCGATGATGCCCAGACCATATACGGGAAGCGTTACGCTGTAAAGTCGTAAAATTACGTAATGAGTGAATTGTGGGCCTGCGTCACGCCCCCTTGCTCCAGGCGAGGGACAAGGCGTTCCGCGTCTTTGTCGCCGTGACTTTCCCATTGAAGAGTTTCTCCAAATCGGCAGCGTAGGACGTCACCTGGTAGCCGTTCTTGGCGTCGCGCCCGAGGCTTTCCAGAAAGCTCTTCATCTCGTTGTTGGTCACCCGGACGGCGCCTTTGTGCCAGAATTTCTCGATCTTCTGGACGACGAAGAACTGGCGCAGCTTCGCCATCGACGCCTTCTCGTCCTCCGTGTACGGCTCCAGCTCGGTCCGCAACTGCCGGATGTCGGCAAAGCCGAGCGGGTTGGTACTCTGCGTCGTGGAGATCGAGCCGAGCGCCTGGTTGAGGAAGTTCTCAAGCCGGATGCGGGTGAACTCCGGACTGAGATTGGGGATGTCGGTCAGCGGCTCGATATAAATCTCCGCCCCGCCCGGCCCGGCGACGGAGAAGCTCTGCTCTGTCGGCGTCACGTCGAAGTCCGTGCCGCGCAAAGCCTCGTAGCCGGACCAGTAGCTGCCCTCATTGCCGATCCGATATCCAGCCCGCCGCCCCTCTCGGCTGACGATCACCTTCGCGACGGGCGAAACGACATTGATGAACTCCCTTGCGAGCGCGTCCTCGTCAAGTTCAGCCTCCAGCGCGTCGATGAACTCCTTCCAGCGAAGGTCCGCATAGATGTCCGACAGCAACTCGCCGAACTGCAAGAGCGAAGTGATGATCGGCTCCATTTCGGGCTTCGGCACGTCCGTGAATACGCCAAGCACTAAACCCTGCAATCCCCGCGAGAGCATCGGCAATGCCACCCGATGACCGAGGACCTCATTCGCCAGATGCGGCTGCTCCACGGGCAAATGTACTTTCTGGCCCAAAGCCCGCACCATGCTCATAATTAACTCAGCATTCAGTCCAGACCAAGTGCCCGTGCAGATTAGATCAAGCGCCGCGACCCATGCTAGCCAAGGCGAACTTGTGTAGAGTGATAGCTCCGCCTCCAGGGTTATGCGCCTGAAGGATTGGACTTGGAGGTCCCTTCCCGGTTGGAGGGGGAATGGGCACGTCTCATAGAGGCGGTCCGCCCACGAGCCACCGACAGCAAGCCCAGATTCGGACAGATGGTCGAGGTCTTCGATGTTGTTGAATATCGTGCGGACTCGCGGCGCGGAAAAGAAGTCGCTGAAGACGCCGTTGTAGCTTCGAGCCATTTCGGCGCCATGCAGGATCAGTGTCCGGGAAAGGAGAGCGGCGTCGTCGGCCGCAACCAAGCCGTGTTTCTCGGCGATATCGAAGAAACGTGCCGAGCCGGGAGGGCACCGCAGGCAGGTATCCCAAGGATCGAACGCAAAGAAAAATGCCAAGCCACGACATTTATCGGCGGTCTCTCCGCCTGGCCCAGCGACAACTCGCACATTGTGTCGAGTTGATAGAATTTTAGTGAGCTGAATTCTGGACTTGGTGTTTATTTCTTCAAGTTGAGCTATTGGCGCGTACACGATTTTAACTGCTTATGTTGCCCCGAAAACAAGGCGCAATTATATCGCAGCTCAAAATCTGCACAAGATGCGCAAAAGGCAGCTCCAAAAGGCTTTCGAATCCGGAACTGCCTTTGTCATGCACAAGAATAATAATTAGGATTTGATGTGAAGCTCTTGGAAGAAGTCTGGCGATAGCACGACTGCAAATTCGTCTTCACCGACCTTACCAGCGATTTGCTCATGGAGATCTTCTGATGGCTTTTTGCCAATGATCAGCAGGTTGCCGTCAGTCAACGTGAAAACGGCGGGACATTGCGCAGGCATGCAGCGCATGTGTGCAGGAGTTATTTCTTTTTCTAATTCAATCCTTTGCATCGGGACCTCCAGCTATGAAATCGATACATCCTGCTATAAGCTCTGAATGAACTCTGCAAAAGGCTACCTGGATCCCAAGCGGAACTATTCAACACCTTTGTGATTCCCGAGCCACATTGCGATCCTCAAGAAACGCAACTTCTGCAAATTTTAGAATTTTTCATAAGACGCCGAAGCTTCAAAAGCTTTGTGCTACCGAAAGTTCATTTTGTATACGATGCGAGCCACATTCAGAATATTATAAAGTCAGTTCAGTAATGATGCCCAAGGGGCGCAAGGAAAGTCTCGCTGGTTCTGTCGCTGCGGCGCGAAAACTATCAGCGTCTTACCCCCTGGCGTTCGTTTCTCAGATGGAGAGCGCCATGTTCAACGGTAATTTATACGGCCTGATCATCACGGTCCTGACTTTCGTCATCGCGATCGTGCTGACGATGCAGCAGGTGGAGCATACCGGCGTCCACGTCGAGCTGACCATCCGACCGGTGTCGGGACCGTCCGCAGACCAAGGTGTCCGCGAGGCGAGGCGACCGTCGTCGCCCAAGAGCGCGCCGATGAGCAACCGCGGCGATGCCGGCGCCCCCGCCCAAACCACCATCGAAACCGCGATCGCAAAAGCACCCGGCGAGTAATCGCCGGGGCGGCGCCGTCTTCCGCGTCACCCCCACCGCAGCAGAAACCGCTCATACCGCCCGTTCCGAACCTTCGAACTCGCTAACCGCATAATCCCGCACCGAAATCCCCGCCTCATGCACGGTCTGGGCGTCCCCCGACACGAGCGGATGCCACCAGGCCAGGTCCTCGCCATTCGCCACCAGGCGGTAGGCGCAGGTCGGCGGCAGCCAGTTCAGCGTTTCGGCGCTTTCAGGGGTCAGTTGCACGCAGTCGGGAACTTTCTGATGCCGCGCTTCGTAAGACTTGCAACGGCAGGAGCCGATGTTGAGCAGCTTGCAGGCGAGGCGGGTGTAGACGATTTCCTCGGTGTCCTCGTCTTCCAGCTTCAAGAGGCAGCAGCGCCCGCAGCCGTCGCAGAGCGATTCCCATTCCTCGCGCGTCATCTCGTCGAGGCGCTTTTGCCTCCAGAATGGCAATTCGTCCGGCATTGAGAGGAGCCTTTTAAGTGTTATGATTTATGACACGAACGCAGCTTTACATAAACCTTGTGCGTCTTGGTCGCCATGCGCGGCAGACACAGGGTTTTGTGTTTCCTGCGGGCCCTGAGTCGCGTATCTATTAACCCAGTTTAACCGCTTTTGAGGACCGGTGCCTTGCGCGATTGGATCTTTAAACCGAACCGCCGCAATCGTCTGGTGAACTGGTGGGCGCTCGACTCCTGGATCGATTCGAGTCTCTACAGCGTGTGGGCGCGCTACCAGGACCGTTGGTCGGCCTATTCCAATTTCGTCAACCAGTTCCGCGTCACCGGCATTCGACGCATCGTGGCGGAGCTGTTCTCCGAAGGAGCGACGCTTGGCTCCGGCGGGCTTTTGGTCGTGCTCGCGATTGCCTTGCCGTCGCTCGAGCCGACCAACGATCCCTCCTGGCGCACCGCCGCGCAATATAGCGTAACCTTTCTCGATCGAAATGGGGCCGAGGTCGGCAAGCGCGGCATTTTGTATTCCGACAGCGTGCCGCTCGAAGACCTTCCCGACAATCTGGTCAAGGCGACGCTCGCCACCGAAGACCGCCGCTTCTTCGAGCATTTCGGCATCGACGTGCTCGGCACCTTCCGCGCGATGATCGCCAACGTCTCGGCAAACGACGTCGTCCAGGGCGGCAGCTCGCTCACCCAGCAATTGGCCAAAAACCTGTTTCTCTCCTCGGAGCGATCCTTCGAGCGCAAGGTCAAGGAAGCTTTCATCGCATTGTGGCTCGAGGCCCGGCTGACCAAGAAAGAGATTCTGAAGATGTATCTGGACCGCTCCTATATGGGCGGTGGTACATTCGGCGTGGAGGCCGCCTCGCAATTCTATTTCGGCAAGTCGGTGCGCGAGATCAACCTGGCGGAGGCGGCGCTGCTCGCCGGTCTCTACAAGGCGCCGACCAAATACGCCCCCCACGCCAACCCGGCGGAATCTCGCGCCCGCGCCAATCAGGTGCTGACCAACATGGTCGATGCGGGCTTCATGACCGAGGGGCAGGTGCATGGCGCGCGTCTCAATCCGGCGAAGGTGATCGACAATACCGACGCCTACACGCCGAACTACTTCCTCGACTGGGCCTTCGATGAGGTTCAGCGGCTGATGCGCGGCAAGGGCGAATATAATCTGATCGCCCGCACGACGGTGGACGTCAATCTGCAGAAGGCCGCCGAACAGGCGGTGGAGTCGACGCTGGAGCAGAACAGCAAGTCGATGCATGTCGGGCAGGCGGCGATGGTTTCCATGGACATCGACGGCGCGGTGCGCGCCATGGTCGGCGGCCGCGACTACGGCGACAGCCAGTTCAACCGCGCGACCAAGGCGCTCCGGCAGCCCGGCTCGTCCTTCAAGACCTATGTCTATCTGACGGCGCTGGAGAACGGGGCCAAGCCCAATCAGACCGAGGTCGACGGTCCGGTCTATTGCGGCAACTGGTCGCCGAGCAACTATTCCGGCGGTTATCGCGGCCGCATGACGCTGACGCAGGCGCTGGCGAAGTCTGTCAACACGATCGCCGTCAAGCTCTCCTTCAATTACGGCCGCGAGAAGGTGCTCGACACGCTTCAGCGGCTCGGTCTCGGCCACATCAAGAAAAGCTGCTCGATGGCGCTCGGCGATCAGGGCGTCACGGTGCTCGACCATACGTCGGGCTATGCCACGCTCGCTGCGGGCGGCAAGCGCGTCAAAGGCTACGCCATCAGCGAAATCCGCAATTCGCAGGACGAGGTCGTCTACTCGCGTCAGCGCGACGAGCCGAAGCCGAAGCAGGTCTTCGACCGCCAGGCGGTGGAGACGCTGAACGAGATGCTCTCGCACGTCATCTCGGAGGGCACCGGCCGCGCCGCCGATCTGGATTTCACTGCCGCGGCCGGCAAGACCGGCACCAGCTCGGATTATCGCGACGGTTGGTTCCTGGGCTTCACCGGCCAGTACGTGACCGGTGTCTGGTACGGCAATGACAGCTTCACCGCGACCAACAAGGTAACCGGCGGCTCGCTTCCGGCGCGCACTTGGCATCAATATATGGTCGCGGCGCATACCAACTATAATATTCCGCAGATCCCGGGCGTGCCGCTGCATCCCAAGCAGATCGAGGAAATGCAGCGCATTGCGGAAATCAAGAAGGAAGACCCGACGCTCGGCACCGTCTTCCAGGGCGGCGTGCGGCTCATGCCGAAGAAGACGCGGCAATTGTTGATCGACATGGCGAAGATGTTTAAAGAAGCAAAGCCGCTGGATGTCACGAGCTCGAAGGGCGCTGCGCTGGACGGCCAGAGCCCGGCACGCTTTGCGGGCGGCGCGCCTCAGTGACCGACCCGGATGCGGGGCCGGCAGGGCCCGCCGAACGCGCAATCGGGGCCGTTCAGCCGGCCGGTGGCGCGCTGGGTCGGAATGGTGATCTGCCCTCTGGCTGTGGCGGTCCGGTATCGGCCTGCGGCAGCGGATCGCGGGCCAATCGGTTGGGATAGGCCTTCGTGAAGAACTTTTTCTGTTTTCTGATATTCGCCGGGCTGTCGCTGGTCATCGGCCTGAGTTCGGCCTATTTCATGATCGATGACGGCTTCGCGCTGGTGGTTAGCCGCGCCGGGCCATGGCAGACCTGGATCAACGCCGGCAGCCTCACCGCCGACCCCTACACCCGCGCCCATATCGCCCGTTCCGGCCAGCTTCCAATCAACTCCGCCAGCGGTCTCACCTATTTTGCCACGACCGACGACAAAGGGCGGACGCTGAGTTCGGATTGCGAGTATGAAATCGTGGCAAGGCCGCTCTCGGCGGTGTGGTGGACGATCGCGGTCTTCGACAGATACGGGAAGCTGATCCCCAACAAGGCGGCCCGGCATGCCTTCAGCAGTCAGAGCCTGACCATCCTGCCCGACGGAACCCAGCGCGTGAGCCTGGCCTCCGAGGCGCGACCCGGGCATTGGCTGCCATCGGGCGATGTCGGCGATCTAACGCTGGTTCTCAGGATCATCCGGCCGCTCGTCATCGAGAATGGCGAAGTTACCACCAGCGTCGATGCGGACAGTCTGCCGCATGTGCGGAGGGGAAGCTGTTGATGCGGACCCTGTGGCCCTGGCTTGTTGCGGCGCTGTTCTGCGCCGGCATTATCCATATCCTTACCGTGTTCGGCGTGCCCTATGTCGCGACGCGCGACGCCTGGGCGAGGCTTTCCGAGCTGTCCGAGGAAAACCGGATGTATGTGCTCCCGGTGGCGGCGAGCGAGACGCCGTTGCCGTTCATGGCGCCCGACATCGCCTATGCCTTCTGCCGGTTCGATCTGGATGAGAAGAACGTGCTCATCGAGACCGGCCTGGGCGATGGCACCTGGAGCATCGCGGTCTCCACCCGCCACGGCGAAAATTTCTATTTCATCACTGGCGCCGAGGCCAAGCGCAGGGCGTTGCGGCTGCTTCTCGTGCCGCGCGTGAGGCTGGCACAGGAGGCAAGCACGGAGCGTTCGGAGGAGGGTGAGGAACAGACCATCGTGATCTCGCCCGACATGACCGGGCTGGTGGTGATCCGTGCGCCGATCCGGGGGCCGAGTTTTGCCGCCGATACGGTCGGCTCGCTGCAGGGCGCGAAGTGCAAGCCGCTCACGGAGCCGCAGGTCGATCCGGCAACGCTGTCCGACGGGCTGACGCTTCCCCAGCAAAGGGATGCCGCCGACCGGCCGAAGCGCTGACGCCCGCCATCGAGGCGAGGCCGACGGGCGCGAAAACCTGCCTATTTGATGAAGGTGGCGCCGTGAACGCCGTCGTCGCGGCGCGCGAAGCGGCGGCTGAGACGCTTACGCTGCCGGGTGAGCTGCGACTGCCTGAACTTCGGAAACAGGATGATCTCGGCGCCGGCCAAGCCGTCTGCCGCGCCGGGCGCCGGGCCTGCGTCTTCCCCAGCGGGATCGCTGCAGCGCGCGCAAGCGGTTCCGATCCGCCCATGGCGTAAATCGACAATCGTGCTCATTGTCTCAATCCTGCGAGGAATTTCGCCCAGTCCGCCGGCTCGCTGCGGAGCCCCGTATGACTGGCCTGCAAGTAATATCGTCCCACACGCCTAAAGAACAGTTAAGGCCGGGAAGACGTTCCGACTTATTTTGAAGATTTATTCGGCGATAACGAATTCGTCGAGAAAGTGGCGGCCCTGCCGGTCCTCGATCTCGACGACCCACATGTCGCTGTCGAAATCCGCCTGCCGGGCGAGGTAGGCGTCGGCTGCGCTCTCCTCGGCCTTTCCGCTCTTGAGGGCCTGCGACCAGAACCGGCCACCCCCGCCGTCGCCACCGGAGAGCGCCGGGCGCAGCACTTGGGCGAAGCCGTCGAGCGAATTGATCTTGATGAAGATGGCGCCGGCATCGGCATCACCCCGCCGGGTTATCGCGGCCGGGACGGCGATTGTGCCGAGCTGGCGAATATAGGCGCTGACCCAGATGCTCGCTTTCAGGCGCAAATTTCAGCTCCGGCGGCTTGCATCGCGTCGGGGTGGGAGGAACGGGAATGCCGGCCGCTTTCCATGCAAAGCAGGCGATCCCGTTCCTTCATCGTCGATCAGACGGTTTCGACCACGAACTTGGTCCGCATGAACGCCTCGAGCCCTTCGATGCCGCCTTCCGATCCGAAGCCCGATTCGTTGACGCCGCCGAACGGCGTCTCCGGCGTGGACACGAACGGATTGTTGATGCCGACGAGACCGGTCTCCAGAGCATTGGAGATCTTGGCCGCCTTGCCGCTGTCCCGCGTGAACACGTAGGACGCCAGCCCGAACGGCAGGCTGTTGGCGCGCTCGACGACCTCGTCGAAGCTGTTGAAATGCGTGATCGGCGCCAGCGGTCCGAACGGCTCCTCGCGCATGATCTTGGCGCTGTCGGGCACGTCCTTCAACACGGTCGGCGCATAGAAATAGCCGCGATTGCCCATCCGCTCGCCGCCTGTCGTCACCTCGGCGCCGTTCGACTTGGCGTCGTTGACGAAGGTCTCCATGACCTCAAGCCGCCTCGGCGCGACCAGCGGCCCCATCGCGACCCCGTCCTCCAGGCCATTGCCGACCTTGAGGCTCTTGGCGATCTCGGTGAAGCCCGCGACGAAGTCCTTGTAGACCTTGTCCTGCACGTAGAAGCGCGTCGGCGAGATGCAGACCTGACCGGCATTGCGGAATTTGAATCCGGCCATGGTCTTGATCGCGCGGTCGACATCGGCATCGTCGAAGACGATCACGGGCGCATGACCGCCGAGCTCCATCGTGGTCCGCTTGACGGTGTCGGCGGCGAGCTTCAGCAGGTGCTTGCCGACGGGAACGCTGCCGGTGAAGGACAGCTTGCGCGGAATCCAGGAGCCGAGGATGTGGCGCGAGACCTCGTCCGGCAGGCCGAACACCACGTTCAGCGCTCCGGCGGGAAGCCCGGCCTCCTGGAAGCAGCGCGCGATCGCGACGGCCGTGCCCGGCGTTTCTTCGCTCGGCTTGATGATGATCGAGCAGCCCGCGCCGAGTGCGCCGGCGACCTTGCGGATGACGTTGACGCCGGGGAAGTTCCAGGCGACGAAAGCGCAGCTCGGCCCGACCGGTTCCTTGGTCACCATCTGCCGGACGCCGGGCGTGCGCGAGGGCACGATGCGGCCGTAGGCGCGCTTGCCTTCCTCGGCATACCAGCGTGTGGCGTCGATGACGAATTGCAGCTCGCCTTTGGCTTCGGGAAGCGGCTTGCCCATTTCCATGGTCAGCGTCCGAGCGTTGGCGTCGAGGCGTTCCTCCATCAGCCGCGCGGCTTTTTCCATGACCACCTGACGCTGCAGCGGCGTCCTGCTGCGCCATGCCTTGAAGCCTTCGACCGAGGCCTCGAGGGCGCGATCCAGATCCGACGTGGACGCGTGCGGCACCTCGCCGATCGTCTCTTCCGTCGCGGGATTGACGACCGCTTCGGTCTTCCCCTCGCTTCCCTGGCGGAATTCGCCCGCGATCAGCATTTCAAGCTTTTCATACGACATAGGCTGCGTTTCCCCTGGACTGTTTGCGGATGCACCTGTGCAATGCCGGTCACCCGTCTGAGCTGCGCCTCTGCGGCCGGGCGTGCACTTGCTGGCCGCAAGGCGACCGCCCCGGCGCGGTGTTGCCCGGCATCATAGGCAGCTTTGAGGCGCGGCGACAAGCGCCGCAAGGCATGGCAGATCTGCGTCCGCCCCGCATCGCCGTGCGCATGCTGCCGGGACGTCGCCGGCCCATGAGCCGACGCCGCGTGTACCCTTGCGGTCCGCTACGCGGCTACCGCCTTGGCAGGATCTCGATGAAAGGCTCGTCGGAGGAAGGCCAGTACATCGTCCGGTTCGGTCGATCGCTCCGCGGCGCCCCCGCTTCCGGTCCCAGGGCGGCCGCTGCCGCCGTCGAGGCGGGGCCGGCCGTCTCCGCCGACGCCGACTTGACCACGGCCCTCTCCAGCGCATCTTTCGCCAGGGCTGCATAGCGGCCATTGGGGAAGCTCTTCACGTAACCCAGATACGCATCGCGCGAGTTCTTGCGCTTTGCCGTGGACCAGGCGTCCTCGTCCTTCTTCAGCGCGGCCACTTTGGCTTTCAATGCCGCGAGTTGCTTCTTCGCGTCGCTGGCATATCGGCCATGCGGATGCGCCCGCAAATAAGCGGCATAAGCGGCACGGGTCTTCTTCTGCAACGCGCGCGCCCAGACGGCCTCCTCCTTTTTGCGGTCGGAAATTTCCGCCTCGAGGGCCGACAGCCGCTCCTGGGCGTTATCCGCATAACGGCCGGTGGGGTAGCTGACCAGATAGGCGCGGAAAGCGGCGATCGTACCCGCTTCCTTGGCGCTGACCCACGCTTCCAGGTCCGCCTCGGGATTCTCCTGCTCGACCAGCGTCGCCAATCGCCGGGCCGCCGCCGGCCGGCCTGTCTGCTCGTTTGCAGCGGCCGCTTCGGGAATGGTCCGCGGTGCGGGTGCCCTGACGTCCGGGCGCCTTTCGGCGCGTTCGGGCCTGGGCGGCGCGTCGTCCGCCGTGAGCGCAGCCTCGGTCTCCGACTCAATGACGGCGGCGGGAGCGTCCGGTTCCGGCGCATCGCGGAGCGCGTCGCGAGATGTTGCGGCAACGCTGTCCGCTGCGGCCGAGATCGCCGACGGCGGCTCAAGCGCGGCAAGGCGCTGCGGCGCGGCCTCGATTGCGGGGGACGCGGGCGCCTCCGGCTGCTGGGCGAGTGCCATGGCTTGGTGCTGCTGTTGCTCTAGCTGGGCACCGGCCGGCCTCGCGCCGCTTGTTTCGATCGAGCCGGTCACGGCGGGCGCGTCGTCCCGGGTCTTTGCCAATGCCGGCGTGGGCGGGCGCTCCAGATGATCGGTCGCGGCGATGCGTGGCTGCAGGAAGCCGGCGGTTTCCAGGCGGTCGCTGAAGTTCTCGCGGGTCCGGGCCGCGGGGCCGTGACCCACCACCATGGCGTGCGCGAGGACTGGAGCTGCCTGCGTCGATCCGGTGAGGATCACCACGCGCTCGCTGACGGGCGTGATCAGCGCGCCGGTCTGCTTCAGGTCGATGCGCTGCGGAGCCGGTGGCGCCTTCGGACTGGCCTGTTCGGCGCCCGGCGCCTGACTGAGCAGGCCGGGCGGCAGTCGGAACCAATACACGGCGATGCTGGGTGCGCCGAAGGCCAGCAGGAAAATGATGATTGCCGCGAACCAGGGCGACGCCATCCGGTTCCTGCGCGGCGCGTTGGCGGCCCGTTTCTTGGCGACCACGGCTTGCCGGTAGGCCTCGTTGACGCGCTTGAACCGGTCCTCGGCATTGGCGTCATACGGATTGAGGTCGGGATGATAGCGCTTCGCCAGGCGGATATAGGCGGCGCGGATTTCCTCCGACTTGGCGGTGGGCGCAACGTCGAGCAGCGAATAGGGATCGGCCGGCGGCTCGTCTTCGAGCAGGTGATATCCGAAAACGTCCTGGACCACGCTCGATGCGTTTGGCCCGCGCCACTGGTCGGGCATCATCAGCCCCGGCGGCAGAACGGTCTGGGCGTTCCCGAGCGCGGCATCGATCTGGTGCTGCATCAGATGCGGCGCGATGGCCATGCACGCCCCGTCGAGCCGGGCGCCGGTGAAATCGGTGTCGCGCAGGTTGGCGAGGTCGAGCAGACGCGCTGGCAAGGTCGGCCCCGCCGAAGGTCGCCTCGGCAAGATTGGCCTCGCGCAGGTCGGCCTTGGACAGATCCGCGCCGTAGAGCACCGCGCCGCTCAGATCGGCGCGTTGCAGCAAGGCGCCGCGCAGATTCAGCGGCCCGCAAAGGCTGCCGGTCGGAAAACCTGCTGCGGGGGTCAGTTCCGCCTCGGACAGATCGGGTACGACGAGCGGGTTTTCAGCCCGCCAGGCGTTCCAGGCCTCCGGGCCTTCGACGAGCTTTGCCAGATGTTCCGAGTTACTCATGCCGCCCGCTCACAAACATTCTACACGGCCGTCACGCATACAGCCGCCATCATCAGCCAAGCATCTCAACACTGTCTCGTGGCGAAAGAATAGCGCTCTCCAAAAAAATCATCTTTTTCAAAACTGAATGCGTGCGCCCAAAACCACGGCGCTCCAAGGCTCGACGGGAAGGTCCTGCACCTCGTCGGACATGGTGGCGCAGCCGTCAGCACACGGCGTGCCGCTGATATTGGCGTCGTAATAATGATACTGAGCATAGAGAATCAGCGCGGCTTCATCGAAGGATTGCTCGACACCGCCGCCGATCCTCCGCACCTCGCTGTCGGTGACGCGGCCCCAATTTCCGTAATTTCCCGGACCGTAAAGATCCGCCGCGATCATCTCGCCTACGGTGTAATCCTTATAGACGCCGAATTCGCCGTAGAGGGTGGTGTCGCCGAACGGGTTGTACCGGCGCTTGATGCCGAGCTGGGCAAAATAGAAGTGCGCGTTGCCGCCATCGCCGAGCACACCGGAACGGTCGTCCCGCGCCCCGCCGGCGGCGGAGATGAACAGCCCTGTTGGCTCGTGCAGGGCCGAGGCCGCGCCGCGAACGTCGTCGAAATCCATCTCGTCGGCGTTCATGTAGCCGATGCCGGCCGCGAACTTGATCGCGTTCCAGTCGGTGTGATAGCGCAGCGCCACATCCCAGACGTCGTCTTCGCCCACCGCCGCGGACAGCACGAAGCCCCTGAGGGCCGGAGAGTCGTAGCGGACGAAATCGCCGCGCTGGCTGTCGACCGTGTGGGCGAAATCGCCCCAGCTCAAATTGGTTTTCAGGGGCTGGTCGAAGCCGAGGCGGAGCTGGAAGCTGTTGTTGAAGTGGAGCGCGGGGTCGCTCATCTTCGAGCCGAGATTGATCAGCGTAATGTTGTCCGTCGCGCAGGATTGATGTCCGACCGACAGGCGACCGAGCCGGTCGTTTTCAATGAACCAGTAATTTTGGCGGATCAGCAGATCGACATTTGATGGGGTGCCATCGTCGCCGCCCGCGCCGTTGAACAGCGCTTCGGAGCGCGCGTCGTTGAATTCGAACTCCATCCGGTAACCGGTATACCAGCCGGCATTGAGCTTGGTTCCGCCGATGAGTCCAAGGCGCGTGGAGGAGGCGTCGTTGTCGGCGACATAGGCGTCCGAGTCGGCGCCGTCGTTCCAGATCACCAGCGCCTTGTTGACCTGGCCGTAGATCTGGACGCTGACATTCCGCTGGCCCTTATGCAGCGAGGTCGCTTCGAGCTCGGAGACGCGCTCTTCTAAATCCTGGCAGCAGGGGGATGCGAAATCGGCGGCGATGGCGGGCATTGAAAATGCCGAAAAGGCGAGCGCTGCTGCGATCGTCGTGGCCATTGTTCTGGCGACGTTTACGCAAAACTGCGACATGCCCCTCCGCGTCCCCACACGCTTGTCACATATGCCATCGATCTGCCGCGATCGATCTGCACGCTGACACCGTCCGTAGACGATGCGTAGATCTGGTTTCGCCCTCCACGTGCCCTCGTGAATTTCCGGGCGAACTTATTATAGAAACTTTGATGAGTATTAGCCCCTATCGTACAGGTGTTCAAGTGAGTTCGCGATCCGGATAATTACCGGTTACGTATTATGGACAACCTGTGGCGATATGAAAACTCAGCGCAAACGCTTCCGTGTTGCTATTCGCGTCGTTGTCGGTAAAGAATCGGTTAACTGCCTCGGAGGGCTTCATTTTTGCAATCCGGGCTGTGGCATTTCTGCCTTGATGACGCGGCCGGCACCGATGTTCCGGGGTCGTCAGAGTGCCGTGCGGCTCCTCAGAAGTCCTCGCGCGGCGATCATCGCCAGGAATGCAGAAAGCAGCGCGCTGTAACCCGCAAGCGACAGTCCGAAGATGCGCAGCGCCGCCTGATCGCAGCGAACCACCTGCGGGTGCCTCAGGCTCTCGAGCAGATTGTCCGGGTTCGTGGCGATCGCGCCGAGGCCCGAGCACGCATCCGGCCCCCGCCACAGGCTCCATTCGACGCCCGCGTGATAGATGCCGAGCCCGGCATTGGCGAGAAAGGCGAGCGCGAGTACCGCCAGGAGGGCACGGCTCCATTGCGGCCGCCCATCCGCCAAGGCGTAAGCGAGCAGTCCGATCGGAACCGCGGCGTAATAAGCGATGCGTTGATCCAGACAGAGCGGGCAGGGCGGAATTCCGCCGATATATTCGATGCCCAACGCTCCGGCCAGCGCGAGCGCGCTCAACAGGGCGACGGTGCGCCCAACGTCCTCGAAATCGAGCCCGAAGCGGCTTCGGGAGGTTGCGACGACCTTATACACCATAACGCAGGATCACGAATCCACAGACGGCTGCCAGCGCGACACCGGCGGTGAGCACTTCAAGGCGCCTTTCGATAAATCCCCGGATCGGCTCGCCGAAGAAGTAGAGCAGCCCGGCCACGATGAAGAAGCGCCCGCCGCGGCTGATCGCCGAAAGCAAGATGAAGAGGGGCATATTGTAAGCCGCCAGACCGCTGGCGATCGTGAAAACCTTGTAGGGCAGCGGCGTAAACCCTGCGATCAGAATAATCCAGATGCCGTATTCCGCGTAATACTGCCGGAACAGCGCGACCTTATCCTGCAGATTGTACAGGTTGATCAGCCAGGTGCCGACCGTGTCGAAGAGAAACGCGCCGATCGCATAGCCTAGGATTCCGCCGATCACCGAGGCGGCGGTGCAGATCGCGGCGAACTCCCAGGCACGCTTCCGCTGCGCGAGCACCATCGGAATGAGCAGCACGTCCGGCGGGATCGGAAAAAACGAACTTTCCGCGAACGAAATCCCTGCGAGCGCCCACCGCGCGTGGCGGTTCGAGGCGAACGACATCGTCCAGTTGTAAAGGCGCCTGAGCATGAAACCCTGTTAGATCGGGGCGCCACCCATGTCCATCGAATTAGTTCGGCGCGCCGGGGCTAGAGTGTAAAACATGCGGAAAAGGCGAGTGTTTAACGACAGTTTAGCGGCGTGCGAGCTTTACAGCGGCTGAACGCGCGGTTTGGGTAAAACCTCCCGCTTGCGCCTCGTAATCGGCCGCGCCCAGCGATAGACTGGAAGCGCTGCTCAAATTTTGGCCTGCTGGTCAAAATGCGGGCGGCGCATGCAAAAAAATTAGGCAAGTCATGCGGAGCTGGTCGGCAAAACCGTTGATTCTTAAGGGATTATGCGAGGTCTGCATCATGGCACGGCTTTTGATTCATCCTAGCGCCAGGCATGTGCCCGGCGGGAATAGCGGGAGCTCCAGGTTCAAGGAGAGAATACAATGAAACTGGTGATGGCTGTCATCAAGCCTTTCAAGCTCGATGAGGTGCGGCAGGCACTGACGGATATCGGGATTGAGGGGATGACCGTCACTGAGGTCAAGGGCTATGGGCGGCAAAAGGGTCACACGGAAATCTACCGTGGCGCCGAATACGAAGTGAACTTCGTCCCCAAGCTCAAGATCGAGGTGGTTGTGCCAGACACGGCCGTTCAGAAGGCGGTCGATGCGATTGCCTCCGCGGCGAAGACCGGACAGATCGGCGACGGCAAGATCTTCATTGCCAACATTGACGATTCCATCCGCATTCGCACGGGGGAAACCGGCGACGATGCACTTTAATTAGGGGAACTCGATGAAAAAACTGGCAGTCGCTTTTGCTGCTGGTGTGGGGGGGCTCGCGCTTTTGTCCCACATCAACCTGGCGTTCGCTCAAGGAACGCCGCCAGCACCAACACTGACTTTCAACAAGGCGGACGACGCCTGGATGATGGTCAGTTCCCTGCTTGTGCTGATGATGACGGTCCCCGGCCTGGCGCTGTTCTATGGCGGCATGGTCCGAACCAAGAATATGCTTTCGATGATCACGCAGGTGCTGGCGATCCAGTGTATCGTCTGTGTGATCTACTTCCTGTGGGGCTACAGCATGTCCTTTACGGACGGCTATGGCGCCCTCGCGCCGTTCGTGGGCGGTTTTGACAAGGCCTTCCTGCACGGTATCCAGATCAGCGGCCTCGTCGAAAACTTCTCGCTCGGCGTGGGCATCCACGAAATGGTGCTCGTCTGCTTCCAGATGACCTTCGCGGCGATCACCACCGCGCTGGCCATCGGTGGCTTCGCCGAACGCGCCAAGTTCTCGGCGATCGTGCTGTTCGCGATCATCTGGCCGACGCTGGTCTACTTCCCGATGGCGCACATGGTCTGGTACTGGCCGGGCCCGAGCGGCATTGCAACGGGCGCGTCCACCGAAGCGGCCGGTTTCCTTTGGAATCTGGGCGCTCTCGACTTCGCGGGCGGAACCGTGGTGCATATCAACGCGGGCATTGCCGGCTTCGTCGGCGCGTTGATCATGGGCCGCCGTCTTGGCTTCCGTCACGAGACCATGCCTCCGCACTCGCTGACGCTGACCATGGTCGGCGCCGCGCTGCTGTGGGTCGGCTGGTTCGGCTTCAACGCCGGTTCCAACCTGGAATCCAACGAATATGCCGTTCTCGCGATGGCCAACACCTTCGTCGCCACTGCGGCGGCCGGTGTGAGCTGGATGTTCGCCGAATGGCTGATCAAGGGTAAGCCCAGCCTGCTCGGACTTGCCTCCGGTGTGGTCGCCGGCCTCGTGGCCGTCACGCCCGCATCCGGTTTCGGCGGCCCGATGGGGACGCTGATCCTCGGCCTCGTCGCCGGTGCGGTCTGCTTCATCTTCTGCACGTCGGTGAAGAACGCCTTCGGCTATGACGACACGCTGGACGTCTTCGGCGTGCATGCGATCGGCGGCATGATCGGCGCAATCGGAACCGGCATCGTCGCCGATCCGGCGCTCGGCGGTGCCGGCATCGTCGACTACGCCAAGTGCGAAGTCGCCAACGGCGCCTTCACCGGCACCTGCCCGTCGACGGTCTACGACATGACGGCGCAGGTGATTACGCAGGCGGAAGCGGTCGCGATGACCATCTTATGGTCCGGCGTCGGCAGCTTCGTCGTCTACATGATCATCAGCATCCTCGTCGGTCTGCGCGTCTCGGAAGAGACCGAGCGCGAAGGCCTCGACATCGTCGATCACGGCGAGCGTGCCTACAATCTCTAGGCTATGAGAGGGCGCGGCGGCTTCCCGCCGCTGCGCCCACTTGCAGCGACGCACCCCTCCTGTCATGTTGACCGGATGCGCCCGAAAGCGCCGAGTACATCAGACATGAGGGTCATCATCGATGGGATGGACCAGGACACCCCGCAAGTTCTTTGAGCCGCTGGCGATCGGCGCACCCGAGCCGTTTCGCGACCGCCCGGTGCGGCTCGAGCGGATGATCCATTTCGTTCCGCCTCATAATGAAAAAATCCGCTCCCGCGTGCCGGACCTGGTCAATCAGGTCGACATCGTCCTCGGCAATCTGGAAGACGCCATTCCTGCCGACGCGAAAGAGGCGGCCCGCCGCGGCGTCATCGAAATGGGCGCCTACGATTTCGGCGAAACCGGCTTCTGGACCCGGATCAACTGCCTGAACAGCCCCTGGGCGCTCGACGACATCACCGAGATCGTCACCGCTGTCGGCGGCAAGCTCGACATCATCATGCTGCCCAAGGTCGAGGGGCCATGGGATATATACTATCTCGACCAGCTCCTGGCGCAGCTCGAGGCGAAGGCCGGAATCGGCCGCCCGATCATGATTCACGCCATTCTTGAAACGGCTGAGGGCGTTAACAATATTGAGGCGATCGCGGCCGCGAGCCCGCGCATGCATGGTATGAGTTTGGGGCCGGCGGATCTGGCCGCGTCCCGGCGCATGAAGACCACGCGCGTCGGTGGCGGCCATCCTGGATACGGCGTCCTCGCCGATCCCGGTGCTGAAGGCGAGGCGCGCGCGTTTTACCAGCAGGATCTATGGCACTATACGCTCGGACGCATGGTCGATGCGTGCGCGGCGTTCGGGCTCGACGCGTTTTATGGCCCGTTCGGAGACTTCTCGGATCTGGATGCCTGCGAGGCGCAGTTCCGCAATGCCTTTCTTCAGGGGTGCGTGGGCGCCTGGTCGCTGCACCCCACGCAGATCGAGATCGCGAAACGCATCTTCAGCCCCGATGCGGGGGAGGTCGTCTTCGCCCGGAAGATCATGGAAGCCATGCCCGACGGCACCGGCGCTGTTATGATCGACGGCAAGATGCAGGACGACGCGACGTGGAAACAGGCCAAGGTTATTGTCGACCGGGCCAAGCTGGTGGCAAAAAAGGATCCTGAACGTGCCTCGCAATACGGCTTCTGAGAGGAAGCGGCATTTGGCCCCGGCCAGCGTTGAAGAGCGGCAGGGCGGGAATCGGGTGTGATTTTGAAGAAGGTGGCCTTGAGGAAAGCGAAATACCAGCTGGGACAGGTGGTTCGGCACCGCTTCTATCCGTTTCGCGGGGTGGTTTTCGACGTCGATCCCGAATTCGACAATACCGAGGAATGGTGGAACTCGATCCCGCAGGAAATCCGGCCGCGCAAGGATCAGCCCTATTACCATCTGCTCGCCGAGAACGAGGAGACGGAGTATATCGCCTATGTCTCGGAGCAGAACCTGTTGCCCGACACCTCCGGCGAGCCTCTGCGCCATTCGCAGATCGGCGAGCTGTTCGACGATCTCGAGGACGGCGTCTACCGCAGCCGCTTCATGCAGGAGCATTGACGGCAGAAGCTTT
This sequence comes from uncultured Alphaproteobacteria bacterium, assembly GCA_963727575.1. Taxonomy (GTDB): domain Bacteria; phylum Pseudomonadota; class Alphaproteobacteria; order Rhizobiales; family Rhodomicrobiaceae; genus JAHQVI01. The sequence continues at coordinate 251,343 of CAVSIA010000027.1, forward strand.
TTCCACGCCGATTGAGTCGTCAGCCGCGGCAGCGCGCTTCGAGGAAGGCGTGCAGCTTCTCCGGCTCGACGGCGTCGGTGGTGAAGGCGTCGCCGATGCCGCGCACCAGAACGAAGGTCAGCTTGCCTCCCCTGGCCTTCTTGTCCTGCCCCATCAGCGCGATCAGTTCGCCGGCCGAAGGCAGCGCGCCGCCGGTGCGCTCGGCAACGGCGGCAATCCGGACCGGCAGTCCGGCCGCGCCGAGATGCGTGGCCACCCGATCGGCCACGCCTTTCGGGCAAAGGCCAAGCTCCTCGGAAATCTCGAACGCGAGCATCATGCCGATGGACACCGCTTCGCCGTGTAAAAGCTTTGCCGAATAGCCCGCCCAGGCCTCCAGCGCATGGCCGAATGTGTGGCCCAGATTGAGCAAGGCGCGCCGGCCGGTCTCCCTTTCGTCTTCGGCGACGAGTTCGGCCTTCGCCTTGCAACTCACCTCGATGGCATGGATACGGGCCTCGTCGTCGCCGTCGAAAATGCGCTGCGCGTGCTCTTCCAGCCAGGCGAAAAAGGGCGCGTCGCCCAGCAGCCCGTATTTCGCCACCTCGGCGTAACCGGCGCGGACCTGGCGCGGGTCGAGCGTATTGAGCACGTCGGTATCGATCAGCACGAGGCTCGGCTGGTGGAACGTGCCGATCAGATTTTTTCCGTGACGCGTGTTGATCCCGGTCTTGCCGCCGATCGAGGAATCCACCTGAGCGAGCAGCGTCGTCGGGATTTGCAGCAGGCGCACGCCGCGTTTGACGATGCTCGCAGCGAAGCCGGCCAGGTCGCCGATCACGCCGCCGCCGAGCGCAATGACCACGTCCGCGCGCTCGAGACGTTCATCCAGAAGTTCATCGCAAAGCTTGACGAGATGCTCGTAACCCTTGGTCGCTTCGCCGGCGGGGAGAATGATTTCTGCAGCCGGAATCGTGGCGCGAGCAAGACTTTCGCGCAACGATGCAAGATGAAGCGGCGCGACCGTGTCGTCGGTGACGATGGCGCATCGCGACGGCGCCAGCTTTGCCGCCTGCTCGCCCGCCCCGGCCATGACGCCGCTGCCGATCAGAATGTCGTAGGCGCGCTCGCCGAGGGGAACGTGTACCGTGCGCACGCCCGCGGCCGCGCTCTGTGCCGTGTTCAGCATGATATGGGTCTCAGCTTTTCGTTCCGGTGCGGCCCAGCTTTAAGCGCATTTCGGACATTTGGCGACCGCTTCGATAATCTCGCTTACGATGATGTCATGCGCCACGTCGCGGCTGTCGATGGTGATGTCGGCGAGCGCATAGACCGGATAGCGGTCGGCAATCAGATTTTGCATGACCGTGCGCGGATCGGTGCTGCGCAGCAGCGGGCGCGTGTCGCGGCGCGTGACCCGGTTCATCAGCAGGTCCAGCTCGGCCTTGAGCCAGACCGAGATGCCGCATTCGGCGATTCGCGCCCGGGTTTCCGGGTTCATGAACGCGCCGCCGCCGGTGGCGAGGACTTTGCCGCCTTCGCCGAGCAGCCTTGCAATGACACGGCGTTCGCCGTCGCGGAAGTAGGCTTCGCCATTTTCTGCGAAGATTTCATTGATTGTTTTGCCCGCTGCCTTTTCTATTTCCTGGTCAGCGTCCGAAAATGGGACGTCGAGCGTTGCGGCGAGCCGCTTTCCGATGGACGTTTTTCCTGCCCCCATGAGCCCGATCAGCACCAATGGCCGATGCCGTAGGAACTCCCTGGTCTTCTCGATCGAAAGCGACACGCCTGCTCAGTCCCTCGCCGTATCGGACGATCCGGCCCCGAAGAAGGTTGGTACGCTATCTATTCGGACGACTGCCATGGAAATGTCAATATTCAGTGAGCGGGTGCGGGTGATCTTGACAAAGGCCGGGATGTTTGTTTGAGGCCATAATACTGCCAATATCCGTTACGATAATTCAAGAGGATGCAATAAGACGATGCCAAGTCTGATACGTTTTCTAACTATGTGCGGGATGATGGTTGGAATATTCTACGGTAGTATGTATGTACTAGCCAAATATTTCCAACCGGAGCCCAAGGAAATCTCTAAGACTGTACGCAATCTCAAGAGTGCAGTAGTCCGCACACCGTATCTGTTGGTTATCTTGTTTGATTGCGCATTGGGAATGAGTTTTGGGGCAGGGGGCGCTTCTCGACTCAGCGTTCGCCGTATGTCTGCGCGCCTTGTAAGTAACTACTCAGTTAACTTACGCGGGACGTGAACGAAATCAGCGTGCGCTGACATGCGAAGCGCGCGAATTGAGAGTGACGGATATGGATCGGACCCGGGGGCAGAATCGGGGCGCGACGAAACCAGCGGTGGTTGAGCGTTTTTTGGATATGTTGAGCGCCGAGCGAGGCGCCTCAGCAAACACATTGGACGCTTATTCGCGGGACCTCGCCCATTTTGCCAGTTTTGTGCATAAGCGTGACAGGTCGTTGGAAGCCGCGACCACCGAAGACATCACCAACTTCATTTCACAGATGGTCGAGGAAGGGCTGGCCGCGTCATCGCGGGCACGCCGGCTCTCGGCTTTGAAGCAGTTCTTCCGCTTCCTCGTCGCCGAAGGCGTGCGGTCTGACGATCCGGCCAGCATGGTCGGCGGACCGAAGCGGGAAGCGGCGTTGCCGAAAACGCTTTCGGTGGACGAGGTCGACCGCCTGCTGGAGATCGCGCGGCGCAAGGTCGAGGAGGTCCGGAACGGCCAGCGTTCCAAGGCGCTGCGGCTGTATTGTCTCCTTGAGATCCTCTACGCCACGGGTATGCGCGTGTCCGAGCTGGTCGCCCTGCCGCGTTCCGCGCTGGTCGGGGACGAGCGGACGCTGACGATCAAGGGCAAGGGCGGCCGCCAGCGTGTGGTGCCGCTCAATCCGGCGGCGATCGAAGCGCTGACGCTCTATCTTCAGGAGCGCGACGCGGTCGCCTCCCGCGATCGCGGGTCGAATGGCGGCGGATCGTCCTGGCTGTTCCCGTCCTGGGGCCAGCAGGGCCATCTCACCCGGCAGCGGCTTGCCCAGGAGCTGAAGCTTCTTGCCAAGGATGCCGGGATCGAGCCGTCCCGCGTGTCGCCGCACGTCCTGCGCCATGCCTTTGCCAGTCACCTGATCGAGCGCGGAGCAGACCTCCGTTCCGTTCAGAAGCTGCTCGGCCACGCCGACATCGGCACCACGCAGGTCTATACCCACCTGCGCGACGGACATCTCCGCCGGATCGTTCAGGAGCATCATCCGCTCGGCATACGCCAGCGGACCGGCGCCTGATGAACGATCGATAACCAAGTCCGAGGCGCGACCTACGAGCGGCTTGACATCACCAGCGAACGCCCGCCACTTAGCAGCGTCACGGCCATCGCGCGCCCTCCATGCGCCCGTTGGCCGTGGTCGACGGGATTTCGATGATGACACGTACCTATCTCGACTTTGAAAAGCCGATCGCCGAGCTTGAAAGCAAGATCGAAGACCTGAAATCGTTGAAGAACGAGGACAAGCTCGGTTTCGATCGACGACGAGGTCAAGCTTCTCGAGCAGAAGGCCAAGACGGCGCTCGAGGAGACTTACGCCAAGCTGACGCCGTGGCAGAAGACCCAGGTCGCGCGCCATCCGGAGCGTCCGCATTGTCTCGACTATGTCGGCGCGCTGATCGAGGATTTCGTGCCGCTCGCCGGCGACCGCTATTATGCCGAGGACCGCGCCATCATCGGCGGCGTCGGCCGGTTTCGCGGCCGGTCGGTCGTGGTGATCGGCAACGAGAAGGGCGAGGACACCGAGACCCGCCTGGAGCACAATTTCGGCATGGCGCGGCCCGAGGGCTACCGCAAGGCCGTCCGCCTGATGAAGCTCGCCGACAAATTCGGCATGCCGGTTCTCTCATTCGTCGACACGGCTGGCGCCTATCCCGGCATCGGCGCCGAGGAGCGCGGCCAGGCCGAGGCGATCGCCCGTTCGATCGATTGCTGCCTGTCGCTGCAGGTGCCGATCGTTTCCGTGGTGATCGGCGAAGGCGGTTCGGGCGGCGCGGTGGCGATCGCGACGGCGAATAAGGTGATGATGCTGGAGCATTCGATCTACACGGTCGCCTCACCGGAGGCCGCGGCCTCGATCCTTTGGCGCGACTCCTCCCGTGCGCAAGATGCCGCAACCAATATGAAGATCACCGCCCAGGATTTGTCGCAAATGGGCATTATCGATGTAATCATCACGGAACCGGTCGGCGGCGCTCATCGGGACCGGACGACGATCATGCGGATGACGGGAAACATGATCGAGCGCGCGCTGCGAGAGTTCGACGGCCTGTCCGGCGAGGATATCCGCAAGGCGCGGCACGATAAATTCCTCGCGATCGGGCGTACAGTTTGATCTGTTGTGAATCTTTGCGTCGAAATGATCCGGCGAATCTGAAGCGGGATGTTTTGCCCAAAAGCCGCCGCTTTTCCCCGGCCAATGGAATTGGCTTGCAAATCAGCCCGTTGCCGCCTGTTATGAGCTGCGTTTAACGGTATTTCAACACGGAAAGCGGATCTTCTCGGCGCGTGCAAGGGGCACATCGAATGTCGATTAAGATTGTTATAAGGGCAGCCTTCGTCGCCGCCACCGCGGTGTTGCTTGCCGGCTGTCCCGGCGGCGGCGGTAACATCGTGCCGGCGCTGAAGCAGCTTCCCGCGGAAACGCAGGTGCTCCTGGCCAAGAGCGGCATGACCCAGGAGGCCCCGATTTTCGTGCGCATCTTCAAGGAAGAGTCGCAGCTCGAAATCTGGAAGCAGAAATCCGACGGTCGCTTCTATCACTTCAAGACCTATCCGATCTGCACCTGGTCCGGCGACCTTGGCCCGAAAATCAAAGAGGGCGACAAGCAATCGCCGGAGGGCTTCTACACCGTGACGCCTGGCCAGATGAATCCGAACAGCCAGTTCCACCTCTCCTTCAATCTCGGCTATCCGAACAACTACGACAAAGTGAACGGTCACACCGGCGGCGCCTTGATGGTCCACGGCGATTGCCGGTCCGCCGGGTGCTTCGCCATGACCGATGCGCTGATCGAGGAGATCTACGCCTTGGCCCGCGAAGCGTTCCGCGGCGGGCAGGATAAGTTCCACGTCAACGCCTTCCCGTTCCGGATGACGGCGGAGAACATGAAGCGTCACCGCGACAGCAAATGGTACGGCTTCTGGAAGACGCTCAAGGTCGGCTATGACGATTTCGAAGCTGACGCGGATGCCGCCCAAGGTGGCGGTCTGCTCGCGGCAATATCTCGTCAACGCCGAATTCATGGGCCATATCGCAACGCCCGACCCGGCGGCGAACTGTCCCGCATACCGGCGCGTTCCCGGCGAGGAGTTCAATCCATTCGGTGAAGGCCAGGTGACGGCGAGCAAGGCGCCGGATAAGGGCCCGGCGACATCGAACAGCCGCGTTGCCGCCTACAGCACGGCCACCGCACCGGCCTCGACGCAGTCCGCGGCGCAAAGTGCCTCCGCTCCGCAGCGCGCCGCCCCGGTTGCCGAAGCGCCGAGGCAGCCCGCTCCAACGCCGCCCGTTGTCGTGGCGCGGACCACGCCGTCTGCACCGCCTGCGACGCAGGCAGCACCTCCCGCCGAGACTGTGACGCCGACCGCCGCAGTGGCGGTGGCCGCGCCTGTCGATGCGCAGGACGAGGAAAAGAAGAAGAAGGAAAAGGCCGCGCAGGACGAGACCAGCGGTCTGCACAACGTCGTGGAGTCCAGCAAGGGCGACATGATCGTGCCGGGGCAAACCCGCTAGCGCCAAGGATCTTTGGCCGACAGGACGCACGGCCGAAATCTCCGCGAAAACGGCGATCGGTCACGCTGCCGACCTCTAATTCTGCTGCATTGCCGCTGACGCAGGAATTTCGACGCCGGACGTTCTGCGTAAATCAACGCATTGCCCTTCAGCCCTGGCCGCTGCCGCTCTTGTCGGTTGCCGCTCTGCTCGGCATTGAAAAGCGGCGCGAAATGAAACAGACTTCGCGCAATGCTCAGGCGTCCCTTCTCACTTCTGCTGTTCACCGTGGTCGCGCTCGCGGCTCTTTTCGTGTTGTACGAGGGGAGCTGGCATCGCGCGCTCGACCGCGCCTGGATGGCGAGCCGGCATCTCAACCGGCAACTCTACTATCGTCTCGGCTATGCGCTCCCCGGCACGCCGGACCTGGCCCAACTCGATCAGCGGCTGGCGGCGAAGGGCTTTAAGCGCGGGGATCCGGTCTTCCTGCGAATTTTCAAGGCCGAGTTGCAGCTTGAGGTGTGGATGAAGCGCGGCGACCGGTTCGAGCTGTTCGACACTTATCCGATCTGCTTCTGGTCGGGCGAATTGGGGCCGAAGCTGAAAACCGGCGACCATCAGGCGCCGGAGGGCTTTTACACCGTCTCCAAGGCGCAGCTCAACCCGAACAGCCGCTGGTACCGGTCGTTCAATCTCGGCTTCCCGAACCTCTACGACCAGAGCCATGGCCGCACCGGCTCGTTCCTCATGGTTCACGGCGGATGCTCGTCGGTTGGGTGCTACGCGATGACGAACGGCGTCGTCGGCGAGCTGTGGGAGCTGGTCACGGCGGCGCTCGACGCCAGGCAGCAGCGCTTCGGGGTGCAGGTGCTCCCGTTCCGTTTGACCGATGCGCGGCTGGCGGCTTATGCCGAGGATAAATGGGCCGGGTTCTGGCGGGAGCTGAAGCCGGGCTACGACCTGTTCGAGCAAACCCGCACACCGCCGGAGATCAGCGTCTGCGACGGCCGCTATGTTGCGGAGCCGGGAAAGCCGAACGAAGCAAGCCCGCCGGCGCTGAGGAAAGCGTGCCCGGCAGGCGAAGGTTCGGCGCAGAGTTCCTGAGCGCGGCGCGGCCGCTTATGCGACCAGCGCACCGTGGCAATGCTTGAATTTTTTGCCTGATCCGCACGGGCACGGCGCGTTGCGCGAGACCTTGCCCCAGCTGGCCGGATCGTTCGGGTCGGCGTCGGCGCGTTTGGCGCGGCTCTTCATCGGTAAGGCGCCTGAGCCGCCTCCGCGTCCGCCTTTCCGGCCCACGGGGCCATCCGTTCCGGTCGCGGCTTCCATATAGTCCAGTTCGTCCTCGCCGGTCATCGGATCGATATGCGAGATGCGCATTTCCGGCAGGTCTTCAGGCTCCATATCGAAGTCCTGATTGGGCGCAAGCTGGATATGCATGAGCTGCTCGGTCACCGCCACGCGAAGCCGGGTCAGCATGCTCTCGAACAGGGCGAAGGCTTCGCTCTTATATTCGTTGAGCGGATCGCGCTGGGCGTAGCCGCGCAGGCCGACCGCTTGGCGCAGATGTTCCAGCATGATCAGATGCTCGCGCCAGAGATGGTCGAGCGTCTGCAGCAGCACGCCCTTCTCGACCTGGCGCATCAGCTCCGGCCCAAGCTCGGCGGCCTTGCGGGCGGCGGCGGCATCGGCCTTCTCCGTCAGGCGCTCGCGGATCTCCTGATCGGCGATGCCTTCCTCTTTCGACCAGTCGACGACCGGCAGATCGAGACTGAACACCTCGTTTACCGCCTGGCTGAGCCCTTGGGCATTCCACTGCTCGGCATAGGCGTTCGACGGAATGTGCTGGGTGACGAGCTGCTCGACGGACTCATGGCGCATGCCGGCAACGGTCTCGCTGACGTCTTCATTGTGCATCAGCTCGATGCGCTGCTCGAAGATCACCTTGCGCTGGTCGTTCATGACGTCGTCGTACTTCAGGATGTTTTTCCGCATCTCGAAGTTGCGCGCCTCGACCTTCTGCTGGGCTTTCTCCAATGCGCGGTTGATCCACGGATGGATGATCGCCTCGCCCTCCTGCAGACCGAGCCGGCGCAGCACGCTGTCCATGCGCTCGGAGCCGAAGATCCGCATGAGATCGTCTTCAAGCGAGAGGAAGAACTTGCTGGCGCCCGGATCGCCCTGACGGCCCGAACGGCCGCGGAGCTGGTTGTCGATGCGCCGGGATTCGTGGCGCTCCGTGCCGACCACATAAAGCCCGCCGGCCTTCAGGGCATCGCGCCTTCTTCTCCTCGATATCCTTCCGGAGCGCCGTCATCTGCTCGGCGATCTCTTCCTCGGTCGGCGTCTTGCCCTTCTCGTGCTGCTCGGCGAGCCAGTTCTGCAGGCGCATCTCGACATTGCCGCCGAGCTGGATGTCGGTGCCGCGGCCGGCCATGTTCGTGGCGATCGTGACGGCGCCGGGAACGCCGGCCTGGGCGATGATGAAGGCTTCCTGCTCGTGATAGCGCGCGTTGAGGACCTGATGCTGAATCTTCATCTTGAGCAGCTCGGCCGAGAGCGTCTCCGACTTCTCGATCGAGGTCGTGCCGACCAGCACCGGCTGGCCGCGCTCGCGGCATTCCTTGATCAGCTCGATGATCGCGGCGTATTTCTCGGTCGCGGTGCGGTAAACCTCGTCATGGTGGTCCTCGCGGACCATCGGTCGGTTGGTCGGCACCTCGATGACTTCGAGACCGTAAATATCGCCGAATTCGCCAGCCTCGGTCAGCGCGGTGCCGGTCATGCCGGCGAGCTTGTCGTAGAGGCGGAAATAGTTCTGGAAGGTGATCGAGGCCAGCGTCTGGTTTTCCGGCTGGATCTCGACATGTTCCTTGGCTTCGAGCGCCTGGTGCAGACCTTCGGAATAGCGCCGGCCTTCCATCATGCGGCCGGTGAATTCGTCGATGATCACCACCTTGTCGTTGCGCACGATGTAGTCGCGGTTCTTCAGGAACAGCTTATGCGCTTTCAGGGCGGAGTTGACGTGATGGACCAGGGAGACGTTCTCGAGATCGTAGAGCGAGGATGTTTCCGCCAAGCGCGCCGCTTGCGCGGAGCAGTTGCTCGATCTTTTCGTTGCCCGCCTCGGTGAGCGTGACGGAACGCATCTTTTCGTCGAGTTCGAAATCTTCGGCCGCCAGCTCGGGAATGATGGAGTCGATGCTGATATACAGCTCGGTGCGGTCCTCGACCGGGCCGGAGATGATCAGCGGCGTCCGGGCTTCGTCGATCAGGATGGAGTCGACCTCGTCGACGATCCCGTAGGCATGGCCGGAGAATTCCGCGCTGCGGCCGCCGAACTGCACCATCTCGGCGGTGGAGTATTTCATATTGTCGCGAAGATAGTCGAAGCCGTATTCGTTGTTGGTGCCGTAGGTGATGTCGCAGGCATAGGCGGTGCGGCGCTGCTCGTCGTCGAGCTCATGCATGATCACGCCGACGGTCATGCCGAGGAATTTATAGACCGCGCCCATCCATTCGGCGTCGCGGCGGGCCAGATAGTCGTTGACGGTGACGACATGAACGCCGCGTCCGGCAAGCGCATTGAGATAGACCGCGAGGGTCGCGACCAGCGTCTTGCCTTCACCGGTCTTCATTTCGGCGATCTTGCCCTCGTGAAGCACCATGCCGCCGACGAGCTGGACGTCGTAATGGCGCTGGCCGAGCGCGCGCTTGGCGCCTTCACGCACGGTGGCGAAGGCCGGGACGAGGATGTCGTCGAGCGATTTGCCCTGGCGAAGCTGCTCGCGGAACTCCACGGTTCTGGCGCGAAGGGCGTCGTCCGACAGAGCGGCAACCTCCGGCTCGAGCGCGTTGATCGCCTCCACCCGCCCGTCATAGGCTTTGAGCTTGCGTTCGTTGGAGGAGCCGAAGATTTTGCTAGCGAGCGTCGCCAAAGATACCATTTCAATGCCTCAACCGCGCCAGTCCCTTTCAAAGCGAACTGACGAACCAAATTCATGGGGTCGGGATCCGATCGGCCGGCGCCTGCATGATCCTCATTCGGCGTCCGGCGAACGATGATCCAAGAGCATTAATGAAACGCGAGGGCAGAGCGTCCAGTCGGCTACCGACAATTTCGCAATTGCAGAGATAAGAGGGGCGTCAACCCTTGTCAACGCACGCCTTTATGTGGATGGCGCCTACATGTCGTTCTTCGCACGCGGAATGATTCTTTGCGCTTCTGTCTGCGGGGCGGTAAAGAGGGCAATAAAGCCGCCGCACCCTGCCCACATTTCATAATTAACAGTCAGATCGAGCTGTAAGAAACGAATTCAGACCAAGAGGATAGACGTGAAAAAGTCAGCATTTGTCGCCCTTCTGCTGGCGGCAGCCTGCTACGCAGGCCCATCCTGGGCGGCGCCCGAGACGGTCGTCGCCAAGGTGAACGGCCAGGATATCACCGAGGCCGAGCTTAAATTCGCCGAAGCCGAAATCGGCTCGGAACTGGCCGGCGTACCGGAAGAAAGCCGCCGCCGCGTGCTGTTCGAATATCTCGTCGAAGCCCATCTGATGGCGGCTGCGGCCGAAAAGGCCGATCTCGGCAAGGGCGAGTCCTTCGAGAAGCGGATGGAGTATTACCGTATGCGCGCGCTGCGGGACACCTACTTCGAGAAGCAGGTTCGCGACTCGGTTCCGGAGGCGGATGCCAAGGCGCTCTATGAAGAGCGGGTGAAGAGCATTCCCTCGCAGGAGGAGGTCCGCGCCAGCCATATTCTCGTGAAGACCGAGGAAGAGGCGAAGAAAGTCGCGGACGAGCTGAAAGCCGGCGGCGACTTTGCCGAACTGGCCGCCAAATATTCGCAGGACCGCGGCGGCGAGAGCGGCGGCGATCTCGGCTATTTCACCCACGGCCAGATGGTCAAGCCGTTCGAAGACGCGGCCTTCGCCATGGAAAAGGGCAAGATCTCCGAGCCGATCAAGACCGAATTCGGCTGGCATATCCTGAAGGTCGAGGACAAGCGTAGTCGCCAGCCTCCGACCTTCGAGGACGTCAAGGATCAGATCACCGCCTCGCTGGTGCAGAGCAAGCTCCAGGCCTCCGTTCAGGAGCTGCGCAACACCGCGAAGATCGAGATCGTGGATGCGGAGCTGAAGAAGGCGGCCGAAGCCGAAGGTGCGGCGGCCCAGCCGAGTGCTGCTCCTGCCGACGGCGACGTCGAGAAGAAAAAAGAATAGGTCCTGGCCCGGGAGTGACCGCCGTGAAGGTGTCGCCGTTCGCGCCGGATCGCCCAGCGGCGCTTTCGCCACTGCCGGGCGTGAGGCTTGCCGCTGCGGAAGCCGGCATTCGCTATAAGAACCGCAAGGACGTGCTGCTCGTCACGATGCCCGAAGGCACGCAGGCGGCGGGCGTCCTGACGCGGTCCCGGACGGCCTCCGCGCCGGTCGACTGGTGCCGGCGCCAGCTCGCCCATGGCCGGGCGCGGGCGCTGGTGGTCAATTCCGGCAATGCCAACGCGTTCACGGGTATGCGCGGCGTCGAGATCGTCGAGGCAACCGCGGCTGTGGCGGCTCAGGCCACCGGCTGCGATCCGGCGGAGGTGTTTCTGGCATCGACGGGCGTGATCGGCGAGCCAATTCCGCCGGGCAAGTTCGAGGCGGTGATGGCGGGCCTTGCGGCTGAAGCGGTCGAAGACGGCTTCTCCGAGGCGGCGCTCACCATCATGACCACCGATACCTTCGCCAAGCTCGCCACGCGGACGGTGCAGATCGGCGGCGCGACCGTAACGCTGAACGGCATCGCCAAGGGCTCGGGCATGATCGCGCCGGACATGGCGACCATGCTGGCCTTCATTTTCACCGATGCAGCCGTTGCCGCGCCCGCGCTTCAGGCGCTGGTCAGCCGCCACGTCCAGTCGACCTTCAATGCCGTGACCGTCGACAGCGATACGTCCACCAGCGACACCTTGCTCGTCTTCGCAACCGGCAGTGCGGCGCAGGGCGGAGCCTGGCATCAAGACGCGGACGACCCGGCGCTTGCCGGTTTCTCCGAGGCGCTGCGCGACCTCATGCTCGATCTCGCTTTGCAGATCATCAAGGATGGCGAAGGCATTTCCAAGCTGATCCGGGTGGATGTCGAGGGCGCCGAGAGCGACGAAGCGGCCAAACGCATTGCGCTCGCCATCGCCAACTCGCCGCTGGTCAAGACGGCGATTGCCGGCGAGGACGCCAATTGGGGGCGCGTGGTGATGGCGGTGGGCAAGGCCGGCGAGGCGGCCGACCGCGACCGGCTGTCGATCTGGTTCGGCGACCTGCTGCTCGCCGCTGAACGGCATGCGCAGCCCGGGTTACAGCGAGGACGAAGCCAGCGCCTATATGAAGAGCAGCGAGATCGCCATCGGCGTGGATGTCGGCGTCGGCGGGCCGGGCCGGGCGACCGTCTGGGGCTGCGATCTGACCCACGGCTATATCGACATCAACGGCAGCTATCGGAGCTAGTATGAGTGCCGCCCCGCTGAAGCTGCTTCTGGTCGTCGCGGTGGCGCTGATCGACGAGGACGGGCGGGTGCTGCTCAGCCAGCGTCCGGAGGGCCGCAGCCTTGCCGGGCTTTGGGAGTTTCCAGGGGGCAAGGTCGAGGCGGGCGAGACGCCGGAAGCCGCCCTGATCCGCGAGGTCCGGGAGGAACTGGCCATCGAGCTGCGGGCAGCGTGCATCGCGCCGCTGACCTTCGCCAGCCATACCTACGAGACATTCCATCTGCTGATGCCGCTCTTCGTGTGCCGCCGCTGGGAAGGCGAGATCATCGCGCAGGAGGGCCAGCAACTGGCCTGGGTGCGCGCCAGCCGCCTGCGCGACTACCCGATGCCGCCCGCCGATATCCCGCTGATCCCGATCCTGCAGGATTGGCTGTAACGGCGAATATCGCGCGCGCGGCGCTTGGTGGACAAAGCGGAGTGATGACGAAGCCGACCAGGGGAAACCCTTAGCCGGCGCCTCGCCTTTAGGCAAAATGCTTGCGTTCGCCGCCGCTAGCTTACATCTATTCCAAGGTACGGCGGCCCTTGGCGGCGCGTTCCGGCGCCCCCACGTCAATTTTCGAGAGATCAGTTTTGCGCCATCGCAGCAGCAGAAGCCCCAGCGCGTCCTTCATTCCGGAAGCGAAAGACGGCAATACCAGCCCGGTCGGAGTGTTCCTGAAGCTCCTGCCTTTCGTCTGGCCCGAGGACCGGCCGGACCTGAAGGTGCGCGTCGGGCTTGCCGCCATCGTGCTGGTTGCGGCCAAGATCGTCACTGTGGCGACGCCGCTCGCCTATAAGGCTGCCGTCGACTGGTTTACCGTCGGCCAGGGCGGAGCCGGACAGACGAAAGTTCTCACGGCGCTGACCATCACGCCGATCGCCCTGATCATCGCCTACGGCGTCGGCCGGATCATGCAGATGGGCTTCACCCAGGTCCGTGACGTGCTGTTCACCAAGGTCGGCCAGAACGCCGTCCGCCATTTGTCCAACCAGACCTTCGAGCACCTGCACCGTCTGTCGCTGCGTTTTCACCTGGAGCGCAAGACCGGCGGCCTCAGCCGCGTCATCGAGCGCGGCCGCACGGCGGTCGAGCTGATCATCCGCATGGGCATGCTGAATTCCATCCCGACCGTGCTGGAACTGGCGATGGTGCTCGGCATCACCACCTATCTGTTCGGCTGGATCTTCTCCTTCATCATCGCCGTGACGCTGGTCTTCTATATCTGGTTTACCTTCAAGGCCAGCGAGTGGCGCATCGCGATTCGCCGCGAGATGAACGACAGCGACACCGAGGCCAACACCAAGGCCATCGACAGCCTGCTCAACTACGAGACAGTCAAATATTTCGGCAATGAGCCCTGGGAAGCGTCGCGCTTCGACAGCTCGATGGTCCGCTATGAGAAGGCGGCGGTGCGCACCTATACCTCGCTCGCCCTGCTGAATACCGGTCAGGCGATGATCTACACGACCGGGCTGACGGTGTGCATGCTGCTCGCCGCCCGCGGCGTGGTCAACGGCACGCATACGGTCGGCGATTTCGTCATGATCAACGCGATGCTGATCCAGCTCTACATGCCGCTGAACCTGCTCGGCATGATCTATCGGGAGCTGCGCCAGGGGCTTGTCGACATCGAGTCGATGTTCGAGCTGCTGTCGCAGGCGCCGGAGGTCGAAGGACCGGCCGGGTGCCAAGCCGCTCGTCATCACCGAGGGCAGGATCCGCTTCGAGGATGTCTACTTCTCCTACGATCCGGCGCGGTCGATTCTCAAAGGCGTGGATTTCGAGGTTCCCGCCGGGCAGATGGTGGCGCTTGTCGGACCGTCCGGCGCGGGCAAGTCGACCATCTCGCGGCTGCTGTTCCGCTTCTATGAAACGACCTCGGGCCGCGTGCTGATCGACGGCCAGGACCTGCGCGACGTGACACAGGCCTCGCTGCGCGCCTGTCTCGGCATGGTCCCGCAGGATACGGTGCTGTTCAACGACACCATCGCCTACAACATCCGCTACGGCCGCCCCGGCGCGACCGAGGAGGAAGTGCGCGAGGCCGCGCGCATGGCGCAGATCGACGAGTTCATCCAGATGCTGCCCGACGGCTACAAGACCATGGTCGGCGAGCGCGGACTGAAGCTGTCTGGCGGCGAGAAACAGCGCGTCGCCATTGCCCGGACGATCCTTAAGGGGCCGCCGATCCTGATGCTGGACGAGGCGACTTCGGCGCTCGACAGCTTTACCGAGAAGCAGATCCAGTCGGCGCTCGACCGTGTCGCGCAGAACCGGACCACGCTGGTGATCGCGCACCGCCTGTCGACGATCATCCATGCCAACCAGATCCTGGTGCTCGATGCCGGCCGGGTGGTCGAGCGTGGCACGCATGCGGAGCTGCTCGGCGAAGCAGGGCCTCTATGCAGGCATGTGGGCACGTCAGCAGGAGGCCGAAGAGGTACAGCGCCGCGCGCGCGAACTGGCGGCGGACCCCTATGTCGACCGCAAGCCGGCCAACTCGCCGCTTGCCGCGGAATAGAGCGTTAGATCAAGATAATTTTGGATTGGTTCAATTCAAAATCATGAACCGTGTTCTATTCCCCAAGTTTAGAGCGGGATGACGAGCGAAAACCCGGTTCCCACTTTTTCTCATCCCGCTCTGGGGCGTCGAGTGCATCGGTTTTGCGCGAGGACAGCATGCGACGGCAGGAAGGTTGGAGCGCCGCGCGCGTTTCTGCCAATGCGCATGGCGGATTCGAGCGCGACGCCCTTGGAAATTTCACGAAAACGCTAAGCTTTCTCCCCGTTTGCGTGCTATGAGCGGCGCAAAGTTTGGACGGCAGGGGGACCAATCATGAACGACCGTCACGGTTTGATCGATACGATCCGGGGTGGGCTGGTGCCGATTCATTGGGACGGGCACAAATTCGTCGGCGCCGGGATCGTTCTGACGATATTGCTGTTTCTGCTCTGGTCGCCGCTCGGCTGGCTCGGGCTGATGCTGACGATCTATGTCGCCTATTTCTTTCGCGACCCTGCGCGCACCACCCCGGTCCGTGAGGGCCTGATCGTGTCGCCCGCCGACGGGCTGGTCACATCGGTGCATCTCGATACGCCGCGCAGCGAACTCGGCCTGCCACAGACGCCGCACACCTGCATCTCGATCTTCCTGTCCGTCTTCGACGTGCATATCAACCGCGCGCCGGTCGACGGCCAGATCGTCCGCCGGCTCTACATTCCCGGCCTCTATCTGAATGCGGCGATGGACAAGGCCAGCGAGGACAATGAGCGCGAGATCATGGTGTTCAAGACCGCGTCCGACCTTGAGATCGGCGTCGTCCGCATCGCCGGGCTGATCGCGCGCCGGATCGTCACCTTCGTCCGCGAAGGGCAGCGCGTGGAGGCCGGCAGCCGCACCGGTCTGATCCGTTTCGGCAGCCGCGTCGACATCTACATCCCGACCGCGAAGGGTATTCTGGTCGCGGAAGGCCAGCGCGTCATCGGCGGCGAAACCGTGCTTGCCGATATGCGCTCCGAGGAAAACGGGCGCGACGTCCGGCTGCACTAGATCACGATGATTTTGGATTGATTCAGGGATGATGGGCGAAAAGCCGGTTGCCACATTTCCTCATCCCGCTTGAGTTGCCGGGGCGGAGGGGCGCATGCATACGCTCTAAGATAAGCGGGCGCGCTCAAAGCTGGGCGATGATGCGGCCGTGCATGATCGGGTCGCGCGGTGCGTAGCCCTCGGCCGGGCCGTCGAAGGTTCGCCCGGTCGCCTCCACCTCGCCGATACGATCGACCCTGAAGATCTTCCAATGGATCGGTGCCGCAGATGTGCTGGCGCCGGAGCGCTGGAACGCGCGAAGCAGGACGTCGTTCTGCGCGCTGTAGCCGAGGACATGCGGCTCGATCTCCCGCCAGCCCGGAGCGTAGCGAATCCTCACCACCATCCGCTCGCGGATCGCGCGGGCCAGAAAGGCGATTGTCTTGTCCATCGGCGTCGCCACGGGCTGGGTGCTCTCGCGCCTGATATCGGCGTCGGGCGCGGCGCGATCAAGCCGTGATGCACCCGCGCGGTGAACTGGGGCGGCGGCGCGGGGCGTGCGGCGATCGCGTCGTTGAGCTGGACAACGTTGTCGCACCGGACGAAGCGAAGATCCGGTGCCTAATGACGTAGCCGCGAGCAATGTTCGAGCTGAGGCGAGTTGGCCCCGGCTGGAAGGCCGGCTCGACGGATATGACGTCCGCCCGAATAGCGCTAATTCGCGAAGCGGAAATGCATCACGTCGCCGTCGTGGACCGTGTAGTCCTTGCCTTCGAGCCGCATCTTCCCCGCCTCCTTCGCTCCACTCTCGCCATTGCAGCGGATGAAGTCGTCATAGGAAATCGTCTCGGCGCGGATGAAGCCCTTTTCGAAATCGGTGTGGATAACGCCGGCGGCCTGCGGGGCGAGCGTGCCCTTGCGGATGGTCCAGGCGCGGGCTTCCTTGGGACCGGCGGTGAAATAGGTGATCAGGTCGAGAAGCTGGTAGCCAGCGGAAATCAGACGGTTGAGTCCCGGCTCGGTGAGGTCGAGGCTGTCGAGATAGTCCTTCCTTTCCTCCAGCGGGAGCTGGGCGAGCTCGGCCTCGATCTTGGCCGAGATCACCACGGCGACCGCGCCTTCCTCTTTGGCCTTCGCCTCCACCCGCTGCGAATAGTCATTGCCGGCGGCGGCCGACCCCTCGTCGACATTGGCGACGTAGAGCACCGGCTTGGCGGTTAGAAGCTGGAGCTGCCTGAAGCGGCCGCGATCCTCCGGCGCAATCCTGGCAAAGCGCGCGGGCTTGCCCTCGTTCAGCACCGCGAGCGCGGCATCGACCAGCTCCAGCGTGGCCTTGGCTTCCTTGTCCTGGCCGCGTGCGCGCTTCTCCAGCGTCACCTGGCGTTTCTCCAGGCTCTCCATGTCGGCGAGCATCAGCTCGGTTTCGACCGTCTCGGCGTCGGCCATCGGATCGACGCGGCCCTCGACATGGGTGACGTCGGAATCCTCGAAGCATCGCAGCACATAGGCGATCGCGTCCATTTCGCGGATGTTGGCCAGAAACTGGTTGCCGAGCCCTTCGCCCTTCGAGGCGCCGCGGACGAGCCCGGCGATGTCGACGAAGGTCAGCCGCGTCGGCAGGGTTTGCGCGGATTTGGCGATGGCGGCGATGCGGTCGAGCCGCTCGTCGGGCACCGGCACGTCGCCGACATTGGGCTCGATCGTGCAGAACGGATAGTTCGCCGCTTCGGCGGCCGCCGTCTGCGTCAGCGCGTTGAACAGCGTCGACTTGCCGACATTCGGCAGCCCGACAATGCCGCATTTGAAGCCCATCGTATGCAGGTCCTTTCGATGCCGACGGCCGGGGGCCGAGCCGGTCGCGCTTTATATTCAGCAATATCCCGCCCGATCACAGGCCGGACTGCGCCGCGAACGCGTAACGATTGCAGGTGAGCAGCCTCAGCCGCGCCGGAACCAGGCCTTGAGCTTCGCGCCGAGCGAGGTTTCCTGTTCCTGGCGGGACCGGGAAGAAGACGCAGGCGCGGCCGTCGCCGTTGCGAATTCTTTCTCTTTCGGCGGCTCGGCTTTCGGTGCAGCAGGCTTCGGCTCGGCAGGCGCGGGCTTCGGAGCCGGTCCGGCTTTCACGGCAGGCGCTGCCGCCGGCTTCGCCTCCGCGCCGCTCGGCTTGGACTTCCCGGACGCCGCCGCCGGACGGGCCACGCGCGCCACTTCGTTCATGAAGGTCGCGTCCTGCCCTTTCACCAGCTGCGGCGTTGCCTGGGCGATGCCGTCGAGCAGCGGCTCCAGCCAGCTCCGGTCGGCGCGGGCGAAATCCTGCAGCACGTAGTGAACCACGGCCTCGCGGCTGCCGGGATGGCCGACGCCGATGCGCACGCGCTGATAGTCGTTGCCGATATGCGCCGAGATCGAACGCAGGCCGTTATGGCCGGCATGGCCGCCGCCGAACTTCACACGCAGCTTGCCGGGCTCGAGATCGATCTCGTCGTGGAGGACGATCACGTCGGCCGGCGACATCTTATAGAAGCGGATCGCCTCGCCGACGGCGCGGCCGGACTCGTTCATATAGGTGGCGGGTTTGAGCAGCAGATAACGGACACGGTCGATGTCGACTTCGGCGGCCAGACCCTGAAAGCGCTTCCGCCACGGGCCGGCATTGTAACGATCGGCTATCGCATCGATCGCCATAAAGCCGACATTGTGCCGGTTGCCTTCATATTTCTGGCCGGGATTGCCCAACCCAACGAGGACCTTCATCGCGCGCCCGCTCAACTCTCAACTCCCCCAGCCACTCGAACTCAGCGTTACTCCGTCGCTTCCTCGCCGGTCTCCTCTTCGCCTTCCTCGTCCAACTTCATGCTGGAGGACATAGCGATCGTGGCAATCGTGAAATCGCGATCGGTGATCGTCGGCGTGACCTTGTTCGGCAGCTTGATCGCGGAGATATGCACCGAATCGCCGATGTCGAGGCCTGCGAGGCTGACCTCGAGCGACTTCGGGATGGCATCCGCCGGGCAGCTCAGCTCGACTTCGTGCCGGACGATGTTGAGAACGCCGCCGCGGCGCAGGCCAGGCGATTTTTCTTCATCGAGGAAATGCACCTGGACTTCGACGTCGATCCGCGAGCTTTTGCTGACGCGCAGGAAATCGACATGGACCAGAAAGTCGCGAACCGGGTCGAGCTGAACGTCGCGCGGGATGACGCGCTCTTTCTTGCCGTTGATGTCGAGCATATAGACGGTCGACAGGAAGTGGCCGCTTTCGACCTGCTTCCACAGCGCCTTGCGCTCCAGCGTCACCATTTCGGGGTCTTTGTCGCCACCATAAATGATTGCCGGAATGCGGTTTTGCTTGCGCAATTTCTTCGCGGCTGGGGAGCCGGTCGCCGTTTTGCTTTCGGCCTTGAATTCGACCATGTCTGCCATTGGATGTCTCCGGAATGAATAATGGCCTTCCTCAGGCCAAATGGGCAAAGGCGGCGAAAGCCGAGCTTGCCGCTATAATCTCGCGCCGGTTTATAGACGGAAAAGATGCGGAACTCAATTGCCTCGGCGCATTCTTGTCAATCAAAAAGGCTCGACACCGACTCCTCGTTCGCCGTTCTGGCGATCGCTTCGCCCATCAGAGGCGCAACGGTGAGGAATTCGATGTTCGGCGTCTGCCTGATGTCGTCGAGCGCCTGGATCGAATCGGTGATCACCAGCGCCTTCAGCGCGGAGTTCTCGACGCGCTGGGCGGCGCCGGGCGAGAGCACGCCGTGGGTTATATAGGCATAGACCTCGCGCGCGCCGCGTTCCATGAGCGCCGCGGCCGCGTTGACCAGCGTTCCGCCCGAATCGACGATGTCGTCGATGAAGATGCAGGTGCGTCCCGCGACGGTGCCGATGACGTTGGCGACTTCGGACTCGCCCGGTCGCTCCCGCCGCTTGTCGACGATGGCGAGCGGCGCTCCGATGCGCTGCGCGACATTCCGCGCGCGCACCACGCCGCCGACGTCGGGCGAGACGACCGTCATGTGATCCTCGGTGAACCGCTCCTTGATGGCGCGGACGAACACCGGCAAGGCGAACAGATTGTCGGTCGGGATGTCGAAGAAGCCCTGGATCTGGCCGGCATGAAGATCGAGGTTCATGACCCGGTCGGCGCCGGAGCGGACGATGAGGTTGGCGACGAGCTTGGCCGAAATCGGCGTGCGCGGGCCGACCTTGCGGTCCTGCCGGGCATAGCCGTAATAGGGGATGACCGCGGTGATCCGCCGCGCCGAAGCCCGCTTCAGCGCGTCGATGATGATCAGCAGCTCCATCAGATTGTCGTTGGCCGGGAACGATGTCGACTGGATCACGAAAACGTCCTCGCCGCGGACGTTTTCCTGGATCTCGACGAAGATCTCCATGTCCGCGAAGCGGCGGCAGACGCATTTTGTCAGCGGGACGTCGAGATAGGCCGAGATCGCTTCGGCCAGGGGCAGGTTACTGTTACCTGAGACGATTTTCATGCGGTATGCCTACGAAGGAACGCGCGTGGGATCGCGGAGAGGCTTCAACTCCCTTTCCCTCGCAAATAAACACCCGGCGAGCGAGCAAAAAACAAACGGCTCGCTTTTAGCAGCGAGCCGTCTGTGTGTAAACCGCAAGGACTGTCAGGAAGCTGAAGAATGGCTCAGCCGGTCGGTTTGATCAATTTTGCGACACTCTTGGCCGCCTCGCTGGCTGCCAGATCGGCAACTTGGCCCCAAGCGCCGTTGAGCGAGCCTTCAGGCACCTTGTTGCGCTGAACGACGGCCTTTTCCATCGGCTTGCCATTGGGATCGACGACCAGCCAGCGGATGGTGATCGGCTGCTGACCCGACGCGGCCGAACCAAGCTGGACGGTGCCTTTCACCGTGTAGGCATTCGCCGAAGCGCCTTCGACCAGTTTCACGCCGGCGCTTTCCAGATGACGGCGCATCGCCTCGGTCAGCGAGGTGGTGCCGTCGCCCGGTGCCCCGGTCACGGGCTGCACGACCGCTACGATAT
This sequence comes from uncultured Alphaproteobacteria bacterium, assembly GCA_963727575.1. Classification (GTDB taxonomy): domain Bacteria; phylum Pseudomonadota; class Alphaproteobacteria; order Rhizobiales; family Rhodomicrobiaceae; genus JAHQVI01. The sequence goes on from CAVSIA010000027.1 coordinate 272,146, forward strand.
CGCCGCGATCTTGCGAAGCCGGAGCGGCCTGCGCTGACAACACGCTTGCCGTTGCCGCCGGGGTTGCCTCGACTGCCGGTTCCGGCGCGGCGGCGGCGACCTGAGCCTGCTGCTGTTGCTGGGCTCCATCCGGCGCACCGCTGTCGGCCGTAGCCGCGGCCCCGGACATCCAGCCGGAGATCTTGCCCGCCGTCGAGGTCGCGATCCGGTCGATGGCGGCGTCGTCGACGATGCCCCAGGGATCGCCGCCCTTCTTGCCTTCGATCAGCTCGTCGCCCTGAAACCGCTTGGCGCGCTTGCCGTTCTTGTCGGTGACGTCCCAGATATAGGACAGCTTGGTCCCCTTGGGATCGGCTGCGGCGACGAGATAGCCGCGGATCGTGTATTCAGCGTCGTTGGTCGACGCCACGGGAATATTGGACTGACCGGCGGCCGCGACCAGCCGCTCGTTCATCTTCGAGGAAACCTTTGCCGGCGCTCCGATCACGGGAGCGAAAGCGACCGGCTTGACTTGCGCTGCGGCGGGTGCCGGCGTCGTCAGAGAGCTGACGACGTTGTCGCCCGAGCTGCTCGAGCTGGTTTCACATCCGGCTAGGAATAGAGCGAGTAAACCTCCGGCAAGAGGCAACGCGAAACGCTTCGCTCCGCAACGCGCCGCCAATCCTCTGACACGCGCCACTTGAGTTGCTCCAATTATTTTCATTGCCTCGCGCTCCGATGTCGACGGGAAACTGCGCCCAAGGCGCCATCTCCATACGAATTGCGTACCTCTAATCGCTCAACGCGTCCATAGAGGGTCAAGTGCCCATGCAAGGCATCAACAGCATACAGGAGGAAAAAAGCCCTACTCAGCCCCTTTTCCACATCACATAAGAACAATGGCGGAAATTTGGCGGCCATAATCTCCCTCCTTGCGATGTACCGAGCGCCGGTAGCTATAAAAAAGCGATTCGTTTTCATAGGTACACAGGCCCAGCCCGTCTATGTGGCCGATGCCGAGATCATCCAGTCTTCTATGACAATAGCCCGGCAGATCGAAATGCGGCTTGCCGCCGTCTTTCAGGGTTAAAAAGAACGCGCCGTTGGCGTCGTCGTCGCCGACGAAGGCGTCCTTGAAATCCGTGCCGACCTCGTAGGCGCCTTGCGAGATCGTCGGCCCGATCGCGGCATGGATATGGTCGCGCCTGGCGCCCAGCTCTTCCATCGTCGAAACGACCGCGTCGATGATGCCGGTCTTTGCCCCGCGCCAGCCGGCGTGGGCGGCGGCGATGACGCCCGATTCGGCGTCGGAGAACAGGATCGGCGTGCAGTCCGCGGTCAGAATGGCGACGGCGAGGCCGCGTGCATTGGTGACGATGGCGTCGCCCTCCGGCGCCGCATCGGGCGTCCACGGGGTCTCGGCGACCACGGCGCGGCTGCTGTGCACCTGGCGGACCGTAACGAGGCGGTTTTCCTCGGCGCCGAGCTTGGCCGCGACCCGAATCCGGTTCTCGCGGACGTTCTCCGCCGCATCCCCCGAGCCGAAACCGCAATTCAGCGTCTGGTATATTCCGGCCGATACCCCGCCGCTGCGGGTGAAAAATCCATGGCGGACGCCACTCTGGTCCTTAAGAAGTTCGCTTACGATCATCTGGCTCTTTATCTATTCCGGCTCTGCAATTGGGGCGGAAATCTCAGCCGTCAACCGGGACGCTTGTGGTAAAGGGCGGCGGCGCGGGCAGGCCGCGGCTGGTAATCGCCATGACTTTGAACAGGCTGCCCATCTGAAACGGGTCGACGAGCCGCCTTGCGCCGAGGAACAGGGCTGCGCGCTGCTCCTCGCTTGCCGTCGTCATGAGCCTCCGCAAACGGTCCTCCAATCCGAGCGACAGCAGAAAGTCGCTCTGTGACAGCGGCCCCCAGACGTCGAGTCCGGCGGCCTCCGCGACATGGGCAAGCTCGGCGAAATTGACATGAGCGCTGAGATCCGCCTCGCCCGGCGCCTCCAGCGGCGGCGCATAATGATGTTCATGGACCGCCTGCAGCGTGTCGCCGAAGTCGGGCCGCTCATACCCATAGTCGGCGACCAGCAGCGCGACCGGCTGGGTTTCTGCCCGGCGGCCGATTTCGCCCATCATTGCGGCGGCGTTGGGGCGATGCTCGAGAATGTCGCCTTCCGCCGGCCCCTTGGCGGGCAGCAGCTCGACCGGGGGCACGGCCAGCCGCCCGCTGCCGAAGGACGGACGGTCCGAGCCGTTCAGCTTGACGACGCGGCGATGCCAGCTTCCGCCCTCATAGATGTGCTGCTCGACCGGCAGCGCGTCGAAGAATTCGTTGGCGATGACGATCAGCGGGTTCTGCGGGATTGCGGTGAAGGTCTGGTGCCAGTGCGGTGCGCACAATGCCGAGAGGGCCTGGCCCTGCATTTCGCGCAAGGTCGAGGACGTCTCGACAAGATGAACCTGGGCGGCGTCGCGGAAGTCGGGGGCGGCGCGGGCGGCGCGCAGGGCGTCCTGCATCAGCGTGCCCCGGCCCGGTCCGAGCTCGGCGAGCACGAACGGCCTCGGTGCGCCCATGCTCTGCCAGACCGTGATCGCCCAGACCGCGATCAATTCGCCGAAGATCTGGCAAACCTCCGGTGCGGTAACGAAATCGCCAGACGCGCCGATCGGATTTCCGCGCCGGTAATAGGAGTGGTCGCCTGCGGTCAGGCACCACGCCATATACTCAGCCACGCTCATCGGGCCCTGCTGGGACAGACGCTGTCTTAATTTTCCGACGGGTGAGGAGTTCATCTCATCCATCAAGTGTCCGTCTTAACATCGATTTTCAGAATAGAGGCACGTCGTGATGGATACAATATCAGTGTTATAGGAAAAATGACGGTCGTGCTACGCCCGCAGCCCCGTTCGGGCGCGGAATTTCACCTTTCGTAGATGTGGGAGCTTTTTGCCGCGCCGAGTGAGCCGGAGCGGCGGATGGCCTGCGCGATCAGGTAGGCCCCGAATGCCAGCATGGGCAGCGAATAGACCATTCCCGTGGAGAAATATTGCGTGGTGAAGAACTCGGCGTAGTCCCACTGCTTGAAGAATTCGACGAAGATCCGGGCAACCGCGTAGCCGCAAAGGAACGCGCCTGCCGTCAAGCCCGGCCGCTTCAGCGAGCCGCGGCGGTGGGTGAGATAGCGAATCAGCAGAAACAGCAGCAGCCCTTCGAGGCAGGCCTCGTAGATCTGCGTCGGATGACGCGGGCCGGGCAGATCGCCGGGCTCGAGCACCTCGATGGGGAAATCGACCGCCCAGGGCACGTCGCTCAGCCGCCCGTAAACCTCGCCGTTGATGAAATTCGCAATCCGGCCGAAGAACAGCCCGAACGGCACCACCGCCCCGCACAGATCGCCGAGCGACAGGAACGAGATGCGGTTGACGCGGGCGAACAGCGCGATCGCCGTGATCACGCCGAGCAGTCCGCCATGAAACGCCATGCCGCCCTGCCAGACATAGAAGAATTGCAGCGGATTGCGGATGAACATCGACGGCTCGTAGAGCAGCACGAAGCCGAGCCGGCCGCCGATCACGGTGCCGAGCGTTGCCCACAGGAGGAAATCGTCGGCCTGTTCCGGCCGCATCGGCGATCCGCCGCGCCAGAGATCGTCACGCCGCAGGAGGCTGCGCATATAGAGCCAGCCGAGCACCAGCCCGACGAGATAGGCAAGCCCGTACCAGCGCACCTTGAGCGGCCCGAGCGCGATCGCCACCGGATCGATCGCGGGAAACGGCAGTGCCATCAGCTCCATTGCGGTCCGCCTCCAAGACTGTGCGCGAGGTGTTGATGCCGCTTCCTATCAGGGCGTGCAAGGCGAGCCAAGCCTTGATCGCGCGCGGCGCTGCCGCCAATATCAGGTCGAATGTTCATTGCGCGTCTATCCGACAGCTGGAGAGCACAATCCGATGACACAGACGACAGGCAGATTTTTCGACGAGATGGCCAAATTGATGACCGACGCGGCCGGTGCGGCGCAGGGGCTTCGCCAGGACGCCGACGTGTTCTTCCGCTCGCAGGCCGAACGCGTGCTGCGTGATCTCAACGTGGTGCAGCGGGAGGAATTCGAGGCGGTGAAGGCCATGGCGGTCAAGGCGCTGGAGGAAAACGAGCGTTTGACCAAACGAATCGAGGCGCTGGAGGCCGCACGGGCGGGTTCTTCCCAGAATCCGTGAGAAAACGCATTTCCCCGTGGAGAAGATGGCAACCGCCTTGCGGAGGTAAGCCGACGCAGTTTACCCGCTAGTAGAGGGTGCTAGGGGGATCCGCGCGTTAGCGCATCGAGCTTCCTTATATTTGCGCAGAGTAAAGCCCGCCAATGCAACGCAAGGCGAAGGTCAAGGAATGGCATCTGTTTTACCAGATTTTACGCGACTGACCCATCCGATCGACTTGACGGAACAAATCGCGTCGATCAACGAATGGCCGTTCGAACGCGCGGCCGAGGACGAGCTGACGCTGGTGGTCGCCGGAAGCTGGAGCGATTATCATCTCTCCCTGAACTGGCGGGACGATCTGGAGTCGCTGCATATCGCCTGCGCCTTCGACCTGAAAGTGCCTTATCCGCGCGCTGCGGAGGTCTACCGGTTGCTGGCGCAGATCAACGAGCAGCTCTGGCTCGGTCATTTCGACCTTTGGGCCCATGAGGGGCTGCTGCTCTATCGCCACAGCCTGATGCTGCACGGCGCGGAGCCGACACCGAACCAGTGCGAGGCGATGATCTCGGCGGCGCTGGAGTCCTGCGAGCGGTATTATCAGGCATTCCAGTTCGTCGTCTGGGCCGGCAAGCGCGCCGAGGACGCCATCGCCACGGCGATGTTCGAGACGGAAGGGCACGCATGAAAAACCACGACGCCGGGCCAATTCTCCTTGTCGGTGCTGGCCGCATGGGCAGCGCGCTCCTCAGAGGCTGGCTCTCGCAGGGCCTCGCTCAGGAGCATGTCATCGTCCAGGAGCCCGAGCCCAGCGACGAGGTCGTGGAGTTTCTGAACGAGACCGGCGTCGGCGTCGCCGCCCAGGCGGAGGTGCCGGTCGGCCCGGCGGTGATCGTGCTTGCGGTCAAGCCGCAGGTGATGGACGAGGTCGCCGCGGCCATCGCGCCGCTGGTGGGTGCTGATACCGTCGTGCTGTCGATTGCGGCGGGGCGGACCATTGACAGCCTTGCCAGAGCATTTCCCATCGGGGACGGCGATTGTCCGCGCCATGCCCAATACGCCCGCCGCGATCGGGCGCGGCGCTACTGCGCTTTGCGCGAACCATGCGGTGACGCAGCCGCAGGCCGCGCTCTGCGAGAAGATGATGAAAGCCGTCGGCGATGCGGTCTGGCTCGACGACGAGGCGCTGATGGATGCCGTCACGGCGGTATCCGGCTCCGGCCCAGCCTATGTCTTCCTGCTGGCGGAAGCGTTGGCCAAAGCCGGAGAAGCGGCAGGGCTTCCTGCCGAGCTGTCCGCCAAGCTGGCACGCGCGACGGTTGCCGGCGCCGGCGAGTTGCTCTACCGATCGAATACCTCGCCCGCGCAATTGCGGCGCAATGTGACGTCGCCCGGCGGCACGACGGCGGCGGCGATGGGCGTGCTGATCGGCGCCGACGATGAAACGCCGGACGGTCCGTTGACGGAGCTTCTGTCCAAAGCCGTCGAGGCGGCTGCGAAACGTTCGCGCGAGCTAGCTGGCTAGGCTGGCCAGAAGCGCATCCGGGCCGAGCTGAAAATCCGACGCGATCCAGCGAGCCTCGAGGTCGCGCAGCGCCTCGCCGATGCGCGGGCCCGGCGTGAAGCCGCGCGCGATAAGGTCCTGACCTTTCACGGGAAAAACGGGCGGATGCCAGCGGTCGGGCAAGCCGTACAGCTCGCGCCATGCACCGTCCGCAGGCGCATCGCTTGGTCGCCGCTCTGCCGCGCCCAGGCGATGAGGACGCGATCCTGAAAAGCCTGTGCCCCGAGCCGATAAAGCGCAACGCGTGCGTCCCGCTCGCCGGTGGCCGCCGAAAGCATCGGACGCAGCGCCGCCATCGCATCGAGCCTTGCGGCTTCGGCATTGGACAGGCGCAGGCGGCTCGCAAGCCGGTCCGCATCTTCTTCGACCATCAGCGACAGCGCGGCGAGGCGGCGGATCGGCGCCGGCTTGATGCCGAGCCGCGCCTCGATGCCGGCCATCCGCTCGAAATGGGTGAGCCGCACGACGCCGGCCAGAATGGCGACCAGCAGGCCGGTTTCGGCCATCGGCTCGAGAGCCAGCCGCGGGTTTCGCGTCACCAGGATGCGCAACAGCTCGGCGCGAACGCGCTCCCCGGACAGGCCGCCGAGCCCGCCGCGTTCCTCGATGCAGGCGGACAGTCCCTCCGCATCCGGCGGACCGGAGCTGTAATCGGCGGTGAAGCGGAAGAAGCGCAGAATGCGCAGGTAATCCTCGCGGATCCGCTCGTGGGCCGAGCCGATGAACCGGACGCGCCGCGCTTCAAGATCGGGCAGCCCGCCGAGCGGGTCGAAGATCGCGCCGGTGACGTCGGCGTAGAGCGCGTTCAGCGTGAAGTCGCGCCGCGCCGCATCGGCGGCCCAGTCACGGGTGAACGCCACGGTGGCGTGCCGGCCATGGGTTTCCACGTCCTGCCGCAGGGTGGTCACTTCGAAGGGGATGTGGTCGGCGACGACGGTGATCGTGCCGTGGTCGATGCCCGTCGGCACCGGCTTGAGGCCGGCCTGCTCGGCCAGGCGGATGACCTCGTCGGGCGTTGCCGTCACCGCGAAGTCGATATCGCTGACCGGCAGCCCCATCAGCGTGTTCCGCGTGGCGCCGCCGACGATCCGCGCCTCGTGGCCCTCCCGGTTGAGCGCCGCGAAAAGTGCGCCCACTTGCGGCTGCCGGAACCACTCGGCCCCGGCGACGCTCAGTCGGGTCGGCGTTTGCGATGCATCGGTCACGGGCGTCGCCCTCAGCGTCCTGGATCGGCTGGCTCTATTCGATATGTCCGGGGACCACCCGGCCGTCTTCGACATGCGGCGGCACATAGGTTCCCCCTGGCGCGATCGACTCCCACTGGGCCAGGAAAGTCAGCGCCACCATCACCAGAAGCGCGCCCGCCGCCAGCAGCCAGAAGATCGGCGCATCGGCGACGATGGCGTCATTCGGTGAGCTGCGCCTGCGGAAGTACACATAGGTGAAGTAGACCATCGTGGGCACGAGCAGAAGAAGCAGATTGACGAGGATGACCCTGATCATTCCGCGTAAAGCCTTTCATACATGATCCGCAAAATCCCGGCGGTGACTCCCCAGATATATCTCTCGCCATAGGGCATTGCATAGAAATGACGCTGCCGTCCCTGCCATTCGCGCGAATGCAGCTCGTGATTGGCCTCGGTCATGAGAAATTCCAGCGGCACTTCAAAGACATCGGCAACCTCCCGCTCGTCCGCCTGCAGCACCATGCGCTCCGATACCACCGACAGAACTGGCACGATTCGAAAGCCGGTGCGCGATTCATAAGGCGCGAGCAGCCCGATCGGCGTGACCAGATCAGGATCGAGCCCGATCTCCTCATGCGCCTCCCGCAGCGCCGTTGCAACGACGGATGCATCGCCCTCGTCGACCCGCCCGCCGGGAAACGCCACCTGACCGGCATGGGTGGGCATGTCGGACGCCCGCAGCGTCAGGATCACGGTGGGGCCCGGCTCACGGTCGACGATGCCGACCAGCACGCCCGCAGGACGGAAGCCGCCGGCCGGCTCGGGGAAATGCGCCAGATCGGGATTGAGGTCGTGATCGCCGCGCAGGCCGCCCGATTTGCTGGTGATGTCCCGAGCCGCCGAGAGCGGCAATGCACGACGCTCGGCGCGAGCGATGAAATCCTGCGCCGTGAAGCTGCCGTGTTTTATGTCCATGCTCGACGCCATTGATCAAACTAATAGGCAAGAATTGGGCGCCGCGCCACAGAAACGGCCCCGCCAATTGGGAAAAACAGGGCTGCGTGCGCGGGCGTCATGCTTTCGCTGCAGTGCAAAATCGTGCTTGCGCTCCAGCCTGCTTTCACCTGATAGTTGATATGAGGACAACCGATCGCCGCGCATGTCGCGATGCGAGAGTCAAGTGAACGGTAGCCTATGACCCTTACGCAGCCTGAAACCGATATCGTCGAGCGCCTGGAAGCCACAAGCGCCAAATTCGCGAGAGTTCGGGACGCAGCCGCTTCCATCATCTTCGGCCAGGAGCGTGTCATCGACCTGACACTGGTCACGCTTCTCTCGGGCGGTCACGCACTTTTGATCGGCGTGCCGGGCCTCGCCAAAACCAGCCTTGTCGAGACGCTCGGCCGTGTGCTCGGCGTGGACAGCAAGCGCATTCAGTTCACGCCGGACCTGATGCCCTCGGACATCGTCGGCTCCGAAGTCCTCGAGGAAACGGCAAACGGCTCGCGCTCCTTCCGCTTCATCAAAGGTCCGGTCTTCACCCAGCTTCTGATGGCGGACGAAATCAACCGCGCCAGTCCGAAAACGCAGTCGGCGCTGCTTCAGGCCATGCAGGAGCATCACGTCACGGTGGCCGGCCATCGGTACGACGTGCCGACGCCGTTCCATGTTCTGGCGACGCAGAACCCGCTGGAGCAGGAAGGCACCTATCCGCTCCCCGAAGCCCAGCTCGACCGCTTCCTCCTGCAGATCGACGTCGATTACCCGGACGTGTCGGCCGAGCGGCGGATGCTGTTCGCCACCACCGGCAACGAGGATCGCCGTCCGCAGCTCATTCTTTCGGCGCAGGATTTGCTTGCCGCGCAGCGTCTCGTCCGCCAGATCCCTGTCGGCGATCAGGTCGTCGACGCGATTTTGAAGCTGGTCCGCTCGGCGCGCCCCGGCACGGCCGATGCGACCGAGCAGGTGAACAATTACGTGGCGTGGGGCCCTGGTCCGCGCGCCAGCCAGTCGCTGATGCTTGCCGTGCGCGCACGCGCCATGATGGACGGGCGGCTTTCGCCCTCGATCGACGATGTGATCGCGCTAGCCGAACCGATTTTGAAGCATCGTATGGCGCTGTCCTTTGCGGCCCGTGCCGACGATGTCGCAATCTCCGATATTGTTGCCAACTTGACCAAACCGCTCGCGTAGCGGACATTTATGGGATGCAAGAGTTGAAGGGGCTGGCTGAAGGCAGGTCCACTCACGAACTGGAACTCGCGGCCCACGGGTTGGCAAAGCGGTTGCCCGCATTGCTTGTCGAAGCAAGCCGCGTTGCTCAGACAGTCGCCCACGGCATTCATGGCAGGCGCCGCGCCGGACCCGGGCGAGACCTTCTGGCAATTCCGTCACTATCAGGTCGGCGACAGCGTTCCCGGCATCGATTGGCGGCGATCGGCCAGTTCCGACCACCTCTATGTCCGGGAACGCGAGTGGGAAGCGGCGCATACGCTCCGGCTCTGGCCGGACATGTCGCTCTCGATGGCGTTCCGCTCGCATCTGTCCTCGGAGCCGAAGATCGACCGCGCCCTGGTGCTGGCCTTTGCCGTCGGCGAGCTGGCGGTGGCGGGCGGCGAGCGGGTTGGCCTTCTGGGCGGCGATCCGCCCGCGTCCGGACGCAAGACCATTCCGAAAATGGCCCTGCATATCGCCAAGCAGGCCGCGGACGGCGTGAAGTTTCCAAGCCTTCCTCCGCGCATTCCGCTGAGCCGGTTCTCCGAATGCCTGCTGTTCAGCGATTTTCTCGACCCGCCCGAGGAGCTTGCGGCGGTCTGCGAATATATCGCCGGCCAGGGCGTTCGCGGCCATCTGGTGCAGATCCTCGATCCGGCGGAGGAAACGCTGCCTTACCAGGGGCGCGTGGAGTTTTCCGGTGTCGAAAGCGCCGACCGTATGCTTGCCGGACGCGCCGAAGGTTTGCGCCAGAATTATGTGCTTCGCCTTCAGCAGCACAAAGAGGCGATTGCGGATCTGGCGCGGCGGCTGGAATGGTCGTATCTCATTCATCATACCGACCGTCCCGCCGGCGAAGCGCTGCTTGCACTGCATACTTATCTGTCCGGCCAGGCGTCGAGCTACCGCGCGACGGCCGGGGCCAAGCGGCAGCGGTCTGACGAGTCGAAAATTTCGGAGGGTGCTGGATGACGCTCAGTGCGATCGGATTTTTGCAGCCTTGGATCTTAACCGCGCTGATCGCTTTGCCCGTTATCTGGTGGTTGCTTCGCTTCACCCCGCCGCGGCCTCTGCAAGTCGCTTTCCCGCCGATCCGTCTGCTTCTCGGTCTGCGCTCCGAGGAAGAAACGCCCTCGAAAAGCCCGTGGTGGCTGACCGCGTTGCGCATGCTGATCGCGGCGCTGATCATCGGTGCGCTGGCCGCCCCCGTCCTCAATCCCGAGCGCAACAGCTCCGCCGGGGCGGGCAGGGTTCTCGCCGTGGTCGACAATGGCTGGACCTCGGCCAGCCGCTGGGAGCGCCGCCAGGACATGCTGTCCTCGGTGCTTCAGAGCGCGGAACGCAACGGCCAGTCGGTCAGCATCTTCACGACGGCGCAGGCCGTCCACGCCGAGAACGGCGTGGAGCCTTTGTCTCCGGCGAAAGCCCAGGAGAAAGCCTCCAGCCTGCAGCCGCTGCCCTACGCGGTCGACCGGAAGGCCGCAGCCGCAGCGCTCGACAAAGCCCTGCCGGACGCGACCGGCTACAACGTCGTATGGCTAAGCGACGGTGTCGACGATGGCGGCGCGACCGCGTTGTCCGCCGTACTCGGGCGGTTGGCGACCAACGGCGCCTTTTCCATCGTCACCGATGAGCGTGGCCACGAGCCGCTCGGCCTCGCCGGCCAATCCAGCGCGCAGACCGGCCTTGTCGTGCGGGTGCTGTCGCCGGGCGTCTCACCGCGGATCGGCCGCGTCACGGCGCTGAGCGGACGCGGCGCGCGTCTTGCCGAAACCGATTTCGCCATGGCCGAAGGCGAGCAGTCGCATGACGTGGCCATCGATCTGCCGCTGGAGCTGCGCAATCAGGTCGCCCGCATCGAGATCGATCGCGAGCCGGCATCCGGCGCCGTCTATCTGCTCGACGCGCGGTCGCTCTGGCAGCGTTTCGGCGTCATTTCCGGCGAAGCCCGCGAAGGCGCGCAGCCGCTGCTGTCGCCGACCCATTATCTGGAGCGCGCGCTCGCCCCGCATGGCGAGGTGATGGTGACCGCGACCGGCAATATCGAGCGCGCCAGCGAAGCCCTTCTGGGCCGCAAGCCATCGGTGCTGATCCTGGCCAATATCGGCCAGCTCATCGGCGAGACCGAGACGCGGCTGACCGACTGGGTGCAAAAGGGCGGCATGCTGCTGCGCTTTGCCGGACCCCGGCTGGAGAAGGGCGGCGACGCATTGCTGCCCGTGCCGCTGCGCGAAGGCGGGCGCACGCTCGGCGGCGCACTGTCCTGGCGCGAGCCGCAGAAGCTGGCGGCTTTCGAGGAGAGCAGCCCCTATTACGGCCTGACGATTCCCGATGACGTGCTGGTCAACCGGCAGGTGCTTGCCGACCCCGCCGGCGATCAGCGGCCCGAGACGCAGATCTGGGCGCGGCTTCAGGACGGCACGCCGCTGGTGACGGCGGCCAAGCTCGGCGAAGGCTGGCTTGTGCTGTTCCACGTCACAGCCAATTCCGACTGGTCGAACCTGCCCATGTCGGGCCTGTTCGTCGAAATGCTTCGCCGCACGGCCGAGCTCTCCAACGTCAACGGAGCGGCCGAGACCGACCGCCGCGCCGGGCGCCGGCGCCAACTCCGAAGAAAACGTCATCAGCAGCGCGACGCGCACCGCTTTCCTCACCCCCTGGCAGACGCTCGACGGCTTCGGCCGCCTCGGGCCCCCACCCGTAACTGCCAACGCCTTGCCCGCCTCGAATACGGACGAGATCCGGCCGGGACCCGGCCATCCGCCCGGTTTTTACGGACAGCCGGGCCGCACACGAGCGCTCAATGTGATGCGGCCGAACAGCGAGCTGAAACCGCTCAATCCAGCAGAGCTGGGCGCCATTCGCTTGAGCTATGAAGTGCGCAAGCCGATCCCGCTCATGCCCTGGCTTCTGCTTGCAGCTTTTGGGTTTTTCGCCGTGGATGCAATTGTGACGCTTGCCATGATGTCAGGAGGATTGTTCCAGCGCCGGCAGCGGCCGTGCCGCGCGGGCTGCGGCATCCCTCGCCGTGATCGCCATGTCGGCTCTGTTCCTCTTTGCGGGCACGGGCCGGACCCTGGCGCAGGATACCACCCAGTCGAACGACGATTTTGCATTGAAGGCTTCTCTGCAAACCCGCCTCGCTTATGTCATTACCGGCGACGCGGCGACGGACGAGGTCAGCGAGAAAGGCCTGTGGGGCCTCTCCAGGGTGCTGTCGCTGCGCACGGCGATCGAGCCGGGCGACCCGATGGGCGTCGATGTCGAGCGCGACGAGCTGGTGTTCTTCCCGCTGCTTTACTGGCCGGTGCGCGCCGAATCGCAGCCGCTGCCCGACGCCGCGCTCGCCAAGGTCGACGCCTATATGAAGCAGGGCGGGATGATCATCTTCGACACCAAGGATTATCAGATGCCGACCAGCGGCGGGCCGGTGGGCCAGTCGCCCGCGCTCGTCAACCTGATCGGCAAGCTGGACACGCCGCGCCTCGAGCCGGTGCCCGAAGGCCATGTGCTGACCAAGTCCTTCTATCTGATGAACGGCTTTCCCGGCCGCTGGGATGGCGGCACGCTCTGGGTCGAGGCCCGGCAGTCCGAGGATGACGGCAGCGGCGGGCGCCGCGCGCTGAAAGCCGACGGCGTCAGCTCGATCCTGATCACGTCGAACGACTTTGCCGGCGCATGGGCGCTCGGTGCCGACGGCCGGCCGATGTATGCGGCGGTGCCGGGCGGCGAAGTTCAGCGCGAGATGGCGTTCCGGACGGGCGTGAACATCGTGATGTATGCGCTGACCGGCAACTACAAGGCCGATCAGGTGCATGTGCCGGCGCTTCTCGAGCGGCTCGGGCAGTAAAGGCGACCTTGATGAACTGGACGATCGAGTTTCTGCCGTATCTGCCGATCCCGTTTCTGCTGGGCGCGACCTTCGTCGCCCTGATGATCGCGCTCGTCCTTCTGTGGCGCGGGCCGGCGCGGCGGGCTGTTCTGCGCATCCTGGTCCTTGCGCTGCTGATCGTGGCGCTCGCCAACCCCAATCTGAAGGAGGAGGAGCGCGAGCCGCTCTCCAATATCGCCGTCGTCGTCGTCGATCAGAGCGCCAGCCAGCGCATCGCCGGGCGCGACCAGCGCACGGCCGAGATCCGCGCCCAGCTCACCGAGCGCTTCGGCTCGCTCGACAATCTGGAGATCCGCTGGGTCGAAAGCTCCGGCGGCTCCAGCTCGGCCGCCGAGGAGACGACGCTGTTCGCCGACCTCAACCAGGCGCTGTCCGATGTTCCCGCCGAACGGCTGGCCGGCGTGGTCATGCTGACCGACGGCCAGATCCACGACGTGCCGGGCGACATCAAGAAGCTCGGCTTCGACGCGCCGGTCCACGCGCTGATCGTCGGCACGCCCGACGAGTTCGACAACCGGCTCGAAGTCATCTCCGCGCCGCGCTTCGGACTGGTCGGCAGCGAGCAGACGGTCGAGTTGAAGGCCGTCACCAGCAAGACCGATGGCCAGCCGAACCGCCCCGCCGTGCTCAAGATCCGCCGCGACGATCAGACCGAGCAGACCATGACGGTCAATTTCGGCGAAAAGGTCTCGCTGCCGTTTCCGTTCCCCCACGCCGGCACCACGCTGATGGAGATCGAGCTGGTCGGCGAAGATGGCGAACTGACCCTGGCGAATAACCGCGTGGCGCTTCAGGCGGAGGGCGTGCGCGAAAATCTGCGCGTGCTGCTGGTTTCGGGCGAGCCGCATGCGGGCGAGCGCACATGGCGCAACCTGCTGCGCTCCGATGCGTCCGTCGACCTGGTGCATTTCACCATCCTGCGCCCGCCGGAGAAACAGGACGGCACGCCGATCAACCAGCTTTCGCTGATCGCCTTTCCGACGCGCGAGCTGTTTTCGGAGAAGCTGTCGGAGTTCGACCTGATCATCTTCGACCGCTATCAGCGGCGCGGCGTGCTGCCGCTCATCTACCTGGATAACGTTGCCCGCTATGTCGAGGAAGGCGGCGCCGTCCTCGTTGCCGCGGGGGCGGACTATGCCTCCGATGTCAGCCTGTTCCGCACGCCGCTCGGCGATGTGCTGCCCGCCCGTCCGACGGGGCGCGTGATCGAGACGCCGTTCCGGCCGATGGTGACCGAAATCGGCGAGCGCCATCCCGTCACCGCGGGCCTGCAGGGCAGCAACACCAAGCCGGACGAGACCCCGCATTGGGGCCGCTGGTTCCGCGTGGTTGAATCCTCCGCCAATGACGGCTCGGTGCTGATGCACGGTCCCGACAACAGCCCGCTGCTGGTGCTGTCGCGGCGCGGCAAGGGGCGCGTCGCCACCTTCCTGTCGGATCACGTCTGGCTATGGGCGCGCGGCTATGAAGGCGGTGGCCCATATTCCGATCTTCTGCGCCGTCTGTCGCACTGGCTGATGAAGGAGCCGGACCTGGAGGAGGAATATCTCCGGGCGAGCGCCGACCGTCAGGGCATCACCGTCGAGCGCCGCAGCATGAAGGACACCGTCGGCGAGGCGGTGGTCACCACCCCGACCGACAAGAAGATCACCGTGCCGATGGAGCCGGCGGGGCCGGGCCTCTGGCGGGGCCGGCTCGCGGCGACCGAGCCGGGGCTGCACAAGATCAACATGGACGATCTGTCCGCCGTGGCGCTGGTCGGCGCCGCCAACAGCCGCGAGTTCTCCAAGGTGGCGGCGACGTCCGAACCGCTCGACCCCGTTGCCAAGGCAACCGGCGGCGGTCAGTTCTGGATGGGCGGCACCAATGGCGCCGCCTCCCGCGACATGCCGCGCCTCGCCATGCTGCAATCCGCGACCCGCTATTACGGCCAGAACTGGCTCGGCCTGAGAGACCGCGAGGCCTACGTCGTGCGCGGCGTGCAATATACTCCGCTCCTGGCGGGTTTCCTCGCCCTCGGTCTGTTCTTAGGCCTGATCATGCTGACATGGTTCCGCGAAAGCCGGTAGGGCGAGCGGTCCCGCGTCATTGTCGGCGGCGACGAGACCCGAGAATTCGAGCAGCGCGCCGCCGGCCAGTTCGGCGGCGAGGAACCGCGCCGGATCGGCCGGGCCGGGCAGGGCGATCTGCCCCGGCGGTATCATCCGGAAGCCGACCCGCTGGTAATAGGGCAGGTCGCCGATCAGCGCGACCAGCCGGCAGCCGAGCGCCGCGGCCTCCGCCAGCCCGCTCCGCATCAGCTTCAGCCCGCAGCCCTTGTTCTTATACGCCGGAGCGATGGCGAGCGGGCCTAGCAGCGCCGCGCCGCGCTTGTCCCCGACGGTGATCGCGGTGAACTGGATTGCCCCGGCAAGCTCGCCCTCATGCCATGCGGTCAGCTCGATCAGCGGCGGGCGCGTCGATGCCTCCCTGATCCGGTAGGCGGTCCGGGCGAAGCGGCCAGGCCCGAAGGCGTCCTCGTGAAGCGCTTCGATTGCGGCAAGGTCGGCGGCCGTCTGCGGCCGGATCGAAAAAGGGCAAGTCATTGCGGTTAGCCTGTCTGTCGTTCTGGGAAGGCGGAGAGCGACCGGCAGACAATGTCATGAAGGGCGGGCGGATGATCCGCCGTTGAGCCATGAACAGCCGCGGGGCGCCGGTTCGATTAAAGCGAACGTCGGCGTCGTCGGAGCAGAAGGCCGGCGGACCGGCTTGCGGGCGCGTGTTGTTTCATCATGACGTCCGCGCCATATCATGCGGACGCTCAGCCGTCCAGCGGCAAGTTGGAGCGGCGTATCCGAAACCAGCGAAGAGGGTGATATCATGGGGCTTCTGGTCGATGGGGTGTGGCGGGACAACTGGTATGACACCGAGGCGACCGGGGGCCGTTTCAAGCGCGAGGAGTCCGTCTTCCGCAATTGGGTGACGGCGGACGGCAGCGCCGGGCCAAGCGGGGAAGGCGGCTTCAAGGCCGAGCCGGGGCGCTATCACCTCTATGTTTCGCTGGCCTGTCCGTGGGCGCATCGGGCGTTGATCTTCCGCGCGCTCAAGGGGCTGGAGGACATGATCGGCGTCGACGTGGTCCACCCGCATATGGCCGACGAGGGCTGGACGTTCGCCACCGACTTTCCCGGCGCGACGGGCGACCGCGTCAACGGCAAGCAGCGCCTCTACGAGGTCTATCTGAAAGCCAAGCCGGACTATACCGGGCGCGTCACCGTGCCGGTGCTCTGGGACAAGGAGCGGCAGACGATCGTCTCCAACGAATCCTCCGAGATCATCCGCATGTTCAACAGCGCCTTCGACGAGGCCGGCGCGGCCCCCGGCGACTATCATCCGCCAAGCCGGCGCGGCGAGATCGAAGCCGTCAACGACCGCGTCTATAACGACGTGAACAACGGCGTCTACAAAGCCGGCTTCGCGACAACGCAACAGGCCTATGAAGACGCGTTCGCGGCGCTCTTCGATGCGCTCGACTGGCTGGACGACCGGTTGGAGCGGCAGCGCTATGTCGCCGGCCCGGTGCTGACGGAGGCCGATTGGCGGCTATTCACCACGCTGGTCCGCTTCGATGCGGTCTATTACAGCCACTTCAAATGCAACCGGCGCCGGATCGTCGATTACGGCAATCTGTCGAACTATCTGCGCGAGCTGTACCAGCACCCCGGCGTCGCGGGCACGGTCAATATGGAGCACATCAAGCACCACTATTACGGCTCGCATCGCCAGATCAATCCGACGGGCATCATTCCCGTAGGGCCGGAGCTGAATTTCGATGCGCCGTTCAGCCGCCCCGCCGTCGCATAGCGCTCACCAATGCTGTCCGATCGGCTGCGCCTGGAAGATCTCGGCAAGCCGATGCCGGGCGCCCTGGACGGTGCCGTCGGGAAGGTCGGCGATGGGGAAGAAGCGCTGCTCCTTGATCTCGAAGCTGGGCTCGGGAACGCTCGGTTGCTCCCAGTCCCTGATGATATAGGCCACGATGTGATCGCAGGACGCAGTCTGCAAATTGGCGAACAGTCCGTGGAGACGGGGCTCGCCTTTGATGACGACGCCGGTCTCTTCCCTGACCTCGCGGGCGAGCGCGGTGAGCATGGTTTCGTTCCACTCGACGCCGCCGCCGGGAAAGTGCCAGCCGGGCCGGTAGCCGTGACGGATCAGCAGAACTTCGCTTTCGTCCTTGAGAATGATGCCTTGAACGCCCATGGTCATGCCGCGCGTCAGCCGCCAATACGGGAACATCACCAGCTTCATGAGCCTGCGTCTCATCGACCTACCCCCAGAACCGCATTACCAAAAGGTCGCTTTACGCTGTTATGCGCTATCGCTGATTTGCCAGATCACGATGATTTTGGATCGATTCAATTCAAAATCATGAACAGTGATCTATTCCCATAGTTTAGAGCGGGATGACGAGCGAAAATCCGGCTGCCACTTTTCCTCATCGCGCTCTAGACAAGAGCAGATCCTAACCCACCCGGCTTGATCAAATGTTTACCCTGGCCCAGCTTTCCGACGTTCACCTCGCGCCGCTGCCGCGGCCGCGCCCGCATGAGCTGCTCAGCAAGCGCGCGCTCGGCTACATCAACTGGCGCCGCCGCCGGATGCGCCATCGCCGCGACGTGCTTGACCGGGTGGTTCACGACATGCAGGCGCACGCGCCGGATCACATCGCGGTCACTGGCGACCTGGTCAACATTGCGCTGCCGGAGGAGTTCGTCGCCGCGCGGAACTGGCTGGAAACCCTAGGCACGCCGGACGATGTCACGGTCATCCCCGGCAACCACGACGCCTATGTGCCCTTTCTGCGCAAGCCGGGGATGCTGAAGTGGATGCCCTATATGCTGCCCAACGATGGCGGCGAGCGCTTCAAGGACGATGATCGGCACGCCTTCCCATTCGTCCGCCTGTTCGGCGAGATCGCGCTGATCGGCCTGTCATCGGCCCGCGCCACCATGCCGGCCATGGCGTCCGGCCGGATCGGCAGGCGGCAGAGGCACCGCACCGCTGAAATCCTCGCTCAACTCGGCCGCGAGGGCTATTGCCGGGTGGTTCTCATTCATCATCCGCCGCTGCCGGGCATGGCCGACTGGCGCCGCGCCCTCCACGATGCCAAGGCGTTTCGGCAGATACTGGTGAAGCATGGCGCGGAGTTGGTCATCCACGGGCACAATCACCGGGCGATGTCCGCCATGCTCGACGGCAGCGGCGGGCCGATCCCGATCATCGGCGCACCGTCGGCGTCGCTCGCCAGCGATGATCCGACCAAAAGCTCAAGCTACAATCTGTTTCAGATCGCGCGCGGCGGCAACGGCCCCTGGCGGATTTCGATGCGCTCCCGCTCTTTCGACATCGAAGGCAAGCTGTTCGAGAAGCATCAAGATCTATTGCCCTGATCCGCTCTATCATCACGGTTCGTTATTATCCGAGATGAAGAGAATTTGTTGGATCGGATCGCCGTTTCGGTGAATGGTACCGTTGTATACAAGACCCAATTTCTTTGAGCGAATGCCCATGCCGCAATGCAAGACCCGTTTCTGGTGGCTCGTCCTGGCTGCGGGCGCCATCCTCGCCATCAACATGGGCATCCGGCAGACCTTCGGGCTGTTCCTGAAGCCGGTGACCCTGGATCTTCAGGTCAGCCGCGAAGCCTTCTCCCTCTCGATTGCGCTGCTCAACCTGCTCTGGGGCGCCGGATCGCCCTTCGCCGGGGCCTTGAGCGACAAGTTCGGCGCCAGATGGGTCGTGCTCGGCGGTACGGCGCTCTATGTGGGCGGCCTTTTGATCATGGCGAATGCCGGCGGCGAAGGCGCGCTGGTGCTGAGCGGCTTATTGATCGGCCTCGGCGTTGCCGGCAGCGGATTTACCGCGGTGCTCGGGGTGGTCGGGCGAGCGGTGCCGATCGAGAAGCGGGCTGCGGCGCTGAGCCTCACCAGCATGGGCAGCGCCGTGGGTCAGTTTTTGGCGCTGCCATACACGCATGTGCTGCTCACCGAAACCGGCTGGATGACATCGCTGGTCGTGCTCTCCGCCACCGCCGCCTTCATGGCGCCTCTGGGCTTCGTTCTCGCCAGCGGCATCAAGGGCAACCAGGCCGCGGCCGCACACACGGCGATGCCGGTCGTCGACCAGGAAATGGGCGCGGCGCTGAAGGAAGCGTTCGCGCATCCCGGCTTCATCCTGCTGACGCTGGGCTTTTACGTCTGCGGCTTCCAGCTCGCGGCGGTGGTGACGCATCTCCCCGCTTTTCTCGCCGACAAGCATTTCGATCCGAGCCTGGCCGTGATCGCGCTGACGACCGTGGGTCTGACGAATATCGCCGGCACCTATCTGTGCGGACGTGCGGGCGAGATTCTGCCGAAGCGCGTAGTCCTGACGATCATCTATCTCGGGCGCGGCGTGGTTTTTCTCGGGCTGCTCTATTTGCCGCTCAGCGAGTTCACCGTGATTGCCGCCTGCGCCATTCTCGGCTTCCTGTGGCTTGGAACGATCCCCCTGACCAGCGGCATGATCGTCACCTTTTTCGGCCCGCGCTGGCTCTCGATGCTCTACGGCATCGTCTTCCTGTCGCATCAGGTCGGCGGGTTCATGGGGGCGTTGCTTGGCGGTTGGTTCTACGACACCTACCAGTCTTATGATATGCTCTGGTGGGCAACGATCGGCGTTAGCCTCATGGCGGCGATCTGCCATATGCCGATCAGGGAAGAGCCCGCGCCGCGCCTGGCGCTTGCCGTTGCGGGCGCGCCGGCGGAGTGAGTGAAACGGACATGCCCTTATCGGTGCGCATCGCCATTCTGTCGGGTTTGGGCCTGCTTTGCGCGGGTGCGGTCTACCTGATGATTGTCCGGGGACCGGCGCTGCTGATCGACCTGTCCAGCTCCGTCACGCAGCTGCTTTGCATCTAGCGACCCTTCGTGCAACTCGGTGATTGCCTGCCCCGACCCCCGATTGCAGACGCGGTGCGGCTGGTCTAAAGATTCTGCTGGATGAGTTGGTTCAGCGCTTCGATCGGTTTGTGGAACTCCTGCTGGCCGGTCTTGATCATGCGGATGTCGCGCGGATAGTGCCACTTGCGCACGACGCGCCGCAGGAGCCAGCGGTCGACACCGGCGCCGGGGGGAAATCCGGTCACCGGATTGAACTTGTCGAAGCCGACCAACTCGTAAATGCCCGGCGCAATATAGGGGGGCGTGCCGTCGGCATTCTTCGTGTCGACGAAAATCTTGCTCTGCGCGGCGTCGACATTGCCTTCATAAAGCTCGCGAAGCAGGAACGCCGTAATCGACGCCTTGCCCATCGCCGCGCCCTTGCCACCCAGCTCTTTCTCGTTGGACGCGACGAGATCGTGGGCGATGCTCCGATAACCATCTGAATTGATCTGGATGACCGGGTAGTCCGCCATGGTGTTCCATTCCCGGCGCTCGGTCACGCGCTCCTTGCGTCCACCATGGGCAAGCCCACTGTTGACGAGATTATTGAAGTCGCGCTCGGCAAGGGTAAGTGACTGCGCCACCGACTCCTCCTGCCAGTAGAGGACGTACTCCACGACAGCAAAGACGATCCACAGCACCACAATGATGGGCAGGATCGTGCCTACAATCATATTGCCGTATTCACCCAAGATCGTAACCCGTCGACAATTCGCTCGTTGCGTTTCAGACCATCTCACACGTGCGGATAATTCCACCATTTAAGAGTGTCAGCGGAGCGGCTGAATCGAAAATTCTTTCCTAATAATTGGTAAATAGCCGTTTCGGTTCGCGTCAGGACTGAATTTTTTCGGGGCATGGCCGAAGACGGCGCGCTTGCCGGGCGCGGCTTGCCCGACAACCGTGGGTGGGGTGGAAGTTCCGCCGCGGCGACAAGGGCTCGCGGCGGCGGTTGGCAGTGGAAGCTTAGCGAGAAATTGGACGGCGTATCTTCTGGCCGAGCAAGCTGAGGTGCTCTCCTCCAATCTACATACATTGATCTCCAGGCGGGAAAATAGAAATGAAACTCAGCGTGGATGTTGGAAACATCTTTAGCCCGCTTTCAATATGGCTCTGTTCGCGTTGAGTATGGACTTCATCCAATGGCGGCGGCCAGTGCGAGGGGAACCCCGGATTTTTCCAGCGCTTGCCGCCAGCCGAGATAGTTCGGCAGATATTTCGTGGCCACGCCATTGAAACGGTCCAGCCACTTCTTGAAGCGGCTCACATAAGCGTTGATGGTCTGGATGTGCAGCACCTTTTCGTGCACATGCTCGCCGTGGCTGGCGATGATCAACTCGTATTCGATCGCCTCTTGTTTGGCGAAAGCGATCAGCGCCGGATCGCCGTCCATGCAAAGCAGAGTATCAGTCTTCGAAATCACGTCCTTCAGGACCGCGCTGACGGCGTCTTCCGAGCGATTGGGCAACACCGCATTCAGATGATGGCCGTAACGGTCACGTGCGATCAGGATCGGCGTTTGTTCGCCAGACAAGCCCGGCTTTTTAGCCTTGCCGCCGCGCTTCCTCGCCTTGCGCGGCAATTGCCGCTCGCCCTTCCTGCTTGCCAGAATGAAGCATTCATCGACCTCGACGATGCCGGTAAGTTGATGATCCCGAAGATCTTTCCGCGCACTCAGAAAGCGGTGCCGCCAGCGGAAAGAGGTGCTCGCATTCACGCCGGCCCGCACCGCAGCCGCGCGGACCGACTCAGAGGCGTTGAGGGCGTCGGCATATTTCAGCCAGCGGTCCCGCTTGCGAAGCCGGGCCAGCGGCGTATCGGTCAGGGCGTTGAACGTTCTGGCGCACGCCAGGCATTTGTAACGCCGCAGTCCTCGCGCCATCCCATGGCGATGAATGTGGCGTTCCTTGCAATGCGGGCATTTCAGATCGGCTTGAAACTTGCCATCAATTAGCTTTTGCGCCGTATCGCCCGTGCCCCGCTTGCTTATCGCATCGACCAGCTTGTGGGCCTGCGCGGGGGTCAGTTCCTCGATAAGTTCTGCCAGACGCCGTTTGAATTTGCGGTGCTCCATGATCGGCCTCCCATAATGAGAACTAATCAGGAACATTGAGCGACGTCAATCCCCATACTCTGCGCGAACAGAGCCATATCGAATGCGGCGAGCCCTATGAACTTGATGACTACCTCATCGAAGAAGCTCTTCGCAAGAAAGGCGTAGTCGGCCAAGTGCATAGCTCACTTGCCAAGGAAATCTGTGAAACAGCAGAGCTGGCAAGGAACATAAGCAAGGCGGACAAGGCGCTGATACGGAAAGCGCTTGGATGTTAGGCTATTCGCCACACTCTGACTTTCCCGGCAAAGCCATCAGCAACAACTTGGCCGTATTTTCTGTAGCGGTTGAGCGCCATTCCAACACCATGAGACACGCGGGTAGCAAGCTCACGGTCTTCTGTGTCGAAGCCTTTCGCCTGCATGACGATGGCTACCAGTTCTATGGTTGAGAGCGGCCTCGTGGCGTTTCTCAGCGCATCAAAAATGATGCGGGGTAGATCACCACGGTCAAAGATTTGGTCGCGCTGGAAATAGGTTCTCGGTTCGCCTGAGGATTCGCCGAAAATTGCCAGCGCTTCATTGATCGTTGCCAGATCGGCGCGAGCCGACTTGATCTTCCGCTCTTGGTCGAGAATGCCGCGCTTGATTTCGTCGCGCTTTGCCTTCAAACCGCTCACTACATGGGATTTTGTCATGCATAAAAAATGGCGTCAGAACGCCGGAAAATATAGGGATCAATTTGGTGCGTTTGCTACCTAATGCCGGGCATTTCAGACAATCGAAGGCAACGACGTTGCCTCTCGCCGGGACATCGCTCCATTGGTAGCTTGGAGATCCGAACGGGAAGAGCCGGAAGATATCTGTCGCAATCTTCAAGCGTTTGGCTGCGTCGAGCGTGAAGGCGCTGGCGATAAGCAGCGACGGCTCGCCCATCTGAGTGTAGAAGCGCCAGCCGATCTGGTAGATCAGGCGATACGATTCCTCAGCGGAAATGCCGCGTCCGATAAGATTTTCGTGAAGCGCTAAGATGCCGGCCGCCACATGGGTCGTGAACAGCGCCCCGAAAGTAGGCTGAGGCGCGATTGTGGGCTCGATCTCATAGTAGCGGGACCAGAGCTGGTCCAAGATCTCGTCCACTGAATCCGCGAGCCAAGTGGTCACCAGCACAGCACGGATGTGAGGCGCAAAGAGGGTCTGCCAGAACTCGCCCCCTTCCAGAGAGCGTTGGACCAGGTTTTGGATTCGATCGCCGAGTTCGACGAAAACCTCACGGCTTGCGTCCTGGTCCCAGGCGTCGTCGATAGCGGCCCGTGGCGGCAACTCGCCGAGCAGCAAGAGTTCGGGCAGGATTTGCGAAGCGCGCCGCTTGACCAGATCAAGGGAGGCAGCACGCCCTGCATATTCCTCGGCGACGAAGGGGCGTGCCAGTCTTTCGAATTTGGCATTCGGCGCAAGCACGAAGATCAACGCTTCTGCCGTCGTCAGCGCCTTGGCGTGCAGCATGAGCTGACTGGGAAAGACGAAGCCGAATTCGTACCACACATCCGGCCGGGTACTGAGAATCTGGCCAAGCTTGACATGATGCGCACGCAGATTATCGAGGATGAGAAAGATCTTCTTGGCCGCATCCTTGATCAGCAGCTTCGAGAAATTCGATCAGCCGATCCGCGCCGAAATTGCCGTCGATGATCATCCAGCGCGCCTGGCCTTTGTTAGTCACCGTGGAAATCATCGACAGTTTCTGGCGCGTGCCCGGCGCATAGGTGACAGGTGTCTTACCTTTCGGCGCGTAGCTGCGACCTCGTACAAGAAGCGAACGTTCATCGTGAGCGACAAGCGCTCACTCGGGCGTGTTCACCAGCGCGGTTTCATCGCCCCAATGGATCTCACCACCCTCAGCTTTCGCACGCTCCGCGATGGCAGGGTATTCCTCATCGATCCATTTCTTCACCGCCTCGGGAGACTGCTCATAGGCCTTCTTGATCGGCTTCTGTGGCGTAAAGCCCCAGCGCTTCAGGGACTTGCCGACGCCACGCACCGACAGCGCGATCTTGAACTCCCGCAGGATCAACTCGCCGACGGCGGCACGAGTCCAGAGGGCAAAATCCATCTTGAGCTGCTCGGGACGCTGGTCCGCGATCAGCTTGCGGATATGTCCCTCCTGTTCCGGCGTCAGGCTGCGGCCGTCGCCGCTTTTCTTGCCCCGCTCCTTCGGTTTGAGCGCCGCCATGCCACCCGCCGCGTAGAGG
Organism: uncultured Alphaproteobacteria bacterium; assembly: GCA_963727575.1. GTDB lineage: Bacteria > Pseudomonadota > Alphaproteobacteria > Rhizobiales > Rhodomicrobiaceae > JAHQVI01. The sequence continues at coordinate 296,447 of CAVSIA010000027.1, forward strand.
TCGATCGCCGTGCGAACGGCTGGCCAGCTCAAATTCGTGAGTTCGACAATCTGCATCACGCCATACTGCTTCTTATGCAGACGAATCATTTGCTTGCGCCGCTCATGCAGCTCGGCAAGGCTTTGGTTGCGGGCATCATGGTCGCTCATGCAGAAATCATGCAACTGCTTCGCCGTAAATCTCAAGACATTATCGTGCCGGATCTATAGTAACATTTACCGTTTCGACCGCCCGACTTACGATCTGCTAGGCTCGTTCCGCGCAACCGACGACCTAAGCCATTGAAATGAGTGGCATCTCTGCCGCAATTCGAACGCGGGACCTACAGATTGGGCACCAGGCGGTAAATCATGCCGCTGATCATATCGTCCCGCTGGTCCTCGGGCAGCGTCAGCATGAATTTGAGGCGCCCCGTATTGAGCAGGTCGGCGAGACCATGCACAAGCGCCCATGCCGCCATGACGTCGACCATCGCCGCATTGTCCTGATACGGATCCCGGCCGCGCACCTCCCGCACATTCTGCACCAGATGGTCGAAGCCGGCGGTGGCCGCCTCGGCGAGCGCGGGGTCTTCGAAACTCGGACGGGCCGACGAGAACATCAGCCGGAACAGAGCCGGATGGGCAAGGGCGAAGTCGATATAGCCGAGCCCCGCCGCGGCAAGCTGCGTCCTTGGGTCTGAGGCCGCCTTGGCCTCGCGGGCATGCTGCATAGCGACGAAGCGCTCGAACCCGGACGCGGCAAGCCCCGTCAACAGCCCGTTCACATCGCCAAAATGATGCGCGGGCGCGGCGTGGCTGACGCCGGCGCGTTTGGCGATGCTGCGGAGCGAAAGCCCCTCCATTCCCTTTTCGACCAGTTCGGCTTCGGCGGCGGCGAGGAGCGTGGCCCGTAGATTGCCGTGGTGATAGGGAGCGGGCTGGTCTTTCGGCGGACCCGATGGTTGCGACTTGGACATACGGATTTGATAGCCCGGAAACTTGACAGCGTCAAATTTATCTTGACACCGTCAAGTGGATCGGAAAAACAGCAATCCTGACAGCGTCAAGATTACACGCGAGGGGTTTCATGACACCCGATCAGATCTTCCAGATTGCCAATTTGACCGCGCTCGCCGGATGGGCTGCGCTGCTTGCCTCGCCCCTCATCCCGAAGCTGGCGGACCGGATTGCCGGCATGGCGATTCCGTCGCTGCTCGCGGTCCTCTATTGCGGGCTGATCCTGGCCTATTTCGGCCAAAGCGACGGCGGCTTCGATACGCTCGCCAATGTCATGCGGCTGTTCGGCAAGCCGGAGGCCGTGCTTGCCGGGTGGATCCACTATCTCGCCTTCGACCTGTTCATCGGCGCCTGGGAGGTCCGTACCGCGCGCAGCGAGGGCGTTCCGTTCCTGCTCGTCGTCCCCTGCCTCGTTCTGACGTTCCTGTTCGGGCCGGCGGGGCTGCTGACTTTCTTCGCCATTCGCGCCGTCCGTTCCTTAATGGCGGCCGGCGGCCCGTCGTCGCTTTCGTCCTGATCATGGAGGCCCTCCAATGAATACCGCCATTCTGACCCCGGCTTTTCCCCGCTTCCGCCTGCCGCGACTGCTCACGGAGTTCTTCCGCCGCGAGCCGGTTTTCGCCGGTATCGCCGTTTGCCTCACCGTCCTCATGCTGCCGACCCTCGTCGCCGTGGGACTCGACACGAGGACGCTGATCGACGTCAATGTGTGGGACAAGCCACTCAAATTCGAGGTGGCGCTGATCGTCTATACGCTGACGCTTGCCTGGTATGCCGGATGGCTGCCCCGCGGAACGACCGAGCGGCGGTGGTATCGCGCGTTTGCCGGCGCCGTGGCCTTTTGTATTGCAGCGGAAATGACCTGGCTGATCGGCGCGGCGGCGAAGGGTGCGCCGTCCCACTTCAACACCACGGACCCGTTTCTGTCGGCGATCTATCCGGTGATGGGGCTTCTGGCCGTCGGCCTGACCTCGGCGACGCTGGTCTATGGCGTGCTGATCCTGCGCGACCGGTCGGGCCGCCTTGCGCCCGCATTCCGGCTGGCGGCGGGCCTCGGGCTGGTGCTGACCTTCATGCTCACGGTGATCGTCGCCGGCTATATGGCGTCGGGCGCGGGTCATTTCGTCGGCGGCAATCTGTCGGACGGCGAGGGCGCGCCGATCATGGGTTGGGCCTGCGGCGGCGGCGATCTGCGCGTGGCGCATTTCTTCGCAACCTACGCGATGCAGCTCATTCCCGCCCTCGGATTTGTCGCCAGCCGGATGCTGAACGAAGGCGCTGCACGCCGGGCCGTGCTCGGGTCCGTCGCGCTGTTCGTCGCTTTTGTCGGCTATTGCTTCATCGAGGCATTGGCAGGCCTGCCGTTCATGCCGATGCTTGGGTCGTGGGGCTGAGGATGCCAAAAGGGCGGAAGCTCGATGGCGCCGCCCGTTGGAGTCCGTCGCAGGCGACGCAGCGCGACAGCCGTCAGCGCTGCAGCCACTGCTTCAGCCCGTCAATCTTCACCCGCGCAGTAACCAGGCCGCCTTCGAGCGCCTTCTTATACCATTGGAACGCAGTCGCGGGGTCCGGCTTGCCGGTCTTGACCGGAAGCTTCTCGAAATAGCTCGGATCGAACGACCGCCCCATAGCCAGCGCCGCTTCGGGGTTGCCGCTGGCCGCAGCCTGCTCGTAAAGCCGGCGTGCGCCCATGATGTCTCCGTCACGCATCAGCTTGTTGCCGTCGCGGATCAGCATCTGGGTGAGGAAATCGGTCTCGATCTTCGGCGTTTCTTCCGACACCTCGGCAAGCTGTGCAGCCCGTTCCGCGGTGGCGATCGACAATTCATTCTGCGCCCGCTTGCCGCCGCCGGCCTTACCGATGCTCAGCGTGAAGGGAACCGGATCGGACAGCGTGGTCTGCGCATCGTCCTTCAGCAACTGCACTTGCAGGTCAAACTCGCCCGTGACGCCGCGCGGCGGGGTGACCGTCAGATCGCCGAGCCGGCCCGGCGGCAACAGCCACTGACCGCCGCCGACATCGATACCGGTCGACAGCTTGGCCGAGGGCGGCAGGCCACGAAGGCTGATAAGCGTGGAACTCCTGGTCAGCGGGATCGGGCAGCGTGATTTCGAGCGGGATCGCCGTGCCAGGATCGCCGTTGACGTCGAGCGCGGCGATCCGCTGATTTTGCGGCGCGGGTTCCGGCTGCGCCGGAGCTGCGGGCTCTTCCTGAGTGATGGCCGGTGCGGGTGCGGGTTCCGGCTCCGGAGCCGCTTCGGCCTGAGGCGGAGCTTCGGGCTCGACGGACGCCACGCGCGGCTCGCTCGCCGGCTCGGGCGCGACGGATGCCGCCTGTCCCGCGGGCAGCGCAGTGTTGCGCCCGCTATCCAGGCGTTCGACCACCTTGGGCGTCGTATCGTTGAGTGAGGGATCGTTTTCATCGACGAAGGAATTGAAGACGAAGACCGCTAGCACCCCGGCGAGCGCAATGCCGCCGATCAGGCCGAGGCCCGCCGCGCCGAGCAGATGGCTGCTGTCCGGGCTTCCGGCCGCCAGGCTCTCCTGAGCCGCCGGCGGGATCGGTGCGGGATATTGTCCATCGGGAATGCCGCCGGGGCCGCCGGGCAGATAAGGCGGCTGCGCCCAATCCTCGTCGTCCGCGGCCGAAGGATGAAACGCGCCCTCGCGCGCATAGCCTCGGGGGGTCTGGTCGGCGTAATGACGGCCCGGCTCGCGGTAGGGCGGCTCGTCGAATCCCCGTCCGCCGCCGCCCGACTTTGCCGTGCGCTCCTCGACATCGAAGCCGCCGCGCCAGTCGCGGTCATAGCCGGTGGCCGCACCATAGTCGCGAAGCGAAGAGTCCGGTGAAAGCGCGGGCCGCTCGGCGCGCTCGGCGCGACGCTGGCTGTAGAGATAATCGAGCACCGCCTCGGTGTCGTTTTCGGCGCGTTGCGGCTCGCGCTCGGCTTCATAATAGTCGCCGCCTTCCCTTCGTTCGCCGTGCCATTCTTCGTCGCTCTCGGCCCAGGGCTCTTCCGGCTCGTCCCGGCGTGCGGCGGCGTCGTGGCGGAGCGATTCGGCAACCGTGTACTGGCCGGCATCCGGCGCCTCGTCCTCCTGATAGGCCGTGCCGCCACCATAGACGTTGCGCAGCGCGGACTGCACGGCGTCGGCAATGGAATCCTCACTGGACGGGTCGAAATCGGGCAGCGCTTCGGCAGGCTCGCCGCGGTCGACCGCGAAGAAATCCGGTGCCGGCGCATCGCCCTGTCCCCGAAGCATTTCCGACGGCTCCGGCTCGCTGGAGCGGTGGATGACGTTGCCGGGGAAGGGCGTCACAGTCGCATGCGGCCGTTGCTGGTTGCGGCTTTCGTCGCTGGAATACGCCTGGGCCTCGAGCTTCTGATCGTCGGCGGCAAACGGCTTGGAAATGCTGCCGGAGGTCTCCCAGCCCGTGCCCTCGCGCGGCGGCATCTCCAGGCTGGCCTTCGCGGCGCTCAAAGCGGCCTCGGCGACGGCCTCGGCGACGGCCTCGACTGGCCCCGTCTCGAAGGGCGGCTCGGGAAAGCCGAAATCGGGCATGCCGAATTCGGAATCCAGCCTTGTCCGCTCGGGCTTCTTCGCGGCGCCGGGGAAAGAGATCGTGTTGCCTCCGATCGGCTTATCGAACGGATCGGCGGATTGGGGTGGTGCGGGCTGCGCGGACGCGCCAGCGGGAGCCTCGTTCGCCTCGATATCGATCTGCGGAGGGGTCTCGTCGTCGTGAGAGGTGGATTTTTCGTCGTTGTCCATTCCAAGACGCCCTTTACTCAATCCCTGAAAGTGCTAACGCCAAGGCCGGGCCTCGGCGCTAGTCCAGATTTTCTTGCTGATACCAGCGGATGAAGTCTTTGAAAAGCTTCTCGCGGTCTTTCTTGCGCACCGCCCCGTATCTGCGGCTCAACTTTTCGATTTTGCCCAAACACCCACCGGTTTCTCGTCGGCCAGCACCGGCTGTCTTCTGCTGCGAGCCTGCCTCGACAGGCAAACCCGGCTCAGCGCCACGCTTCGCGGCTGCGGAATCCCGATCAGTTTTAAGCCATTGCCGGCCCGGTGGGAAGCGTGTCCATCGGCTTAGCGGTGCAGAAAGTGCAACTTCCGGCGATTTCCCGCGCCGCGCCCCGATTTTGAGCGTGTCGGTTGCAGCCGCGGCTGGGCACCGCGATACGTTAAACATCAGAAACCGAATATGATTTGCCGGTAAAGTCTCAACGGCCGAAGCGCCGCGCATCCCGTCTTTCCCCGTCTCCGCTCCCCGTCCGATTGCCGCCGAATCCCCGGTCGCGGCCCGCGCCGCCGCCGCGTCCGACGCCCCGAGCCCGCGCGGTACGACGCCGCGTCTGCGTCCAGGCTTGCTGCAAGGCAATAAGGGAAATGCAGGCCGTCCGCAATCAATGCGCGACGACAGATGAAATTCAGCTGAACAAGACACCGCCCGTTTTATGCCGCGGCGCATGGGGGGAGCGCCATCGCTTCTGCGCAAATGCGTTAATCCGCCCCGCAACCCGATCGCGCCGACGGCCGCCAGCCGCTGGTGGCGATACGAAATCCTCCGAATCGGGCATCCGGAGGACTGCCGCGCAACCATATCGGCAGGCAGGGGCCTGACCGGCGAAGCCAACAGGACAGACAGTTCGACCCGGGGTCGAACCATGATGCTCTTCCTCCCAGGCTGCGATCGGGAGTGCCCGCCTCGCAGGTGGTGCGCCGGACGCTTGCGCCTCCGTTCCGCCGCTTTGAACTTTTAGGCTCGGCGCTCAAAGACTCCGCCGCGTTTCGGCTGATCGTCTTCCCGTCAAAAAAAATGGCCGGGTTCTGCTGGAAATAGGCGGAAAACGTGCCCAAATTTTGTTGGTGCGCCACTTCCGCCCGCTACGTTGTCTACCGATGCGTAAAAATCGGCGTCGTTTGCCGATCCGTGGTCGCCAAACCCTAAACAAATCAGCAACACATTGAGCGCCTCATGCGGAGCACGCTCAACAACAGGAAAGCGATCGTCAATGGCTGCCTTGACTGCCGATAGCGCCCGCATTCCGCCAGGCCTGCGGATTTACGCCATCGGCGACATTCATGGCAGGATCGACCTGCTCGACGCGCTCCTGGAAATGATTTTAGCCAATGAGCGGAGTCAGCCGGCTAAACGCCCCGTGCTGATCTTCCTGGGCGACTATATCGATCGCGGGCCAGACAGTTGCGGCGTCGTCGACCGCCTCATCGAGGACATACCGCCCGCCTTCACCTCGATTTTTCTGCGCGGCAACCATGAAGAGATGATGGTGCGCTGCTTTCGGACACCGGACTATTTCGACACATGGGCGGACAATGGCGGCTTGGCCACGGCGCAATCCTACGGTGTCGAGGTCGACGCCGATGAGCGCCGTTCGGTCGATGCGAAATCCGTGCTCGACAAGCTGGAGCGCAACCTGCCGCAAGCGCATCGCGCGTTTTATTCGGGTCTGCGGATTTCGGTGACGCTCGGCGATTACCTCTTCGTCCATGCGGGCATAAGGCCGGGGGTCCCTCTCGACCGGCAGGCCGAAAGAGACTGCCTGTTCATCCGCGACGAGTTCCTTGACTTCCAAGGCTCTTTTGGCAAGATCGTGGTTCACGGACACACGCCGGTGCAGACGCCGGAGATCAGGCGTAACCGCATAGCCATTGACACCGGCGGCTTCTTCACCGGTCGGCTCACGGCGCTTTGCCTGGAAGAAAACAACAGAAAATTTCTGACGACAGGGGGGCGGGAAAGCCTGCTTCAGCCGGTCTGCCGTTCGTGAATGACACGAAGGCGGTCGAGCAGGGTCTGCGTCTTGCTTGACTCCGATTTGGCCTGCGCGCCCTGATCGCTGCTCGCAGCCGCGCCCTGGCCATTCTCGCCTGCTCCGTTTTCCACTCTCGGTGCCGCATCTTCGGTCGTCGGCGCAACGGAGCTTGCGCCATCGGCAGGGGCCGGGCGGCCTTCGAGGATCTCGCGGAACACCTGATCCAGCTTGGCATCGGGCTTAGCCGGGCGCACCGGGGAACTGCTGGATCCTTCGACAGAGGCCCGGACGGCCCGATCCGCCATCTCGTCCTCGGCCCCAGTGTCGCCATCGGACGCTGCCGACCGGTCATCGGCACCGTTCGGCGACGACGCAGACACACCGCTGGCCCTCTCGAGCTGACCCTTGCCGGTAAGCCGCGCGCCACGATCCAGCAGCGATTTCAGCGCGGTCCGGGCGGTGACTTCTCTGCTTTCATCGATCTGCGCGGCGATTCGGGCACTCGGCGCGTCCTGACCCGCCGTTTCGGACGGCTCCGGCGCGGCCATGGCCTGTGGTTGAACCGGTTCCGGCTTCTGAGTCTGCTGGGGACGCGCGATCGGCTCCCGTCTCGCTGCCGGTTCGGCGCGAGGGCGGTCCGGCGCGGCGGGCCGCACGGGCGAACGGCGCTCGACGGTTCGCTCACCCGGCCAGGGCTGCGCCCTGACCGCCGGCTGCGATGCCGGAGCTCTGGTCTGACCTGCGGGCCAGTTGCGCGCGGGCTCCTGCTGAAGCCGCTGCTGCTCGCGCTCGACGGCGCGCCGGTCGGCCGCGTGCTTCTCCTCCGCGACAGCCGTCGTCATGATGCGCTCGGCGAGTTGCTGAAGCTCGGTCTTCAGCACCGATATCTGCCGGCTTTCGCGCTCCTGGCCGAGAACGAGCTGCTCGCGCATTTTCGACAGTTCGACGTTCAGCCGGTCATATTCGGAGCGGTATTCGTCCAGCCCCCACTGCGACGCGCGGCGCTTGAAGCGACCGGTGGTATCGGAGCCGGTCCGTTCCATCGCGTCGCGGAGCTGCCGGATCTCGTCCTGCTGGAGCGCGGCGGAGCGCTGCGCCATCTCCAGCGCCTCTTCGCGCCGGCGCAGCTTGGTATTGACGTCGCTGATCTCGAGGGAGCGCTCATCCAGGTCGGCCTTGGCGGCCGCGACCATGTTCTGCAGTTCGGGGAAGCGCTTGCGGATCGTGCTCTCGAAGACATTGGCGGCGTTGCGCCGTTCCTCGAGCTGGGCATTGAGCGCCTCAACCTGCCCGTTCATCTCGGCGATCTGCATTTGCAGCCTGCTGATGTTGACAAGCTGGTTGGCCGATTTGTCCCGCGCTTTGTTGAGCCCGGCTTCGAGCCGGCGGATGCGTATCGCGTAGGAGGCCCGCAGCAGATCCTTGTCCGCCTCGATTTCCGAGAGCGACATCGGCATCGTCGCTTCGAGCCGCTTCGTGGTCAGCCGGACAGCCCGGCCCCAAAGGGTCGGCGCGAGCAGCAAGGCGATCAGGCCGCCAATGCAAAAACCCAGCATGATCAGCAACGCGTACTCGATCATGTTGCGAGCTTCCCTCTCATGCCAGGCGGGGATCCAAATTCACCACATCGTCACGCAGGCTGAGCCCCTCGCAACGTGGAACGGCCGGCACCCCTTTGCCAGCCACCCGTGAGCCACAGTTTAAAACGGATTCCAAGTCGGAGTCCTTGTATACTTCAAATACCCCACATTTGCACCCAGGCGCAAACCGACCCCCGAGCGGATCGGCGCGAGCACAATGTCATCATACGTCTGGAACGTCACGCCAACCCCGCCGACGAGATAGGCCGAGCCGTCGACGCCGGCAAAACGATGATAGATTTGATCGACATCGCGAAGGTTGTAAACCAGGATCATGGTCTTCGAGCCTTCGGCGCCGAAATCATAGCCGATCGAAGGCCCCTGCCAGTAAACCCGGTGAACACCGGCGTTCTTGGTGTAGAGCGCGCCTTCGCCGTAGCGCAGACCGGCCACGAACGCGCCGCCCGCCTCCTCGCCGAGAACATAGCCGTTCGGACGGCCCTGTTTGGCAAAGGCGTGCTCGACGACCTCGGCAAGTCCCTTGGAGACGCCGCCGAAGAAGTGATGCCCGGCCGCGACGATCTCGCTGGAAGAATAGCTTTCCTCGTCCTCATAGACCGGCGGCGCCCCGGACTCGCTGGCGCGGCTCGTAAGCACGCGGTGACGGATCTTGGTGCGCCGCTGTTGCCGAATTGTCATAACGCGTCTGATAACCGTCCTGCGCCGTTGCCGCAGGGGCCGGGTCCTGCGCCGGGGCCGGCTGGCCGCCATTCTGTGGCGGCGAAATCCGCTGCGGCGCGCCGGGACCGTCGGCGGATCCGCTGCCCCCCTGTCCGCGCTGCCATGGCGGCAGATAGTCCGGGTTCGGCGCCTGCTGCTGCGCCACCTGTATGGTGCCGCCCTGGGACGAGGGGGCCTGAGCCAACGCTGAGGACGCAGACAAGGCGCCGAAAAGCAGCGCCAAGGCCACAGCAGGGCCTGAAGAGTTCTGTTGTCCCATGTGAGTCGCCTTCATGACTTCGTCCACCTTACGCTGGAAAAGTTTCGCTTTGGTTTCCGAACACTTAAATGATGACCGATTTGCTGCGGGACCAAGCTAGTAGGCAATTGCCACTAAACTTTGACCAGATTATTGTCTCGCTTCTAGGCTGGCCTGCCCCAGGCGATAAAGCCCGGATTGAGGAATCCGCCTTCCATTCGACCATAGGTCAGCGGCGATCCGTCCTCGGTCACCACCGAGCCGCCGGCCGCGCACAAGATGGCCTGCCCGGCCGCCGTATCCCATTCGCAGGTCGGCGCCAGACGCGGATAGACGTCCGCCCGGCCGTCGGCCAGCACGCAGAATTTCAGTGAGGAGCTGAATTGCAGCGTTTCGCCGACATTGAGCGTGGAAATGAACTGCGCCGTGGTCTCGTTCATATGCGACCGGCTCGCCAGCACCGTCATCTTGTCCGGATCGGGCGCGCGCGTCCGGATCGGCGTCATCTCCAGATCCTCAGCGGGCCGTCCGCGCGATGGCGGCAAATGCGCCGAAACGGCTTCTCCGCGCGACCGGGTCATGTAAAGCCGCTCGGTCGCAGGCGCATAGATCAGGCCGAACACCGGCTCGCGATCGCGGATCAGCGCGATGTTCACCGTGAAGTCCTGCCCGCCGCGGACAAAATCCCGGGTGCCGTCCAGCGGATCGACCAGAAAGAAGCATTTGTCCGGGTCCAGCGCGTCGCCGATAACGGCGGCCGATTCCTCGGCAACCACCACGTAACCGGGAGCCAGCCGCGCCAGATCGTTGAGGATCAACTCCTCGGCCGCGCGGTCGGCATCGGTGACAGGGCTGCCGTCCTCTTTAAAGCTGACTTCCGAATTGGCGGCCCGGTAGCGCAGGATAAGCTCGCCCGCGCTTTGCGCCGTGTGCACCAGCGACGCCGCCAATTCCTTCAACTCCCCGTCCTGCATACGAACTGCCTTGATTTTCCGCCTCGATCAGCGAAGAGCTATAGCGCGGCGGCGGCGATTGGAACAGTCGGTTAGTGTCGATTTGGGCTCAATTTGCGTTTGCGCCGCCGAACCGCACAATTATCCACGGCCGGACGGTTAAAAAATCCGTTTTGATAACAATTTGTTACGGAAACTCTTGGTATGGATTGCCAAGTTGCGGGGTGATGCGGCTATCGCAGGCGGGTCATCGCGCTATTGTACCGGCAATTCATTTCGATCATCGGCGATTCGAGGGGGCCTTGAATGTCAGACGGCGCGGTTCTGGATGATCTT
>CAVSIA010000028.1:0-80527 GCA_963727575.1 uncultured Alphaproteobacteria bacterium
ATTCAGCTAACCGGTACTAACGGACGAACGCTTGGCCACATTTATCCAACGCTCTTGGATTCATGTCGCCGCTACGAGCTGGAAATATGCTCGATGTCGCTCTTTGCAAAAACCATGTCGCCGCTGCGGGGCCTCACTGTCGGCCCCCAGCGGTGCTTTCCGGTGACCATATCTGAAAGGTCACACCCGTTCCCATTCCGAACACGGTAGTTAAGCTTTCAGAGCCGATGGTAGTACCAAAAGTGCGAGAGTAGGTATCGCCGGATTTTTCTACAACAAACCCCGACGGATCCAAGTGATCCGCCGGGGTTTTTGTTGCTCCCCTGGTCCAAACCGGTGACGGATCCTCACTGCTGATGAATTCGGCCGTCTCCGGCCAAGCTGTTCCAATCGCGGCGTCTCGTTGCCTTGTTGCCGGCCCAGAACCGTGACATTCGCTCGAGCAATCGTCCTTATAAGTCAGGCAGCCAGGGCACGCGGAACCAGCGAGGCACAATCTGATGAAGACGCACAAGACAGGCAAGTTCCGGCGTCCCACCGTTTACTGACTCGGCGACGCAGTCGGCAGCTCGGCCACACACTTCGTTGCGAGCCGCTGGAGCGTCGCGCCCTGCTGGCCGCTGACACGGACTGCTGGGTCGAGCCGCCGGCGGACGAGTCGCTGGCCGACGAGGCCGATCTGGACGGCAACGACATCTCTACCGCCAGCGCGGTGAATGCCACCTCAGTGCCAGCACAGTGCATGCCGCCGACGCCGGTTCCACGATCGACACCGCCTACGACGCCGGCGTGCTCACGGTCGCCACCTCGCTGAGCGGCTCGGTCGGCGGCTGGTGGGATCCGTCCGACGTCGTGAAGTTCACCGTCACCGCTCAGGCCGATGTCACGATCGGCCTGAGCGGGCTGCGCAGCGACATCGACCTGTATCTGTACAACGCCAGCGGCCAGCGGATCGGCCTGTCGAACAAATCGCGCACTTCCTCCGAGTCGATTTCACAGACGCTCGAGGCCGGCGATGTACTACATTCTGGTGGCGCCCTGGCGCACCGCCTCGAGCACATACGTGCTGTCGTTCGACGCCGCGCTGACGACTCCGCCCACGAGTACGCCCCCAACGACTACGACGCCGACCAACAACCACGACGCCCCCCACGACCAACCGACCCCACCGACCACGACGACGCCCACTTCGCCCGTCACGGCCTTTCCGGACGTGGCCTACTACGGCGGCAGCAACGATTGGAATCTGAATTCGATCAATGCGCCGGAAGTCTGGGCCCAAGGCTACACCGGCAACGGCGTGACCGTGGCGGTCGTCGACACGGGCGTCGACATGAGCAACCCGGAGTTGAGCAGCCAGATTTGGGTCAACGCCGGGCGAGATCGCCGGCAACGGCATCGACGACGATCACGACGGCTACGTCGACGACGTGAACGGCTGGGACTTCGCATCCAACGACAACAATCCCACCGATCAGAACGGCCACGGCACGCACGTGGCCGGCACCATCGCCGCCGATGCCAACGGCACCGGCTCGACCGGCGTGGCCCCGGACGCCACGATCATGCCCGTGCGGCGTGCTGGACAGCAACGGCTCGGGCACGGCTGTCCGCCGTGGCCGCCGGCATTCGCTATGCCGCGCAGCACGGCGCCGACATCATCAATCTCAGCCTGGGCGGCTCGTTCAGTTCCGTGATTCAGTCGGCCATCCAGTACGCCCAGCAACTCAGCGTGCTGGTCGTGGCGGCCGCGGGCAACGAGTACGCCTCGGCGCCCTCCTATCCGGCCCGCTTCAGCGCGTCGTTCAACAACGTCATCTCGGTCGGCGCGTACAGTTCGTCCAACTCGCATCGCCAGCTTCAGCAACGACGTGGGCTCCAGCGGCGCCGTGCAGGTCGATGCACCGGGCGTGCAGCGTCTACAGCACCTATCTCAACGACCGCTACGCCACGCTCAGCGGCACCAGCATGGCCACGCCGCACGTGGCCGGCCTGGCGGCGTTGGCGCTGTCGGCCAATCAAAGCCTGACGGCCGCCGAGTTGCGCAACGTGATCGTGGCCGGCGCCGACCACACCATCAGCGGTTCCGATTCCGAAGGCGGCATCAACGCCGCCCTGACCGTGGCACTGGCCGCCGCCGGCGAGGTTTCGGCAAGCGTATCGACTAGCGCCGCCGTGCAGACCACCACGGTCGCGAGCACGACGAGATTCCGGCGATTCGCCCTGGACGACTCTGGCGCGGTTCGGTCGTCGTTGCCCGCCGAACTTGCCGCGGCGGCGCAATCCGCATTCCAAAACGCGGTCTCCGCCAGCAACGCACCGGTGCCGTTCAACACGTCGAATTGGCTGGCCTCGGCGATCGACGAAGCGATCGTTTCGTTGGAAAACATCGACGAGGATGATGACGCGGCCGGCAATGTCTCGTGCGACGACGTCGCCGCCGAATTGGCCACCGGACCGCACCAAGTGGATGACGCGACACTGGCGGCCTGGGAATCGCTGATCGCCGACCTGGCCGGCTGGCTCCTCCTCGACAGCGGAAATTGGCAAGCGGCATAACCCCTTGCGAAGCCAGTTCATCGCCGGTCGAGACTCGTTCTCGTGCGCGAAGATGCCGGTTTGTATCGCAGCGCATCCGCCCATTCGCTACAATAGCGGCCACTTGCCCTCGGACGCTTCGAGACTCCATCTTCGCCAAGGAGGCGTGCCGTGTTTGAACGTGAATTGACGCTCTACGTGTTCAATCGCAATTACTTGCGATTGCTGGCGGCAGACATCGACGAATCGCTGATGAACGTTGCGCCGTTTCCCGGCGCCAATCCGCCGGTGTGGATCCTGGGCCACCTGGCCATTTCCACCGACTATGCGGCGCACATCCTCGGGCAGCGGCGGGAATGCCCCAAGCAGTGGCACGTGCTGTTTGGCCCGGGCACCAATTCCGGAGCGCTCGAGGGACCGCTTCCCAGCAAAGCCGAACTGGTTGAGGCGTTCGAAAATGGCTGCCGCCGGGTGATCGAGGCCATGCCCGACGCCAAGCCTGAGGTGCTCGACGCGCCGCACGCGATCGAACTGCTCAAGACCACGGTGCTCAAGACCAACGGCGACGTGCTGGCCCACCTGATGACCACGCACGAGTCGTTTCACCTGGCGCAACTCTCGGCATGCCGCCGCAAAGCCGGCAAGGGTCCGGTCATTTGAGCAACGTGGCTCCGTCGGTGCAGACCGCCGGCAACTGGTAGCAAACGATTGGCGCGCACTGGCAACGCACCGGCATCCCAATCGGCAACGATAACCCCGCTACCACATGGTGGTGTATCCGGCGGGCGCCGCGCGTCAGGGCGGGTTTCTTCGGCTTCGGTTTGCGGGCGATCGATTTGGAGGGCGCTGCGACGACCTCGACTGAAGCGCCACCCGTGTTCTGGCCCTTTTTGCCAAACTTGCGGCGCCGCGAGCGCTGCCGGCCGTCGGCCGGTCCGGCGGCATGCGGCTTGCGCCGGGCAGGGCCGTCCGCGCGTCGCGACGGCGCTGATCCCGCCTGCGCACCGACCGCACTGCGACGCGGCCGAGATACACCGGATGCTCATCGCACACGGTGGTCTTCTTCTTCAGCAGTGCGTTCGATATCGCGCAACTGCCGCGTTCGTCGCCGGCGCAGAATGAAACGCCACGCCCGTGGCGCCGGCCCGGCCGGTGCGGCCGATGCGGTGCACGTACGTCTCGGCCACGTCGGGCAGGTCGTAGTTCACCACGTGCGAGACATCGTCGATGTCGAGCCCGCGGGCGGCCACGTCGGTCGCCACCAGCACCGGCGGCGTCTGCGACTTGAAGCGCGCCAAGCGCCCGTTGCCGGGCACGCCTGCGACTTGTTGCCGTGAATGGCTTCGGCCCGAATGCCGGACTTCGCACAGGTGCCGGGCCACCTTGTCGGCGCCGTGCTTGGTGCGCGTGAAAACGATCGCCCGGGTGATTTGCATCTTGCCGATCACGTGCTGCAGCAAGACCGGCTTGTTTCGCTTCTCCACGAAGTAACACCGACTGGTCGACCGTGTCGGCCGCCATCGACTTGGCGGCCACTTGCACGCGCACGGCGTCGTTGAGAATTTTGTTGGCCAATTGGCGGATATCCTCGGGCATGGTCGCCGAGAACAAGAGCGTCTGCCGCTTCTTGGGCAGCGCGGCCACGATCTTGTGCAAGTCGCGGATGAAGCCCATGTCGAACATGCGATCGGCTTCGTCCACGACCAGCACCTCGATCGAGTCGAGCCGCGCCAATTTCTGGTTCATCAAGTCCAACAAGCGTCCCGGCGTGGCGACCACGATCTCGGCGCCGCCGCGAGAGCGCGCGTACCTGCGGCTGCTGGCTCACGCCACCATAGATCACGGCCTGGCGAAAGCCCGATCGCTGGCCATAGGTCGAAAAACTCTCGGCAATCTGCGTGGCCAGCTCGCGCGTCGGCGACAGGACCAACACGCGCGGCTTGCGCGGGCCTTGCTGGCTGCGCGGGCCGCCGTCGCCAGGCGCTGCAAGATGGGCAAAGCAAACGCGGCCGTCTTGCCCGTGCCGGTTTGGGCAATGCCCAGCAAATCGCGGCCCGCCAAAACGGGGCCAATCGCTTGCTGTTGGATCGGCGTGGGCGTTTCGTAGCCCTGCTTCTTGATCGCCGCCAACAGCGTGGGGCTCAGCCCCAAATCTTCGAACGACATGAATCTCCTACATCACTTTCCGCGCCGGCAGGCGATGCCGCCAGCGCACACAAATAGAGCCACCGCCGCGTGCGGCTGGGGCCCGGCGCACAACCGTGTGCGCCTAGGTGAGCAGCCAATCGAACCCGCAACGCGGAGCATGTTTCGGCCGCCACGGAATTCTCTCGCACTCCGAGGCGGAAGCGGTCGGCGGCATGGTGGATAAGAACGTCTCGTCTACCACTAAAGTGTGACGAGACCAATCGCACCGCTTGAGCCTCGAGCGTTCTGGCGACCGGCAGTTTGCGGTCCGGCTGGAAGCTGGCTCAAAAAGCAATTAAAACGACCGGCAAATGCAAATGGCCATCGAAGGCCGGCCGCCCTCGCTACATCTTTACACCACCACTGTAGCACGCCGCCCGGCGCAGCGGCAATGGCAACCGCTGCGACCGGCCTAACGGACGTCGAAATGGCCGGCGACCGACACAATCCTCTCGTCGAAAACCGGTCCGACTCGTTGCGACCAAATCGCAACACCACCTGGTTCCGATGACGTGGCAGCTAGCAGTCGTTGGTATAAAAGAACCGTCCACCCGCCGCGCGCCAACGCCATTCCGCGCCCCGCACGACTCCCACTCCGCCTCCAGAGACCGACCATGAAGCCAGACCATCGCAACGAACGCCACCTCGCCGCCGCGTCTCCGCTTCATTCGGCCATCCTCGCCGCGCTGGCCTCGCACAGCGTCAGTTGGGCCGACGAAGCTTTCACTCTCGAGCAGGACACCGGCTACCGCGGCATCTGGTACTACAATCAAAAAGCTCGACAACGAGTACGCCTACAAGTATTCCGGCGGCATGGCCACCTATCCGCAGCAGCACATGCCGATCGCCGTCTACGCACCGGCGGTGAACAAGACGTTCTTCGTCTATGGCGGCACCACGCCAGACAACAAGACGTTGCTGCACATGGTTTCGTACTTCGATCACAAAACCAACACCGTGCCGCGCCCACGCATCCTGCTCGACAAGAAGACCACCGACGCCCACGACAATCCCACGCTCAATATCGACGCGGACGGCTACCTTTGGATCTTCTCCAACTCGCACGGCACCTCGCGTCCCTCGTACATCCACCGCAGTGCCGAGCCGTATTCCATCGACGCCTTCGTGCCGGTCAAGACGACCAACTTCTCCTACGGTCAGCCGTGGATTGCTGGCAGACGGACGGTTTTTCTTTCTGCACACGAAGTACAACCACGCCGGCCGCCGGGCAGGGGGCTGTTCTGGATGACCAGCCGCGACGGCGAGCAATTGGAGCGAACCCGCTCCGCTGGCCCACATCGCCAAGGGGCACTACCAGGTGAGCTACTGTGCCGGCCAATCGCGTGGCCACGGCGTTCAACTACCATCCGCCGAAGGGCGGACTCAACGCCCGCACGAACCTCTACTACCTGGAAACCACCGACGGCGGAAACGACCTGGCACAACGCCGCGGGCGGTACCGTCACCACGCCGATCCTGAGGAAGTCCAAAACCCGGCGCTGGTTCACGACTACGAAAGCGAGGGCTTGCTGGTCTATCTCAAGCAAGTGCAGTTCGACGCGGAGGGGCATCCGGTGATCGTGTTTCTCACTAGCGGCGGTTGGGCGCCGGGCCCCGCAAACGGCCCTCACACCTGGCGATTGGCCAATGGAACGGCGAAGCGTGGCGAACTAGCGACATCACCACCTCGGACCACAACTACGACTTCGGTCCGCTGTATCTCGACGATCCGACCGCGTGGCAACTCATCGCCCCACCGATCCGGGACCGCAGCCCTATGGCACCGGCGGGCAATGGTCGTCTGGAGCAGTCGCGATGCTGGCCAGACCTGGCAGCGAGCCAAGACCCTCACGCACGACGAACAAGTACAACCACACTTATGTCCGCCGGCCGCTCGATTTCCACCCCGATTTCGCCGCCCTGTGGGCATCGGGCGACGCCCGGCAACCCTCGGAGTCGCACCTGTATTTCACCGATCGCGACGCCACCCACGCATGGCGGTCTGCCCGATGGAAATGGAGGGCGGCGAAGTCGAAACCGGGCGAATCGGTTTGGTGACGAGGTCGCCGCACGCAAGCCGCTGGCCCTGGTGTCTGCGCCAGCGACGGCATTTTAGAATCTCGGTTTCGCACATCGTTCGCTTCGCCGACGAGGAGAGCACTTTTGAGTAAATCGCGTGGATTCGGCTTTGGGATTATCGGTTGCGGCATGATTGCCAACTTTCACGCCAAGGCCATCGGCGACATTCGCGGCGCGAACGTTGTAGCCTGCTACGACACGTTTCCGGCGGCCGCCGATCGTTTCGCCGCAGGCGCAGGGCTGCCGCGGCTATCACGATCTGAAGGCCATGCTGGCCGATCCGGACGTGGACGTGGTGACGATCGGCACGCCGAGCGGCGCCCACATGGAGCCGGCCGTGGCGGCCGCCCGAGCTGGCAAGCACGTGATCGTCGAAAAGCCGCTGGAAATCACGCTCTCGCGTTGCGACAAGATCATTCGCGAATGCGAAAAGGCCGGCGTCAAGCTTTCGGCCATCTTTCCCTCGCGGTTTCACCGTTCGAGCGTCGAACTGAAGAAGGCCGTCGACGCCGGCCGCTTCGGCAAGCTCACCCTCGGCGAAGCCTACGTGAAGTGGTATCGCACGCAGGCCTACTACGACAGCGGCGCCTGGCGCGGCACGTGGGAACTCGACGGCGGCGGCGCGCTGATGAACCAGGCCATCCACTCGGTCGACATCCTCACCTGGCTGATGGGCCCGGTCGTGGAAATCACGGCTCACTCGGCGCTGTTGGCGCACAAGCGCATCGCCGTGGAAGACACGGTCGTGGCCACCCTCAAGTTCAAAAACGGCGCGCTGGGCGTGCTCGAAGCCAGCACGGCCTGCTATCCGGGCTATCTGAAGCGCATCGAAGTGCACGGCTCCGAAGGCAGCGCGGCGATGGAGGAGGAGGACGTCGTCGCCTGGGACTTCGCCAAGAAAGGCCGCGGCGACGCGGCCATCCACCAGCGCATGGCCGACAGCATCAGCACGGCCGGCGGCGCCAGCGATCCGGCCGCCATCGGCCATCACGGCCACACGGCCCAGTTCCGCGACGTGCTGGAGGCGATCAAGGACAACCGCACCGCCGGCGGTCGACGGCCACGAAGGCCGCCGCTCGGTCGAGATCATCCTCGGCGTCTACAAAGCCGCCGAAACCGGCAAGACCATCAAGCTTCCCCTCAAAAGCGACCCCGTGCTGGCGGCGCGGAAGAACAAGAAGAAGTAGCCAGGTGTCTGCCGCAGTCGCCGCGTCTCGCTCAGCGTTTGTCGCCGACCGAAGTAGATCAAGTTTGTGCCAACGTAGTAGTTAACGTTGCCTGTTTCCTCGTGCCGCTTTGCTGCTAGCTGGCGTTGGCTTGTCGGAGATGAAGATGCGATCGCCGGGCAGAACCTGGTAGTTGGTGGCCGTAGCAGCGCCCGCGAGCGATCTCCTGCCAATCGACCGGCAGAATGACGTCAGTGCGCGGATGCCGCCCGGTGCCGGACGCGCAATCCAGATCTCCTTATCGTTCGAGACCGGATCTCAATCCGTTCAACCTGTGAGATTGCGTCCAAGCACGGTCTCATTGCCGGTAATGGGCAGGCGGTGAACATGTCGCCATGCTCGACTGTCTTGCGTGATGACGTAGTACACCTTGCTGTTGTACGGTTGCATACGCGACAGCAACTTCGGACTGTCAAGCGAGTCGGAGAGATGTTCTTCGATCTTCTCCTTCGCCTCCCCAGCGTCAGACCGGCCACCGGCACTTGACCGTAGGTGCCCAGATTGACCGTGCCATCCGGCGCCACCAAGTGCTCGCCGGTGATCGGCTGCATCGCAACAACTGCACGAGCGTTACTGAAGCAACGCTACCGGAATATGTCGGTTCCAGCACTTTGCAAACGGCCTTCTCCACCTCGTCACTCGTCAGCCCGCCACTTGGACTTTGCCGTAGCGCGGCCCCAGGTCGATACGTCCCAGGGGATCGACAAAGAAGCCCCTGGCTGCCAGGTTCGCTTCCGGCGGTTCGGCAATAATCTGCAATTCGTCGCCCGACCGGATGTGGTAGGGGGCCTTGGGCGCGACACGCAGCGCCTCAATGAACAAGATATCGGGCGGCTCGATCGTATACGGGCAACTTCACCATACGATGCTCGGTGGGCGCCTGCGCAATCACGTCGGTGGTGCAGCGCCGGCATGCGCTCGCCGAGATTGAGCGACGCGTTTTCGATTCCTCCGGCTTCGGCGGCGTCTGCACCCAGGGATATACAGCGGCTCCGTCGAAGTCTTGTCGGTAGTCACAGGATCGTCGGATACGGTCGCTGAACGACTTGTCACGCGGATGCCACCGGCGCCGTACTGTCGCGTATGTTCGGAACTCAGCGACGAAGCCTCCGCATCGGCAACCGTGTACCTCGATTTCGCGTGGACACTACGCCCGCCAGCACCAGGCCCCACGCCAGCGACGCCAAGACCGCGCCGACCGCCGCACAGCTCAGGCCGTACCAGCGGCCGTGGCACAACGTCCGACGTTCTCCATCCCCAGCACGTTACGAATTCGTTCAAGCAACGCCATTTTGGAACCTCCTATTCCCGCGCTCCAGGCCGGCTCGAATCGTCGAGCCGAGCATGATGCGCCAACGTAGGACAAGGCCTTTGCATACGGCACGGGATTGCCCAGCGCCGCTACGGCCGCTTCGTCGCAGCACATCTCGCGCTCCGCGCGAATCCGCCGCGAACACCACCACACCGACCGGATGAAAGAACAACAGCGCCTCGACTCACGCGCTGCAAGAAGTTGACCACCAAATCCCAACGCCGCAGGTGCGCCAACTCGTGGGCGATCACTGCCTCGAGCAAATCACCGCTCAAGCCCGTCACCCAGCCGGCCGGCAACAACACGATCGGCCGCACGCAAGCCGACCGCCACGGCTTGCGAAAGCCCGTCGACCACGCGCACCACCGGCTGCGTACGAAAGCCCAAGCGGCCCGCCAGTTGCTCGCACGCACCGCTGCAACTCTTCCGGCAACGGCGTGCCGCGACGCACCAACCGCCAGATACGAACAGCCCCAACGCCCAGCCGCAGGCCGCACCAAACGACACCCGCCAGCCACACCGTTAGCAGTCCACGCTGATGGGCGATAAGCCAGCCAACTGACACCCAGCTGCCGAGGTCTCGCCCGCTCCACGCCTCGCCAGATGCGACCACAACGGTCGTGCAGACGCGAGCTCTTGCATGATCACCGTCGCGCCACGCCGTCGATCGCAACGATACCGCCACTGGGCCGTCCGACTGATCTCGATCTCCGTTCTGCTGCCGACAGCGACAACCATGGTCGCCAAGGGCAAGCCGCCAACACGGCCAACGTCGCGCAATAGATCGCGTATCGCGTGGTCGCGCTTGTCGAGGCCGCACGATCCACAACAAGCACGTCGCAGCGGCCCACACCGCGGCCCCCTGCCACAGGAAGTGCATCAGCGACTGCACGACCACGCTCGCATCGAGCGATAGACCCATGCGTGTCCATGGCTAGTCCTCCGATGCGTGTTGTTGTTCGTATTGCGGCAATTGCCTCGCGAATCGCCGCCAGTTCGTCGGCCGAGGGATTGGCCTCTTCCAGCAGATGCGCCACCATCAGTTCGGCCGAGCCCTCGAACGCGCGGCCCAACAGGTCGCCCAACATACGGCGCATGGTTCGCTGCTGTCCGGCCTTGGGAGCATATACAAACGCCCGGCCCGCGGGCTTCCGCGTCACCAGCCCCTTGTCGGCCATCACGTTCAGCAGGCTCATCACCGACGTGTACGCTCGCGGCCGCTCGCTCGATTGAGCACTTCCATCACTTCGCGCACCGACAGCGGGCTGCGCTCCCAGAGGATTCGCAGCACTTCCAGTTCGCCGGGCGTCGGGTGTTCGTGTTTGGGCCGCGGCATCGTGCGGTCTCGCTGTGATCGGCGAACGGTCATTGTCACGACGGCGGCCACTCTACGGATTAAGCCGTAGTGCGTCAACGGCAAAAACCGTAGATCGGTCTGGCCGTGCTCGACATCGCCCGGCGAAGCAACCGCTCTTGGCCGATTTTTTCGCCCGTGGCACAATGTCGCGCTCGTGACTCGAGCCATGCCTTGATCCACTTCCCGCACGATGAGTCTGGCACCGCCGGCCTGTCTGACACCTTGAAACACATTCTGGACTATGCTGGTTTACCTGTTCGTGCGGTTGGCGGTGTGCGTCGTGCAGGCCATGCCGCTATCCACCTGCGCTACTTTGGCGCGGCGACTGGCCTATTGTGGCTGCCGACGTGCTGAAGATTCGCCGCCGACGTGGTGGACGACAACCTGCAGCACGCCTTTCCCGAAATGTCGTCCGACGAGCGCCGCTTGCTCGCCCGGCGGATGTGGGAGCATTTGATCCTGATGGGCATCGAGATCGTGCAAGCCCCTCGCAAGATTCACGACACCAACTGGCGCGACTACGTGCGACTGGTCGACCCCGACGTGATAATCCGCGCCTGTTTCGACGACCGGCCGGTGGTGATCATCTCGGGCCACTACGGCAACTTCGAGCTCTCGGGATACATACTCGCGCTGCTCGGTTTTCCCTCGTTTACGGTTGCCCGGCCGCTGGACAACCCGTATCTCGATCGGTTCATCAACGATTTTCGCGGGCGCACCGGGCAGTACATCCTGTCGAAGAAAGGGAGTTCGAGCGAAATCGACCAGGTCATGGCCTCCGGCGGCACGTTGGCACTGTTGGGCGATCAGTATGCGGGCCGCAAGGGATGCTGGGTCGACTTCTTCGGGCGTCCGGCCTCCAGCCACAAGGCCGTGGCGCTATTCTCCTTGAGCGGCAATGCACCGGCCTTGTTTGCGTATGCACGGCGCGAAGGCAAGCCATTGCACCAGGTGCTGGGCGCCGACGGCATCATCGATCCGCTAACCATGCCGCGGGAGATGCGAACCGTGCCGGCCGTGACCCGCTGGTATACCGAGCGGCTGGAGCATACGATTCGTCAGGCGCCCGAGCAGTACTGGTGGCTGCACCGCCGTTGGCGCGAGGCAAAACCGCGCAAGAAACATCGTCAGGCGGCCTGAACCCACGGCTCCAGCTCACGATCATGTCCGAGTGGATACGCATCGCCCGAGTCGACGAGTGCCCGCCTGGCTCGGCCATCGAGCGCGTGGCGGCCGAGCAGGTGGTGGCGCTATTCAACGTCGAGGGCAATTTCCATGCACTGGACGGCGTTTGCCCCCACCAGGGCGGCCCATTGGGGCAAGGCGCAATGTGCGGCGCCGTGGTCACGTGTCCCTGGCACGGTTGGCAGTTCAACGTCGAGACGGGTCAACACGAGCTGAATCCGCGCATCACGCAGCCGCGGCACGAGGTGCGTGTCGAAGGCGATTGGATCCTGGTACACTTGGGCTGACACATTCGCGTAGTCTGGCAACTCGCAGCGAGTCGCGTGCCTTGATCGAATATCGCCCGTTTCGCAACTTCGACTCACCGCAAATCGCCGATATCTGGCGGTTGCAGGGTCCTCAGCGCGGCTTGATGCAGCCGATGTCGACGACCGTGCTCGAGCGTTTCGTTTTTTCCAGGCCCTACTTCGACCCAAACGGCCTGATCGTGGCGACCGACGCCGAGCGCGTGGTGGGCTTTGCGCACGCCGGCTTCGGTCCGAACGAGGACGAGAGTTCGCTCTCGACCGAGCAAGGCATCACTTGCCTGGTGATGCTGCGTCCCGAGGCCGATCGCGCCGTGGCAGGCGAACTGTTGGCCCGCGCGGAATCCTATCTGAGCAGCAAGGGATCCGTTCGCATCTTCGGCGGCGCGTGCTATCCCTTGCTCGCCGTTCTACTACGGGTTGTACGGCGGCAGCGAGCAATCGGGCATTTTGGACAGCGATCCCAAACTGCAAGCCGTGTTCGCGGACGCCGGCTATCGAGAGTTCCAACGTTCGATCATCATGCGCCGCGACCTGGCTCAATTTCGGCCGACTATCGACCGCCAGCAGATGCAGATTCGCCGCAATAACACTGCTGGAAATCGTGGCGGATCCATCGCCGAATAGTTGGTGGGAAGCCTGCCTGTTCGAGCCGCTGGAGCGCACCGATGTGCTACCTGGCGCCGCGCCGAGGCGGCGCCCCGGCGGCCCGCGCCTATTTTTGGAACATGGAAACCATGGTCGGCACGTGGGGCGTGCGGGCCGTGGGCATCGCCGATTTGGAAGTTTCCGCCGAGCATCAGCGGCAGGGACTGGCGCGATTCCTGCTGGGCGAGGCTTTTCGCTACTTGCACAGCCAAGGATTCTCCGCCGCCGAAGTGCACGTGCCCCAGGAGAACGAACCGGCGCTGGCCGTCTTTCGCAGCCTGGGTTTTGACGCGGTCGACCAGGCGGTCAACTACGAGAAGGCCTGACCGAGCCTGGCCGAGTCAGCCAGTTGCCGACTGGTATCGGTCTCGATTAGCGGCGGGCCGACTGCTGCAGCAACCAGACGTGGTCCATGAGCTGCCGCTCGACTTGGCCGGAGGTGGCCGTTAGCACGCGTGATGACAGCGGGCCCACTTCGGCCGGTGTCGGTCAGCGCCTGCAAATAACCTTGCAGCAATTGACGGCGCTGGGGCGTACTCTCTAACAGAAAGTGTACCCAGGCCCAGCTCTCGGCATAGTCGGCCTGCGTCAGCTCTCCGCCGTCGACGATTTGCTCCAGACGCAGCAGATTGGGCCGCCGTCCCTGATCGAACGCGGCGGCCAGCTCTTCCACGTGCGGCTGGTTGACGCCGTTCATGCCGCGGGCAACTTCGAAGTATTCGGCCAATCCTTCATCCAACCACAACGGCAACCGCGGCACCACCGCGTGCAGATAGCCGTGCGCCACCTCGTGTCGCAAGTCCTCGGCCACCCGATCGCCCCAATAGGCGTATACCGTCAGCCGCGTGTCGGTCTCGACGAAGAAGGCCCGCCGCTGCGGCAAATTCGGAAAGTAGACGCGCATGTACGCGTTGAGTTCTTCGGCCGAGGGAAACAAATAGACGTGGATCGGTTCGTCCGACACCGCCAAACCTAGCGTGTTGCTCAATCGAGATCGCTGCAGTTGCAGTTCGTCCAACAGCCGATGATGCTTGGGCAACGGCGTGTCCGAATGGACTACAAGCTGGTCGAGAACCAGGCTGTTGCGCTGGGGCAGGGCGGGGGCCGTCCGAAAGGGCGCGCAACCGGGCGTCAGGCAGCCGATCACCAGCAGCATCAGCCAGATACGGGCGGTCATCCTTGACCCTTCGATTGGTTCGACGCCGGGAGCCTGACAGCAATAGCCACCGCGGGCGGTGGGTGAGAAATACCCTATCGTGACGAAAACGGCAACACGGCCGGCTGCCAATCTCGTTGTGGAACGCAATCTCGTTGTGCAACCCAGTGGCGTGCTAGCACTTGGCGCGCGCCTTCGATCAGGGCGTCGAGTTCCTGCTTCAGCCGCGGCAGTATGGCGTCGTAGGGAAAGGCCCCCAGTTCCTGGCTGCCGCGCTTGAGATTGACGAAATTCGGCCCGCACCACAAGCCCAGATCGGCGTCGTCCGTCTCGCCCGGCCCATTCACGCGGCAGCCCATGACAGCAATCGTGATGGCATGTTCCGCGGCGTATTGTGTCATCTGCTTGACGTCTTGCGCCAGTTCGATGAATGCCTCGTTCTCCACGCGCGAACAGCTCGGACAACTGATGATGTTGAGTGAGTCTCGCCCGAAGTCGACGACGCTGCGCACGCGGCCGGCGGCAATGTCGGCCAAGATTTGCCGGCCGGCGGCGATCTCTTCGGCTTTGCGAGCATTGGGCACGGTGAGCGACACCCGCACCGTGTCGCCGATGCCGCGGCTGATCAGCTGTTCGAACGCGATCCGCGTCTTGATGATCCCGTCAGGCGGCAGGCCAGCCTCGGTCACCCCCAGGTGCAAGCGGCACATCGGGCCGCTCGGTCGCAAACCGCCGGTTGACCTCGATCACCTTGGCCGGGTCGGAGTCCTTCAGCGACACGCAATACCGCGTGAACCCCAGCGAATCCAACAACTCGCAATGCTCCAGGCGCGCTTGCTAGCATCGGCGCCAGCGAATCGTCGGCGGCGTACTTCTCGAGCTTGGCCGGATCGACCGATCCGCAATTGACTCCCACGCGCATGGCGCAGTCATTTTCGCCCGCGACATCCACCAGGAACTTCACCTTGTCCTGCCAGGGCTTCTCGCGCTCGTGGTGGTAGAGGTGCCCCGGGTTGTAGCGAACCTTGTCGACCGAGGGCGCCACGTCGGATGCCAGGCGATAGTTCTCTTGCAGGTCAACCGCCAGATTGGCCTCGGTCTGCTGGCGGATTTCAGCTAACGCCGCCGGCATCCTTGGAGTTGTCGACCGCGATCCGCACCACGTCGGCGCCGGCCGCCAGCAGATCATTCACCTGGCCGACCGTGGCCGCGATGTCCTGCGTACGCGTGGCGGTCATGCTCTGAACCGCGATGGAATGGCCGCTGCCCAGGGTGACCGAGCCAATGCGGACGCTGCGCGTCGGATTGCGAGGAAGATCCACGGTTCACACGCCTCCAAGTCGCCAAAGGGGTTCCGCGCAGCCGCGCGTCGTTGCAACTTCAAAAATAGCAAATGCTTGCCGACAACGCGAGGTGCGACTTGTGCCGGCTCCTACGTCCACAAGCAAAACCGGACTAGCCGCCGGACCAACGATTCCATTGGCCGAATTTCCGTGTTCTGCGCAGTTTCGCGTCCTGTTTCAGCGACCTGAAGACGACGGTTTGGGCAAAAACATTGGCCCGGGAGGCGACCGAGTAGCTGCTTGCGATTCAGTGCTCATTTCTCTCGACTTCGTTTGCTTGCCATCCCTGTCGAGCGGCCTTGCAGCTTCGCAATTGCCTCTTCATAGACGGCCTGCACTTGCTCACGCTCGGCGTCGCTGGCGAATACCGCTTGCTTTTCGATATCGCTCCAGTCGGCTTGCATTTCGGCCAGCAGCTCGCGCGCGACGTCGGCGTCGAACACTCCCTGACCGGTCAGATGCACATAGACGGGGCTGGTGTGCGAGAACAGCTTGCCGCCGAATTCGTTCTCGGGAAAATCGTGCGGCGTGTTTTCGCGATCGGGCACGGGGGGCGGAGGGGTGCGCACCGCCAGCCATGACGGTGCGTCGATTGCCAGGTCGAGTTGCAACTCGACCACGTAGTGCTGACCCGCGGCGCGGCTCGGTGCGGTGGCAATGACCTGTCCGTTGCGCACCAGTTCCAGCCGCTGAAAGTTGGCTCGCCCTGTTGCGGTTGCGCGCACGGGCAACACCTTCGGATCGTCGATTTCAATAGTTGTCCCTATCGGCTGGTCATCCACCGTGAATTCCAACAGCGGTCCGTTGGTAATGTACGTGCGGCCGGCTGCCAACAGATCGAGCCATTGGGTCGGCGTCACCGCGCGATTGCTCATCACGTACACGCGCGAGTAGTCGTAGATGAACCAGTCGGTGCCGGTCGAAAATGGCACGTGCAGGCCGACGTTCAAATAGCGATAGTATGAATCCTCGAAACTGCCGCGACTGCCGCCATCGAAGATGTTGTTGGCGTGAACCCGGCCGGTAATCCAATTGGGAATGTCTTCGAAGCCAAACAGGTTGTGTGCCCAAACGACCTTGCCGCCCAACGCTCGGGCCTTGTCGATGCCCAACTGCAACGGCGGCGCGTCGGAGCCCTGCTTGGTTATCCCTGGGCCAATGCTGACGGGCTGGATGATATGTGGAATGTCCAACAGCAGGATATGACCATAGCCCTCACCCTGCGGACCGAAGTTATGGCGGTGTTCCTGGCCGTGACCCAAATGCACGTGGCCCTGCGACAAGCGCGCTAGATCGCCGGGCGAATACTTGTTGCTCGTGTATTCCAGATCCGATTCGGCCCGTTCCAGATAGGAAACAAACACGATCTCCAAGCCATCGGCCAGCGGCACGTCGCGCAAATACCGGTCGGACTCCGCGCGGGAAAGCTCCTTTCAAGTGCAGGTGCGTGTTGCCGGCCAAATAGCCCGCGGATTGGGCGCGATAGAACCGCTCGAGCGGCACATCCAGATGCGCCGTCGATTTGTCGGTCAGATCGATCTGGTGCGAGGCCAGTTCAGTCTCGAGGCCTGAAAGAGCCCGGACCGTAATTGGCGCGGCCGGCACGGTCACCTTGGACGACTCCGGCAGCACCCACCACTCGTGCAGTTTCGAAGGATAGCCCATCCCCTGGCCACGACTGATCAGTTCGGCTATTTCGATCAACGCTCCCTGAGCATCACGAATTTGCACGATCCCGGGCAGTGTCTCATCCGTTTCCGCGTCGACGAGTTTGAGAGTCAACTCACAAGTGGAATTCGCCGCGCGCTCCTCCACGCAGCCAGCCACGAAGAGCAGGAGCACGCACTTCAGGCACTGAATAATCGGTGCGGCAGGAAGTTGCTTGGGCATCGGTGTCACGTCTCGATCCACGACAAGTCGCGAGAACGGACCCATTGTGCGCACAAGGCGCCGCCAAATCGAGAGTGCCAATGCCCGTCAGCAGCAAAAAACGGCCCAGGATGGGCTAGAAAGGAAACAACAAGCTGATCATCGCAAAATGCGCCTGTGCGTTGAGCGACGAGTTGTCGAAGTCGCCGCCGATGATGGCGCTTGTGCCCACGTGCTGCGTGGGGCCGAAGTTGTACTGATAGGCGAGATTCAAGTCGGCCCGCGGCAGTTTGCGGCTATATCCCAAACTGAAGGCGTGTTGCAGAATGCCGTCCAAGTACGGACTCAGCGTCGAGTTCGGGGGCGGGGCGCCGTGATAGACGTAGCCGCGCGCCACGTGTCGACCTCGCTCGTCTCGACTTCGTATCCGAGTCGCAGCGATATCGAGTTGCGCCAATTCAGCGGCATGTGATCCGTGATCTTGTTGCTGCCTATGACGATCGGCACCACGGGGTTCGTGGGATTCGTGAGCGTCAAGCTGATCTGATCGAACGAGTGGGCCCAGTCGTACCAAATCACGTCCGCGGCAATGCGCCGGTGCTCGCACAGATCGTGCTTGACCCCGAATGCGACCGAACGCGGCCAAGTCATCCGCGTGATGGCGTCAAAATGACTCGAGATGACCGTGCCAGGGCCGGCTATGATGTCGGCGTTCATCCCGCCGTGCAGTTTCATATTGGTCTGCTCGGTGTACGTCAGGCCGAACGTCGTGTCGTCGTTCCACTGGTATTGAAACCCAAGTGAACCGGTGGGCGCTACGCCAAAGCCAACCAGCGCGATATCCGCGGGCACGCCAGCCAGTGCCCCCGAGTAGAGTCGGCTGCCTCCACCGGTTCCGGCCAGCAGATCGACAGTCATGCCTCTGCACCTGAATTTCAGCCCGAACAGAAGAAGTCCTAACCGGCCATTAGAGCCTGGAGGATAGTGAGTGGGGAGGATGGTGGACGATGACGGAGACGCGCAAGGACCGAGCCGCCGACGCTTGAGATGCGTTCGATTTCGAAAACCTTTCCCGGCGTCAAGGCGCTGAGCGACGTTCAGCTCAAGGCCTGGTCCGGGGAGGTGCTCGCGCTGATGGGCGAGAACGGCGCCGGCAAGTCGACGCTGATGAAGATCCTGTCCGGCGCGTAACACCGCCGACCCGGGCGGGGAGATCCTTATCGACGGTCAGCCCGTCAGGATGGGCGACCCGATTGCCGCCAAACAGCAGGGCATCGCGATCATCTATCAGGAGCTGAGCCTCGCGCCGAACCTGACCGTTGCGGAGAATATCTATCTCGGCATCGAGATCGCCAATCGCGGCATGGTCAATCGCACGGCGATGGCGGATGGCTGCAAGGGCGTGCTGGAGCGTCTCGGGGCGCCGTTCGGGCCAAAGACCATCGTCGGCACGCTTTCCATCGCCGAGCAGCAACTCGTCGAGATCGCCCGCGCGCTCCATGCCGACGCGAAAATCCTGGTGATGGACGAGCCGACTACGGCGCTATCCTCCCGCGAGACCGAAAAGCTGTTCGCGCTGGTCAAGCAGCTTCGCGCCGAAGGCATCGCCATCATCTATATCAGCCACCGCATGGCGGAGATCTACGAACTGTCGGATCGCGTCTCGATTCTCCGCGACGGCACCTATGTCGGCACGCTGGTCGGCGACGAGATCAAGGCCGAGGCGCTTGTCCGCATGATGGTCGGCCGTGAGCTGAAGGGCTTCTACAAGCACGAGCACGACACCGAAGAAGCTCTGCACAGCAATGTCGTTCTGGAAGTCCGCGACATCGCCGACGGCCGCATGGTCAAGGGGTGCAGTTTCAAGCTGCATGCCGGCGAGGTGCTGGGGCTGGCGGGCCTCGTCGGCTCGGGACGCACCGAGCTGGCGCGGCTGATCTATGCGGCCGATCCGAAAATCCGCGGCGACGTCGTGCTCGAGCAGCGCCCGCGAAACTTCGACACGCCGAAGGACGCCATCGACGCCGGTATTGCCTACCTCACCGAGGACCGCAAGGCCCAAGGGCTGTTCCTCGACATGACCGTCAAGGAGAACGTCAATCTCGGCGTGATCGACCGCGACGCCTTCCGTTTCGGCGTGCTCAACCTCGCCTCTGCCGCACGGCGCGCTGCCCATGCGATCGAATCGCTGGCGATCCGCGTGGCGAGCCCAATGGTCGAGGTTGGCAGCCTGTCGGGAGGCAATCAGCAGAAGGTACTGCTGTCGCGCTGGCTGGAGACGAAGCCGCGCGTGCTGATCCTCGATGAGCCTACACGCGGCGTCGACGTCGGCGCCAAGCAGGAGATCTACCGGATCATCGACAATCTGGCCCAGTCGGGCGTCGCCATCCTGGTGATTTCCAGCGAGATGCCCGAGGTCATGGGTATCGCCGACCGGATCCTCGTGATGCGCGAGGGCGTCATCGAGGGCGAGGTCGGCGGCGATAGCGGTCACGCGATCACACAAGAAAACATTATGGCACTGGCATCTGGCGTGGGCCTGAAAGCGGCATAAGCACGGGCTGGGGAGGATGAAATCGATGAGCGAAGTAAGCGCGGACGCCAAACAGAAATTCGCAGGCGCCTCGGACCGAGCCGCCGCGACCCGGAAGATCGCGATCAAGAGCACCATGCAGGCCGTCGGCATGTTGCCCGTGCTGATCATCCTGGCCATCGGCTTTCACCTGCTGACCGACGGCCGGTTCTTCACGGGACAGAATATTTCCATCGTCGCCCAGCAGGCCGCGATCAACACGGTGCTCGCAGCCGGAATGACCTTCGTCATCCTGACCGGCGGCATCGATCTGTCGGTCGGCTCGATCCTCGCCGCATCCGCGATGATCGGCGTCATGGCCTCGCTCATTCCGGGCTGGGGGCTGATCGGCATCCCGGCAGCCATGCTCACCGGGCTGTTCTTCGGATTGATCAACGGCAGCCTGGTTGCCTTTCTGAAATTGCCGCCCTTTATCGTGACACTGGGCGGGCTGACAGCCATTCGAGGCGTGGCCCGGCTGATCGGCGACGACAAGACCGTGTTCAATCCGGATCTGTCGTTCGCTTTTATCGGCAACGGCTCGCTGACCATCGTTCCAGGCGTGTTCAGCATCCCGGTGCTCGCGGTCATCGCGCTGCTCGTGATCATCGCCTCCTGGTTCATTCTGCGGCGGACCGTGCTCGGCACTCACATCTATGCGGTCGGCGGCAATCCGGCGGCGGCGCGGCTTTCCGGCATCAAAGTATGGATGGTGCTGCTCTTCGTCTATGCGATGTCGGGGCTGCTCGCCGGGCTCGGCGGCGTGATGTCCGCCGCGCGCCTCTATGCCGCCAACGGCCTTCAGCTCGGGCAGGCTTACGAGCTGGATGCGATCGCAGCCGTGATTCTCGGTGGTACCAGCTTCATCGGCGGTATCGGCTCGATCTGGGGAACGCTGATCGGTGCACTGATTATCGCCGCGTTGACGAACGGCCTCATCCTTCTCGGTGTCTCGGATATCTGGCAGTTCATCATCAAGGGGCTGGTGATCATCGGCGCGGTCACGCTGGACAGATTCCGCACGCAAGGGGGCGCCCGGACCTGAACACGAGCCGCCCGAGCGGCGACAATCGATCCTATTCGTAAAAGTGCGCTGGCGGCATGGGGTCCATCGCAGCGCTCCTCAAGACAACCGGATCCTGGGAGACGCGACCAATGATCAAGAGGCTTCTTTTCGCAAGTGCGGCCCTGGCGATATCGACCTGCGCCGTGCCGGCCGCCGAACTCGACAAGATCGGCATCACGCTCGGCTCGCTGGGCAACCCTTTCTTCGTCGCCCTGGCCAACGGCGCCAAGGCGAAGGCCAAGGAAATCAACCCCAATGCCGAGGTAACCACGACGTCGGCGGACTACGATCTCAACAAGCAGTTCAACCAGATCGACAATTTCATCGCCGCCGGCGTCAAATTGATCCTGCTCAATGCGGCTGACGCACAGGCGATCTTCCCGGCGGTCAAGCGCGCCCAGGCGGCCGGCATCGTCGTGGTCGGCGTGGACGTCGCGGCTGCCGGCGCCGATGCGGTCGTGCAGACCAACAACGTGCAGGCCGGTGAGATCGCCTGCCAGTTCATCGTCGACAAGATCGGCGGCAAAGGCAACGTGATCATCGAGAACGGTCCGCAGGTTTCGGCGGTCATTGATCGCGTCAAGGGCTGCAAAGACGTGCTCGCCAAGCATCCCGACATCAAGATTCTCTCCGACGATCAGGACGGCAAGGGCAGCCGTGACGGGGGTCTGAATGTCATGCAGGGGCTTCTGACCCGCTTCGACCAAATCGACGCCGTCTTCACGATCAACGACCCGCAGGCGGTCGGCACCGATCTTGCGGCCAAGCAGCTCAACCGCACCGGCATCGTCATCACTTCGGTCGACGGTGCGCCGGATATCGAGGCGGCGCTCAAGGGGAATACCATGGTTCAGGCTTCGGCAAGCCAGGACCCTTATACGATGGCCCAGATCGCGGTTCAGACCGGCTACGACATCATGAACGGGAAAAAGCCGGAAAATCAGATGATTCTGATGGAGTCCAAACTGATCACCCGCGACAATATTGGCGAGTACACGGGGTGGGGCTCCCGCTAGCCGGGATCCGCACCTGAGCGTTTCCCCCGTGTCCTTGTCTTCGATGACGGTGACCGACGATGGCCGAAATTGTCTGCTTTGGCGATCTTCTGATCGACTTCGTACCGACGGAGAGCGGCGGCAGCTTTGCCGACCTGCCCAGCTTCAAGCCGGCGCCCGGAGGCGCGGCCGCGAATGTCGCGGTCGGCCTCGTCAGGCTCGGCGTGTCCAGCGCCTTCATGGGCAAGGTCGGCGACGAGCCTTTTGGGCATCTGCTTGTCGAGACGCTCCGGCGGGAAGGCGTCGACGTGACGCCGATACGCCTCGACAAGCGCGCCCGGACGGCGCTGGCGTTCGTCACCCTGACAGCTGAAGGCGAGCGGGATTTCCTGTTCTATCGGCACCCCTCGGCCGACATGCTGTTCACGCCCGAGGAGGTCGATGTGGAGGCGATCCGTGCCGCGAAGATCTTCCACTTCAACTCCATCAGCCTTGCCTCGCCGCAATCGAGGAAGACCGCGCTGTTCGCCGCGGACGAAGCCGCAAAGGCGGGCAATCTGATCTCCTACGACGTCAATCTCCGCCTGCCGCTGTGGGGGAGCGAAGCCGAGGCGCGAAAGGAGATCTTGGAGGGGATGAAACGCGCCAGCCGTGGTGAAGCTGAGCGACGACGAGCTGGTCTTCCTGACCGGCGGATCGTCACCCGAGCAGATCCGATCGCAGCTCTGGCATGACGGCCTGAAGCTGGTGGTTCTGAGCCTTGGCCATCGGGGCTGCATCGCCGTCACCGAACGCGGCGAACGGGTGGTGCCCAGCATTCTGGTAAAGGCGATCGATACCACTGGCGCCGGAGACGGCTTCGTTGCCGGCCTCCTGTCGGGCATCGCGACGAACCCGGCCGTTCTCGATGACGACGACGCGCTCGCCGAACTCTGCCGCTTCGCCAATGTGGTCGGCGCCATCACGGCCACCGCGCGCGGCGCCATTCCTTCGCTGCCGACGAGGAGCCAGGTCGACGCATTGCTGTCAAGCGCTTGAGCTATTGGCTCTTATCGAATAACCGGCGCGCGATGCCGGACGTTGGAATCAGACGGCGCGGATGGCATATGATGCTGACCGGCAGAATGAATTAGGAGACCGATCATGACCGCGCTGACCGGTTCGGCGGCCTGGAAGGCACTTGAAGCCCATGCCCGGGAGATGGCGAGCCGTCATCTTCGCGACCTGTTCCGGGAGGAGCCGGCGCGCTTCGACCGCTACAGCGTAAGGCTCGACGACCTTCTGGTGGATGTCTCCAAGCAGCGCATCGATGGGGAAACGCTGCGATTGCTCATCGACCTCGCGCGGGCCACCGATCTCGAAGGCTGGCGCGAGAGGATGTTTGCCGGCGACAAAATCAACAGCACCGAGCACCGCGCCGTCCTTCACACCGCGCTCCGGAACCGCGCCAACCGGCCGATCCTGGTCGACGGCGCGGACGTCATGCCCGGCGTCAACGCGGTGCTCGACCATATGCGAGCCTTCACCGAGCGCGTCCGCGGTGGCGCCTGGCTCGGCAATTCCGGCCAGACCATCACCGACGTCGTCAATATCGGCATTGGCGGCTCGGATCTCGGGCCGCTGATGGTGTGCGAGGCGTTGAAGCCCTATCAGCGCGCCGATCTGAGGCCGCATTTCGTCTCCAATGTCGACAGCGCTCATCTGGCCGACACGCTGGCCGGGCTCGATCCGGC
Organism: uncultured Alphaproteobacteria bacterium; assembly: GCA_963727575.1. Lineage (GTDB taxonomy): Bacteria > Pseudomonadota > Alphaproteobacteria > Rhizobiales > Rhodomicrobiaceae > JAHQVI01. The sequence goes on from CAVSIA010000028.1 coordinate 23,572, forward strand.
GCGCACACTGTTCGTCATCGCGTCGAAGACCTTCACCACCCAGGAGACGATGACGAATGCCGCCTCGGCGCGCATCTGGCTGCTGGATCGTCTCGGCAGCAACGCCGACATCGCCCGGCACTTCGTCGCCGTCTCGACCAATGAGGAGGCGGTCGCCGCATTCGGCATCGACCCCGCCAATATGTTCGGCTTCTGGGATTGGGTGGGCGGCCGTTACTCGCTCTGGTCGGCCATCGGCCTGCCGATCGCCCTGGCGGTGGGTTTCGAGCACTTCGAGGAGCTGCTCGACGGCGCCTTCGCGATGGACGAGCATTTCCGGACGGCGCCGCTGGCGGAGAACATCCCTGCGCTGCTCGGGCTGATCGGCATCTGGAACCACAATTTCCTCGGCGCCGCGAGCCACGCCGTCTTGCCCTACGACCAGCATCTGCATCGCTTCCCGGCCTATCTTCAGCAGGCCGACATGGAGAGCAACGGAAAGTCAGTGCGGCGGGACGGCGAGCGGGTCGACTATGCGACCGGCCCGATCGTCTGGGGCGAGCCGGGGACGAACGGCCAGCATGCGTTCTATCAGCTCATTCATCAGGGAACGGAGCTGGTGTCGTCGGACTTCATCGCCGCTGCGGTCAGCCAGACACCGCTCGGCGCGCATCACGACATCCTGCTGGCCAACTGCCTTGCGCAAACCGAGGCCCTCGCCTTCGGCAAGACCGCCGAGGAGGCGCGCAAGGAACTCGATGCGGCCGGCATCTCCGCCTCGGAAATCGAGGCCCTCGTGCCGCATAAGGTCTTCGAAGGCAATCGTCCGACAACGACGATGCTGTACGATCGCCTGACGCCCTTCGCTCTCGGCCGTCTCATCGCGCTCTACGAGCACAAGATCTTCACGCAGGGCATCGTCTGGGACATCAACAGCTTCGACCAATGGGGCGTCGAGCTTGGCAAGCAACTTGCCAAGGTCATCCTGCCCGAGCTCACCGCCGGCGGCGAAGTCTCGAGCCACAACTCATCGACCAACGGCCTGATCAACGATCTTCACGCCCGGCGGAATTCCGCCGGCTAAGGGACCCAAGCAGGATGCAGTCTTCAGGCCCAGGGACTTCCGGATCGCGCTGTCGCGGCCCTCTCACCCACCCGCCTTCGGCGGGAGCCCTCTCTCGCGAGCGCCGGGCGAGGGCGACGATGCCTCCATCCCATATCGACACCGCTTCGATCATCCGACCATCCATCAGGAACGAAGGAAAGCCCGCTTAGCATGACATCGATGCCCATATCTTTTCCCTCGATTACTCCGGAGCAATTCAAGGATGACATCCTTCGCAAGCTGATCCTCGCGGTCGGCAAGGATCCGGACCATGCCAGTGCTCGAGACTGGCTGATCGCGACATCGCTGGCGGTGCGCGATCAACTCGTCGTCCGCTGGATGGAGAGCACCCGGCAGATTTATGCGCGCGAGGAGAAGCGGGTCTACTATCTTTCGATGGAGTTTCTGATCGGCCGTCTGCTGACCGACAATCTCTCCAATCTCGGCCTTTATGCGACCTGTGAGCGGGCGCTTGGCGATCTCGGTCAGTCGCTCGATGAACTGAAGGAACGCGAGCCCGACGCTGCGCTCGGCAATGGCGGCCTCGGCCGGCTCGCGGCCTGCTTTCTGGAGAGCATGGGCTCGGTCGGCATCGCCGGCTTCGGCTACGGCATCCGCTACGATCACGGCCTGTTCCGCCAGGCTTTCGACGATGGCTGGCAGATCGAGAAGCCCGAGGACTGGTTGTCCTTCGGCAATCCCTGGCAGTTCGAGCGCCCGGAAGTCGTCTACGAGATCGGCTTCGGCGGGCATGTCGAGGCGGCCGGCGACGAACCGGGGCAGCGCCGCGCCTGCTGGCATCCGGCGGAGCGCGTTCTCGCCGTCGCCTTCGATACGCCCATTGCCGGCTGGCAGGGGCGCCGGGTCAACACGCTGCGCCTGTGGTCGGCGCGTTCGCCCAATCTGATGCGGCTCGAAGAGTTCAATCGCGGCGACTATCTCGGCGCCCTCGGCGATCAGGCCCGGGCCGAAAGCATTTCGCGCGTGCTCTATCCCGATGATTCGACGCCGTCGGGCAGGAGTTGCGGGTGAAGCAGGAATTCTTCTTCACCTCCGCCTCGCTCCAGGATCTCGTCCGCCGTCACATCGAGCAGTTCGGAAACCTGGCTTCGCTCCCCGACAAAGTCGCCATCCAGCTCAACGATACGCACCCGGCCCTCGCCGTGCCGGAGCTGATGCGGCTCCTGGTCGACGACCACGGCGTCCCCTGGAAGGAGGCGTGGCGGCTGACCGAGGGGTGCATTTCCTACACCAACCACACGCTTCTGCCCGAGGCGCTGGAAACCTGGCCCGTGGCGCTGATGCAGCAATTGTTGCCGCGCCATATGCAGATCATCGAGTTGATCCATGCCGATCAGATGGCGGCGCTTCGCGAGCAGGGCGTTGCCGACGACATGCTCCGCGCGGTCGCGTTGATCGACGATCAGAACGGCCACCGCGTGCGGATGGGCAACCTCGCTTTTCTCGGCGCGCATCGGGTGAACGGCGTCTCGGCGCTGCATTCGAAGCTGATGAAGGAGACCGTGTTCAGCGCCCTGCACAAGCTCTACCCCGACCGGATCGTCAACGAGACCAACGGCGTCACCCCGAGGCGCTGGCTGCTCGAGTGCAATCCGAAGCTTGCGGCGCTGATCACCGAAGCGATCGGCGATCGCTGGGTCGGCGATCTGGAGCGGCTCGAAGCGCTTGCTCCGATGGCGGACGACCCTGCATTCCGGGAGCGTTTCGCGGCGGTGAAGCACGCCAATAAGGAAGCCCTGGCGCGCGTCGTCGAGGCTCGGCTCGGGCTGCGAATCGACACGCAGGCGCTCTTCGACGTACAGATCAAGCGGATGCACGAATATAAGCGCCAGCTTCTGAATATCCTCGAGACCGTCGCGCATTATCATGCGATCCGCGCGGCGCCGCAGATGGATTGGCGACCCCGCGTCAAGATCTTCGGCGGGAAGGCGGCGGCCTCCTATCACATGGCCAAGTTGATCATTAAGCTGATCAATGACGTCGCCCGCACGGTAAATGCCGACCCCCTCGTCGGCGACCGGCTGAAGGTGGCGTTCCTGCCGAATTACCGCGTGTCGCTTGCCGAGAAGATCATCCCGGCTGCCGATCTGTCCGAGCAGATCTCGACGGCGGGCATGGAGGCGTCGGGCACCGGCAATATGAAGCTGGCGCTCAACGGCGCGCTCACCATCGGTACGCTGGACGGCGCCAATGTGGAGATCAGGGAGCGGGTGGGGCCGGAGAATATTTTCATCTTCGGGCTGACCGCCGACGAAGTTCTGGAGGCGCGCCGGATCGGCTATGAGGCGGAGAAGACGATCGGCGAGGTGCCGGCCTTGAAGGAAACGCTGGATGCGATCGGAAGCGGCGTGTTCTCAGCCGACGATCCCGCGCGCTATCGCCCGCTGATCGATAGCCTGATGCACCGCGACTACTTCCTGGTCACCGCCGATTTCGACGCGTACGCAGAGATGCAACGGACGGTCGACCGCGCCTATGGCGCGCCGGACGAGTGGCATCGCAAGGCGGTTTTGAACACCGCCCACTCTGGGTGGTTCTCGTCGGACCGGACCATTCGCGGCTATGCCCGCGACATCTGGAGCATCGCCGGCCTGGACGGCGATGAAACTCCGCCATGAGCCTCGACCGTCCGTCTGCGGAAGCCGTGTGAGCGGCAGGCCGGACGATCGTCGCCGAACAACAACCAGGGAGGAAGCTGAAATGGGCAGGACGCAGCGGATCGCATCGAACCTTTCACGCAATGCCATGGCCTATGTCCTGGCCGGCGGCCGCGGCTCGCGGCTTCTGGAGCTGACCGACAAGCGGGCCAAGCCTGCGGTTTATTTCGGCGGCAAGAGCCGGATCATCGATTTCGCGCTCTCCAATGCGCTCAATTCCGGTATCCGCCGGATCGGGGTCGCCACTCAGTACAAGGCGCATTCGCTGATCCGCCATCTGCAGCGCGGCTGGAACTTCTTCCGACCGGAACGCAACGAGGGCTTCGACATTCTCCCCGCCTCGCAGCGCGTCTCCGAACATGAGTGGTATGCGGGCACCGCCGACGCGGTGTACCAGAACATCGACATCATCAATGGCTACGCCCCGGAATTCATGATCATTCTGGCCGGCGACCATGTCTACAAGATGGACTATGAGGTGATGCTGCAGCAGCACGTCAATTCCGGCGCGGACGTCACCGTCGGCTGCCTGGAAGTACCGCGCATGGAGGCGACCGCCTTCGGCGTCATGCATGTCGACAATGACGACCGCATCATCGAGTTTCTCGAGAAGCCCGCCGACCCGCCAGGCATGCCCGACAACCCGGAGCTGGCGCTCGCCAGCATGGGGATCTATGTCTTCCAGACACAGTTTCTCATCGAGGAGCTGGAGCGCGACGCCAACGATCCGACGTCGGATCGCGATTTCGGCAAGAACATCATTCCTTATCTGGTAAAGAACGGCAAAGCCGTCGCACATCGCTACCCGACCTCATGCGTGCGCAGCGGCGCCGAGTTCAACGATGAGCCCTATTGGCGCGATGTCGGCACGATCGACGCCTATTGGCAGGCCAATATCGATCTCACCGATTTCGTCCCCGCGCTCGATCTCTATGACCGGGACTGGCCGATCTGGACCTATGCCGAGGTGACGCCGCCGGCCAAGTTCATCCATGACGAGGAGGCGCGGCGCGGCATGGCGGTCAGCTCGATGGTCTCCGGAGGCTGCATCATCTCGGGCAGCAAGATCTATCAGTCGCTGCTGTTCACGGGCGTCCACTCTCATTCCTATAGCGAGCTGGAGCAGGTGGTGGCGCTGCCGGATGTGCATATTCGCCGGAATGCGCGGCTGAAAAAGGTGGTGATCGACCGCGGCGTGGAGATCCCGGAAGGGCTGGTGGTCGGCGAAGACCCGCAAGAGGACGCCCGCCGCTTCCGCCGCAGTGAGAGTGGCGTGTGCCTGATTACCCAGGCCATGATCGACCAGCTTGAGAGCTGATCGATGAAGGTGCTGTCCGTCGCCTCGGAAGTTTATCCGCTGATCAAGACCGGCGGCCTCGCGGACGTCGCCGGCGCGCTCCCCAGTGCTCTGGCGACCGAGCAGGTCGAGATGCGCACGCTGCTGCCGGGGTATGCCAGCGTGATGGGGCAGCTCGACAGCACGACCGTCGTTGCCGAGTTGGGCGACCTCTTCGGCGGCCGGGCGCGGCTGCGGCAGACGGCGCATGGCCGAAACGCGACGCCTCTCCTGGTCCTCGACGCGCCGCATCTCTACGATCGGCCGGGCAATCCGTATCTCGGCCCGGATGGCCGGGACTGGCCGGACAACCACTTCCGCTTTGCGGCGCTGGCTTGGGCCGCAAGCCGCGTCGGCCTCGGTTTGATCGAGGACTGGCGGCCGGATGTGGTCCATGGCCATGACTGGCAGGCGGGGCTGACGCCGGTCTATCTCGGCGACGGGAAGGCGCGGCCGGCGACAGTGATGACAATCCACAACATCGCCTTTCAGGGCATCTTTCCCGCCGATCTGCTCACCGCGCTCCGGCTGCCGCGCGCAAGCTTCACCATCGACGGCCTTGAGTATCATGGCAAGATCAGCTTCCTGAAAGCGGGGCTCATCTATGCCGATCATCTGACAACGGTCAGTCCGACCTATGCTCGCGAAATCTGCACCCCGGCTTTCGGCATGGGCCTGGACGGCGTGCTGCGCCACCGCCGCGCGGTGCTCACCGGCATCACCAACGGGATCGACGACGCAGTCTGGAATCCGAAGACCGATCCCAATATTCCGGCACCCTATGATGCCGCGGACCTCGACGCGAAGTCCGCCGACAAGGCGGCGCTGCAAATGCGCTTCGGCCTCGATCCGGATCCGGAGGCGCTGCTGTTCTGCGTCGTCAGCCGGCTGACCGAGCAGAAGGGCCTCGATCTGCTGCTCGATGCGCTGCCGGCGATCATCGCCAATGGCGGCCAGCTTGCTTTGCTGGGCAGTGGCGAGGCGGATCTTCAGGCGGCGTTCCTCGCGGCGGCCCGGAACCACTCTGGACGGATCGGCGTTGTCCTCGGCTACGACGAGCCGCTGTCTCACCAGATGCAGGCCGGCGCGGATGCGATCATCGTGCCGTCTCGCTTCGAGCCTTGCGGCCTTACTCAGCTTTACGGTTTGCGCTACGGAACCCTGCCCATCGTCGCCCGTGTCGGCGGTCTTGCCGACACGGTGATCGACGCCAATCAGGCCGCGTTGCTCGACGGCGTCGCCACCGGCTTCCAGTTCACCGCCGATCAACCCGGCGGGCTTGAAACCGCGCTCGAACGCGCGTTCCAGCTCTACCGCGACCGTCCCGGCTGGCAGGCGGTGCAGCGGCGCGCGATGAGCCGGAAGGTGGACTGGTCGGTGCCGGCGAAGGCCTATGCCGCGCTTTATCGGAGCGTGGCGGGCGCACATGCGGAAAATCCGAAACCGGAAAGCGCCGGGCGGCCGGATCAGAAGCGAATGAACATGCCGGGAGGCTCTCCGATGACCATCACGACTGTCCAGACCAAGCCCTTCGACGGACAAAAGCCCGGCACCTCCGGCTTGCGGAAGAAGGTCCCGGTGTTTCAGCAGCCTCATTACGTGGCCAATTTCGTGCAGTCGATTTTCAACGCCTTGCCGGGCATGAAGGGCCAGACCATCGTCGTCGGCGGTGACGGGCGGTATTTCAACAAGAAAGCCATCCAGATCATCCTGAAGATGGCGGCAGCGAACGGCATCGGCCAGGTGCTGGTCGGCCGCGACGGCCTGCTCTCGACGCCCGCCGCATCATGCCTGATCCGCAAGAACAAGGCGTTCGGCGGCATCGTGCTGTCGGCCAGCCACAATCCCGGCGGCCCCGACGGCGATTTCGGCATCAAATACAACGCCACCAACGGCGGTCCGGCGCCGGAGAAGATCACCGATGCCATCTTCGCCTGTACGCGGGAGATCGACGCTTACCGGATCTTCGAAGGCAGCGACGTCGACCTTGGTACGCTTGGCCGCAGCCAGCTTGGCGAATTGGCCATCGAAATCGTCGATCCGGTTGCGGACTATCAAGCGCTGATGGAGACGCTGTTCGATTTCGATGCCATCCGCGATCTGTTCCGGAGCGGCTTCTCCATGCGTTTCGACGCCATGCACGCGGTGACCGGTCCTTATGCGAAAGCGATCCTGGAGGGGAGCCTGGGCGCACCGGCCGGCACCGTCATCAATGGCGTGCCGAAGCCCGATTTCGGCGGCCACCACCCCGATCCGAATCTCGTCTACGCGAAGGATCTCTATGACCTGCTGATGAGCGCCAACGGTCCCGATTTCGGTGCCGCCTCCGATGGCGACGGCGACCGCAATCTGATTATCGGCAAGGGGCAGTTCGTCACGCCGTCCGATAGCCTCGCTTTGCTCGCCGCCAACGCTCACCTCGCACCCGGCTATGGAGACGGCCTCGCCGGTATCGCCCGGTCCATGCCGACCAGCCAGGCGGCCGACCGGGTCGCCGAGCGGCTCGGCATTGCGCTGTTCGAGACGCCGACCGGCTGGAAGTTCTTCGGCAATCTGCTCGATGCCGGAATGGCGACGATCTGCGGCGAGGAGAGCGCGGGCACCGGCTCGAACCATGTCCGCGAAAAGGACGGGCTCTGGGCGGTCCTGCTCTGGCTCAACATTCTCGCCAGGCGCCGGCAGCCGGTCGCCGCGATCGTCGCGGAACACTGGCAATCCTTCGGCCGCAACTACTACACCCGCCACGATTATGAAGAGCTCGATGCCGCTGTGGCGGGCGAGCTTATGGCCGATCTGCGGGCGCGTCTCGCAGGCCTGCCGGGAACGTCCACGCCAGCGGGCATCATCGCGAGCGCCGACGATTTCTCCTATCACGATCCGGTCGACGGCTCGCTGAGCGAGCATCAGGGCTTGCGCGTCCTGTTCGACGACGGCTCGCGGATTGTCTTCCGTCTGTCCGGCACAGGGACCGAGGGCGCAACCCTGCGCGTCTACCTCGAGCGCTTCGAACCGGACCCGGCCAAGCATGGCTTGGAAACGCAGGCTGCAATCTCGCCGCTCATCGCCACCGCCGACGCCCTGGCCGGCATCACCGAGCGCACCGGACGCGATACACCGTCGGTGATCACCTGAGGATAGCGTGGTCCCCAAGCGCGCCGGCCACTTCGACGCCCGTGTGGTGGACGTTTGCCAGATCGGGATCAGTTGGGGCGGCAACGTTTCGATCTCGTGCCAGCTATTCCGCACGCGTCACTCCCGCGCAAACGGGGACCCGGTAAGGAAGTAACCCTCTATGAGCGCGGCAGAAATGGCAGTCCAGCTTGGGGCGCCGAAAGGCCGATATGCATCGAGCAGGTTGCGCCGATATCGACAAAGCTCTCCCGCCGGCCGATGCATGCGGGGGTGCCGGAGGCGGTGACGGCGAGGATCGGCACCTGCTCACGGGTATGGTCGGTGCCGGGCCAGCTCGGGTCGCAGCCGTGATCGGCGGTTATCACGAGCAGGTCGTCGCCCCGAAGCGCGGTCAGCAATTCCGGCAGCCGCGCGTCGAACGCTTCGAGGGCGGCGGCGTAGCCTGGAACGTTTCTGCGGTGACCGTAAAGGGCATCGAAGTCGACGAAATTGGCGATGAGAAGCCCGCCATCGTCGAGGCTGCAGGCGCCTTGAAGCACGGCATCGAAGAGCGCGTCGTTGCCGTCGCCCTTCAGAACCTGGCCGGTGCCTGAATGAGCAAAGATGTCGGCGATCTTGCCAACGGTGATGACGTGCCGCCCGGCAGCGCTCGCGCGATCCAGGATCGTCGGGGCGGGAGGCGGCATCGCCAGATCGCGGCGGTTGGCCGTGCGTTTGAAATCGCTTGCGGTGGAGCCGATGAACGGGCGGGCGATCACTCGGCCGATGCGAAGCGGGTCGACCAGCTCTCGCGTGCGCTGCGACCTGGAACACGCTGTCGGCGGATGTGTAACAGATCGGTTTTCCAGTGGCGATGTGCTCCTCTCCGAGCGCGGCGATGATATCGGTGCCGGAGGCGTGGCGGTTTCCGAGTATGCCCGCAAGGCCCGCGCCGCGGCAGAGCGCGTCGGTGAGCTCGACGGGGAAGCAGGGGCTGGCGCGCGGGAAATAGCCCCAGTCGCGCAGCACCGGCACGCCGGCGATCTCCCAATGGCCGGACGGAGTGTCCTTTCCCTTCGAAATTTCTGCGGCGCAGCCATAGGCTGCCTCGGGCGAGCCGTTCAATTCCAGGCCCGGCGGGCAGCGCCCGGTCGCCAGCCTCGACGCCTCGCCCAAGCCAAGCCGGACCAGATTGGGCACGGTCAGCGCACCGGCGCGCGGGCCGTCGACGTCCGCTCTGCCCCCGGCGCATGCCTCAGCGATGTGGCCGAGGGTGTCAGCGCCTTCATCGCCATATCCGGCCGCATCGGGGGCGCGCCCACCGACGGAATCCAGAACCAGCAGGAATGCGCGCGGCATCTCGATCTCCCAAAGGCTCGCGCTGAAAATGAAACGGGTCGTGTCCCGCAGCCGGAAATCGCCAGTCGATTGGCGTCAGCGCCGATCGGTGGCGGCATCAGCCTTCGAAGCGCCGCGACATCGCCCGCGCGGGACGCCGCGGCGCCTCGTCGATATGGCTGTGAGCGGCAGCCGGCCCGTCTTCAACGATACAGGGGAAGCGGTTTGCAGCCTAGCGGAAGTGGAGGTTTCTCTCCAGGACATGGCAGGAATCGGGTCCGGCAAACGGTCGCGCCAACGTTGCCATCGGCAACCCGGCGGAAATGAAGGACTGGACGCGCGACACCGGCAATCGCCGTTCGCGCCCCAGTTCTTCGATGTCACGCCTTGTGCGGCATGTGAGCGAGAGAGCCCGGTCCCGATCTATCGGTCGGACGCCGTCGTCGGATCGATCATGCGCCTTATCTCGGTGATCCTCGTCGCCGGGAACCCGCTGATCTCGGCGTGGCGGCGGACCATCCCCATCCGTTGCCAGATAGACGCAGAATGTCTTGTCGTCGGCGACGAAGGACTCCACCCATTGGACGTCGGGCGCCAGCTTGGCGAGTGCGGCGTTGGAGGTTTTTGCCGCCTCCCTGAGCTGTTCGCGCTCGAAAGTGCCGATCTTGGGGATCTCCCGCTCGATGATATATTTGCGCATCATTTGAGTTGTCCTGATTGCCAGATGATTGGACTGACCATCGGTGGGCCAGTCTCCGCGGACCTTAGGCGGGGCCTGTTATTTCACCGTCATCGGTGCGGCTGGAAATGGCTGGCCCAGCGTTATTTCTGCCAGGATGACGATCATCACGCTGCGGCCGGACCGGCGGCGGGTGGCGGCCGGGAGGATATTTCGGTGACCGTCAACAAGGAAGGCGTGCATCTGCGGCTCTTCGGGGGCCCCGACTATCTGGTGTATGGCGCGATCACGGAGCGGGCCGGCTCCCTGTCGCTGGGGATCGAGCTGTCCGAGGCCGAGACCGGGCATATCCGCTGGGCGAAGCGATATGACGCACCGGACGGCGACCCGTTGTCTTGGGCCGCGGGGGCGTGCCCGATGATCGTTGGCCGTGCGTCTGCAGCCCGGTTTCTGGCTCGGCCGCCAGATGCTGGCCGCGTGCCTCGCCGAGAGCGGCGACCTTGATTCGGCATCGACGATGATTTCACAGCTGCGCAGGGATTATCCGGGCCGCACGGCGGAGGAGTTCGTGGCATGGTTTCCCTATGCGAGCCCGTTGGGCGGTGAGCCGGTCAGAGAAGCCCTTCACCGCGCAGGATGGTAGCAGCACAACGATCCTCTACCGACGAAGCCGGATGACGCCGACGATCGCCGGTGCTGCCTCCGCTGCGACGCAATGCGCACCGGCACGGCATGGCTTCCCAATTGGCGCGACGCAGCCTATCGTCAGGTCGCGATTGATGGCGATGCTGGCGGCTGCTGATGCCGCCGGACACCGGATCTCAACGCGCCCATCCAAATCAAGGCGTCAAATATGCCAGACGAAAGCCGCTTGCCCCGATTCGCCGTTCTCATCGATGCCGACAATGCCTCGCCGCGCATCGCGGCCGGTCTTTTCGAAGAGGTCGCCAAATTCGGGGAGGCGAGCGTACGCCGGATCTATGGAGACTTCTCCGGCCCGCGCTTGAGGGCATGGGCCGAGATCCTGCCGAAATACGCGATCGATCCCTACCAGCAATTCGCCTACACGACAGGCAAGAACGCATCCGACATCGCGCTCGTCATCGACGCCATGGACCTTCTGCATAGCGGCCGGATGGATGGCTTCTGCCTAGTCTCCTCGGACAGCGATTTCACCCGCCTTGCATCGCGCCTTCGCGAACAGGGCGCCGACGTCTACGGCTTTGGCGAGCAGAAAACGCCGGAGAGCTTCCGCCAGGCCTGTCGCAGATTCATCTACACCGAAAACCTGCTGCCCGAGGCGCAGATTGCTGCGCCCGAAGAGGGGCCGTCCACCAGGGCTCTTCAGCCGCCGAGCGCGGCCATTCCGATCCTCAACAGGGTCATCGCGGGGATGGAGACCGAGGATGGATGGGTCGGCCTGGGCGCGGTGGGGCAGCACCTTGCGAATATCGCGTCCGACTTCGACCCGCGCACTTACGGGTTTCGCAAGCTGAGCGATCTGGTCAGGAAAACCGGAGCGTTCGATGTCGACCAGTCGGAGGGACGGACCATCCGGATCCGGGCGAAGCCGGCGCCCGCCTCCAGGGCACGGCGCCGCTCGGGCGAGTAGCCGCGCATCGCCGAAGCGTTGCGACGTCACGACCTAGCCATCAGGGGAGTAGGAAGTGCGCGCCGGAAGCGGCAGATTTGGACAACAGCAACACGCGGAGTTTTCCATGTCCGAACCGATCGCCGCCAATTCCCTCATCGACCTGTCTCGCCAGCTTCAACAGTTGGCGCAAGGCATGGCACCATCCATCGTCAGCATCCGCTCGCACGGGCGGGCGATCGCCAGCGGGTTCCTCTGGCAGCCGGGCGTCATCGTGACCGCCAGCGACGCACTCGAAGCCGACGACGAGATCTCGGTCACCGCCGAAGGCAACCGATCCATCCAAGCGCAATTCGCCGGCCGCGACCCGGCCACCGACATCGCGGTGCTGCGCCTTGCCGAAGAGCTGAGCGTGCCGGCGCCGGTTACGGCAAGCCAGGAGGTCCGGATCGGCCAGATCGCCCTCGCCCTCGGGCGCGGCAGAGACGGCATGGTGGCAAAGCTCGGATGCGTCTCGGTTGCCGGCGATGCCTGGCAAAGCCGGCGCGGCGGCCGCATCGACCGGCTGATCCGCCTCGATTTGCGCCTCGATCGACAGGCCGAGGGCGGGCTCGCGGTCGATGCCGAGGCCCACGCGCTTGGCATGGTGGTCTTCGGCCCGCGGCGGAAGTCGCTCGTCATCCCGATGGCGACGATCGAGCGGGTCGCCCCCAAGCTGCTGGCCGATGGCCGGATTCGCCGGGGCTATCTGGGAGTCGGCCTGCACCCCGTTCGCCTCGATGCCGCCATAGCTTCGGCGAATGCGCTCCCCGGCCAGGGCGGTGTGATGGTGCTCAGCGCCGATCGAAACGGACCGGCCGGCAAAGCGGGCATTCTCCTCGGCGATATCATCGTCTCTTTCAATGGAGAACCGATAGACGGCATGCGCAGCCTGTTCGCCCGGCTTTCTCCTGAAACCGTCGACACGTCGGTCGAGCTGAAAGTCCTGCGCGCCGAACAGATGACCAGCCTCAGCGTCACCGTCGGCGCGAGCCCGGCTCCGTGACGGCAGGGGAGGGCGGCAGTCTCGGCGCGGTCGCGGTGATCACCGTCCGGATCTCGATCCGCGATGCGGCACTGGCAGACCGGGTTCGCCGGATGCTGCTGGACGAGCCTGATATCCGTATCGCGGATCAAGGCAACGTCCGGCCCTCCTTGTCCATCACGGACGGCGCGGTGGACCCCAGCGCCGCCGCGCCGGTGCTCGTTCTCGGCAGTGGCCCCGATGTCCTCGACGCGGTGCGGGCGGGGGCTGCTGCGGTGCTGCCCGCGGGCGCCAACCCCGCCGCTATTGGCGCGGCGGTCCGTGCGGTCGCGCAGGGCCTGATCGTCTTTACGCCGGAGGCGCGCGCGCAACTGATCGCCTCGGCCGACCCGGATGGGCTGGGCGAGGCCGACGACCGGTTCCCGGCAATCGAACTGACGGAACGGGAGGTTCAGGTGCTGGCGCTGCTTGCCGGGGGCGCTTCGAACAAGGTCATCGCACGCTCGCTGGGCATTACACCGCATACGGCGAAATTCCACGTCGCATCCATCGTCGCGAAGCTGGGCGCGACGGGGCGAACCGACGCCGTCGCCAGGGCGATGCGCACCGGCCTCCTGATGTTTTGATCCAGGTCCCAGGTTGGCCTGATCGCCCAAACAGCCGTCCATTCGCCGTTTGGGGGTATGCAGAGATTTTGCGCGGTGGCCCGGCGCCAGCTTGAGCCTGCGACGCCGGGCTGACGATCGTCTGCCTGTTCGCTCAGGACGCCATTTCGAGCTGAGGATAGTCGGTGTAGCCCTTTTCGCCGCCCGAATAGAATGTTGCCATATCCCAATCATTGAGCGGAGCGCCCTCCCGCAGGCGGCGGACGAGATCGGGATTGGCGATGAAAGCCTTCCCGAACGCTACGGCATCGGCCTCGCCGGCGGTGATGACGGCCTCGGCTTCGGGCTTCTTGAATTTCTCATTGACGATGTAGGCGCCGCCGAAAGCCCGTTTCAGGCGCTCGACCGAGACTGTCCTCGGCGCGGTATTCGCGCGCGCAGAGAAACGCGATGTTCCGCTGGCCGAGCGCCTCTGCCACATAGGTGAAGGTGGCGGCGAGATCGTTGCCGCCCATGGAGTGCGCATCGCCTCTTGGGGCAAGATGCATTCCCACGCGGCCCGGTCCCCAGACCGTGATCACCGCATCGGCGACCTCGAGCATCAGACGGGCGCGGTTCTCGACCGAGCCGCCATAGGCGTCCGTGCGTTTGTTCGACACATCCTGGAGGAATTGATCGAGCAGATAGCCGTTGGCGCCGTGGATCTCCACACCGTCGAAACCGGCGGCCTTGGCATTCTCCGCGCCGCGCCGGTAGGCCTCGACGATGCCCGGGATCTCGCTGGCCTCAAGAGCGCGCGGGGTAGGATAGGGCTGCTCCGGCCGGACAAGGCTGACATGGCCGTTCGCGGCAACAGCGCTCGGCGCGACAGGTGGCTCGCCGCCCAGAAACATCGGATGAGAAATCCGCCCGACGTGCCAGAGCTGGAGGAAGATGAGGCCGCCTCGCTCATGCACGGCGCGCGTCGTCAGCTTCCAGCCTTTGACCTGCTCCGGCGACCAGATGCCGGGCGTGCCCGCATAGCCCACGCCCATCGGCGTGACCGAGGTCGCCTCGCTGATGATCAGACCCGCATCGGCGCGCTGGGCGTAATATTCGGCCATGAGGGCATTGGGAACGCGGCTTTCGCCGGCACGGCTGCGTGTCAGCGGCGCCATTACGATCCGGTTCGGCAATCGGAGATCGCCAACGGTCAGGGGTTCGAAAAGAATGCTCATGATCCTATCTCTCTTGTTTGGCGCTCGCCGGCTTTGCGAAACCGCGTGTTTCCGGTAGAACCGGGGTAGCGACGGCCGATTGATCGTTCTATGATCGACGAACATCGAAACATATAGGAGCCTTTTGAGCATGAAGCAACTGCAGCATCCAAGCCCGGGGGACATTACCCTGACTGGTGTGCTGGGGGCGCTGAGCGATCCTGTCAGGCTGACCATCGTGCGTGAGCTGGCCGGTTGCGGCGAACGCGGGTCGAGCGCGTTCGATTGCGACGTGGCCAATTCGACGCTCAGCCATCACCTGAAAGTGCTGCGGCTCGCCGGCATCGTGCGGCATCGCAAGGACGGCACGCGCTGCTTCGTGTCGCTGCGCCCTGATCTGGAGACCGCGTTTCCGGGATTGCTGGCCTCCGTGCTGCGCTTTCACGAGGCGGAGGAAGATGCCGCGCGCGAACGTGCCGCCGACTGATGGAGCCGCGGAAAACGCCGCTGCGCTTGAATGTCCCGCGCAGTTCGGCCAGGGTCGGTATCGGACTTCCGAAGGAAAGATCAAGCCGGTGGGGCCAATCTGCCCGCTTTAGGAGATCGCCTATGCCTCAGACGGACGAGGGATTGAAATCCATTGCCGCCTTGCCGGAAATCCGCGCCGTGCTGGACGCGGCTCCGACCCGCGCCAAGGCGGACATTTCCCGGATCAAGAAGCTCCTCGCCGATCGGGACGCCGTGCTTTCGGTTCCCGACATCGCCGTCACGCTCGACGAAGCCAAGGCTGCATTCGCTCAGCTTACCATCCAAACCCGGCAATTGAGGCGTTGGCACCACGAGCCGATCTCTGACGCCGAACGGGCCGAGGTGGTTCGGCTGCAGGCCGCCATCCCCGAGATCCGTCCGCTCATCCAGCGGCTGATCGCGCTCGCCACCGAACTCGATCAGCGGGCCAGGACCGGGCTCGTATCGCCGCGGAAGAAATGGCGTCATTAGAGCAGGATTCTTCCGGAAAAAATCGGTGTGCGCTTTTCCCTCGCTACTATAGCGTCGCTGCGCCGAGGCGTGAGATCGCATCCGAAGGCGCCGCGCTCGCCCGCTTCAGTCCAACGCGTCCGCTGGAAACGAGGACCGTGAAGCGCTTCGGCTCCGTCTCGACCTTCATCACACCAGCGAGCTGTGCGACAAGCCGGTTCACCAGATCGAGGCCGCTGCCCGACCGTCGGTTTAGCTCCGCGGGCAAGGAAGCGCCGTCATCGGTGACCGACAAGGCAAGCAGGTTATCGCCGGTTCGGCTCAGGCTTACGCCGACCGTGCCGTTCGTCCGGCCCGCCAACCCGTGTTTGACCGCATTGGTGATCAGCTCGTTGACGATCAGGGCGACGACCGGCGCCTTTCGCGCGGTTATCGTCGAAGGCTGGACGTCGATCGTCAATGCAAAGCGCGGGTCCGCGCCGAGGATTTCCGTGCAAATGCTGGTGACGACGACGGCAAGATCCACAACGCCGTCGCCGCCCGCGACCTGATGGGCGCGGCCGATCGCCAGCACCTGTGCACTCGCCGCTTCAATTGCGTCCCGTGCGCCGGGTTCGACCGTTTGCCGCATCTGATGGCGAAGCAGACCGGCGGTCATCGCCAGCGTGTTCTTGACCCGGTGATCGAGCTCCCTGAAGGCCAGCTCTTTCCGTGCGGCCTCTTCCCTCGCCTCGTCCGCCAGCGCTACGAAGTGGAGGGCCGTGGCGACGAAGACGGAGAGCCATTGCATGACCCGTGCATCCTCGCGATCGAACTTGCGCGTTTCGTTATGGGCGCAGATCCAGATCGTGCCTTCGATCTGTGTGTCATGGTCGGTCAGCGGGATCAGCAGAACTTCGTTGAAGGTTCGGCCGACATCGATATAGGTATAGAACCGCTCGGGGCGAAACATGAGAAGAGGCGCCGTGCTTTCGACGCAGATCGCACAAGGTGAGAAGAATCGCGGCATGGTGCCGAAAAGATGATCTTGCAGATCGCCAGCCACGGCAATCCAGCGAAATACCTCTTCACCTTCCGCAGTGCGTTCGGCAAGACTAATTCCGCAGCTATGAGCGTGACAGAGTTCAAGCCCGAGTTCGACGCATGTTTGGAATACTTGAGACGGCTCCGATTTCAACGCCTCGGCCAGCCGGCGCATCGCCAGAGCCTCGGCCTTGACGTCCGGCATATGCGGCGCCCGCGCCCAGAGTTCGGCCGTGGCGGTGATATCAGCTATCGAGATGGGACGGCTTCTTGCCCCCTCCTCGCCGGATAAACTCATGTCAATTCACCCAATCACGCAACCGCTTGCATTAAGATAATGCCCAAAGGGCCAAGCCAGTCAAGATATGGTACGTGGCCGAGGCAGGTCGCGGTGTCGGGCGATCCGGGCGCAGGGCGCTCAAGTTCGCGCCAAGCGCGCCGAACGCAGGGCCGGTGCCGGCTCCAGGAATGCGGCGACCTCGTCGCGGCGGGCGAGCGTGTCCTCATAGCCCAGCGCGACCAGCGCGCGGCAATAGCCCGGCTCGAACAGCAGGTAGCTCGGCAGGCGCCAGTCGTTTCCCCAGACGCCGAGGCGGCGCAGCAGCATCCGGATGGTCCAGGGCATCTCCCGGCCATGCTCGCGGGCGACGTCGCGCAGATCGTATGACGGCTGCAGGCTGAGCACCGACACGTTGCGCAACTCGGTGTCGCCGCGGCGCTCCGGCGAGACCAGCGAAACCGTCCGGTTGATCCGCTGCGCGCGCTCCATGTCGGCGTCGAGATTGTCCATGAAGATCGTGTCGAGCAGATAGCCGCTGAGCGAGCCGAGGCTGGGATAGCGCGCCGCATCGGCTGCGGGCTCGGCCGGCAGTTCCAGATCGCGGACGCCGATTACCAGAATGCGGTCGGCGCCGGCGTGGATCGCTGGGCTGAGCGGCGCGGTCAAACGCAGCGACCCGTCACCGAAAAATTCGTTGCCGACCCGCTGAGCCGGGAAAATGAAAGGGAGTGCCGACGACGCCAGCAGGTGGCCGACGCTGAGCCGTGCGGTAATGCCGATCTGCCTCGCCCGCGACCAGCTTTCGAGATCGCCGGCGCCCTGGACGAAGGTCACGGCAATGTCGCGGTTATAGGAGGAGGCGGTTACTGCGAGCGCGCGCAGGTCGCCCGAACCGATCGCGGCTTCTATCCCGGCGAAGTCGATGCGGCGACGCAGGAGGTTCTTCAGCGGCGCGTTGTCGAGCAGCGATTGCGGCGCTGGAACGCCCAACTCGCCGAGCGGTGTCATGGTGACGACCCATTGCAGCCCGCGCAAGGCGACCGTTGGCAGGTCGGTGCGGTAGATCTCGTCGGCGTGCATCTCCTGCCAGAACTCGGCGAGCCCGGAGACAGCGAGCTGAAAATCCTGGGCCTTGCTCGCGAGCGCGGCGGCGTTGACTCCGCCGACGGATGCGCCGGTGATGACGGGGAACGGGTTGCGCGTTCCCCCGACGATCTCGGCGATGGCCTTCAGCGCTCCGGCCTGATAGGCGCCGCGTGCGCCGCCGCCGGGCAGGAAAAGCCCTGCGACCGGACCTTGTCCTCCATTGTTCACGACCGCCGATCTCTCATCGCAGAAATCCCGCCCCGCTGGTTTCGGTGCTGCCCTGCCCCGATTGCGCTGCCTCATGCCGATCCGGTCAAACAACAAAGCCGTGATTCACGCGGACTCGGTGGAGGGCTGGATCCGCCCTCTTTCGCAATCGTTAGCAGCGGTAGCGTGGGTTAACGCGTCTAAGCGCCGATTGATCCCCCGAAACCGCGCTTTCGGTGTCGCATGGTGGAGGCGGGCAATCCGACCCGGATGGCCGCGTCAATCGTCGATCACAAGATCGAGGTTGCGGAGCCGCTCGGGGTCGGCGACCGCCCGGATTTCGGCAATCCGGTTGTCCTTGAGCGTGATTTCGAGGACCAGCTTGAGCTGCCCGTTCGGCGCTACGGCGACGCCTGGAGCGCCGTCGATAAGCGCCGGCCGGGCGACCTGCGCGCGACCGAGGAAGGTCTTGGCCACCGCGTCCGCGCCGCGCACTTCCTTCGGGCCGCCCATCCGCACGGCAGCGGCGTCGCCGCGGAATACGACATCGGGATCGAGCAGCGCGAGCAATGTGCTGAGATCGCCATCGCGGGAGGCGGTCAGGAAGGCGCTGAGCACCTGCTGGTGGCGGGCGCGGTCGGGAGCCGTAATTTCGGCGTTGCCGCCGGCGACGCGGCGACGGGCGCGGCTGGCGAGCTGTCGCGTCGCTGCGGGCGAGCGGCCGACGATCGGTGCGATATCCTCGAACGGCAAATCGAACATGTCGTGCAGCACGAACGCGACCCGTTCGGCCGGCGCCAGTTCCTGGAGCACCACGAGCATGGCGAGGCCCACCGAATCCGCCAGAATGGCATCCCGCTCCGGATCGGCGCTGGTCTGCGTGCCTGCCGCCGGCTCGGAATCGTCGACTTCCAGCGGATCCTCGCGGCGCGTCTTGCGCGAGCGCAGCATATCCAGGCACACCCGCGCAATCACCGTCGTCAGCCATCCGGTCAGATTCGAAATGCTGCCCGTATCAGCGCCGCTGAGCCGCAGCCAGCTCTCCTGAACCGCGTCGTCGGCCTCGCTTGCGGACCCAAGCATCCGATAGGCGACCGCGCGAAGATGGTCGCGGTTCGCTTCGAATTCGTCGGCCAGCCATTTTTTTTCGGTCATCGGTCACATCCTCTGGTCGCATTCCGTCATGGCTATGACGAACGGCCCCCGGGCGATGTGACAAGAGCCTCGGACCGGCGGCCGGCAGCGTCAGGCTCGGAGCTCGAGCGATTGCCAATTCGCACCCGGCCGATCGCCGTGTGCCATTCCAGGAGATCAACCATGCAGCCACGAATGAAGAACCCGGTAATCATCCTTCCCGATGCGATGCAGGCCCTGCACGCGCTGAACAAGTCCACCGAATTGGATGGCTTGCCTTTCGTCACGCGCAAACTCGTGCATCTCCGCGCCAGCCAGATTAACGGCTGTGGCCCTTGCGTTCACATGCATTCGCTGGAGCTGAAAAAGGCGGGCGAGACCGACGACCGCATTTTCGCCGTCGCCGCTTGGCGGCATACGCCGTTTTTCACCGACGCCGAGCGCGCGGCGCTGGCACTCACCGAGGCGGTCACCCGGCTCAATGACCGCGCCGATCCGGTGCCCGATGCGATCTGGGACGAGGCGAGGCGGCATTACGAGGAGCCCGAGCTTGCGGCGCTGATCCTGCAGATCGGCCTGATCAATGTCTGGAACCGCCTGAATACCAGTGTCGGGCAGATGGCGGGGGCCTGGGGCTGAGCCGCAGCGGGACCGCACGGTCGCCGTGTTGACGCGCGGCGACCGTCTCACTGCCGGTAGGCAAGGCTGAACGCGAGCGATACGGCGCCGACGAGGATCAGGCTGGACGCCCAGATCGGCATCCAGATTGAACCAGCTTCGCGACACGAATTTGAGACCGAGATAGCGGTAGACGAGCCACGCCGCGCTGCCGCCCGCCGCGATCATGGCGACCGCATGAATGGCGGAGACCAGGAGCGCCATGCCGAGATTGGCGTTGATCAGCGTGCTTGCCGCGACGTGCCCCGCATCGAGATCGGCCGTTCTGCAAAGCCCGAGATAGATCGGCACGAGCATCAGCCCCGCACCATGGGCGATGGCCACGGCGAAGGACCAGAGCCCGAGCTGCGTCGGCGGGATCCGCGCCAGCGCCCGCGGATGGCGCCGGTCGATCAGCCGGAAGACGCCGAAGCCGATGACCAGCAGGCTGGCGCCGACCTGGATCGGCCGCTGCCATTCGACCAGCGCGACGAGCAGCGAGAACGGCAGGATCACCAGCAGGATCGCCAGGAGATGGCCGATAGCGAGCGGCCACAGCGCTGCCAGCAGCGCGCCGGAGCGTTTCTCCATCAGTCCGGCCGAAAGCGCGAGCGGCCAGCCCATCCCAGGGTTCACCCCGTGATAGAGGCCGCTCGCAATCACCGCCAGCCAGAGCCAGGCAGGCGTCCAATCCCCTCCGCTCAAACTCAGACCGACGGGTAGCAGAACGAATCCGTCGAGCAGTCGCCGCCTTCGAGCCGGATCTGATGCGCCCGGTATCCGTCGGGGAAGCTCACCCAGTAGTCGCCCGCCAGTTCGAGACCGCCATTCGGACCGGCGACCGCCATGACCTCCGCGCCCGGCACGCCTGCCGGATAGAACTGATCGTCCCAGGTCGAATAAAGGCCGTTGGTCCAGTAGACCCGTTTGCCGTCGCGGCTGATTTCCACCATTTGCGGGCCGCCGGCGAATGCCTTGCCGTTCGGATGCGGTGTGCGCCGGGCGATGCCGCCGATATGAACCGAGCCGGCGAGCTTGGGCTTCCTTGGGTCGGTCACGTCGTATTGGCGCAGCTCGCCGGTTCCCCAGCAGGAGACGTAGAGAAAGCAGTCGTCGAGCGACAGGTCGATGTCGGTAACCAGCGGCGGCACCGCGCCGAAGCCCTGGAGGAGCGGCGGCAACTGGTCCGTGGACGCCGGCTCGGGCGGGATCGTCGCCGTCTTCTCGATGTGGAACTTGCCGTCTTCGCGCCACCACGTCCAGATCGAGCCTTCGAGGTTTGTGGTGTCGACCACGACGCCGAGGAAACCGTATTCGCGCACCGGATCGTGGGCGGGCCGCACTTCGAGCGCCATCTGGTGATTGGCCCCGAGATCGATGGTCTGCACGTTGCGCCGCGCGCGCAGATCCCAGAAATGGATACGGTGACCGTATTTGTTGGAGAGCAGGTCCTCGGGCACGATACCGTTCTCGAATTGCGGCGGCAGCCCCCATTCGCTCGACACCATATAGTCGCGCGGCAGGTTCCACCAGAAATCGTAGTGGAGCGTTTGCGGCCCGCGGTCGATCTCCCAGCGCCCGAGGATGTCGAAGGTCTCGCAGTCCATGATGAACACGCCGGGCGGGCCGTCGGTGCCATCCTTGCCGCCGCCGCCGAGCGTGCTGACATAGATGCCTTCCGGGCCGCAATGGACCGTGTGCGGCCGCGAGTAGCCGGTCTTCTTGAACACCTCTTCCGGCTCGATGATCTTGTGGATCTTGGCCTGGGTCGGGTCTGGCTTGGTGTCTATGATGTAGATGCGCGAGGAACGGATGCCCGGAATGATCAGGAAGCGCCGCTCCAGGAACGGGTGTCCGGTCAGCGGCGACAGCGCCGACGAGCAGGCGTTCCAGCCGAAATGGTGGAATTCGTCGCCCTTGTAGGGCATCTCCACGGTATGGACGATCTGGCTGTAAGTCGGCGAGCCGGGCTTGACGTCGATCACCGCGAGCGCGTCGGGCTGCGAGAAATCCGGGCTGAGCAGCAATGTGTAGGCGAACGTCTCCGGCGGCGCTTCCATCGCCAGCTTCGGCGATGCATGGAAGGTCGGATCAGGCCTTATTGTCATTGGAGTGCCTCCCTTTGTGGCTTTGAGACGCACCGACGTTTGGTCAATTCTTGAACTCGTGCGCCATGTCCAGGAGACGAAGCTTAGCATAAGTAAAGGCAAGACGCCGCCGCCCAAATTCATGCCCAAAGCTGGACAAAATCTTCTGGCCGGCTCCCTTGCTCAAGCCAGCGGCATCCGTAGTCCGTTCAGCACGAGATCGATATGGGCGGCGCAGAAGATGTCCGGGTCGATGGGCTCGATATCGTTGAACAGCATCATCCAGATCGCCGCGACCATGGCCGGGCCGATCAGGACTTGCGGCATGTCTACCGCGCCCGCGCTCCGGAATTCCCCTCGCTCAATGCCGTAACGCATAACCCGGCGGGCGGCGGCCATGCCGCGCGACACCACCTCGCGGTGGTAGAACGCCAGGAGCTGGGGAAAGCGCGGCCCTTCGCCGATCAGGAGACGCAGCACGCGGCGGCGCTCGGTGGCGACGACCTCGCGGTAGAAGGTAGTGATCATCATCCGCAGCATGGTCTCGGCGCTGGCCTGCGGGGACACGGCGATATGTTCGAGCCGCTCGATCACCGGGGAGATGACGCTGCGCACCGCCTCCTCGAACAGTGTCTCCTTGCTGTCGAAATACAGATAGACGGTGCCCTTGCCGATCCCCGCGCGCTCCGCAATCGAGTTCGAGCCGGGCCGCGGCGAAGCCCTGTTCCACGAATTCCTCCAGCGCGGCGGCGAGGATCGCCTGAACCCGCTCGCCCTTGGCATCGCGTCCGCGCGGCGGCGGGGTCGATGAACTGCTCAATCCGGTCTCCTCAGCAAATGATCCTCTCGCAGATGGTCGCTTGACATCCAAATGGGCAAGTCGCATTTTATGACTGACCAGTCAGTCAGCGCAAGGGTTGTTATCGTGAACAGGCGAATTTTGCTTGCGGTGCTTGTCGTAGCCGTCGTCGGGATCGGCGGATGGTTCGTCTACAGCCGCTATTTCGAGCGCCAGGGCGAGCCGGCTGTATTCTACGGCAATGTCGATATCCGCGAGGTCTCGCTCGGCTTCAGGATAGGCGGGCGCGTGTCGAAGATGGAGGTCGACGAGGGAGACGCCGTCAAAGCGGGACAGCGTGTCGCCGCGCTCGACAAGCAGCCTTTCCTCGACGATCTCGCCTTGCAGGCCGCCAATGTCGCGCAGCAGGAAGCCAACCTGGCAAAGCTCAAAGCGGGAAGCCGCGCCGAGGAGATCGAGCAGGCCAAGGCCGAGGTCGCCGCCCGCCAAGCGGCGCTCCAGAATGCGCAGCGGCGTGTTCCAGCGGCAGCAGCAGCTTGCCAAGAGCGATTTCGCCTCGCAGCAGGCGTTCGACAACGCTTCAGCGCAATTGCGCAGCGCCGAGGCGCAGCTCCGCGCCTCTGAGGCGTCGCTGACGCTGGTCCAGCAGGGGCCACGCCAAGAAGACATCGCTGCCGCCCGCGCCGCACTGCAGGCTGCCCGTGCGCAGAGGCAGATCGCCGAGACGGCCCTGGGCGACGCCGAGATTGCCGCGCCCGCCGATGGCATCATCCTGACCCGCGCCGTCGAGCCGGGTGCGATCGTGTCGTCGGGTATGACGGTTTATACGCTTTCGTTGCAGAACCCCGTCTGGGTGCGCGCCTACATCGCCGAGCCGCAGCTCGGGCTGATCCATCCCGGCGCCACCGTCAAGCTGTTCACCGACACACGCCCCGGCAAGCCCTATGACGGCCAGGTCGGATTCGTTTCCCCGGTCGCCGAGTTCACGCCGAAATCGGTGGAGACGCCGGAACTGCGCGCCGACCTCGTCTATCGCTTCCGCGTCATTGTGAAGAACCCGGACGACGCGCTGCGCCAGGGCATGCCGGTGACGTTGCGATTGCCGGAGGACGGCGCGGCAGTGGCGTCGAAGGAGTAGGAGCGGGTCTATGTCGTCGGCGCTCATCAGCTTGAAGGATGTCGGCAAGAGCTTCGCGGGCCAGCCCGCGCTGACCGGCATCGACGCCGAAGTCGGCGGTGGCCGCGTCACCGGTCTCGTCGGCCCGGACGGCGCCGGCAAGACCACGCTGATCCGGCTGATCACCGGGCTGCTCGCACCCGAACAGGGCAGCATCGAGGTGCTCGGCCTCGACACGCGGACGGAGGCGCAGGCGATCCAGAACCAGATCGGCTACATGCCGCAGCGCTTCGGCCTCTACGAAGACCTGACCGTCGAGGAAAATCTCACGCTCTACGCCGATCTGCGCGGTTTGCCCGATGCCGAACGCGCCGAGACGTTCGGGAAGCTGCTCGACTTCACCGCGCTGAAGCCGTTCACCGGACGCTATGCCGGCAAGCTTTCCGGCGGCATGAAGCAGAAGCTCGGCCTCGCCTGCGCCTTGATCCGTACGCCGCGCGTCCTCCTGCTCGACGAGCCGAGCGTCGGCGTCGATCCGATCTCGCGGCGTGAGCTGTGGCGGATGGTGCAGGAGCTGAAGGGCGACGGCATCGCCGTGGTCTGGTCGACGGCCTATCTCGACGAGGCCGAGCGCTGCGACAGCGTGCTGCTGCTCAACGCCGGCAAGCTGCTGTTCGAGGGCGCGCCGTCGGAGTTGACCGGGCGAGTAGCCGGCCGCGCATTCGCCGCGACCGGCCTGGAGGATAACCGGCGCAAGCTGCTCACCGAGGCGCTCGACGCGCCGGAGATCATCGACGGGCTGATTCAGGGCGATGCGCTGCGCCTCGTTACGGCGGAAAAGCCGGAGGGCGGCGCCGAGGGCCTCAAGCGCGCGCTCGGCGGCGACTTCGCCGCCGCGGACATCTCGGCCACCGAGCCGCGCTTCGAGGATGCTTTCATCGACGCGCTCGGCGGCGCGCCCGGCGGCCGGTCGGCGCTGGCGGAGAATGTCGCGCCCAAGAGCGGCGACGGCGCGGTGATCGAGGCGCGCGGGCTGACCAAGAAATTCGGCGATTTCACCGCCGCGCATGACGTGACCTTTTCCATCCCGCGCGGCGAAATTTTCGGCCTGCTCGGACCGAACGGCGCCGGAAAATCGACCACCTTCAAAATGCTTTGCGGGCTGCTCAAGCCGACCAGTGGCGAAGGCCGCGTCGCCGGCTTCGATCTGCGCCAAGCGGCCGCGGATGCGCGCGGGCGGCTGGGCTATATGGCGCAGAAATTCTCGCTTTACGGCGATCTGAGCGTCGCGCAGAACCTGGAATTCTTCGCCAGCGTTTACGGCCTCGGCGGACGTGTCAAGCGAGAGAAGGTCGGCGCGATGATCGACGCCTTCGACCTCGGCCGCTATCTGAACGCCAACGCCAAGGACCTGCCGCTCGGCTTCAAGCAGCGGCTGGCGCTCGCCTGCGCCGTGATGCACGAGCCGGACGTCCTCTTCCTCGACGAGCCGACCTCCGGCGTCGATCCGATCACGCGCCGCGAGTTCTGGACGCATATCAACGGGCTGGTCGGCAAGGGCGTCGCCATTCTCGTCACGACCCACTTCATGGACGAAGCCGAATATTGCGACCGCATCGCCTTGATCTTCCGTGGCGAGACGATCGCGCTCGGCTCGCCGGATGAGCTGAAGGGCCGCGCCGCCACGGCGGACAATCCCAATCCCTCGCTCGAGGACGCCTTCATTCAACTCGTCGAAGCCTCGGGCGACGCCGAAAAGGAAGCGGCATGAGCGAAAGCATCGCCGAAATCGGGCGAGGCCGCCGGCTCCGTGCCCTGCTGGTCAAGGAATCCATCCAGATCCTGCGCGATCCGAGCAGCATTCTGATCGCGTTCGTGTTGCCGCTGATCCTGCTGTTCCTGTTTGGCTACGGTGTGTCGCTCGATGCCAACAAGGTGCGCATCGGCGTCGCCGTCGAGGCGTCGAGCGAGCCGTCGCAGAGCCTTGCCGCCGCGTTCCGCGCCTCGCGCTTCTTCGACGTCCGCGAAGCCCGCGACCGCCGCGAGCTGGAGCCGTTGCTGATCGCCGGCGGCATCCGCGGCATCGTCGTGATTCCGGGGATCTTCGGCGAAGAAGCCGCGCATAATCCGGCGACCGCGCGCATCCAGGTGCTGACCGACGGCTCGGAGCCGAACACGGCGAAATTCGTCGAGAACTACGCGCAAGGTGTCTGGGCAAGCTGGGTCGCGGGGCGCCTCGGCAATGGCCGCGCTGCGCAGCCGATCAGCCTGGAGCCGCGCTTCTGGTTCAACCCGGAGCTGCGCAGCCGCTATTTCCTCGTGCCCGGCGTCATCGCCATCGTCATGACGCTGGTCGGCACGCTGCTGACCGCGCTGGTCGTCGCCCGCGAATGGGAACGCGGCACGATGGAGGCGATGATGGCCACGCCGATTTCGACGTTCGAGCTGATCGTCGGCAAGCTGGTGCCCTATTTCATGCTCGGCCTTGCGGCGATGGCGCTATGCACCGCAGTCGGCGTATTCCTGTTCGGCGTGCCGCTGCGGGGCTCGTTCCTGGCGCTGCTGGCGATCTCGG
Source organism: uncultured Alphaproteobacteria bacterium (assembly GCA_963727575.1). Lineage (GTDB taxonomy): Bacteria > Pseudomonadota > Alphaproteobacteria > Rhizobiales > Rhodomicrobiaceae > JAHQVI01. The sequence continues at coordinate 50,157 of CAVSIA010000028.1, forward strand.
CGGCGTTTCTCGTGCCCGCGCTCGGCCAGGGGCTGCTGATTTCCTCCGCGACCAAGAACCAGTTCGTCGCCTCGCAGGCCGCGCTCCTCTCCGGCTTTCTGCCGGCGTTCCTGCTCTCGGGCTTCATCTTCGAGATCAGCTCGATGCCGAAAATCATCCAGGCGGTCACCTATATCGTCCCGGCGCGCTACCTCATCCCCAGCCTGCAGACGGTGTTTCTCGCCGGCGACATCTGGCCGCTATTCCTCACCAATATCGCGGCGATGCTGGGCATCGGTGCGGTATTCCTGTTCTTCACCGCGCGAACAACCAGAAAGAGTCTTGAATGATGTGGCGCCGTCTTCGAGCCCTGATCGTCAAGGAACTGCTCGCGGTCCTGCGCGACCCGCGCGGCCGCGTCATTCTGATCGGCCCGCCGCTCGTGCAGATGTTCGTCTTCAGCTATGCGGCGACGCTCGACGTGACCAATATCGATGTCGGCATCCTCAACCGGGACAGCGGGCGGTGGAGCGCTGAATATGTCCAGCGGATCGACGGCGCGACGCAGTTTCGCAGCATTCAGCCGATATCCCGGCTCGAGGAGGCGCGCCAGGCCATCGACAATCGCCGGGTGATTGCGGTGCTGAATTTCGGTCAGGATTTCTCGCGCAACGTGGCGGCGGGCAAGCCGGCGGAGGTGCAGGTCATCCTCGACGGACGGCGTTCCAACGCCTCGCAGATCGTACTCGGCTATCTGACTGCGATCGCCAATGACGTCTCGCAGTCGATTCGCGTCGAGGATGAAGGCGCGCTCGGCAAGACCGGCGATACGATTGCGGTGCGGCACTGGTTCAACGCCAATCTCACCTACGCCTGGTTCACCGTGCCGAGTCTGCTCGGAACGCTCGGCCTGCTGATCGCGCTGGTGGTCACCGGTCAGTCGGTGGCGCGGGAACGCGAGCTCGGCACCTTCGACCAGCTCATGGTGTCGCCGCTTCGCGTCCATGAGATCCTGATCGGCAAGATGCTCCCGCCTCTGATCATCGGCCTCGCTCAGGCAACCGCGTTCCTGCTCGTGGCGGTGTTCTTCTTCCAGGTGCCGCTCCGGGGCTCGCTGATGCTGCTCTATATCGGCGTCGTGTTTTTCCTCGCCTCGGTGATCGGCGTCGGGCTGTTCATTTCCTCGCTCGCACAGACCCAGCAGCAGGCCTTTCTCGGCACCTTCCTGTTCGCCGCGCCCGCGATCCTGCTGTCCGGCTTCGCCACGCCGATCGAGAACATGCCGCCATGGCTGCAAATCATCACCGAGGCCAATCCTCTGCGCCACTTCCTGGTCATCGTCCGGGGCGTGTTCCTCAAGGATATGCCGACGCTCGAGGTCGCCTCGAACATCGTTCCGCTCTGCATCATTGCGCTGTTCACGCTGTCTGTCGCGGCATTCCTGTTCCGGGCGCGGATGGAATAGCTGGGCCGTCGCCTAGCGTGCCGCGGCGATGATATGCGCGCGCATCCAGCGATTGGCCGGGTCGAGATCGGCGTTCTTGTGCCAGTACAGCCGGGAGCCGAGGGGCGGCGCCGGGAAGGGCAGCTCTCTCGTCACCACGTCATATTGCCGGGCGAGCGAAAGCGGCGCGGAAAGCACCAGGTCGGTGCTCATGACGACATGGAACGCGGGCTGAAAATGCGGCACGCGCAGCACCATGTTGACGTGCCGCCCGAGCTGGCTGAGCGCGATGTCGACGAAGCTCCGGCCCTGCCTCCGTCCGGAGATGGTGACATGGTCGAGCGCGAGGAAGGCCTCCAGCGATAGCTTGCCCCGCGCCTTCGTGTGGCTCTTCCTCATCACGCAGACATAGCGGTCTTCGAACAGCTCGGCGTTGTTCAGATCGGACCGGGCGAGCTGCGGGATGTCGACGGCAAAGTCCAGCTTTCCGGCGGCCAGCTCGATCAGGATCTCGTAACGTTCGATCTGGTGGCAATGGATCTTTACCGTCGGCGCCGCCATGCGCACGCGCCTCATCAGGTTCGGCATGAGGATCGAGGCGGCGGCGTCCCGGGTGGCGATGTGGAACGTCTTTTCCGACGTCTGCGCGTCGAACCGCGCGCCGTGGTCGAGGCATACTTGCAGCTCGCGCAGCGCGTGCCGGATCGGGCCGGCGAGGTTCTCCGCCGCCGGCGTCGGCGTCATCGCCCGTCCGCTGCGCACGAAGAGCGGATCGTTGAATACCGCGCGAAGGCGGGCGAGCGCGTTGCTGACCGCGGGCTGGGTCATCCCCAGCAGCTCCCCGGCACGCGTCAGGCTGGCCTCTGTATAGACGGCGTCGAAGACCGGCAACAGGTTGAGATCGACCGAGCGGAGGTTCATGGGGCGGCTCGCAAGATAGCATTCACAAAAGTGATGAAACATCATTCCATAAATAAATTTCAAGAATGATTTGAGGTCCGGTATTTTGCGAGCGATCCGCTTTCATCGCGCAATTTCGAGGCTGTCATGAATTTCGACTATTCCGAGCGCTGCCAGGAGCTCCGCATCCAGTTGCAGGGGGTCATGGACGAGCATATCCTTCCGCGGCTGGAGTCCGCCCGGCGCGAGGCGGAGACCGGTGCCTATCCCTTCTCCTTCATGCCCGACCTGAAGGCGCTCGCCAAATCGGAAGGGCTCTGGAACCTGTTCCTGCCGGGGCTCCACGCGGACGAGCTGGGCCAGGGGCTGAGCAATATCGATTACGCGCCGCTCGCCGAAATCATGGGCCGCGTCGAATGGGCCTCGGAGGTGTTCAACTGCAGCGCGCCCGATACCGGCAACATGGAGCTGCTGCACATGTTCGCCTCGCCGCAACAGGCGGCGGACTGGCTGCAGTCGCTGCTGCGCGGCGAGATCCGCTCCGCCTTCGCCATGACCGAGCCGGACGTCGCCTCCTCGGATGCCACCAACATCCAGACCTCGATCCGGCGCGAGGGCGACCAATACGTCATCAACGGCCGCAAATGGTTCATCACCGGCGCCGGGCGGCCGGATTGCAAGATCATGATCGTCATGGGCAAGACCGACCCGGACGGCCCGCGCCATCTGCAGCAGAGCATGGTGCTGGTGCCGCTTGATACGCCGGGCGTGAAAGTCGTCCGCAACATCAGTACGCTGAACCACCATTCGCTGGTCGGCCATTGGGAGGTGCTGTTCCGCGACGTCCGCGTGCCTGCCGCAAATCTGCTCGGCGAGCAAGGTGGCGGCTTTGCCATGGCGCAGGCGCGGCTCGGACCGGGGCGCATCCACCACTGCATGCGCAGCATCGGCCAGGCCGAGCTGGCGCTCGAGCTGATGTGCGAGCGGGCCAGCGAGCGCAAGGCGTTCGGCAAATATCTGCATGAGCACGGCTCGGTCGCCGAGGGCATCGCGCATTCGCGAATGGAGATCGACCAGGCGCGGCTGCTCGTTCTGAAGGCCGCCTACATGATCGACACGGTCGGGGTCAAGGCGGCGCGCAAGGAGATCTCGATGATCAAGGCGCTGGTCCCCGCGATGCTGGCACGCGTGGCGGACCGGGCGATCCAGGTGTTCGGCGCGATGGGTGTCAGCCCGGATACGCCGCTCGCCGACATTTATACCTCAGGCAGGACGCTGCGCTTCATCGACGGGCCGGACGAGGTGCATCTGCGGGTGATCGCCCGGGCCGAGCTCGCCGATGCGGCGGGGCGCGGCGGGCGTTCCTCGCTTACGCATCTGATTACCACGGCGGATCTGCAATAGCGAAGCGCGACGGAGCCGGGTCAGCCGCGTGCGAGGATGTCCGCCGCGGCAAGCCGGCCGATCCGCTCGTCGCGCTGGTCAGCATGGCTTAGCCGCGAATTCTTTGCTCGTCCTGCCTATAAATTCAGCGCCTGCCTGTTTCTGCTGCGAATCCGGCGGGCTGCACCTTCGATCCCAAGATCGATCCATCGTTCTCGTTTGGTACGTGCTTTGCATAATTCAAGGCGATGAGACCGACTGGTCTACTTTCGTCCCGACCCTGAGCAAATATTAAAATGGGAATTTGGTTTTGAGCCAATCCGAACGGCCCGGCGAGGTGACGGACGCCTGCTGCGATCAGGCCCAGGAGCATCCTCTTGCGTTCGGGCGCGACCACGTAAGCGGCCAGGGGGATGCAGCGAACCGGCCCGCGGTCGAGGTGATCCTTGCGGCTGTGCCGGTGTTGCGCGAGCCGGTGACGGCCCGCGAGGTGCTCGGCCTGGACGAGGGCGAGCTTGGCCATGCCGGACCGCCTTTCGAGAAGGGCGAATTGCCGCCGCCGGTCGTTTTCAACGCGCTTGCGGGAGCGGTCGTCCATGAGGGCTGGGCGGGGGACTTGGCCTCGGCGCAGCGCATGGTCGAAGACGGGCAGATCCGGCTGCTGTGCAATCACGGCCTTGGCACGGTGTCGCCGATGGCGGGCGTCGTGCGGCCCAGCCAGCGTCTGTTCCGCATCGAGGACCGGACCACGGGCGCGTCGACATTCGCGACTTTGGCGGAGAAGGGCCGCAACGTCCTCCGCTTCGGTGCTTACGATAAGGACGTCGCCGAAGGGCTGCGCTTCGTCGAGACTGAGATTGCCGATGCGCTGGCCAAGGCGCTGCCTCCGGGCGGCCTGGACCTGCTGCCGCCGATCGTCGGGGGCGTCGAACTCGGCGACGACGTGCATCAGCGCAATATCGGCGGCATGTTCGCTTTCCTTGCCGCTCTGCCCGACCTCGCCGGTCCGGTCCGTACCTGGCTCGCCAGCCATCCCCAGCATTTCCTGAACTACGCCATGGCGTCCGCGAAGCTGTGCCTCGACCGCGCGCGTGGGGCCGCCGGTTCGAGCGTGGTGACCTCGATAAGCCGCAATGGCCACGTCTGCGGCATTCAGCTTGCCGGCACCGGCAACCGCTGGTTTACCGCGCCGGCCGACCTGCCCAAGGGCGGCTTCTTTCCGCCCTACACGATGGACGATGCGCATCTCGATCTTGGCGACAGCGCGATCATGGAGACATTCGGCCTCGGCGGCTGCATCGCCCACGCCTCGCCGGAGATCGCAGCCAGCATGGGGCGGCAATGGCACGAGGCGACCGAAGCCGGGCAACGGATGCGCGGCCTGTTCCTGGCGAGGAGCCCGTCGATCGCGCCGGCCCTAGCGGGGACGGCAGGGGTCGGCATCGGTCTCGACGCCAGGCGGGTGGTTCGCTCCGGCGAGGGCGTTCGCATCCATACCGGCATCGCCCATCGCGACGGTCTGTCCGGCTGGATCGGCATCGGCGTCGCCGAAGCGCCGCTCGCTTGTTTCGCCGCGGCGGTCGCAGAGCTCGACCGGATACCCGAAGGCGAGACCAGGGGCCCGGCCGCATGAGCGTGTTGAGCATCGGACCCTTCCCGGCGGCGCAGCCGGTCCCCGGCCCCGTGATCTTGATTTCCGGCTCCCGCGGCTATATGAGCGAAGCGATCGATCTCGAGACGCCACGTCCGACGATCCGACCGATCCGGCGCTTCGCATGATGTCGCTCCGGCTTGAAGCCCGACTCGAAGCCCGAAGCCGCGCCCATCGACTTCGATCCAAGTGCCGAAAAAGCAGACACGGAGACGCATGCCTGAAATTACCCATAGCGACACGGACGGCGCTGCCTACGCGGTCGAGGCCCGGTTCGGCTGCCTGCGGCGCCCCTCAACCATGGAAGACGCGTTGCTCTCCTCGCGCGGCGACAGCAACGTCCGCCGCCGCCTGAGCTTTCGGATCACGGCCAATTCGATCATTGACGGTCTCGTCACCCGATTGCCGGAAAGCCGGTATTGATGCCAACCGCGCAGCCAAATTCCTACAAAGTCGGCGTTATCGGCGGCGGCTTCACCGGAGCGATGTTTGCCGTGCATCTCGCCCGTGCCGCGTCCGTGCCCGTCGCGATCGACATCATCGAACCGCGCGAGACGGTCGGCGCGGGGCTGGCATACGGCTCCTGCGGCCCCGAGCACCGCATCAACGTCCCGAGCGACCGCATGTTCGTCTTTGCCGAGGACCGCGATCATCTTTCGCGATGGTTGAAGCGCACCGGCCGCTGGGACGCTGACCGGGCCGCGCTGACGCCGGAAGGGCATCATTATTCGACGCGGCGGGATTTCGCCGCCTATATTGCAGGCCTCGTCTCTGCGGCGGCGGAAGACAACCCGTCCGGATCGGTCATTCGCCACATTCGCCGGACGGCGTTGCGGGTGAGCGGAGGCCATGAGCAGTGGCGGGTTGAATGCGACGACGGGGGCGCCGGCGACTATGCCGCCGTCATCCTCTGCGTGACCCATGCCGCACCGTCGTTTCGCTGGCCGATCACCAATGGAGCCGAAGCGCTGCCGCATCTGGTGCGCGATCCGTGGGCCTATGATGCAATCAAGGCGATCCCCTCGGATGCGCGCGTTGTCGTCATCGGCACGGGACTGACCATGAGCGATGCGGTGATCACCCTGCGCGAGCACGGACATCGCGGGACCATTCACGCCATCGCCCGCCGCGCTCTGACCCCGCGTCCGCACGGTGAATTCTATGATGATTTCGACCTGTTCGGCAGCGAGGAGCCGCCCAGCACGGCCATTGGGCTTTTGCGCCTCGTTCGCCGGCGGATTGCCGAAGCCGCGGAGGTGGGTGTCAGCTGGCACGCGGTGATCGACGCCGTCCGGCGCCGCCTCATCCCGTATTGGGCAAGCCTGCCGATGCCCGAGCAGGCAAAGATCGTCCACCGGCTGCGGACTTTTTGGGACGTGCACCGCTTCCGCATGGCGCCGCAGGTTGTCGAGCTGATGGAGCGCGGACGAAGCCAAGGCTGGCTGCGGCTTTCCGCCGGGCATATCGAGGAGATCGGGCGCGACGGTGACCGCTTCAGCGTGCGCTGGACACCGCGCGGCGGCGAGACACGAGCCGAGCCGGCCGAAGCGATCATCAATTGCACCGGCCCCGACAACGATCTGCGGCGCTCGTCCAACCCGGTGATCCGGTCGGCGATCGCCAACGGGCTGATCCGTCCGGACGCGCTTCGCATCGGCGTCGATGTCGACGCGGACGGGCATCTGATCGACAGCGAGGGCTGCGTCAATGCCGGCCTATGGGCGGCGGGGCCACTTGCGCGCGTCGTCGTCGGCGAGGCGACCGGCGTTCCGGAAGCGTCGGCGCATGCCCGCCACGTCGCCGAGGCGATCGCCCATTCGCTTGAGCCGCACGCCGCCGCCAACGTATCCGGAGAGATCGCATGATCCGCTACATCAAGGTCGACAATGCCGCTCCGCCGCCGAAGACGGCCCGCTATTCCCATGCCGTCGAAGCAGGCGGTCTGCTCTACGTTACCGGGCAATTGCCGATCGATCCGGACCGGCCCGATGCGCCATTGCCGGAGGCCATCGAGGAGCAGACGGAGCTGTCGTTCCTGAACCTGACGCGGATCGTGGAGGCGGCGGGCTACAGCCTTGCCGATACTGTCTTCGTGCGCATCTTCCTCAGCCATTTCGACCGCGACTATGCCGGCCTCAACACGGTCTATCATCGCTATTTCGACGATGATGGGGCCATGCCGTCGCGCACGACGGTCGGCGTGGCCGAGCTCGGCCGCGATGCGCTGGTGGAAATCGACATGGTTCTGGCAAAGCGGGCCTGACCGCGCGATCGCGAAGGCTGCGCATCACCGGGCAGGCAGGCGATCCGCCGCCTGCCTGCCCGGTGTCCGCAGCGGGGGTGGGTCAGCCTGCGCCGCTGCTCGTTGCCGCGCTGCCCGGAAGCATCCGCTCCAGGACTTCGTCGCGGCGCACGAAGTGATGCCAGAGCGCCGCCGCCGCATGGAAGCCTGCCAGGATCAACAGGCCATTTGCCGCCAGCTCATGGATTCCCTTGATGAAATGCGCGGTATCGCGATCCGCCGCGACGGGCGAGGGGATGGTGAACAAGCCGAAAAAGGTTAGCGCATCGCCCCGGTACCAAGTGAGCGCAACGCCGATCAGCGGCACCGCCAGCAGGAGAATGTAGAGCAGGAAATGCGTGATCGAGGCCACACGCTCCTGGAACCTGCCAACTGAGTTCGGCGGCGGCGGTGCACCGGCCGAGCTTCTTACGAAGACGCGAAGAACGACGAAAGACAGAAGCAGCAGACCGAAAGAAATATGGAGCCACCAGACAAAATCACGCCCCGGATCGCCGCGCGGATAAAGAGCTTCCGCATAGGTGATGCCGTAGACGGTGATAACAAGAGCAAAAACCGCCCAATGTAAGAGCTTCTGAGCCGGTCGGTAAGTTTTAGTATTCATAAGAACCCTCAGTAAAAGAGGCTGGGTGACCCATTTTGTACCCGTGCCTCGAAACGCAAAACGGTAGCTTTCTGCTTCCGACCGCGCTCACGGTTGCATCTGATACGCCGCCCAAAGTCGGCGTGTCTACGAGGCTAGACGCCGCATAAGATATCAGGTGGAGCTGACCTGTAGCGGGCGCGGTCATTCTTGAATCTCTTCGGCCGCTTCCGTTCGCCATTAAAAAGATCGGCGGCGTGAAAAGTTCCAATGCGTCAGCTGTGCCAGCCTCGTCCGGGCCGCTGATGCCGAAGGAACGAAAGCTCCCTCGGCGCAGTTAGCTCAATGAGGCAAACGGCGCGCTTGCGCGAACCGCAAGACGCAAAGGGACGCGATCGCTTCAATTCCGCGAACCATCGTCCTTCTCGTTTAAGCCAGCCGTGATGAACAGAAACCGTCATTGCGGTGAAAATCACAGACAGCAACCAAGGAGCTAGGCGAAATGGGCCTTTTCTCAAGCGACATCAAGACGTTGGATGACCTGTTCATGCATACGCTGCAGGACATCTACTATGCCGAAAATCAGATCACCAAGGCTTTGCCGGACATGATCGAGAAGGCCACCGACCCGCAGCTCAAGCAGGGTTTCCAGACCCATCTGACCGAAACCCAAGGCCAGATCAAGCGGCTGGAGCAGGTGTTCAGCATGCTCGGCAAATCGGCGAAGGGCGTCGACTGTCCGGCGATCGACGGCATCATCGAGGAAGCCAATGACGTTGCCGGCGAAGTTGCCGAAAAGGACGTTCTGGACGCCGCCCTGCTGGCTTCCGCACAGGCGGTGGAGCACTACGAAATCACCCGTTACGGCACTCTGATCGCCTGGGCCAAGCAGCTCGGCCGCGATGACGTGACCAGCCTCCTGCATCAGAATCTCAGCGAGGAGGAAGCGACGGATCGCAAGCTGACGAGCCTTGCCGAAAGCAAGATCAACCAGCGGGCCGCCTAGCTTCCAAGGCGAACGCTTAGCAAATGGGCCGCGCAGCAGCACATCGCTGCTGCGCGCTCGTTTTACGAGGTGCGGCTCGCTCTGGCTTCGGTCGAGCCGCCGCATTGCGGCGTTTGTCCCAGAATGGGATTCGGCGCAGGGGATGTCTTAATATCTTTTAGGAAGACGAATGATTCCCGACTGGCTCCATACGATTTCCCTTATCTGCCTCGCGGTCGGTTTTATCAGCGCCGCGATTATCGCAATCGACGAGTTCCGCGACCCGCAGCACATGTGGATCATGAACATCGTCTGGCCGGTGACAGCGCTGTTCGGCACGCTCGTTTCACTTTGGGGTTATTTTGCCTACGGACGGCTCGCGTCACAGAGCCGCATGGAAGCGGCCATGGCTCGCGGCGAGGAGATGCCCAACAAGGCGCAGACGCCGTTCCCGGTGATGGTCGCCAAAGGCTCCGCGCATTGCGGGAGCGGGTGCACGCTCGGCGACATCTGCGCCGAATGGCTCGCTTTCGGCTTTCCCGTGGTGGCGGTGTGGCTCGGCTGGCAGAGCATTTTCTCGGAAAAAATCTTCGCCGTCTGGGTGCTGGACTTCATCCTGGCATTTCTGTTCGGCATTGCCTTCCAGTATTTCACCATCACGCCGATGCGCAACCTGTCGCCCGCGCAGGGACTGATCCAGGCGGTGAAGGCCGATACGCTTTCGCTGATCGCGTGGCAGGTGGGAATGTACGGCTTCATGGCCGTCGCGCATTTCTGGCTGTTCGCCGACCTGCTGAACACCCGGCTTCAGGTCAACAGCGCCGAATTCTGGTTCATGATGCAGATCGCCATGCTGTTCGGCTTCGCCACATCCTATCCGGTGAACTGGTGGCTGATCCGCGAGGGCGTGAAGGAAAAGATGTAGCGGGGGTGGCGATCAAGGCGAGGGTCGGCGCCTAGCCTAGCCTAGCGCAAAGGTCTCCAGGATGGTGCGCTCGCCGGTGGTGACGTGATACGGCTTTGTGAGCCTCGGCAGGCCGACGAATCGGCTCGGCAAGGTGGCCGCGTCGTAGCCGGTGGCGAGGATGACCGGCACATTCTTCTCGAGCAGATCCTCCGCCACGGGGAACGAGGTTTCGCGATCCAGCTTGACGTCCAGGATGGCGCCGTCGAGCTCTTCCGAGGCCGCCAGCTTGCGTGCCTGATCGAGCCGGCCGACCGGACCGACGACGATGCCGCCCCAATCCTCGATCATCTGCTGGAGATCCAGCGCGGGCAGGAATTCGTCCTCAACGATCATGATCCGTTTTCCGTCGAGACGCCTGGTCAACTCTGCCTCCATCGCATTGCTCGATCAGAGCACAATCAGGAAGCGCAGAACCGGCGCTCCTGAAAAATCGTGCACAAACAAAACGCTATGTCCAGCACCGCCGCACGGTGACGTTGTACCGGGACGAGCCATGGGACAACACCGGGACTTTCCCTGAGGTTCCCAGAAATCGACATACGCGTCATCCCTTGCGACGGGACTTATTTCGGCGGCAGGCCGCTGGCGTGGCCGAGGGCCATCGACACCCAGGATCGGAACGCGGCGTCATCCTCGCAGGCGTCTTCTCCGACAAAGACGAAGCCGGTCATCTGCCGTGCGCCCTGCATCATGATCTGCGCGCCGTCCCGCGTCAGTGCCTCCGCCATCTTGGCCTTGCCGACGCGGAATAGGTAACGCCCCTCGCCCGCCTTGGTGCGGTCCGCGGCGCCGATCATGTTGCCGTCGAGAAAGAAGCAAACGCCACCCATCATCCGCTTTTCCGAAATGCCAGCCATGCCTTCGAGCGCGCAGCGGAATCGGTGAGCGAGGTCTTCGTCATAGGCCATGTCAGCGCCGCCGCATATCGTTGAAGCCGGAAAAGAAGCGTTCCGTGCATCGCGTGAGATGGTCCGGATCGTAGCCGCCTTCGAGGATGATGAGCAGCGGCGCGGGCAATCCGGCCACGGCTTCGCCGATCCGGGCGAAATCGTCGGCCGCGATGGCGGTTTCCTCATCCTGGATATAGTCGATGCCGAGCGTGTCGAAGCCCAGCGACAGGATGACGACATCCGGACGAGCCGCCGCGACGCCGGCAATCAGCCCGCTCAATTGGTCAAGATACTGGTCGACCGTCACGCCTGGCGCGAGGACGGTGAGCGTGGCGTGAGGGAGGTCGGCATCGGCGAGCGAGGCGAGGTAGGGGTAGTTGCGCCCCGGATGGGCATGGAGCGAGAAATAGGGCGCGTCGGCGGAAGCGAACTCCAGGCTGCCGTCGCCGATGTGATAGTCGATGTCGAGAACGGCGCTGTGGCGTCCGGCCGCTCGGATCTGCGCGGCGGCCAGATAGGCGTTGTTGAAGAACGAATATCCGCCATAGCGGCGCTTCCCGGCATGGTGTCCGGGGGGGCGGCAAAGCGCGAGGGCGTCCTCGCCGGTGGTCAGGACGTGGGCCGCGGCGGCCAGGGCGGTGGCCGCAGAGTTGAATGCGGCGTCGATCGTATGCGGGCCGATCGGCGTTCCGGTTTCCCGGCAATAGGCGCCACCGCGGAACCAGATCGGTGCGTCGCCGAGATCGTCGTGGAAGATCGCCGGCAGATATTCGTGTTCCGGCTTGATCTTCCACGACAGCTCGACAAGAAAATCCACGTAATCGCGATCGTGCAGACGCGAAGACCGGCTCAGTCGCGGCGGCATCGACCTCGTGGAAATCGGCGATCCCGGCGGCGCGAAGCCCGGCCAGCACCCACTCGATCCGCTCGGGACGCTCCATATGGTCGAAGGGCGGCAGTCCGTCGGAAAAGTCCTTGCTCGGATGATGGAGCCGATGCCGCTGCGGAATGAAGACTTTCATCGCTGGTTTTGCCGGTCCTGATCCGTTGCGCCGCGCCGGCCGTCATTCATAGGCGATCTGCGCCTGCGCACCGTGCCTGGGCTTTTCATCATATTTGTGCCGCTTGCCCCACATCGAAATCGCTTTCTGCACCAGCTTTGCCGCGACGACCTGGGAAACCTGCCGCTCGTCGGGGATCACCTCGACGACGTCCATTCCGCGGATGGTCGCCGATGGATTCCCGAACAGCGCGCCGAGGATATCCACGGCCAGGGTGCCAGTCGATGCCGCCCGGCTGCGGCGTGCCGACGCTGGGCACGAGACTGGGATCGAACACGTCCATATCGACCGAAAGCCAGACGTCGCCTTTCAATGCGCGCAACCGATCGAGCAGCGCATCGCGCCCGGGACTGCCGCGCAGGTGGCGCGCCCAATGCGCCGAAATGCCCTCGTCGCCTGCGATCCTGGGCGCCTCGAAATCGGCGAGCGAGCGCAGCCCGATCATCATGACCCGATGCCCGGCCCGGCGCAGCCGATACATCGTGCAGGCATGGCTGTAGGGACTGCCCTGATAGGTTTCGCGCATATCGGCATGAGCGTCGAGAACGACGATGGTGGCAGGTGCGTCCAGGCAGCCGGCGAGAACGGATGGGGTCAGCGAATGCTCCCCGCCGAGCGCGATCAGGAGCCGCGAGCCGCCGGAATCGTAGACCGCCTTCGCCTCGGCCTCGATCCGCGCATGAAACGCTGCTTCGGTTTCGCCGTCCTCGCGCCTCAGCTCCGGCCTGGCGCATGGGCTCATATGCAAGAAAGGCGACCAGCCGAGATCTTCCTCGTAATATTCGAGCTGCTCGCTCGCCGCGAATATGGCGCGCGGCCCGTCCGCCGTCCCGCGCCTGCCGCAGACGGTATCGTCATGCGCAACCGGCAGGAAGACGATCTGCGCCTCGCCGAGTGGCGCATTGGCGAGATATTGGAAGCGGTATTCAGTCGCCACCGCGAGTCCGTCCGAAAATCGAGAGCCATACGATGACGAGCAGCAGCGCCACATAGACGCCGAGCTGCCATCCGGCGGAGATCGGGTGGTGAAGAAGGTCGCCCGCCAACACCATAAACGGCTGAATTTGCGCGAGGCCGACCAGCACCACGATGATCCGGGCAATGAAATTGAGCTGCTCGGCACGCTTGGCCTTGATGGCTTCCTGTGTGCGCGACAGCCGCTCGAACAGGAATTGCTGCATTTCGCGCGCCTGCGCCAGCAATGTGCGCGTCTGCTCGGTGAGATGGGCGAAGCCGAGCTGCCCGAACAGCCCGTTGACCAGCAGGGTGAGATCGGGAAACCGCATGACGTGGCCGGCTTCCATTGTATCGAGCATCCGCTCGACCTCCTGCTCGAAGCCCTGGATGTCCTGCAGATCGTCCCTCGTCTGCTGCAGCCGCTCGCGGAGCCGAGGATCTTTCTCAAGATGCGCCTCGGGCGTCGACGTCCGCATCACCGGATTGCGGACGCGCCGGTTGAACAGCGCATTGGTGTAGCAGAAGAAATTGGTGATCGCGGCGCTGACCGTCATCGCCTCCCAGGCCTGGTCGCGCACCCAGTTGGCCTGGTTGAGCAGACAGATCACCCCGTCGTGACGGCAGGCGAGCATCAGGTCGCCCTCAGCATAATAGCGCAGCGGGGCGAGATTTTGCGACGCGTCCTGCGGGCGCCGCATGATCCAGTCGTCGATGGCGCAGCGCGCTTCGAGGGCGGGCAGGGTGAGCGCCTTGAATGCCGGATGCGCGAGCGCTTCCTCCGGCGCAACGAGCCGTTCGCCGGTCTCCTCGACAAGGCTGAGCTTGTCGACACGGACCGCGGTGAACCGGTTCAGGATCGTATCGAAGCGCAGCGTCTGTTCCGCCTCCTGCCCGACGCGGGGGGCTCGAACGCCGGCCGTGCGGGCGATAATCCGCTCGATCTCCGCTTCGACTTCCGGGAAGAGGAACTGGGCGAATGCCTCGAAGGTGCCGAACCGCCGGTTATGACCGCGCCAGATCAGATTCTCGTCCAGCGCGATCGGGCTGCCGAGGCTCGCCATATGGCGCACCGCGCTGGCGGAAAGCCCGTCGATGTCGGTCTGGAACGTCAGCGAGAACAGGCCGAAATTGTAATAACGCAGCGTCGCCAGGAACGTGACCGGCTTGCCGCGGAATTGCATGTCGACAGGCGGCAGGCGCCAGGAGGCGGAATCGATCATTTGTTCCGCTTCAAGGCCCGCCCAGATGTCGGAAAGCGGATCGTCTTCGACCTTGGCGGCGTTGAAGGAGGTGAACGACAGGCCGCTCCGGCCCTTCGCCGACGCTTCCGTGCGGGCCAGCGTGTCGATCGTACCCCTGAGCTTGTGCCGCACGACGGCGTAATAGGCGATCTCGAGCGTGCCGGTTTTCACGGTCAGCTCGCCCTCTTGCTGCGGCGTCACCGGCAGCGCCGTGAAGCCTTTCAGCGTTCCGATCTGCGGAGCCAGGTCGTTTTCCAGGATCGTCGCGCCCAGCTCGTCGAGATGCAGGCGTCTGGCCTGAAGATCGGGAATGACCGCCGAAGCCTCCTGGAGAAAGCGTTCGCGGTCGGTCCAGCGCGAGGCCGCAAGCTTCGCGACTTCATGCATGGCGCCGGCATAGACGTTATGCGCTTCGAGTTCGAGGCTCCAGGAACTGCTGGTAGAGATCGCGTTCCTCCGGCGAGAGCTGCACGTCGCGCGCACGGATCGCCTCGACAGACCGCTGAAGATCGGAGGCGGCCTTATGGATCAGGCTTTCGTCGCTCGTGTAGCAGGCCCGTTCGATCTCGCTGAGCTGGTCCTGCAACCGGCTGAACAGGCCGATGATCGGGAGCAGCCGCAGTCCGCTGCCCTCGTCGGCGACCTTGAGGAAGCGCAGAGAGAGCTCGATCAGCCGGTGCGCGTGCTGATAATGATAGCTCTGCTCGATCTTGCAGCGGGCGGAGAAATAATTGCCCGCATACATCAGAAAGGCGAGATCCGGCGAAAGCTTCATCAGATAGGGCGGCGGGGCGTAATCGAATTCGTTCTCGCTGCGGTGGAGCGACTTGTAATAGGTTTCGACGTCGTCGGCGCCCGGATGGGTCGGTGCCTGCTCGCTCACCAGACGGCGGGACCAGTTCCGGCCGTCCTCGAATTGCTCTTCGGTGAGAAATGCCAAGAACTCGCCGATATGGACCTTCAGCGCGCGGAACTGGTCGCTCCCCTGTGCCGGCGGCTGCGCCAATAGATTTTCGGTTTCCATACGCATGACGACCCTCGATAGACGGAAATAAGCTTAGGCGATCTTCTCCGCGAGCAATAGAGGCAGGCAGAATTCGTTGGCCAGGGCGTCAAGACCCGTCGCCGGAGGCGTCAGACCGCGCTCGGCGCCTCGCCTGAGGACAAGGTCCCGGATGCCGGCGGGCGTGAGGTCGGAAAGATCGCGGCCCGCGAGCACGAAGCCCCAGAGCGCGTAGAAACTGGGAACGAAGGCGCCATAGGACAGCACCGAGCCAAAGCCATCGCGCAGCCCCTTCCGCACGCTGTTGTGATGCGCCATGGTCGCGGGCGTCAGCGGCCCGGCCTGGGTCGCCAGCAGGCCGCCATCGTTCAGGCGGGACTTCAGCTTTGCGTAGAAATCGGGGCTGTAGAACATGGCGGCCGGGGAGTCGTCGTCGGCAAAATCGACAAGGTCGCCGATGACCACGTCAAAACGGACATCCGACTGCGCCAGAAAGGCGTTGATGTCCTCGTAGCGGACCTCGTGGCGCGGATCCCGGTAGGCGCCGGCGCTCCATTTCGGAATATGCGTGTTGCACAACTCGACGAATTCGCGGTCGATATCGACCATGACCACGCGCTCGACGCTGGAATGGCGCAGAACCTCGCGGCTGGTCGCACCCTCGCCGCCGCCCATGATCAGCACGGATCGCGGGTTCGGGTGCAGAAGCAGGGCCGGATGCGCCAGCGCCTCATGGTAGAGCGCTTCGTCCGCCTCGCAGGACTGGATGTCGCCGTCGAGTGCGATGCAGACGCCGTTCACCGCCGAGCGGATGAACATATAGGACTGGAACTCGGTGCGGCCCTGGGCAATGAGGCTGTCGATGTCGCGGACGACGGAGTCGGAGGGATTTGCCTTCTGCGAATAATAGAGCACGCGTCCGTTCCTGATCGCTTCAAGTGTCGTTGGGCGGCCATTCTATGAGCCGGACCTCGCCCGGAATCAGCGCGAGTTGCCGCTCCAGCCGTGGATCGTCGGCGCCCAGCTTATAGCCGCTTCGATAAATGCGCTCGATAATTTGCTTCAACGCGGCGCCGTCCACAGAATTGACCGGTCCGTTGCGCGGCATCGCCAGCAGATGCATCGGCACGGCGTCGACCGCGTCATATCGGGGCACGTAATAGTCGATTGCGAGCTTGCCGAAGCCGATCCGGCCATAGAAACGCGCCTGGCGGTCCTCCGCCTCGATGAGCAGCCAGCCGCGGTCGCCGCGTTCGGCGAATACCCGCATGGCGTGCCGTGTCAGCTCTTCGCCGTAGCCGCGGCCGCGTTCCGGTTCATCGATCGCCAGATAGGAGAACAATGCGTAATTCTGGCCGGGCTCCTCGACGTCGAGCACGTAAAAGCCGACGACGAGGCCGTCCTTGAGCCCGGCGAACATCACATAGCGTCCGCTCGCGGTGCGGCGTTCCAGGAGCGTGTCCCACTCGCGCTCCCATTCCGGGAAGGCCTCGTAATAGATCCGGATGCACTCGGCCCAGACCGGGCCACCGTCCGGCTCGACCGCGACGATCTCGCTGAGGTGGGTCAAACATCGCTCCAAATTGTGCGCAAAGCGCTGCAAATGCAATTCAGGGGCCGAAATCTAGGTGCGCGGCCGATTGCCGTCAACTGATACGTGAGTTGGGCGCTGCCTGCCTGGAAGGTTGCGCCGGCGGGCGAGATGGCTCTTGCTCGCTCAGGACTGCTTTCACGTCTATGATCAAGTCGCGCCTTGCGCGTAACGCTGAGGACGACCGCGAACGTGAGCTACGATCTATCCATATTCTTTCCTCAGGTCTCATTCCCGGCCCGGGTCTGGAACGAGATCCTCATGAGCTTCAGCGGTCCCGACTGCCAGGTCATCCCCGCCGATGTTCGCTCCGCCGGGATCGGCATCGAATGTGGCGGCTTGTTCGTGAACGAAAAATCATCGGTGCACGCCGAGGTCATGCGGACCAAGCCGGGTGGCACGAGCTGTGCGCCGCCGGGCGCGCATTGGAGCGCGGTGATCAGCACGAGCGCGGGGCGGCCGCTCACGGCATGGTGGCTGCAATTTGCCATCCCCTATCATGCGCTGGTCATGATCCCCGGCGTCACGGTCCATGATTGCCAGCATCACCTCGTGGAAAGTATGGAGACGTCGAGCTTCACCGATCCGGACGCATGGCGAAACTTCGCGGCCGCGCAAATCTGGGATCGCCGCGCAAGACATCTGACCCTCAACGGACGCAACCTGTTCGCTGACGACCGATCGCCAAGCTTCTAGAGCGGGATCACCTTGGATAGAAACAACTTCGCTTTTGGCCCGCTCCAAAATTCCTTTGCTGATCGCGTGATCGGACGGAAAACCGGTTTCCACTTTTCCTGATCACGCTCTAGCTTTGATCTGTCCCCGGAGAGAGCGAGATGTGCGGCCGGCGTGAGCAGGAAGACGGCGGGTGCCACCATCTTCCTTAATCGTCACAGAATGAAATCGTCGCTGTGAATCGTGTTCGAAGCAATGCCCCCGAGCAGAATGTCCTGACCGTCGAACGATATGGTCGTACCGAACCAGCCCTCGGAAATCGTCAACTGGTTGAAGGTGTTCAGCCCGCTGACGTCGGAGAGATCGAGAAAGTCGAGGCCGTTCTCGAAGTCCAGGATGACATCGTGGCCCCAGTCGTTGCCGAACTCGAACGTATCATGGCCGTGATCGCCCCAGAGTTGATCGCTGCCGCCGCCGCCTGCGATGACGTCGTTTCCATCGCCGCCGTGGATGAAGTCGTCGCCATAGCCGCCGCGGAGCTGGTCATGTCCGTTGCCGCCACTGATCTCGTCGTCTCCGTCCCGGCCGCCGATGGAGTCATTGCCACTATTTCCCTGGAGCACGTTGTTTCCATCGTCACCCAGCAGGTTGTCGGCATGGCTGGACCCGACCAGATCTCTCGATGTCGATGAGAACGTCGGTTCCCGCGCCTATCGTATCCTGAAAGCCCAGTGTCAGGTCGACGGTAACGCCCGAATTTTGCTGAAAGTAGCTCGCAGTGTCGATGCCGCCCCCGCCGTCGAGTATGTCGTTTCCGTTGCCGCCTTCTAGATAGTCCGCGCCGTTTCCGCCATAGAGACCGTCATCGCCGTTGCCGCCGTAAAGCGCATCGACGCCGCCGCGGCCATAGAGGGTGTCTCGCCCGCCATATCCGAACAGGGAGTCATTGCCGCCGAGCCCGTCGAGGACGTTGGCGCCGCCGTCGCCGTAGAGCGCGTCGCCGAATGCCGTTCCTTCGAGATTTTCGATGCTGATGAGTGCGTCGACCCCGCCACCTTGCGTATCCTGGTAGTCTTCATTGGACAGATCGACAATGACCCCGCTCGCCCGATCTGCGTAGCTTACGGTGTCTGTTCCGTTGACGCCGTTCAGAACGTCGTCGCCGTCGCCGCCGTCGAGGAAGTCGTCACCGTCGTCGCCAAAAAGTCGGTCGTCGCCGCCCCCGCCGTAAATCCGGTCGTCGTCCTCGCCACCATACAGATTATCGATGGCGAAGCTGCCTCTGAGGAGATCGTCTCCCGCATCGCCGAACAGGCTATCGACATCGCTCGGCATTCCCAGACCGGAAAAAAGATCGTCGTCGCCGTTGCCGCCATAAATTCGGTCGTTTCCGCTTCCGCCGTTAAGGTCGTCGCGTCCGTCTCCGCCGTAAATCGTGTCCCTGCCCGAGCTTCCAAAGATGCTGTCTCTTCCCTCGTAGCCATAGATCGTATCGTCGTGGTGGGTCCCGGTCAGATCGTCGTTTTTTGACGTTCCGTAGATTTTGGCCATGCGAATTCCTCCTCGCTTTTGCGGGTTGGTGCCTATGACCTTCAGTCGCGTCGGGGGCAAAGGAAGTTCAGGGCAATATTGCGGAGCGGTCCGATGTCCGCGAATGGCCGTGCCGTAAGTGCCTGGAAGCTTTAGAGAAAGTCCGTCGGTCGAATTGGCGAAAGAATTGGTGGGATCCAGGGCGTCGTTGCTTCAACCGCCGCGCGTCACGCCGGGCCGACCGCTCGCGGAATACCCGGACGACCGAACGCGCATTCGAGTGGTGCCCGGTCCCACGCCCCGGAATTGGCGGCGGCTTCATAGGTCGTCGTGAGGAAGCGGATCAATGTGCCATCGGGATCATCGGCGCTGCGGACCGCGTCATAAGGCAGAAGAAACTCGCCCAGCGTCGTATCCCAATGCGCGGCGGAAGGTTCGACCGGCTCGCTCCTGAAACCGTCCGCCGCAGGGTAGGCGTAGGAATAGAACATCGGCGCGTCGATACCGCCGCCGCCTGGCCAGAACCCCGCCGAGGAGACCTCGTGGCTATAGGCTTCGCGCGTCACCGCATCCGGAAGGCCCGGAATGCCGCCAGGATGGATCGGCGCCCGCCGTCCGGAAAAGCGGGTGACGGCAAGGTCGAAACTGCCCCAGAACAAGTGAACCGGGCTGACCTTGCCGAGATAAGCCGGTGCGAAAATAAGCAAAGACACGATTGACGCTGACCAGCGCGCCATGGAAGCGCTCCACGGCGTCGGCGTCATACGGGCGAACGGCGATGTCGTCGGCGAAGGGTATCGCGTTGGGGATTTCGTTCGGCACGGGATGAATATGCGGGGTTCCGCCCACGGCGGCGATGGCGCGCTTCACGCGTTCGAAGAATTCGGCCACGCTCATCGGTTCGAGCGGGACGCTCTCTCGAGCGCCGCTATCGGCCTCGAATTTGAGCTGATGGTCGGCGAAGTCGAAGGACGCGACGACCTGCACGACCGTGGTCGGGAATGGGGCCTGTGGTCAGTCCCCTCGGCGTGACGTACAGCGTCGCGTGCCAGGAATGATTGACCCACGGCGTGCAAGCCAGGCGGTATTTGCCGACGATCTGCGACCAGAGATGGAGCGCGGAACAGGTTTCCTGCCACGCGGGGTAGGGAATGTCTGGCCATGGCTCGGGCAAAGCGTGTCCTCCTTGGAGCGGGCTTTGAACGCAGGCGCGGCTTCCGCACCGCATATAATATGTGATGGCCCGCCCGTTTGTTAAGTGCGCTCCATGCGAAAGCGTCGTTCAGAACTGATACCGCCGCAAGCCGCCATCCACGGGGATCACCGTCCCTGTGATATAGGCCGCAAGGGGCGAGCTCAGGAACACGACCAGATTGGCCAGCTCTTCCGGTTCGCCGTAGCGGCCGACAGGGATTTCGTTTTCGGATTGCCATTTCCGGTATTCGGGCGAGTAGTTCCTCCGGATCTGCTCGCTCATGATACGTCCTGGTGCGATGCAGTTGACCGTAATGCCGCGCTTGCCGACCTCACGCGACAGGCCCTTGGCCCAGGAATGGATGGCCGCCTTCGCGCAGAACGCGCCATTGATGCCCTCCGGCTCGGATTTGCCGGTAATATTGACGATCCGGCCCCATCCTCCGTCCATCATCTGCTTCAGAAGCTGATGGGTGAGCTGGCGCGGGCGGGCGAAATTGAGCGTGATCGCCTCCGACCACTGGTCTTCCGTCGTCTCCAGCGAGAAAGCCCGGCTGCCGCCGGCATTGTTGACCAGGATCTGCACCGACCCGAGCCCATCCACGGCCGCTTTCGCGATCGCCTCCGGTGCGCCTTCGGCCAACACGTCCTGTTCGATAATGATGGGGGCATGTCCGCTGGCATCGGTGATTTCCTTCGCGACTTCCTCAAGAAGCTCGCGCCTGCGCGCCGCAATCGCGAGCTTGACGCCTTCGGCCGCAAGCTGTTTGGCGATCCTGCGGCCGATCCCCGTGCTCGCGCCGGTGACCAGCCCGGTCTTGTCCTGGAGTTGTAGATCCATTGTCCTTACCTCCCTTTGAGCCCACCGACGCTTAGGCATCTTTCAGGGCTTCTTCGTCCTCGATACTAGCGTCATTGGCCCAAAATGGGCAGTTGGGGCCGCACGGCCTCCGATATTGGCAATCTGAAACGCGCGTGATAATCCTGACGGCGAGAACAGCAGGGCCGGAAAAGCTGCATGCGGACGGATTACCTTGGGCTGGAGGCGTTCGTCGCCATCGCGGAGCTCGGCAGTTTCAACCGCGCAGCGGCCTATCTCAATCTGTCGCAGACGGCGCTCAGCCATCGCATTCGCAAAATCGAGATCGATCTCGGCGTGCAACTGCTGATCCGCAGCACGCGCGACGTCCTGCTCACCAAGGAGGGGCAGGCGCTGCTCACTCAGGTGCAGCGCAACCTTGCGCATCTTTCGGAGGCGTATGAGGGGATTCGCAAGCGCGGCATCGCCAAGCAGGAGCGCCTCGCCTTCGCCTGTCTGCCGACCATCGCCAATTACTACCTGCCGACGATCCTGCGGCAGTTCTCCGCAGAGTGCCCCGACATCGCCATCCAGCTCTATGACCAGCCCTTCGCGCGAATTTACGAGCTGGTGCAAGCGGGGGAGGTGGAGTTCGGGATCTCGATCATCGGGGCGAAGCGCTGGGATTTGGACATCCGCGAGATCTTCAACGAGCCCTATGTGGTGCTGGTCCGCCGGGACCATCCGCTTGCCCGGCAAAAAACGGTAACCCGCGCCGATCTTGCCGGGCAGCCTTTCGTCCGGATCAACACGCAGTCGAGCAACCGCCAGCTTGTGCACGATGCGCTCGGCGAATACCGCGACGCGATCATCTGGCGCTACGAGGTGCAGAACGCGGCCATGGCGATGAGCCTCGTCGCCGAGGGCGCCGCGCTCACCGTATTGCCGGCGCTGACCGCAAACCTGTCCCGGCACGAACTGGTGGGCTTGCGATTCAGCGACGTGGAGATCAGCCGCACGCTGGGGGTGGCGACCCGTCGCGGCTGGCCGCTGTCGCGCAGGCGGAGCGGCTCTTGACGATGATCACCGACCGGCTGTCGCAAAGCTGATGCCTCCGTTCAATGCGAACCCTCGGCGGGTCCGGGACGAGGCGGATGGGCGCGGCGGAGCACCGGCGATATGACCCGGTCCGAAACCGGCACGTCCCAGACCGCAGCGCCGCCATTGGCGGCAAAGCCGGCAATCATCGACGGCAGCGAGGCGATGTCGGTCACCGTCTCGCCCGCCAGACCGAAGCCGCGCGCGATCGCCGCGAGATCGGTCCGGCCGAACACCGCGCCCGCATCGGACAGGCCTTCGGCGCGCAGCTTGTGAATTTCCGATCCATAGGCGCCGTCGTTCATGCACCACGATGAGGATGTTGAGCTTGTGGCGCCGGATGGTTTCCAGCTCCTGCACATGCATCATGAGGCTGCCGTCGCCGTCGAACATCACCACCGGGCGGTCGGGGCGCGCGGCGGCGACGCCCATGGCGAAGGAGATGCCGTTGCCGATCGCGCCGAATTCGCGGATCGTCAGAAAGCGCTCCTGCGGCCGCGAGGGCATTTGCGCGAAGAAAAATGAGCAGTGTCCGGATGAATTGACCAGCTCCCAGTCGCCGGGCAGGTTTGCCTCCAGGGCGGCAATCACCTCGCGCGGATCGTGGAGGCCGGGCTCGATGTCGAAAATGGCGCTGTCGAAGGGGGCTGTCCGGATGCGTTCGGCGAGTGCCGCGCTGCGCCATTCGGGCGCACGTGCGGGCAGGGCGGCGGCCAGCGCTTCGGCGCCGAGCCTTGCGTCGGCCCGGAGGTGGCTGCGCGCGGCAACCCGGCCCTGGCTGACGGCTACCGGGTCTACATCGATCTGCAGCAGCTTGGCTTTCGGCCAGAGCTTGCCGCCGTCCGAATTGTGATGCGCCAGCGAGCAGCCGACGGCGATGACGAGGTCCGCTTCGGCAAAACAGTCGCGCGCCACCTCCGAGGAAAACCCTCCGGCGATGCCGATCGAGAACGGATCGTCATGGAACAGGCCGCGCGCCGGCAAGGTGGTGGCGAGCAGCGCGTCGCAGCGCTCCGCCAGCGCCCGGCAGGCCGCAGCCGCACCGGAGTCCACCGCGCCGAGGCCGGCCATGACGATGATGCGACTGGCCCCGGCTGCGACGCCGGCGGCGCGGGCAACATCGTCGGGATGCGGCGGCACCGGCGAAAGCTGCGGCAGAAGCTGATGCGACGGCTCCGGCAGGGTGTCGCCGCCGGTCCAGCCGTGGTCCTGCAGATCGAAGGGTACGCCGATCACCACCGGACGACGCTCGCGCCGGGCCTGCAGGAAGGCATCGCGCACCGCGACCGGCATCCGCTCGGGCAAATGCAGGCTATGATAGGCGGCGCCCGTGGCGGTGATGAACGGGGCCTGGTCGATGGCCTGATTGTACCAGGCGACTTTCAGCGGCGCTTCTCCGGCAAAGACGACCAGCGGAAGGTGCGCACGCACGGCGGCAGGCAGGGCGGTCATGATCTGCGTCAGCCCCGGCCCGCAGGTCACGGTGGCGACGCCGACATCGCCGGTTTTCCGCGCATAGGCCATGGCGGCTGCAACGGCGCAATGCTCGTGCCGGACGTAGATCATGCGGCAGCCGGTTTCGGCGAGGCGCGTCGCCCAATTCATATTGGCGTCGCCAAGCAGCGCGAAGCAGGTTTCGACCCCTTCCTGCCGGAACGACCGGGTCAAAACCTCGTAGACCTTCTCGCCGCTCACGACACGGCGTCCTGGCTGCGCGCGCGCGCCTCAGTGCGGCGAGCGGGGCGTCGGGATGACGATCTCTTCCTCAAGTGCGGCGAGCGCCCGGCCGAGCCGCCATCGCATGGCAAGCAGGTGATTGAACTGGGCGTCGCATCCCGAGATCGGGCCGGGATAGCTGCCGATCTCGGCCAACACATTCCGCTGGGCAAGGCGGAGAGCGTCGCGTGCAAGGGTAAGCGGATCATTCGTGTCAATCTGCATGGTAGGCCCCTGTTCGGTATATGGATGCAAGGACGAGATCGCATAGAATACCGGATCGCGGGCGGTTTCAACAGTGTCCGTGTCATCTGAGGGGCCACGGAAGGTTGACGAAGTCTTGCAGCAGCCCGGGCGGAAACTCGCGTCCGAGCGTCGCCGCCAACAGGCATATGAAGGTGATTCCCAAGACCATCAGGAACAGCGTCCTCGCCCAGCTCACCCGGGCGCGGACCCGCAGGAAGGCGATCAGGAAGACCGTCAGTGCAATGATGAAGCCGAAAATCGATGAGAGCACCAGAAGGCCGAGGAACCAGCCGAGGGTCGACCAGAGGCTGTGGGGCGCCCTGGAGTCCTCGCCGCCGGCTTCCAGATCGATGAACACCTCGTCGGTCTCGGGCGTGCGCATCATGCGGACGAGAAGCAGGACGCAACTGATCAAGGTGACGGTCCCGACGGCGAGGGGGAAGATCTTGTCGCCGATCCGCGAGATCATCGCCGCGTTGATCCAGGCCACGACGAGATACGCCGTGATGGCGAGCATGAAAATCACCGGTGCCCGTTTGGCGCCGGTCGGAGTCTCGTGGTTTTCGCGGATATGCTTGGCCTGGCGGATGCCGAATACGACCGAGATGATGGTCAGGACGAGCAGCGTGATGGTGATCGGCGACGCGATATATTCGAAGCCCGTTCCCCACCCCCTGCTGAAGCGGGAGCCGGCGATCTGGTTGGCCATGTTGGCGAAGGATTTCGGCTCTGGTCCGATAGTACGAAGCCGATCAGGAAGGCCGGCCGCGAATAATCGAACCGGCGCAGCAGGATACCCAGCAAACCGATGGCGAACAGCGCCACGAGGTCGCCGAGCGACTGCCGCGATTGAAACGCCGCGAACGCGATGACCATGAACAGGAAGGGGGCGAGCAGCGTGAAGCGGATCGTCGTCAGTCGCGCGATCTGGTGGGACAGCAGGATGCAGAGCCCGGCGCCGATGACGTTGGCGAGCGCCAGCGACCAGACGATCGTGTAGGTGACGTCAAGCTCCTGGCGCACCATATGCGGGCCGGGTGACAAGCCCAGCAGCGCGAGGCCCCCGAGGAACACCGCCATCGAGCCGGAGCCCGGAATGCCGAAGATCAGCGTCGGCACGAGCCCGCCGCCCTCCTTGGCGTTGTTCGAGGATTCCGGCGCGATCACGCCGCGGATGTCGCCCTTGCCATATTCGGATCGATCCTTCGAGCTTTGCACCGCATAGCCATAGGCGATCCAGTCGACCACGGACCCGCCGAGGCCCGGGATCACGCCCACGACGACGCCGATCCCGGCGCAGCGGATGGACAGCGAGAGGTTTGCCCACCAGTCCTTCAGGCCCTGAAGCCAGCCGAGCCCCAACTCACCCGACGTGGAGATCGGCCGGTCCTGCCGAAGAAGCGAAACGATTTCGGGGATCGCGTAAATGCCGAGGCCGACGATCACGAGTTGGAGGCCGTCGACGAGATAGGGAATCTTGTAGGTTGCCATCCTCAGGCTGCCGCCCGCGCCGGCCGCGCCGATCGTGCCGGCCATCAGGCCCAGTCCGGCCGCGACGACGCCCTTGAGCGGCACCCGGCCGGCCAGGATCGCCACCATCGACAGGCCGAGGATCGTGATCATCAGCATTTCGGGCAAGCCGAAAGCCAGGATGATCGGGCGCGCAACGAAAATAAAGCCGGTCAGCACGGTCGCGCCGAACAGACCGCCGAACAGCGACGAAACGAATGCCGCCGAAAGCGCCCTCGCCGCCTCCCCCTTCTTGGAGAGCGGGAAGCCGTCGAGCACCGTCGCCTGAGATGCCGACGAGCCCGGTATGCCGAGAAGCACCGAGGAAAAGGTGTCGGAGGTCGGAATGACGGCGACGAGGCCGACCATCAGGGCGAGACCCGAAACCTTCTCCATTCCGAACATGAACGGCAGAACGAGAGAGAGGCCGGCAATGCCGCCCAGCCCCGGCAGCACGCCGATCGACAGACCGAGCAGCACCCCGGCCATGAGATACATGAGCTGCTGTGGCTGCAGCACGAGAAGCAGCGCGTCGCCCAGCGAGGGCAATGCGGACGCGATCAGGTCCATGCTGGAACCCATTTATCGAAGACGCTGCGGTCTGCGCAGCCTCCACCCGCCCTCTGGCGGATGGGGCTGCGTCGCAGCAAGGGTTACTGCAGGGTGACGTTGTAGTCGGTCTTCAGCCAGTTCAGCACGTAGGCTTTGGCCTCGGGCGAAACGGTGATCGCCTGTTCGTTCGCGCTCTGTGCGCCCGGGCCGGTGAGCTGGGGATAGACGCCCAGCTCTTCTTCGGCGAGCTTTGCGAAGTCAGGGCGAGCGATGATCTCCTTGAACGCCTTGGTGTACATATCGACGACGGCCTTCGACGTGGTCTTCGGCAGATACACCATCTTCTGCGCGGCGAAGCCGGAGATGAAGAACGCCTTCCATGCGTCCCATGCGACGCCCGAGGTTTCGCATCCGGCGGTCTTCTCGCACACTTCCTTGAAGCTGGGCAGATCGGGGAAGGTCGGATCGCGGACGATCTTGCCGTTTTCGTCAAGCGAGCCGTAGCTGAAGGCCGGCACGGCGAGTTTCTGCTCGATGAGCGGCACGACGCTTTTGAGGTAGGCTGGCGAGGTCTGATAATCGATGTTGGCCTCGCCGCGCTCGAACATGAGACGGCCGTCGCCGCGTCCCTTGATGCCGAAAACCGGATCGACCTTGAGCCCGAGCAGCTTGAAGGCGAGCAGCGGGACGAGGTCGAGCGTCGTTGCGCCCTGCGAGCCGTAAAGAAAGGCTTCGCCCTTCAGATCGTCGAAATCGCCGTCGAAGCGTTTGCCCAGATCCGGCGGAAGATAAACTACGCCGCCGGTCCCTGACGCCAGTACCACCTGCCAGTCCTTATACTCGTAACGCACGCGGGGGTCGCCGAGCAGGTACGGGAACTGGGTGGAGCCGGATGTGCCGAAGATGACGGTGCCGTCGTCGGTTGTCTGCTGCTGGAACCAATTGGCGCCTTCGGTCGAGCCGGCACCGGGCCGATAACGCACCACAACGGTCGGCTTTCCGGGCAGATGCTCGCTGAGAAGCGGCGCAAAGAAATTGGCCCAGCGCGCCGATCCGCCGGACTCGGAGAACGGGATCACGTAGTCCACGGTCTTGCCGCTGAGGTCGGGTGCCTGCGCCGACGCAGAGGTCGCCAGCCCGAGCGCCGAGGACGCCGATATGGCGAGGGCGAACATTGCGCGGCGCGCAAATCTGATGGTGTGAGACATATCAATCCTCCCAGATTGTTCGTCTTTTTTTTCATGCGCCCACGGGCCGGTGGACCTAGTGCAAATGCGGATCGCTTCGCAAATTCTTGAAGATTATACCGTCCAGCCGCATGTCTAGCGCCATAAACCTTGCATCGGAGACCTCAGCCAGCAAGCTAGAATTTCTCTCCGGTTTATGAATTTGGTGCATCTTTCTTCGCATATGCAAAACCGCACGGGACGCATTGCGCGTATGACGCGAGTATTTTTAACAAAATCAACCCAAGATCGCATGCGGCGTGCTGCCAACACTACGTGGGGTCGGACGGCGCGACCGCGACGACCGCTTTCTTTCTTGCACCGAACAATTGCGCCGCAAGGGGCGCGCAGGTAATCACCAGGAAGACCCGCGTGAGGTGGTGAACGACCACGAACCCCAGATCGGCGCCGACGATGATGGCCAGCACCGTCATCTCGGCCTACCCGCCCGGAGCGAAAGCGAGGAATCCCTCGACCGGTTTCGCTAGCCCGAACTGCACCACGATTTCCGTAAAGCCGGCCGCGACGCCCGCAAGAATCAACACGAAGACGACGCCCGCCAGCACGGCCTGATGCAACTCGCGCATGGTGACGCCGACATAGCCGACGCCGATCCCCATGCCGATGAAGAATTGCGCGGTCAGGACCGCCTCGGCCGGCGGCCGGAAATGCAGCACGCCCGCGAGCGACAACACGCAGGTCACGATCATCGGTCCGAGGATCGCCGCGCCAAAGAGCCCGATCCGCTCGCCGCCTTTCCAGCCGATCAGCGCCGCCGCGGCCATGATCGCCAATTCGTGCGGCGGCAGGTCGCCTGCGGGTGCGCCGATCGGATAGACCAGCGGCGCGCCGAACCCTTGTGTCAGGATAATCGGCGCGAGGGTGACGATCATCAGCACCCGCGTCGCATGGACCAGGGACAGCGCCCGCACGTCGCCGCCCGCTTCCTGGCCGAACAGCACCATGTCCTGAAGTCCGCCGGGCATCGCGCAATACCATGCCGTCGCCCGGTCGAAGCCGCAGAAGCGGTGAAAGAACGGGACGCCGATCAGCCCGATGACGGCAATGTAGAGGGGCACCAGCGCGACGGACGCCGCGATCTGAGGAAGCTGGCCGACGACCGCCGGTGTAATCGATGCGCCCACGGCGACGCCGAGAACGGTTCGAGCCGCCTTGGCGATTGCGCCCAGTCCTTTCAGCGGTGCGCCAAGCAGGGCGGCCATCAGGCAGGCAAGCATTGGACCGAACAGGAACGGCAGCGGCAGGCCGGTCGCCCGGAACGCGGCTGCACCGAGCGCGGCCAGAGCGAGGGTGAGGGCGCGGCGCAATGTCGGGTTGATCGGCTGTCGGGGGAGCGGCGACATGAGGTCTCGGTCAGTTTGTATGGCTCGACCAATCTGGCATATGAAGGCGCAGGATTGGAGCAGCTTTTCCTGGCGGACCTGCAGGTCGGCGGAACGGAGGGCGTCGGGTTTCAGACGTAGCCAGGATGCGCCTGTGCGTTTGGCGGCGGAAATTCGGGCCGGCTAACGGCACCCGCCAAACCGGCTGACGAGGCTCTGCCAGAGGGGCGCCGTGCTCCAAGGCTCGGCGGCCTCGTTGGAACTCGAGAGTTTGGCGCGATCGATTCGGAGCGCGTCTCCGCGACCGCCGCCCAACTCACGATCGCCGGATTGCCGGCAAGAGACGTTCGGCGAACTCGCGCATGCTCGCTTTCTCACCGCCTTCAGGAATGGCGGCGCCGGCGCGTCCGACCGCACGCTGCCAGTCCACAGTGGCGGCGGCCATGCGGTTCGGCAGCCCCAGATCGGCCAGCGTCTTGGCCACTTCCTCCATCTCGGCCGCGCGGCGTTCGCCATGCACCATGGAACGCTCGAAATTATAGGCGGATTGCTCGGGCCAGCTCGTGCCGGGATGGCTGCGCATCAGCGAGCTGAGCACCTCGTCCTCGACGCCGGCGGCGACGGCAGCAAGCATGCATTCCGCCGTCAGGGCCTCGAGGCCCTTGACCACGACCGAGCGGATCATTTTGATCGACGAAGCGGCGCCGATGTCTCCTGCGACCACGCGCGGCGCCATGGGGAGCGCGGCAAGCATGGGGGCTACAGTCTCTGCGTGCGGACCCGACACCAGCAGCGGCACCATATTCAGCTTCGGATGCACGGCGGCCATGACCGCCACATCGACATAGCGCCCGCCCGCCGTCTCGATCACCTGCGCCGCGCGGCGTTTCGACGTGGGCGCGCAGGAATTCAGGTCGCACCAGACTACGCCGCGGGCGAGGTGCGGTGCGGCCGTCTCGGCTGCGATCACGGCCTGATCCGCTGTGACGGTGCAGAACACCAGTTCCGCCCCATCGACCGCTTCAGCGGCGCTGCGGCACCCCCGCAGCCCCAACGCCTTGTAGCGCGCCGCCATCATCTCGGCCATCGCCGGATCGTCCGACTTGATGTCGTAGGCTCGGATCGGCGCGTCGCGCGCTCCGCCCCAGCCGGTCACGATTGCGCTCCCCGCCTCTCCCATGCCGATGAATGCGAGACTGGTTACCATTGGTGTCCTCCACGAAAATCGGCGTCACGCAACGACCGCTCCAAGCTGTCCGCGTCCACGGTCATCTTGCCGATCAAATGCTCGATCCGCAGGTTTTTATGCCGTGGCGCAACGGCGAACATGCTGGCGACCGGAGTCAGGATGATCAAGCGATCGGAAAATGCGCCGACAGTTGCGCGAAAAACCGGAGGATTTGTCGAAGCGTCGGACGCCGCCGGAATCGACGAGCCCACAGCGCTGCGGGACGCCGGTCTTGCCGCACCTGGGACGTCGCGAAAAAAGTCGCCGGGGTTGTGATCTTAGTTTGGTTGCGGGGGTAGGATTTGAACCTACGACCTT
>CAVSIA010000029.1:0-96114 GCA_963727575.1 uncultured Alphaproteobacteria bacterium
GCTTGAGCTCAGGGGTCCGGGCGCCTGCGCATCTTCGACACCAATCTCACGATGCCGCCTATGAGGGACCTCTGTCGCGTGGGTCGCCTCCGCCGCCTGCGCGCCCTCGACATCCGCCCGGTTATCGGACATATCGAGCGAGGTTAGATTTTTCAGTCCCGACAAGGCCCGCAGCCCCTCGTCGCCGAGCCGATTGTGCCACAGATTGAGGGATGCAAGAGCCGTCATCTGCGGCAGAGCTCGTGCGCCTTCGTCGCCGATCTGAGCGTATGACAGAGCGAGAGAGGCAAAAGTCGTCAATCCCGCCAGCGCCCGTGCGCCTTCATCGCCGATCGGGTTGCTCGACAGATCCAGCGCGCTAAGCTTCGTCAACCCCGCCAGCGCATGTGCGCCCGCACTTCCAACCTGATTGTCCGACAAACCGAGCGAGGTGAGATGGGTCAGCGCCGCCAGTCCCTGCGCTCCTTCATCGCCGATCTCGTTGCCCGAAAGGCTAAGCGAGACCAGCGTCGTCAGCCCCGCCAACGACCGCGCGCCGGCATCACCCACCCGATTGTAGCCGCGAAGTAAGGGCGGCGAGATGGGGAAGCGCCGCCAGAGCCCGCGCGCCGCCGTCTCCGATCCGATCGCGCGACAGATCGAGCGATCGCAGGGTCGTCAGCCGCGCCAGCGCCGCCGCGCCTTCGTCGCCGATCGCATTGCCGGACAGATCAAGCGCGACGAGCGCCTTAAGCCATGGATCGCGCGGGATGCGCTTGCCCAGGCCCGCGAGCGCCCGCGCGCCCTTGGCGCCGATGCCATTGTCCGACAGATTGAGTGATGTCAGGTTCGTCAGCCCGGCGAGCGCGCACGCGCCTCTTGGACCGAGCCGATTGCAGGACAGGTCGAGCGCGACGAGCCTCGTCAGGCCTACCAGCGCCCGCATGGCGTTGTTGCCGGTTCCATTGCCCGACAGATTTAGGGATGTAAGATCAGTGAGGTGCCGAAGCCTCACGGGGAGATCCTCGATCGGCCAAGTCAAGTGGTAAAGGGACCGCTCGTGGCGGAGACTGGCGCCGATTGGGCCAGCGCGCCCGGCCCCAGAAATCGTGTAGCCTGTTCCAGCGCTCCGCCTTCGCGCGGTCGATCAGCCGGTCGAGCTCCGCTTTCGACTCGAATCTGACCGCATCCAACGGGGCCATCGCGATCCTCTTACCACAACGCATCTCATACACGTCTACAGGCTTGGTCGCCATGGCGGGAACGGAGGTTCAACGACCAGCGCCCTGCTTGCCGTCCTAGCCGAGGTCATTGCAGCGCACGTCGAGTGCGATGAGCGTGCTCATCGGTGCTGGCGCTTTCGCCCACTGTCGCGCTCCATGCGCAAAGCGTGGCATCACCGAATTCGGCGCTCCAGCTCATTGATCTGCGTCAATGTTATTCAGGCGAATGCTTGACTTTCGTCTAATATACCTTCACGTAACCGCCATTATAAGCAACAAACACATAGATATTAGACTAATTGCTGAATACCTAGCGTCATCTACTTAGCGTAGATTTCATTCGCCGCAAAATTTCTTGACGCCGCAAGTGTCAGTTGCCGTCTGACACTTCGCGGCCACGGCCCTGCCAAGCAGAACCAACACTCCGCCGAGGCATCCCGGCGCGTGACGTGCCGCAGGGGGAGAGCGGGAAGCAACGGTCCCAAGGGCATACATTTCATGGCTCACGTTTCAGTCGGCGCCCGTGCCGGGCGCTCGGCGCCTGCTGTGGCGCCCGTCCTGCCTGCCGAGGAGCGCAAGGTCATCATCGCGTCCTCCGCCGGGACGGTCTTCGAGTGGTACGACTTCTATCTGTACGGTTCGCTGGCCGTGATCATCGGCAAGCAGTTCTTCTCCGGCCTGAACCCGGCCGCACAGTATATCTTCGCCTGCTGGCCTTCGCCGCCGGCTTTGCGTGCGGCCGTTGGCGCGATCGTGTTCGGCCGGCTGGGTGACCTGGTGGGGCGCAAGTACACCTTCCTGGTGACCATCCTCATCATGGGTTTCTCGACCTTCCTGGTCGGTCTGCTGCCGGGCTACGAAGATCGGCGTGGCCGCGCCGATCATCCTGATCGCGCTGCGACTGCTGCAGGGCCTGGCGCTGGGCGGCGAGTACGGCGGTGCGGCCACCTATGTGGCGGAGCACGCGCCGCATGGCCGCGCGGCCTCTACACCAGCTTCATCCAGATCACCGCCACCTTTGGCCTGTTCCTGTCGCTGCTGGTCATTCTGGGCTGCCAGACATCCGGCGCGTTCGCCGTCTGGGGGCTGGCGCATTCCGTTCCTGCTTTCGTCGTGCTGCTCGCCGTCTCCGTCTAGATCCGCCTGCAGCTGGCCGAATCCCCGGTATTCCAGAAGATGAAGGAGGAGGGCAGCACTCCACGCACCGCTGACCGAATCGTTTGGCGCTGGCGCCAACTCAAGCTGGTGCTGCTGGCGCTGTTCGGCGTCACCGCCGGCCAGGCCGTGGTGTGGTACGCGGGCCAGTTCTACGCGATGTACTTCCTCGGGCGGACGCTGAAGATGGACGGCTACACGGCACCCAGTTGCTGATCGCCGCGCGCTGGTCATCGGTACGCCGTTCTTCGTGGTGTTCGGCTGGCTGTCGGACAAGATCGGCCGCAAGCCGATGGTGCTGGCGGGCTGCCTGCTTGCCGCGCTGACCTACTTCCCGATCTTCAAGGCCCTCACGCACTGCGGCAACCCGGCGATCGAAGCGGCCAGCGTGTCCGCTCCGATCAAGGTGATGGCCGATCCGAAGGACTGCCATTGCAGATCGACCTGATCGGCAAGAAGGTGTTCACCAGCTCCTGCGACGTGGCCAAGAGCTTCCTGACCCGGCGTGGCGTGCCGTACGAAAACGTGGCCGCGCTGCGGGTACGGTCGCGGTGGTGGCGGTGGGCGGCAAGAACTTCAGCCGTCCAATGGCACCGGCCGGAGAAGGCCGATCGCCGCGCAGAGCAAGGGGCCGATTCGCCGATACTGTCGGTGCGCGGTGAACGACGCCGGCTATCCGTCCAAGGCCGATCCGTCCACGGCGACTACCCGGCCGGTGCGGCGCTCTGCATCCTGGTGATCTACGTGACCATGGTCTACGGCCCGATCGCCGCGTTGCTGGTGGAGATGTTCCCCACCAGGATCCGCTACACCTCGATGAGGTTGCCGTACCACATCGGCAACGGCTGGTTCGGCGGCTTCCTGCCGCCGACGGCGTTCGGCATGGTCGCGGCGACCGGCAATATCTATAACGGCCTGTGGTACCCGATGGCGGTCGCGGCCATGACGGTGATCGGCGGGCCTGTTCCTGCAGGACACGAAGGGGCACCACCTGACCCGCGACGACGAGGTCTGATCTCGCCGGCCTGTCGCCGAATTGGCGGCCGGCGCCTGGAGCACGATCAGGAAAAGTGGGAACCGGTTTTCCTGCAAAATTGTGCGTAAACAGAACGATATGGATCGTGATCGTTTCCTTCTGAGATGATCTACAGCATCGACGTCGGTGTCGAAAACCATGACTTCAGGCCATGGCGTTTCGAGGAGATCGCCGAGGTGATGGACAGGCGCGTCAACCCGTTCGTCGATCCCGTCTGAATCTCAGAACGACCATTCGCGCGACTTTCGCGACGAGGAAATCGCGGAACACGTCGATGCGCTTGGACGCCTTCATTTCTTCCGGATAGACGAAATAGGTCTCGAAGGCCGGGAAATTGTCCTCGCCTTCCAGGACCGCGACCATGCGCGGATCGTCCCGCGCGACGTAATCCGGCAGGAAGGCCAGCCCGACGCCGCGGCGCACCGCTTCCTTGAGCGCCAGCACGCTGTTGATCTGCAGCACCGGCACGCGCGGCGGCGAGCCGTTTTCGTGCCCCGCCTTTTCCAGCCAGTTGATCGGGCGCAGATGCGGCGGCGCCATGCCGCCATAGGTCAGGATCCGGTGGTTCTCAAGATCCGCGAGCGTCTTCGGAGCGCCGTGCCGCTTTACGTAGTCGTGCGAGCGCGTAGACGTGGTTGTGCACCACGAACAGCTTGCGGCGGATGAGATCGTTCTGCGAGGGCGGGGCGAAACGGATCGCCACATCGGCCGCGCGCATGCCGAGATCGAGCTCGTCGTCGTCAAGAATGAGCTGCAGGCGGATATCGGGATACAGGTTCATGAACTCATGCAGCCGGGGCGTGAGCCAATTGACCCCGAGCGCCACCGTCGTCGTCACCCGCAGATCGCCGCTCGGCTTGCCGCGTGAATCCGTGAGCAGAATCTCCGCGGACGCCAGCTTCATGAACACGTCCTGCGCGGTGCGGTAGAGCATCTCGCCCTGTTCGGTGAGGACGAGACCGCGCGCATGGCGATGGAATAGCGGTGCATGCAGCTCCCGTTCGAGGGCGCTGACCTGGCGGCTGACGGCAGACTGGCTCATATTCAGCGCCTCACCCGCATGGGTGAAGCTGCCAGCCTCTGCCGCAGCATGGAATATTCGGAGCTTATCCCAATCCATAAGTCGATATTTTGCGCTATTTGTTACGAAAAGGCTATTCCGCAGCCTGACTATGCCGTTCGAGCCCGGCCAGGAACTTCTCCGCTTCGAGCGCGGCCATGCAGCCCATGCCCGCCGCCGTCACCGCCTGGCGATAGATTTCGTCGGCCACGTCGCCAGCCGCGAAGACGCCGGGAACGTTGGTTGCCGTCGAGTGGGGGGCGACGATGATGTAGCCGTTCGGCTTCATCGCCACCTGGCCCTTGAAGATTTCGGTTGCCGGCATATGGCCGATGGCGATGAAAATGCCGTCCGTCTTGCTTCTCGAAAACTTCGCCGGTCTTGCGGTTCTTCAGCCGCGCGCCGGTGACGCCGAGCGGCGCTTCCGTCCCGACCACCTCCTCCAGCACCGTGTCCCAGAGGACGTCGATCTTTTCATGCGCGAACAGCCGGTCCTGCAGGATGCGCTCGGCGCGAAGCTCGTTGCGGCGGTGGACCAGCGTCACCTTGCTGGCATGGTTGGTGAGATAGAGCGCCTCCTCGACAGCCGTATTGCCGCCGCCGATGACCAGCACGTCCTTGCCGCGATAGAAGAAACCGTCGCAGGTCGCGCAGGCGGACACGCCGAAGCCCTGAAACTTCGACTCGCTCGGCAGACCCAGCCAGCGCGCCTGGGCGCCGGTGGAGATGATGACGCTGTCCGCCGTATAGTCGGCGCCGCTGTCGCCTTTGAGATGGAACGGCCGGCGGGAGAAGTCGACCGAGGCGATATGCTCGCCCACGATCTCCGTGCCGACATGCACCGCCTGGGCGCGCATCTGCTCCATCAGCCACGGCCCCTGGATGACATCGGCGAAGCCGGGATAGTTCTCCACGTCGGTGGTGATGGTGAGCTGGCCGCCGGGCTGGATGCCCTCCAGCAGCACCGGCTTGAGCATGGCGCGCGCGGCGTAGATGGCGGCCGTATAGCCCGCCGGACCGGACCCGATGATGATCAGTTTCTCGTGGCGCGCTGTCATGGCTGCTCCGATTCCGCATTTCCCGCGAGAGCAGAGTTAAGAAATGTGAACAGCGCTGACAAGCTTTATGCGTCAGTCGGCACCGGGCATCGACCGGAATTGGCGCCACCGCTTCTCGATTTCGCACGCCACATATCCGGCTGTATGCAGCGGTTCATAAGACCAGACAGGCAATTCGGGCATCGCAGCGGGCAGAGGACGGGTCGCGCCGTAGTCCTGCAAAGCCTGGTGATAACGGTGGAACTTCGCCCGTCCGGCGGCGGGCGTGAAGACATAGACCGGGCGTCCGGTGGCGCAGGCTTCGCCGGTCATGTTGACCGAATCCGCCGTGACCACGAAGACGTCGCCCAGTGCGAGGAAGCTCGGATACGGGTTCTCGCCCTGCCCGTCCCAGAGGATGCGCGGCTTGTGGCGCGTTGCCGCGTCGGCCGCCTCCAGCATCGCGGGCGGGGTGCGGCGGGACGGCGTGATGAGCACGCTGCCTGCCCGGTCGACGATCGCCCGCAGCCGTGCGGCAAAATCGCCGATGCCTGCCGCGTCGTAATTGATAGCCGGCGCCGGGACCGCCGAGCAGCAGGGTGAGCCGCGGCCGGGGTAACGCCGCGATCGCCGGCGGGACGGTGCGGCGAAGTTCGTCGAGCTTCCGCTCGGTGAAACGATGCGGCGGGGTCAGCGTGACGATGACGTTGTCGCCGCGCAAGCGGTCATGTGCCGGGACCCAGATGACATGCGCGCTCGACCGGGCCGCCCGCGGCGACTGGAAAATCACCGTGAAGGCGCCCGACCGCTTCAGCGCGCGGATCACCGGTACGGTCTGCCGTCCGGCGCCGAGGACGATCTCCGGCGGCTGCTCAGCAAGCAGCGGGCGGAGTCACGCGCGGATCGGCCGGGCCGTTCGGCGCCAGATGACGCCACAGACGGCGCGGCGCGATCGGCTTGATCTCCGCGTCGAGCCCAAGCGCTTCGGCGATGCCGCGCGTGATGGCGAGATGGCCGGCGACGCCGTCGGAGATGATCCAGGCGCGGCGTCCGGTAAGGGCGAGAGGCTCGGCGCCGCTCGCTATCCCCTCCGCCCCATGCGCAATATTCTCGAAAGCTGCCGACATTTTATTTTCATTTCTTGCGCTGCGCCGGCCACGCATTATGCTCCGGCCGCATCTTTCCTACAGCCGCCGAGCGCAGAGGCCAAGCATGACGACGCGACGCGAGCCGCCGTCCTGGATCAGAACTCGACCAGATCGACTGGCATATCCTCAAGGAATTGCAGGCCGACGGCCGCATGACCAATGTCGAACTGGCCAGCCGCGTGGGGATTTCCGCGCCGCCCTGCCTGCGCCGGGTTCGCGCGCTGGAAAAGGCGGGCTTCATTCTCGGCTATCATGCGCGGCTCAATCCGAAGCTGCTCGGTTTCGACGTGGAGGCCTATGCCATGGTGCGGCTGTCGAGCCAGTCGGAGAGCGATCTTGCCGCATTCGAGGCGCTCGCCCGGTCCTGGAGCAATGTGCGCGAATGCGCGATGCTGTCGGGCGACATCGATTTTCTGCTGAAATGCGTCGCGCCGGACCTGCAGACCTTCCAGAACTTCATCATCCGGGATCTGACCGCCGCGCCGAATGTCGACCATGTGCGGACGGCTTTGACGATGCGCATGTCGAAACTGGAGCCTGGCCTGCCGCTCGAATGACGGCGGCGGCGTGGCCTCGAGGCCACGCCATTTTTTCGTCTATCGCGACTGCGTCAGCGCGGTGCCGCTGTCTGCCGCGGCCGCCGCTTTCGGCACGTCGATCTTCTGCAACGCACTGTACAGCCCGGCGGCGATCAGCTCATTGGCGAATGCGTTCGGATGCGGATCGGGCGGCGTCACCCAAAGATCCTCCGACGCCTGAAACTGCATGGCCGGCAGCAGATCGACGAAGGGTGCGTCATTCTCATTCGCCGCCTGCCGGACCAACTCGGTCACCGAGCCGAAATGGTAGTTCTGCACGTCATGCAATTCCGGCAGATGCGCGATCAGCAGCTTGATGTTGTTCTGCTTGCAATAGTCCGCCAGCCGCTTGATCGCCGCCTTGGCGTTCAGCCAGCCCTCGGATTTCCCGCCGCCATACAGGCCGAGATAATAGTCGGCCCAGTTCTGCCGGGTGGTCGCCTCGCGCAGCAACATGTCCAGCCGGCCCTTGAAGAAGACGCAGGAGAAGCAGTGCTTGAGCAGCCAGGACGGCTTATGGCGGTGGGCGGGCGTCGGCTCGGCGTCGTTGACGAAATAGTTCAGCACCACGATGTCGGGCTGGTACTTGTAGCCCTTGGTCAAAAAGTGCTCGACCTCCTGGACCGTGTTCCAGTTCCCCACGCCGAGATTGACCACCTCGGCCTTGGTGCCCGCGTCGTCGTAGAGCTTTTCGATGCGCTTGGAGAACAACGCATCGTATGGAACGCCCCAGCCCATGGTGAGCGAGTCGCCAACCATTGCGATGCGCAGAACGCCGGGTGTCCGCTCGTAGGGGATTTCGCGGTCGCGCTGGCCATGGGAGTTGGTCTTGACGTCGACGCCCATGAGCTGCGCGTGGCGGTTGGCGCCGTGCTCGTGTCCGATCTTGGGATCGTCGGAGACGACTTTCACGTCCCGGGCGTATTTCCACATTTCCAGGTCGAACTGCATCCCGTCATCGGCGACGAGACGCACTGCAACCTCGGTGAAGACGGCCGTGATGACCAGGCATACGATCAACAAGAGCGTCGGGAATAAAACTTTTTTCATCCGTGGACCGCTGATCGGACTAGAACAGGGTGTAGATGAACGGAGCCACAGCCGAGCCGTGCGAAAGAACAAGCAACCCGCCCAAAACGATCATCACCATGAACACCGGCAGCAGCCAGAACTTCTTGCGGACCCTCATATAGTCCCAAAACTCGGCTAAAAAGCTCATCTACGGTTCCCTCGATTAACTCATGGCCGTCCTAGCACAAGGATTTGTCCCCGGTCTATATGGATGCCCGCGATAGACGCAAATTGATACAATTCGGGCCACGCGCCGACGGCAGTCCCCCCTTTGCGCATGCCTTCCAGATCTCTATAACCCATTCTTATCAAATCGGCTTTCTTGACCGGACAGGCGACCTTGACGGCGCATATGACGGGACTTTCGGCACAAAATGAAGGCAATCGCGACGGCCTCGCGGCCACTGCGGTTTCCCGCATGTCCTTTACCTGGAAACTCGTCTTCTTCCTGCTGTTCAACGTCGCGGTCATCAATGGCCTGAGCTGGTGGCTGTCGCCGGGGGGATTCAACGATACGGCGCTGAAGGAAAGCTGGGACGTGCTACGCGGGGTGGGCGGCGACGATAGCTGGGGGCCGATGGCCGCCGCGCTCGGCTATCTGGAGGAGCCGGGCGACAAGCCGCTCTACTCGGCGGTGTTTTTCGATCAGGGCGTCAAGTTTCAATATCCGCCATCCGCGCTGTTTGCCCTCGAAGGCATGCTCATGTTCGGCGAGGACCACGTCCGAACCTATGACGAGATGGTTTTTGCGGGTCTGCCGCCCGTTAACGATTTCATCGGCTGGGCGTTCCTGCTGCTGACGGCATTATCCTCGGCTGCGCTCCTCGAAGCCGGGCTGCGAAAAGCCAGCGCGTCCTATACGTTCGATCGCCTCGCCGTCCTGCGCGCCGCCCTGGTCTTCGGCTTTACGCTAACGTTTTTCCCGGCCATGAAAGCCTTCACGCTCGGGCAGATCCAGCTATGGATCAACTCGATCTTTGCGCTGACGATGATGCTGTTCGTCTTCAACCGGAGATGGGCGAGCGGCGTTCTCATGTCGCTCGTCTGCCTGATGAAACCGCATTACGGCCTGTTCGCGCTGTGGGCCGGGCTCAACCGCGAATGGCGCTTCGGGATCGCCTGCGTCGCCGTTTCCCTGATCGGGCTCGCCGCCTCGATCTGGCTCTACGGCTGGATGAACCACCTCGATTATCTTCGCGTCCTATCGTTCATGTCCGAACGCGGAGAGTCCTATTACGCGAATCAATCGATCAACGGGGTGCTTAACCGGCTGGCGGGCCTGGGGGCACCAAACCTGTACCCGAATGTCAACTTCAACGCTTACGGCTTTCCGCCTTACACGGCCTGGGTCTATTGGGGCACGCTCATGAGCTCGGCGGTTATTCTGCTCACCGCATTTCTGCGCCGAAGCGACGGAGAGGCTCGCCCTATCGCCTTTGCCATCGTCGGAGTGAGCCTGACGCTCGCCTCGCCGATTGCCTGGGAGCACCATTACGGCATTTTTCTGCCAGTTTTCGCCTATATTGCAGGAACCCTCTCGGGTGATCAGCGCAAGCTCGTCGCTCTGGCGATCAGCTACATTTTTGTAAGCAATTATATCCCAGCCTTCAATCTTTTAGCCAACTCGCCATTTAACGTTTTGCAGTCCTACAGGCTTGCAGGCGGACTTGCATTGCTGATACTCATGCACATCGAGATTTCCTCAGTTTCCGATCGAACGTCACCTTATAAACCTCAAGTTGCACAGGGAGAATGACATGAAGAAGATCTTCGCTATTACTGGAATTTGCGCACTGCTGGCCGCCCCGGCCTTCGCTCAGGACAAGAAGGCGGAAGAACCCGCCGACGCGCCCGCGCCGACCGCCGCCGAAGTCGACGCCGCTGCCAAGACCATCAACGCTTTCGTCGACGACCAGAAAAAGGTCGATGGTTACTGCGCCATCATGAAGGACATGGACACCGTCAAGGAAGGCGACGACGCCAAGGCCGAAGAGATGGGCCAGAAGATGGACACTTACCTGAAAGAGCAGGGCGACGACGTCGCGCAGGCCTTCACGGTCGCCGAATCCGTCGATCCCGAGACCGACGAGGGCAAGAAGATCGACGAAGCCCTCGGCAAGCTCGAAGAGAAGTGCGGCTCCTAAGCATCGGTCGGGGACCAAAATCCCGCCGAATGATCGGGCGTAACAGATGCGTCCGGCTCACGGGCACCCGCTGCGGGAGAGCCTGAGCCCGGACCGCCAATAAGCCAACCCGACGGGCCGCGCGGCCAACTCCATCGCGATGGAGTCGGCCGTTTTTTGTGGCGGATCGGCGTAATCTGGCAAGATCGGCGCCGAAAATTGGCCGTTCGGGAACCGCATGCCGCGACAGCTAGTTACAATTTCCTACGGCCGAATTGCTTGCTCATAACCGCATCCGGTGCGAGGATCGCAGCGAACCGGATCAACGCGATACCGACGACAAAAGTCATTAGCCAGCCAGCGAAAATTCGCAACTCCTGACACACGCGGTGAGACAGATCTTAAGAGCGGACGGCGCGCGGCTGCAATCGAACAGACACGTTAGAACCATAGGCAGATGAGCTCTTCCCGAGGAACAGCTACGCGGATGGTATTCGCCTCCGTCATTGTCGCCGCTGTGGTCGCCATCGCAGCGGGCCTGACCGCTTTTGCCGCCGGCGATCCGGATCTGACGCGGGCAACGCCGACGCCGCAATCCGCACCCTCCAGAGATACCTCAAAGACGCCTGAATTCAGCGATCCCTGGCAGAAGCGCTGGTGGATCGAGAAGACCGCTCGTCTGTTGCGGGGCGGCGAGGGCCTCACCCCGCGCGAAGACATCGCCAAGCTGGAAAAGCTCTCCAAGGAAGACATCGCCCGCGAATTCATGAAGGACGAGCGCTTCGGCGACACCGTGCTCGACTTCAACATGTATTTCCTCGGTTTCAAGGTCGACAGCCTGAAGGTCGACGGCGAATATGTTCACGCCGCCTATGACTTCGCCAATGCCATCAGCTCGGCCAAAGCCCTGCTGAAGGGCGGCGACTATCTGAAGCTGTTCGATCTCGAAGGCGAATACTACCTGGAGCCGCTTTCGGTGCAGCCTACGGAGGAAAAGCTATCCCCGGAGGACGCCAAGCTCGCACCGCAGCAGCTCCGTAAGAAGGCGGTCGACGAGGTGTCGAGCCGGCTGCGCGCCGTGCTCGCGATGCGCAAGGGGCCGAAGGCGCTCGATGCGGAAGATTTCTGCGGCGAGATCGAGGAGCTGACGGAGGGCCGCGAAGAAACCCAGGCGCAGCTTTTCCGCGCGTTCACCGACACCGAGATCTTCGTGCTGCTGCGCGTCGGCATTCCGGACAATCTCTTCAATGCCTTGCAGGGGGTCGTCGAGGGCGAATGCGAAAAGCCGCGCGACAAGGCCGACGTCGGGAAAATGGAAGGCGTGCTTCGGAAGGCGACGGAGCGGTTTGACCGTGAGTTCAAGCAGATCCTGACCTTCGAGCCGGCGAACTACATGCCGGAGACGGTGGCCGCGTTGAAGCCGCTCGATCCGCGCGCCTTCGCCACGGAGCGGAAATGGCCCGCCTTCGGCTTCGAGCAAGGCACGGCGCTTGCCAATTCCTCGACCAATTTCAATCGCAAACGGGCCGCCTACGTGCTGAAGCGGTTCTTCTGCGACGACCTCAATCCGGTCGGCTTCGACGATCCGAAAGAGCATGTCGGCGGCGCGCACGGCTCGCAGACCTCATGCTATTCGTGCCACTACAAGCTCGACCCGATGGCCGGATTTTTCCGCAACTACGGCGCCTTGTTTTCCGACTCCTCCGATGAGCCCGACATCGTCTTCGACGACCTGGCCAGCATGGATCGCAAGAAATATCTCTCCACCTGGCAGGCTCCGAAAGAGTCCCATCGCAAATGGCAGGTCGGCTATATCCGTTCGCCGCGCTGGACGGCAGAGAACAGCTACGGGGAATCGCTGGGCGATCTTTCCCGGATCATCCGCAATGCACCCGAAGCCAAACGCTGCCTGATGCGGCGGCTCAGCCAATATGTCCTCGGAGATCAGCAGACCGTGGATGGCGGCTATCTCGACGCGCTGACCAAGAGCTTCACGCAGGATGCCGCCGCCAATTCCTCGACCGCGTTCAAGAACGCCATGCTCCGGCTACTGACGAGCCAGACCTTCGAAACGCGCAATCCCGATCCGCGGCAGTGCTACGACCATTCGAGCAAGACCGCGGCCGGACAGCGTCCGCCCTGCCGTGTCGCCTATATCCTGGAGAAGAACTGCGTTCAGTGTCACGGCGAGAATGACGGGCTGAATACGCTGCTGCTCAACAAATGGATCGACGCGCCGAGCGGCAAAGGCAAGACCTTCGAGCACCTCGACAGCAAGGATAACCAGCTCCCGGCGACGGAGACGCTGGAGCAGATGGCGAACCGGTTGTCTTCCAGCGACCCGAAGGTCCGGATGCCGAAGAACAAGCCGATGTCGAGCCAGGAGCGCCAGGAGCTGTATCTCTGGGTGCAGAAGCAGCTTGCGCAAAAGGAGACGAATTAGCCGATGCTCCGCCGAATGACCATGTTGGCGACGGCGCTGTGGCTTGCGGCGGTCCCGGCGATCGCAGCCCCGGCGCAGTTCAAGGGACTGACCGCGCTGTCGAAGGAGCTGTCCTCGCGCATCGCCCCGGATGGCGCGCCGATCGAGCTGGACCGGTTCATGCCGGCCGACGGCCTCGACGACCTTGCCGGAACCTGGGACACCTCGGGCGCCGAGCACCGGTTTCAGAACGGGCTGCCGAATTCGGTGAACATCGTGCTGTTGCGGCTCGCCTTCTGGCGCTTTGCCAAGAGCCTCGCGGCAACCTGCACCAATCCTCAACTCCTGCTCAACGAGAGCTTCTTCGATACGCTCGAAGCGCTCTGCACCTGGCCCTCCGACGAGGCCCGCAGCGACGAGGTAATGACGGCATTCTGGCTGGCGATGATGGGCTACGACGCCCCGAAATC
Source organism: uncultured Alphaproteobacteria bacterium (assembly GCA_963727575.1). Classification (GTDB taxonomy): domain Bacteria; phylum Pseudomonadota; class Alphaproteobacteria; order Rhizobiales; family Rhodomicrobiaceae; genus JAHQVI01. Next base: position 13,303 of record CAVSIA010000029.1, read on the forward strand.
GGAGTTCGAAACCTGGCGCGATTTCGTCAGGCGCACCTATGGCCGGCAGAAGCCGGATGAAGCGATCGAGTCGATGACGCTCGCGATCATGCTCAATCCGTATTTTCTGCTCCAACTCTAAGAGGCCGCTTCATGCTGCACTCTCGACGCGACGTTCTCAAATTCGGCCTCGCCGGCGCGGCGACGCTGCTGCTGCCCGGCACGAGCTTTCTCGGCCGTGCCAGCGCGGAAGCGATGGCTGACGATCCGCATTTCTTCCTGATGATCGTGATGAACGGCGGGGCGGACGCATCCTACATGTTCGACGCGCGCCCGCTTTCGATGACGGCGGCCGGCAAGATCCAGAACTATCTCGGCAAGGATCCCGATCCGTGGCGCGGCAAGAACGGCATCGGCGCCGCGGCCACGAGCCTGGTGAAGCCGCTCGCCCCGTTCCGCGACCGGTTCAGCGTGCTGAACGGCGTGGTCATGACGCCCAGCTTCGACGGTCACGCCCAGAATATGAACTTCCTGTTCACCGGCGATCCGTTCGGCGGCGACAGCTTCATTCCCTATCTGAACTCGCCGGAAACCGGACGCAAGCCGGACGCGGTCGACGCGATCATCCCGGCCGACCGCGCCGACTTCAACGGTCTGAACCAGTCCGGCGTCATTCCGCTGCAGCCGAAGGTGCTCCGCGGTCTGCCGGAGCGGCTGCGCGAGCTTCCGCCTGCCCATGCGGGCGATCCGCTCGACGCCTTCGTGCGATCGCGGCTGGATGTTGCCGCGCAGGGCGAGGGCGCGATCTCGGAAGGCGCACGGCTGATGCGCGCCGCGCTCGACAATTCGCCCGAAGTGCATCGCAAGCTCGCCTCGCTGACGCAGAGCAATCCCAATCAGAGCGTTGAAAAGCAAAGCATTGCGCTGATCGCGGAATGTTTCCGCCTGTCGCTTTCGCGCGCCGCGGTCTACGTGCTGCCGGAGCAGTTCGACGTGCATGCGCCCGAACTGGCCAAGGCCCAGCCGGAGCTGTTCGGCAACGCAATCAGCAAGATCGCCGCACTGCTTCAAGGCCTGGCCGATACCCCGTTCGACGCGCACCGCTCGATGTTCGACGTCACCACCGTGATGGTCGCCAGCGAGTTCAGCCGGACGATGCGGGCGCCCGACATGCCGATCGACGGCACCGGCACCAACCATAACCAGTATTCGAACACCGTGCTGCTCGGCGGCAAGGGCGTCAGGAGCGGCCTCGTCATCGGCGAGTCGGATATGGCGGATGTCTCGGCGCCGATTTCGAAGGCACATCGGGCGATCGATCCGGTGCTGGAAAAGACGGTCGGCAAGCCGTTCGACTTCAAGACGATGCGGCCGCGCGGCGACCTGCCCGAGGCGTTCGACGTGGACGACTATCTGACCATCGGATCGGTGATCAACTCGGTCTATTCGCTGTTCGGCGTGCCCGCCGGTCACTACCGCAAGACCGGCCGCGACAAGGACACCGCGCCGATCCTGACCGGCCTGCTGACGTAGAAATGACCACGAGTTTGTCGCATCAGATAAGACGAGATGGGATCTGTTGCGGCAAACTCCGCCTAGTGTCCTGTTTCGGAAATTTCTAGCCAGTTATTCGTCGTCGTGATTCCCTGTATTGGATCAGCGATTCCCTGGGAGCGATGATGGTGAGTGGAAAACCGAGCCCGATCCAGCTGAGTGCGGATGAGCAAGCCATGCTCAATGGCCGTGTCCGCCGTCGCAAGATTACGCGCGCGGATGCACAGCGCGCGGAGATCATCCTGCGCGCGGCGGACGGGGAGAACAACTGCGAGATCGCGTCTGGGGTGGGCGTTACGCGTCAGACCGTCCGGCTATGGCGCGAGCGGTTCGCCAGGCATCGTCTCGATGGCCTCGACGACGAGCCAAGATGCGGTGCGCCACGCAAGATCGGCGATGACCGTATCGAGGAAATTGTTACCAAAACGCTCGAGGCAAAGCCCTCGGACGCGACACATTGGAGCACGCGCGGCATGGCGAAGGCGTCGGGCATATCGGCGTCGTCCGTGCATCGGATCTGGCAGGCCTTCTGCTTGCAGCCGCATCGCACCGAGACGTTCAAGCTGTCGACCGATCCGCAATTCGTCGAGAAGGTGCGCGACATTGTGGGGCTATATCTCGCTCCGCCAGACAAGGCGCTGGTGATCTGCGTCGATGAAAAGAGCCAGATACAAGCCCTTGATCGAACGCAGCCGCTTCTGCCGATGCGTCCCGGTCAGGTGGAGAGGCGCACCCACGACTATGAGCGCCACGGCACAACAACGCTCTTTGCAGGCTTCATTGCCGCCGTGACGGCCGAGACAGACGTGAAGGCGGGCAGCGTGATCGGCACATGCATGCCGCGCCATCGCGCACAGGAGTTCCGCAAGTTCCTCGACGAAGTGGAGCGCAATGTGCCTGCCGGTCTCGACGTGCATGTCGTGATGGACAACGCCTCGAGCCACAAGACAAAGCTGATCCGCGATTGGTTCGCCAAGCGGGCGCACTGGCACGCGCACTTCACCCCGACATCGTCATCGTGGATCAATCAGGTCGAGCGTTTCTTCTCGCTGTTGGCCGAAAAGCAGATCAAGCGAGGCGCTCACACGTCGGTCAAGCAACTGATCGCGGCGATCGAGGCCTTCATCCGTCAGCAGAACGCAAATCCGAAGCCGCTACGATGGACCAAGTCCGCCGATGATATACTGCAAGCATCGAGCGCTTTTGCCGCCGCACCCTCGATGTGCATGCCTCAGCTGGATAGGAACTTCTGAATCAGGACACTAGCCCGCATTTCTCACGAGTTGTCGGCGCATCGGGGCCTGTGACGGTGTAAACTTGTTTTGCGAGAACGAGTTATACCGATTTGAGGGAGTTCCCCGATGCTGACAGAGTGTAGCCCGAACGAGATTGATTTCGGAAGAGCGGGCGGACGCCGTGTGGTCGCGGATTTCGATGGCGGCATGGTGTCCTCGGATGCCGGGGCTCTTTTGCTTGGGGAGACGGACAAGGCGCTCCGACTCGTCGATCGCTTCGCCGCGTGCTTTCGCGATCGCCGCCATCCTGCTTACGTGGTGCACGAGGTGAAGACGTTGGTCGCGCAGCGTGTGTTCGGCCTGGCGCTGGGCTATGAGGATCTTGTCGACCATGACGAGTTGCGCCGCGATCCCGTTCTCGGTGTACTGCTCGGCAAGCTCGATCACGCGACCGCGACGCCCGGACCGCTGGCCGGCAAGAGCACACTGAACCGGCTGGAGCATGCCCCGGCCGAGGGAACCACTGGGCGTTATCATAAAATCGGCCACGACAGCGCAGCGATCGAGGCTCTGTTCGTCGACTTTTTTCTCGACGCGCACGGCAAGCCGCCGCGTGAGATCGTGCTCGACCTCGATGCCACTGACGATCCGTTGCATGGCCATCAGGAAGGCCGGTTCTTCCACGGCTATTACGACTGCTGTTGCTACCTGCCGCTCTACGTCTTCTGCGGCCGCCATCTTCTGGCCGCCAAGCTTCGGCGGTCGAACATCGACGGCAGCGCCGGTGCGGTCGAGGAGACGGCGCGCATTGTCGGTCGGATCCGGGCGCGCTGGCCGAAGGTGAAGATCATCTTGCGCGCCGATTCCGGCTTCGCCCGGGAGGCCCTGATGGTCTGGTGCGAGGCCAACAAGGTCGACTATGTCTTCGGCCTCGCCCGCAACGCGCGTCTGGAGGCCCGCATCGCGGACGCGTTGGCCGACGCCCGGCGGCTGTCGGAGGCCGCGGGAGGCAAGCCGGCGCGGGTGTTTCGGGATTTCCTGTGGTCGACGAAGGGGTCCTGGTCGCGCCGCCGCCGCGTGATCGGCAAGGCGGAATGGACCGGCGGGGAAGCCAACCCGCGCTTTCTCGTCACCTCGCTGAAGCCGGACGCCTGGAGCGCCAAGCCGCTCTACGAAGATCTCTATTGCAAGCACGGCGAGATGGAAAACCGCATCAAGGAGGCGCAAGGCGATCTGTTCGCCGACCGTACCTCCACGGCAACGATGCGGGCCAACCAGTTGCGCCTGTGGTTTGCCTCGATGGCTTACGTTCTGCTCTGCGCGCTGCGCCGGATCGGCCTGGCTCATACGCAGCTTGCCGCCGCGACCTGTGGCACCATCCGGCTGAAGCTGCTGAAGATCGGCGCGCTGGTGAAAATCAGTGCACGTCGGGTCAAGATCGCCTTCGCGTCCGCCTGTCCGGCCGCCGCGGAATGGCGTCTCGCCGCAGCCCGGCTCGCGCATGCCCGCGGCTCCCCCGCGTGACACGCTAAGCTGCAACGCGCCTCTTTCGCAGCATACCCCGAGGCCCACTGGAGATCGAACAACCCGAGCCGATTCTCGAAGCCGGTCGCGCAGTCCGCGCCACCCACAAGCACGCCGCGCGGCAACGCCGAACGCCAAGCGGACGGATGACGACGCCATGACTTCAGCCGTGTGAGAAATGCGGGTTAATTCCGAATGAAGACGGCGCCCACTACTCCGGGGACGGCATTTTTATTGAGTGCCTCCCCTCGCCGATTTTTCGAAGGCGGCGTTTTCGCCTAGAGCACGATCGGGAAAAGTGGATACCGGTTTTCCCGAAAAATCGTGCGAAAACAAGAGACTCTTGAGCATGAGCGATTCAACATGAAGCGATCATGCTCTAACCGATCCGTGCCGAAATTCAGGCTCGATTGCTCGGAAAATCGATTCGCATCCGTCCCCTGAAAACCGTGTCGACCGAGGGCGGCGCCTTCATCGTTTTATGCATTATCTTGTGCATTGTTTTCATGCGAAATTCCGCGCCCAGCTCCGTGGAAACCGCTTCAGGTCCGAGACTCCGCCTCCTCACAACCGAAATTCCGAGCGGGCGTCATCTCTTTGTTTTAGAATAATATTTTCGAAGTCCAACATCCGTTCTCAAGGATCGGGCCCTCAGCGTTCACGAGAAAAATCCGGATTGTCCGGTCCACCTGCCATTTGGCAAGTCCATCCCCTCGACTGCCATAACGCTAAATTGAATGGCACATGAATAAAAAAAATTCTACGAAAAACTGCGTAGATTTTTATTGTTTTGACGGCGTTTCTGAAATTCTCCCACCGGTTACTTGGGTGTGAAGAAATGATTCAAATCTCAACCTACCCATGGCTAAAGTCATTGATGCGTGAAGTGTCGGCGCGCAAGGGGAGTCTTGCATGTATTACTGCCCTGTCGCTGTCGATCCAGGCCAATGCCCAGGAGATGTATTCGTTTAAGGATGACGGGCAACTGAACGGAGCCATGCTCAAACTTGCTGAGCGAACCGCTGATAAGGTGTCTCCGCGCAAACCCTGCAAATTGCATATCGTCACCGTGGCCGGTGGCGGCGAATTGTTTACGAAGGACGCGTTCAAGAAGATGAATCTCGCGTTGGCGAAAGGCGTCGACCGGTCGGGACGCTGCGAGGTTCGCACGTATGAATTGGACCGCGATCGTGCCGATGCTCTCATTAAGGCGATGAAGCTGCGGGGTACAACCGTGCTCATGCTGGAGGTGACCTACATCCCTCTCACCAACAACGTCGTGGCATTTGCCAAACTTCGCAATGGAACGGGCCGCTTGATTGGGGAGAGCGCGCGCTACGATCTACCGGTTACAAAGGCCGCCTCGAAGGTACAACCCGTCGCCTCGATCACCGCCGCTCCGGCTACGACGGCCTCCACTCCAGAAAAGACCCAGTTGCTGACCGAAGTTCATTTCGATCCGGGCAGCGCCGCTATCACCTATGTCGGCAATCAGAAGATCGGCCAGGCGATCGAAGCGATCAAGAAGCAGAAACCAAAACAGATCCGCATTCTGGGTTTCTCCGACTCCATCGGCAGTGAGGCAGCGAACAAGGCGATCGCCACGGCACGCGCTGCGAATGTTGCGCGGCTTCTTAAACAAAATGGGATAAACTTGCCGGTCGTCGTCGAGGGTAAGGGGGAGAAGGGTGGGCCCTATAATATTCCAGACAATCTCTCCGAGCCGCTGAACCGGTGCGTCGGCATTATTGCGGTTGGCGGCGAGTAGGGGCCCCGATGCGCGTTCCCGCCGGCGAACGATGTCGCCCCGGAGCCGCTCTATCCCTTTGTTTCGGCACAGAATTTTTTCCAAAAGCCGCTTCGCATCGGCGCAATACGAAAACACCCGCCAGAGCGGCGGGCTTTCGCGGCGGCAATATTGGCGCGAGGTTCAGTTGAACTTCACATCCAGGATTTCATAGGATTTATGGCCGCGCGGCGTGACGACTTCCACCACGTCACCGGCGCGCTTGCCGATCATGGCGCGCGCGATCGGCGAGTTGATCGCGATCCGGCCGCCCCGCACGTCGGCCTCGTGCTCGCCGACGATCTGATAGGCCTGCTCCTCGTCGGTGTCCTCGTCGACGATCTTGATCGTCGCGCCGAATTTGACCGTGTCGCCCGACAGCTTCGAGACGTCGATCACATCCGCGCGGGAAAATTTGTCCTCCAGATCGGCCACGCGCGCCTCGTTCAGGCTCTGCGCTTCCTTGGCCGCATGATATTCGGCATTCTCCGAGAGGTCGCCATGCGCACGGGCTTCTTCGATCGCCTTGATAATCCGCGGCCGCTCCACGGTTTTTAATTGTCTGATTTCGGCTTCCATCGCGGCATACCCTGCCTCGGTCATCGGAATCTTCTCGAAAGACATTCCCAAATTCTCCCTTGGCCCTCGAACCTCCCCAGGCCAATCTTCTGTCAGCGATTTTATTGAAACGAAAATGGAGGCTACTGTACGATCTCGGATCGTCCCGCCTGGCCATCTCGGCCGATATATTTTTGCAGCGGCGCCACTTCAAGTATTCCGGCCCGCATTGCTGAAATAGCCTTTGTCACTGCCAATGCACCCGATATCGTCGTGTAACAAGGAATGTGGTAGAGAATCGCGGTTCTTCTGATCTCGGAGCTGTCGGCCAGGGCCTTCGCACCTTCAGTAGTGTTGAAGACGAGCGCCACCTCGCCATTTTTCATAGCGTCCACGATATTCGGTCGGCCTTCAAGTACTTTGTTGATGCGTTCGCACGGAATTCCATTGGCTTCCAGATGGCGCAAAGTGCCCCTCGTCGCCAGAATCCTGAAGCCCATTCCGACAAGGTCGCGCATCGACGGTACAATGCGATCCTTGTCGGCATCCTTCACGGAAACGAAGATATTCCCGGAAAGAGGCACCTTGCTGCCGCTCGCGATCTGGCTCTTGGCGAAAGCGAGCGCATAATCCTTGTCGATGCCCATGACCTCGCCCGTCGAGCGCATCTCCGGCCCCAGGATCGGGTCGACCTCCGGGAAGCGGGCAAAGGGAAACACCGCTTCCTTGACAGCGATATGATCGAATTTCGGCTCGGCGAGATTGAAATCGCGCAGCTTCCGGCCGGCCATGACCTCCGAGGCGATGCCGGCGATCGGCAGGCCGATCGTCTTGGCGACGAACGGCACGGTGCGGCTGGCGCGCGGATTGACCTCGAGGATGTAGATGTCCTCGCCCTTGATGGCGAACTGGACGTTCATCAGTCCGACGACCCTGAGCGCCAAAGCGAGCTTGCGGGCCTGCTCGCGCAGGCTGGCGATGATCGCGTCCGGCAACGAATACGGCGGCAGCGAGCACGCCGAATCGCCGGAATGCACGCCGGCTTCCTCGATATGCTCCATGACGCCGCAGATGAACACGTCCTCGCCATCGGAAAGCGCATCGACGTCCACCTCGATGGCGTCGCGGAGATAGCTGTCGAACAGCACGGCGTTCTTGGCCAGCACGGCGTCGATCTGAGCGCCGGACTTGCCGGGGAAGCGCTGCTTGATGTCCGGCGGCACGAAGGCAACCAGCGTCGTCTCAATGTAATCCTTCAGCGCCGTCTCGTCATAGATGATCGCCATGGCGCGCCCGCCCAGCACATAAGAGGGGCGGATGACCAGCGGATAGCCGATCTTGCGGGCCATCTCGTGGACCTCTTCGAGGCTGTGCGCGATGCCGTTGCGCGGCTGGCGCAGGCCGAGCTCGTCGATCAGCACCTTGAAGCGGTCGCGGTCCTCGGCGAGGTCGATGGCGTCGGGAGAGGTGCCCAGGATCGGCACTTTCGCCGCTTCCAACGCCTTGGCCAGCTTCAGCGGCGTCTGGCCGCCGAACTGGACGATGACGCCCTTGACGTTGCCCTTCTGACTCTCGACACGGACGATCTCCAGCACATCCTCGGTCGTCAGCGGTTCGAAGTACAGCCGGTCCGAGGTGTCGTAATCGGTCGAGACGGTCTCCGGATTGCAGTTGACCATGATGGTCTCGTAGCCGGCCTTCGACAGCGAGAACGCGGCGTGGCAGCAGCAATAGTCGAACTCGATGCCCTGGCCGATGCGGTTCGGCCCTGAGCCGAGAATGATGATCTTTTCGCGGTCGGACGGATCGGCCTCGCAGACGTGGCTCGCGCCGAGGCCGCTCTCATAAGTCGAGTACATGTAAGGCGTCGGCGATTTGAACTCCGCCGCGCACGTGTCGATCCGCTTGTATACCGGATGGACGTTCAGCTCCTGCCGGCGGCGGCTGACCTCCTCGACGGGCACATTGGCGAGGATCGCCAGCCTTTCGTCGGAAAAGCCCTTGGCCTTCAGCGCGCGAAACTGCCCGGCGCTCTCCGGGAGGCCGTAATTGCGGACGCGGTTCTCCCAATCGACGATGTCCTGGATCTGGGCGACGAACCACGGATCGATCCGGCATGACCGGTAGATCTGCTCGTGATCGACGTTGAGGCGCAGCGCCTGCGCGACCTTCAGGATGCGGTCCGGCGCAGGCCGGCCCAGCGCTTCGCGGATGACGTTCTTGTCGTCGCCCTGGCCAAGCCCGTCGAAGGTCACGTCGTCGAGCCCGGTCAGCTCGGTCTCCATGGAGCGCAGCGCCTTTTGCAGCGATTCCTGGAAATTGCCGCCGAGGCCGAGAACCTCGCCGACCGATTTCATCGACGTCGTCAGCGTCGAGATCGCGCCGGGGAACTTCTCGAAGGCAAAGCGCGGGATCTTGGTGACCACATAGTCGATGGTCGGCTCGAAGGATGCGGGCGTCGCGCCCTTGGTGATGTCGTTCTCCAGCTCGTCGAGCGTATAGCCGACGGCGAGACGCGCGGCGACCTTGGCGATCGGGAAGCCGGTTGCTTTCGAGGCCAGCGCCGAGGAGCGCGACACGCGCGGGTTCATTTCGATGACGACCAGCTTGCCGTCCTTCGGGTTAACCGCGAACTGCACGTTCGACCCGCCGGTATCGACGCCGATCTCGCGCAGCACCGCGATCGAGGCGTTGCGCATCATCTGATATTCTTTGTCGGTCAGCGTCAGCGCCGGAGCGACGGTAATCGAGTCGCCCGTATGCACGCCCATCGGGTCGATATTCTCGATGGAGCAGACGATGATGCAGTTATCCGCCCTGTCGCGGACGACTTCCATCTCGAACTCTTTCCAGCCGAGAACGGATTCCTCGATCAGCACTTCCTTGGTCGGCGAGGCATCGAGACCGCGCTCGACGATGCGGAGGTATTCCTCGCGATTATAGGCGACGCCGCCGCCGGTGCCACCGAGCGTGAAGGACGGCCGGATGATCGTGGGCAGGCCGACGACGTCGAGCGCCGCCAGGGCTTCGGGCAGGTTGTGCGCGAGCATCGAGGCCGGCGTGGCGAGGCCGATCGCGTTCATGGCAGTACGAAAGCGCTCGCGGTTCTCCGCCTTGTCGATGGCGTCCGCGCTGGCGCCGATCATCTCGATGTCGAACTTTTCGAGCGTACCGTCGCGGAACAGCGCAAGCGCCGTGTTCAGCGCCGTCTGGCCGCCCATGGTCGGCAGCAGCGCCATCTTCTCGCCAGGATGCTCGGCGCGCTCGCGCTCGATGACCTTGGCGACGATTTCCGGGGTTATCGGCTCGATATAGGTGGCGTCGGCCAGATCCGGGTCCGTCATGATCGTGGCCGGATTGGAATTCACCAGCACGATCCGGTAGCCGTCGGCGCGCAGCGCCTTGCACGCCTGCGTGCCGGAATAGTCGAATTCACAGGCCTGGCCGATGATAATCGGCCCTGCTCCGATGATGATGATCGAGTCGATGTCTATGCGCTTGGGCATGAAATGTCAGTGATTGGTTCCGTGCGCTTATATCGGAAACCCGCCGAGTTTCAACAAGGAGCTGTAGCCGGCGGAGGGATTCCAGGCGATTTTAGCGATTTTCCACTCCGAATAACCTGCGACGCCGGATACCAGTTTTGCCCCGGTGGGCGATGAAATCCGCAAGACTTAACGCAACGGCGCTGCTATCGCAGGGCCGTCGGTCTTACGCACTCAGCTTACGACATAGTGACATCGCGTAAACTGTTTTAAAGTCGCGTGCACCGGGCGGGGGCTGCCGGTGGGAGGGAGAGGCTATGCGGTATGTCGTATCGGCGCTGGTCGCGCTGGGATTTCTGGTTCTCGCTTCGACGGCGAATGCGAGGCTCTGCTTCGGCACCGGCGAGCGCTTGACCTTTGTTCGCAGCCTCGACATCAAGAGCCCGGAGAACGAGCCGCTCTACCTCGCGCGCCTGCTGCGGACCGAATGCCTGCTGCTGCCCTATGCGATCGAGGATCTCGGCTATGTGCTCGCAGTCTCCGGCTCCGACCGCTATTACAAGCTGACGGACGAGGAGATCACCCGATTCCAGGCTGGCGGCGGTCTGCCCAAGCCCTTGCCGGACTATCAAATGTCGCTGGTCGACCGGCTTTTCGGCCATGCCCTATGGATCTTCCTGCCGGTCGTTCTGCTATGGACGTTCATGCCGTGGAAGCGGATCCTGCCGTGGGGTCGCCGCAAGATCAGCGCGGGAGGGAAGACATGATCGTGCGCCTCTGGCGCGGCCGCGCCGATCCCGCCAGGCCCGACGCCTATCCGCAGCACTTTCGCGAAAACGTCCTGCCGGAGCTCCGGGCGACGCCGGGATTTCTCCGCGCATTCCTGTCCCGCCGCGAAGAGGACGGCCTCATCGAGTTTCTCGTTGAAACGCAATGGGCGGGCATCGAAGCGATCCGGGCCTTTGCCGGCGACGCCATCGATCGGGCGGTGGTCGAGTCGGGCGCGGTGGCTGCGCTGGTCGATTACGACGCCACCGTCCAGCATTTCGAGGCCGTCGAGGAGGCTTCACTCTAAAGGGGGTCAGCGGCTATTTCGCTTGACCGGTCCGGTGAAAATGGACATGTTGCGGGCCATGATGACAGTAAATCGCTCAGGCATCATCATCTGCATTATTATCGCGCGCTAACATAACGCTGGCGCGGCCGTTCCCCTTTTCTTTTCGAAAACCGAGAATCGAACGACGCGCCCGGCGAGCCAGGAGACCGGCCCGGTGGTGCTTAAGCTTTACAATACCCGCACGCGGCAGAAAGAAGAGTTTCAGCCGCTCGATCCGAGCAATGTGCGGATGTATGTCTGCGGCCCGACTGTTTACGACTTCGCCCATATCGGCAATGCGCGGCCCATCATCGTCTTCGACGTGCTCTTCCGGCTGCTCCGCCATCTTTACGGCCCGGACCATGTCACCTATGCCCGCAACATTACGGACGTGGACGACAAGATCAACGCGCGGGCGGCGGAAGAAGGCGTACCGATCCGCGAGCTCACCGAACGGACGGTGACGCAGTTCCACGAGGATGTCGCGGCGCTGGGCTGCCTGATGCCGACCGTCGAGCCGCGCGCGACGGACCACATCGAAGAAATGAAGACGATGATCGAGAGGCTGGTGGCAAAGGGCTGCGCCTATGTCGCCGAGGATCACGTCCTGTTCCACGTCGCCTCGATGCCGGATTACGGACAGCTCGCGCGCCGCTCGCTCGATGAAATGCAGGCCGGCGCGCGGGTGGAAGTCGCGCCGTACAAGCGCGATCCGATGGATTTCGTGCTGTGGAAGCCGTCGAAGGAGGGCGAGCCGGGCTGGCCGTCGCCCTGCGGCATCGCGGCGCCGGGACGGCCGGGCTGGCATATCGAGTGCTCGGCGATGTCGGAAAAGCATCTCGGCACGGTCTTCGACATCCACGGCGGCGGCATCGATCTGGTGTTCCCGCACCATGAGAACGAGGTGGCCCAAAGCCGCTGCGCCCATGGCACCGACATCATGGCCAACATCTGGATGCATAACGGCTTTCTCCAGGTCGAAGGGCAGAAGATGTCCAAGAGCCTGGGGAATTTCTTCACCATCCACGAGTTGTTGAACACGAACCATTTTCACGGGCAATGGCGGGGTGAGCACTTGCGGCTGGCCATGTTGATGACCCAATACCGGCAGCCGACAGACTTTACCGCCGAGAAACTGCAGGAAGCGCGCACCGTTCTTCGAAACTATGCCCAGGCCATCCGAGGCTTCGATCCGCGGAAAACACTCGCCAATTCGACGATCATCGATGCGCTGAACGACGATCTGAATACGCCGGAAGTCCGAATGGAAATGGATCGCCTGGCCAAGGCCGCGCGATCCGCGGACGGCGATGGCAATGTTGCCATTCAGGCCAAGAGAGAGCTGATCTGGGCGCTCGGCATGCTGGGCTTCGACAATTTCGTGACGAGATACACGAAAGAGAATCGAGAACGCGATCTGGCCGCCGAAGCCGCCGAAAAGGGCATCGACGTCGATCGAATCAAGGGGTCCATCGAAGCCCGCCTCGCCGCCCGCAAAGCCAAAGACTGGGCCGAGGCCGACCGGATTCGCGATGAGCTGGTGGCGATGGGCGTTTCGCTCAACGACGCCAAAGACCCCGAGACGGGCGAGATCGTCACGACCTGGGAGATCGCGCAGTGACGGAAGAAAAGCCCCCTCACCCGGCCGCTGCGCGTCCGCCCTCTCCCGCGAGGGGAGAGGGCAAGGCCCGTCGTCGGAATGGGGCGGGAGTCAAAGAAGGGCTGGTGAGCATCGGGGCGCGGTTTCGGCGCATGGAGACGAAGGGTCAGGCAGCCCAATCCCCACAGCAACGCGCGGCTCAGCCCTCTCCCCCCGCGGGAGAGGGCGGCGGACGGCGAAGCCGGTCGCCGGGTGAGGGGGATCTTTCGGCGAAGGCATCCGAACACCGTGAGCAGACTGAAGCTCGCGCAAATAGAGCCAGAGACACCGCGCGGAAGCTGCGCAGAGACATGACCGACGCCGAGCGCAAGCTCTGGTCGCTGCTGCGCAATCGCAAACTCGCCGGCCATAAATTCCGCCGCCAAGTGCCTGTCGGTCCTTACGTCGCTGACTTCCTCAGCTTCGAAGCCCGTCTGATCGTCGAAGCCGATGGCGGCCAACACGCCGCCGCAACAAGCGACGGGCAACGCGACGCATGGTTCGCAGCCCAAGGCTACCGCATTCTCCGCTTCTGGAATTCAGACATCCTGGCCAATCCAGACGGCGTCCTCGCGCGCCTGACCGAGCAGGAAGCAACAATGGAGGTCGCCCGATGACCGAGCGCATGATCGACCATATGAGCCTGAGCGCCGCCGACTTCGCAGGCATGCTCGCCTTTTACGAGAAGGCGCTCGCCCCGCTCGGCATCACGGCACTGATGCGCTTCGGCAAGGACGTCACCGGCGGATATGAGGTCGCCGGGCTCGGCGGAACCAAGCCGTTCCTGTGGATCGCCGGCGCCGGCAAGACCGAGCCGCGCATGCACCTCGCCATCCGCGCCGACACGCATGAGGAGGTCGACGCGTTCTACAAGGCGGCGCTCGCAGCCGGCGGCACGGACAACGGCGCTCCCGGCATTCGCCCGCAGTATCACCCCAACTATTACGGCGCCTTCGTCATCGACCCCGAGGGGCACAACCTCGAGGCCGTGTGCCACAAGGAAACGAAATGAGCGAGCCCCAGTCCTATGCCGGCGGCTGCCAGTGCGGCGCGGTGCGCTACATCATCCGCGGTGAGCTGCTCGACCCGCATATCTGTCATTGCCGGATGTGCCAGAAGGCGTTCGGCTCGTTTTTTGCCCCGCTTGTCGGCTTTGAGCGCGACCAGATCGAATGGACGCATGGGACGCCGGCCATTTACCGCAGCTCAACGATTGCCGAGCGCGGCTTTTGCCGGGACTGCGGAACGCCGCTAACCCTCGGCGATCTTGGCAGCCCCAAACTGAGCGTCTCGATCGGCAGTCTCGACAAGCCGGAGCGGGTAAAGCCCGGCCGACAATGCGGCATGGAGAGGCGAATGCCCTGGTTCGGCGAGTTGGCCGATCTGCCGGGATCGCGCACGGAGGACGACACGCCCGCCGAGATCCTCGCGGAGCTGAAAACCAACCAGCATCCGGATCACGAGTAAACCGTCAAACCCGCGCACGATCTTCACGGTCTGCGCGGGACACCGACCGGCGAGAAAAAACGGAATTGGAACGATGAGCAGGGAGCGGCTTTACCTTTTCGACACCACGCTGCGCGACGGCGCGCAGACGCAGGGCGTGACGTTTTCGGTGGAGGACAAGCTGCTGATCGCGCGCACGCTCGACGATCTCGGCATCGACTATGTCGAGGGCGGCTATCCCGGCGCCAACCCGACCGACACAGCGCTGTTCGCCGAGAAGCGCGGCCTGAAGAACGCGAAGCTGACCGCGTTCGGCATGACCAAGCGCGCAGGCCGCTCGGCCTCCAACGATCCCGGCTTCGGCGTTATACTCGACGCGCAGGCGGACGCAGTCTGCCTGGTTGCCAAGAGCTGGGACTATCACGTCCAGGTCGCGCTGGGCATCACCAACGAGGAGAACCTGGATTCGATCGCGGAGTCGGTCCGCGCCGTCGTCGTCGCCGGCCGCGAGGCGATGATCGACTGCGAGCATTTCTTTGACGGCTATAAGGCCAACCGCGCCTATGCGCTCGCCTGCGTCAAGACCGCCTATGCAGCGGGCGCGCGCTGGGTCGTGCTCTGCGACACCAATGGCGGCACGCTGCCGCATGAGGTCGAGACGATCGTCACCGACGTCGCCGCGAACATTCCCGGCGACCATCTCGGCATCCATACGCATAACGACACCGAAAACGCCGTCGCCAACACCCTCGTCGCGATCCGGGCGGGCGCGCGCCAGGTGCAGGGCACGCTCAACGGCATCGGCGAGCGCTGCGGCAATGCCAACCTGACGTCGATCATCCCGACGCTGCTGCTGAAACCGGATTTCGCCGGCCGCTTCGAGACCGGCGTAACGATGGAGCGGCTCAAATGGCTGACCCATGCCTCGAGGCTGCTTGACGAAGTGCTGAGCCGCTCGCCGGACCGTCAGGCGCCCTATGTCGGCGAGTCCGCCTTCGCCACCAAGGCCGGCATTCACGCCTCGGCGATCATGAAGGACCCGCAGACCTACGAGCACGTCCCGCCCGAGGCGGTCGGCAACAGTCGCCGGATGCTCGTCTCCAATCAGGCCGGGCGTTCCAATATCCTCGCCGAGCTGGAACGCATCGGCATCCACATGCAGCCGGACGACCCGGATATCGGCGTGCTGCTCGACGCGGTGAAGCAGCGCGAGTCGATCGGCTATGCTTATGAAGCTGCCGGCGCCTCTTTCGAGCTGCTGGCGCGCCGCACATTCGGCGAAGTGCCGGAGTTTTTCCGGGTGGAGAGCTTCCGTGTCATGGTCGAGCGCCGGCACAATGCGCTAGGCGAGCTGGTGACCGTGTCCGAGGCGACCGTCAAGACCTTCGTCGCCGGCGACACCGTGATGAATGTCGGCGAAGGCAACGGCCCGGTCCACGCGCTCGACAAGGCGCTGCGCCGCGATCTCGGCAAGTATCAGGACTATATCGACGGCATCGAGCTGGTGGACTATAAGGTCCGTATTCTGACGGGCGGCACCGATGCGGTCACACGCGTGCTGATCGAGACCCTCGATCGCGACACCGGCGAGAGGTGGTTTACGGTCGGTGTTTCGCCCAATATCGTCGATGCATCCTTCGAGGCGCTTACCAATTCCATCACCTATAAGCTCCTGAAGAACAAGGCCCCCGCCCCCGAGGCGCTGGCCGCATGAGGACAAGCGATGTTTCGCATCTGGCTTTTCGTCGCCGGGCTCGTGGCCCTTGCCGCAGTGCTTGCAGCGGCGCATGGCGCGCACGAGCTTAACCGCTACGCGCTGTTTCCAACGGCCGCGAAGATCTACGACACGGCGCAACTCTTCCACATGGTCCACGCCATCGCCCTGTTCGGCGTGGCAATCATGCTGGCCACCACGGAAGGGCGGCGGAACGCCTGGTCGACCGCGATGCTGAACCTTTCGGCGTTCGCGTTCCTGGCCGGCATCGCCATGTTCTCCGGCGGCATCTACTACCATGTGCTGCGCGGCATCGAGCCGAGCATCCCGATCGTCCCCGCAGGCGGCGTGTCGTTCATGGTCGGCTGGGCGGCGCTGGCGCTGTCGGCGTTCGGTTACCGGCGGGTCGTTCAGGAAGCCTGAGCGGAGGCCGCTCCGGTGGCCGCGGACCTCCTGTTAGGTGTCGCCCCGGATGAAGCGGAGCCAAGGTCCGGGAACCAATCGCCTCTCGGTGAGCGATCGGCGGACGAAATGCGATTAGGCCCCCGCTGAGACGGATCGCGCTTGTTTGGCCGCAATTTCTAACGATCAACCGGCATCCACTTGATCGAAAATTGCTCTACACGGCATCCGCGGAACCGGGCCCGCCTTCCTTCCCGCTTGGGTCGGAGGAGAGCAGGTCTTCATAAAGGCCGAACACCTCGTTTTGATCCTCGCCCGGATCGCAGATCGCATAAAGCGTGCCGAACACCGCCTCGTAGGCGGCATGACGGAGGACGAGTTGAAGGTCGCAGGGTGAGACGCCTTGCGCCAGCATCCGTTCGATCGCCGGCCCGGTATCGGCGAACGGCGCCTGCGGACCGCCACGGCAACCCCGGACGATGGTGTCGAGCGCATCGTCACGCAGGATGGCGTTGATGACGTCCCGCCAGAGATAGTCGAGCAATTCCTGTCTCGTCGCCATTGCCGTCCAGACGCTCCCCAGGTTCAGCCATCGGTAAATGTGCGCCGTCCGTCGCCGGATGCGGCCTCAATGCTTGCGGTTGGCGACGAAATGCGCCGCGGCCACCAGCGTTGCCGCCTGATCACCGAACGGCGCCAGCGCCTCGCAGGCCTTGGCCTCCATTTCCACGAGCCGGTTCCGCGCTTCGTCCACGCCGATCAGCGATACGAGCGTCGCCTTGCCCGCGTCGCCGTCCTTGGCGACCGCCTTGCCGACCAGCGCCGCATCGCCCTCGACGTCGAGCAGGTCGTCGGCAAGCTGGAAGGCGAGACCGAGCGCGCGCCCGTAGTCGAGCAGCGCCATGCGCCGCGCCGCGTCGGCCTGTGCGAGAATGGCGCCCGCCTCGCAGGAAAAGCAGATCAGCGCCCCCGTCTTCATCGACTGCAGGCGCAGGATCTCCGCCTCGCTGAGCATGTTGCCCGGCGCCTGCAGGTCGAGCATCTGCCCGCCCGCCATGCCGGCCCGTCCAGAGCTGCGCGCCAGACCGAGCGACAATTCGCTGCGCACGGCGGCGTCGCGATGTGTTGCCGGATCGGCCAGGATCTCGAATGCAAGCGTGAGAAGCGTGTCGCCCGCCAGGATCGCGGTGGCCTCGTCGAACGCC
Source organism: uncultured Alphaproteobacteria bacterium (assembly GCA_963727575.1). Lineage (GTDB taxonomy): Bacteria > Pseudomonadota > Alphaproteobacteria > Rhizobiales > Rhodomicrobiaceae > JAHQVI01. The sequence goes on from CAVSIA010000029.1 coordinate 30,926, forward strand.
TTGTGCACGGTCGGGCGCCCGCGCCGGAGGTCGTCGTCGTCCATCGCCGGCAGGTCGTCATGCACCAGCGAATAGCAATGGATGCATTCGAGCGCCGCGCCGGCGTTCAGCGCAGCTTCAGCCCGCAGGCCGCACAATCGCGCGCTTTCCAGAACGAGGAACGGCCGCAGCCGCTTGCCCCCTCCGAGCACGGCATAGCGCATCGCCTCGTTCAGCCGATCCGGAATGAAACCGCGCGCCGGTTTCGTCAGCCATTCGTCGAGGCGCCGCTCCATAAGGGTTGCGCAGCCCAGGAGCCGCTGGTTAAAGGTTTGATAGTCTGATGGCCTTTGCACGTGTCCCACCGTCCATGACCGCTTTCGAGGAAAAGATGCGCCAGATGCGCGGCCGGCTCAAGTCCGCCGGCGCGCTTTTGCGCCGGACTGCGTCTTCGAGACGCCAGGGCGTTGCAAACACTTGGCAAAAAGCCCGCGATTGGCCGCGCGGTCTGTGGGCAAGATGGCGGCCGCCGGTCGCCGGAGTGGCCGAGACCGTCTGGGAGGATGCGCAAATCCCCGCGGGCGAAGTCGTGAGTGAACCGTCCGCCGCCGGAGGGTGGCGCGAGCGTCACCCGCGACTGGAGAAGGGGCTTCGCATCGCCGCCATCGCGCTCGCCGTGTTTCTCGCCCTGCCCTACGTCTTCATCCTGATCTACCGCGTGTTCGACCCGCCGATCTCCTCGCTGATGCTGCGCAATGCCGTGCTCGGCGAGGGCATCCACTACCGGTGGCGGGATTTCGACAGGATCTCCCCCAATCTGGCGACCGCCGCCGTCATCGCCGAGGATGCACGCTTCTGCCAGCATTGGGGCGTCGACTGGAACGCCGTCGGCGAGGTGCTCGAGGATCTGGAGGACGGCGAAGCGCCGCGCGGCGCCAGCACCATCCCGATGCAGACGGCCAAGAACCTGTTCCTATGGCCCGAGCAGACCTATCTGCGCAAGGCGCTCGAGGTGCCGCTGGCCTATTTCATGACGATCGTCTGGCCGAAACGCCGGGTGCTCGAGGTCTATCTCAACATCGCGGAATGGGGCCCGGGCGTTTATGGAGCCGAAGCCGCGGCGCGGTATCACTTCGGCAAATCGGCCGCCGCGCTGAGCCGGTCGGAGGCCGCACTTCTTGTCGCCGCGCTGCCCAATCCGCATATGCGCAATGCGGGCAAGCCCGGTCCACAGATGCGCCGTCTGGCGAGCCGCATCCAGGCGCGCGTCGACCGGGAAGCGCACGACGCATCCTGCGTTTTCGACGATTGACGCCCCAAGAGGCTCTAGTCAAAGCGGCTTGACCCAAGTATAAGGGCGGGTGAAAAGCGCTTGCGAAGCGTTAACGAACGCGATTTCTGAGGGCTCGAGGGCGGCTTCGGCTGCGTGACGGGTCTTCCTTTGCTTGATCCGAGGTTTACGACAATGGCCGTTCCGAAAAGAAAAACGTCCCGCATGAAGCGCGGCAATCGCCGGTCCGCAGATGCCCTCAGCACGCCGTCCTATGTCGAGGACAAGGAGTCCGGTGAACTGCGCCGCCCGCACCACATCGATTTGAAGTCGGGCAAATATCGCGGCATGCAGATCCTGGAACCAAAAGGCGATATCTGAGGATTAGTTGTTAGCCTGCGCGGCGGCCGCTCGGCGGACACGTGAATGAAGTTTCCGCGGGAGGACCTTATTCCCGCGCGGTGGACACGAGAGATGGAGAGTTTGCAATGATCCTCAGCATTCCATGGATTCTGGTCGCTATCATCCTATACAACCTGATCGCCTTCACCTCGTCCTGGCCGACTGACGGCGTCGGGCCGACCGTGTTCCAAGGCCACGTGCTGTCGATCGACATGATCTCCGGCGCCACCTGGACGCTGACGGTGGGCGATCTGGTGACGATCGTCACGCTGATCCTGTTGTTCATCGAGCTGATCAAGGCGACGCGCACCGGCGGATCCTCGATTGTCGACCATGCGCTGTCGACGATCCTGTTCGTGCTCTGCCTCGTCGAATTCCTCGTGGTTCGCCAGGCGGCAACGTCGGTGTTCTTCTTCATCCTGGTGGTGACGCTGATTGACGTCATCGCAGGTTTCTCGATAACCATTCGAGCAGCGCGCCGCGACTTCGGCTTCGCTGGAGGCGCCGACTGAGGAGAAGTCCGGGCTAAACCGGTCTTTCGGGGCGCTTAACCGGCGCCCTTTCTTTTTCTGGAGTGAGCAGTGGCGTCGTCATTGGCTGACATTCGGGGCGATGATGCCAGATCGGCCGCGAGCGGCGCGGTTTCCGTCGAGATCAGTCTGACCGCGGCGATCGTCTCGGTGGACGGCGACACGCCCCGCATCCTGGTCGTGAAGCCCGGGGACGGTATACCCGGCTCCCGCGCGGCCCTGCCCTTCGGCCTGTTCGCCCCGCTCGATCACCGCACGCTCGAAATCGGTCTGCGCGCCTGGGTCAAGGATCAGACCGGTCTCGAACTCGGCTATGTCGAGCAACTCTACACGTTCGGCGATCGCGGCCGTCATGCGCGGCAAGGCGACGTCGGGCCTCCGGTCGTCTCGATCGGCTACCTGGCGCTGACGGGATCCGTTGGACATTGCGGCCTGAAGCATGGCGGCTGGCAGGACTGGTACCACTTCTTCCCCTGGGAAGACCATCGAAGCGACCGCCCCGCGATCCTGACCGGGGAGATCATGCCGCGCCTGGAAACCTGGGCGGCGCGGGCGGAATCCCCCGATGCCCCGCTCCGCCCGCTGAGCCGCGAGGAGCGCTTCGGCATCTGCTTCGGCGACGATCACGGCTGGGACGAGGAAAAGGTGCTCGACCGATACGAGTTGCTCTACGAGGCCGGTCTCGTCGGCGAAGCGTTGACCGACGGGCGCGAGGCGGCAAGACAGTGGCAGCAGCTGCCGGCGCTCGGCATTCCGATGCAGTTCGACCATCGCCGCATCCTGGCGACCGCCATGAGCCGGCTGCGCGGCAAGATCAAATACCGCCCGGTGATTTTCGAGCTGATGCCGGAGAGCTTTACCCTGTTCGAGCTGCAGCGGACGGTGGAGGCCATTCTCGGCAGCCATCTGCACAAGCAGAACTTCCGCCGCCTGGTCGCGGCGTCGGGCCTGGTCGAGCCGACGGGTGTAATTCGGACGGCGACGGGCGGACGTCCGGCCAAGGCTTATCGCTTCAGGCGTGAAGTCGTCATCGAGCGGCCCTCGGCCGGCGTGCGCGTCAGAGGCGGGCGTGGGTGACCCATTGTGGCTCAAGATGCACTGTGGCGGAAAATTAGCCGCACCCCCGCAGGCCCGCCGCGAGTTGTTCTATATTTTTCCACCGCTTCTTCTATTTTCGTGTCCCATATACCACATGTAGCTTTTTGGCAGCGCGATCAGTGATATAGCCGTTAACGGAGATGAACGCCAAGCGGCTTCCTCAACGTGGCTGTTAATGATGTTGCGCAAATACCTAGTGTAAACCGTTTTTTTCCTAAACCTGTGGACGCCGTGGCTTCCAAAAAAATATGAATGTGGTATTATCCTTAGTACAAAGCACAAGATTGGTGACGACGCGCAAGCTTCCCGTAAGTGCGGTAGCTGATTTTTTCAATTCAGCGCAATCGACAAGGCGGTCCTTGAACCGAGATCGCGAGCGATTTCATTTTCGCTTTCATCGTCTCGATTTTGAGCTTTCGACATCTGTACGGCCGGCGCCGGTGGGGGCTTTGGGTCCGGTCGTCTAAACAGACTTGGTGAATGCGTGGGCTTGCTGACCATTTTTCGTCGGATGTGGCGGAATACGGCATGGTCGCTAGCAGCTTTCGGCATTCCGCGCCAGAACAGAAATGTGAGAACGAGTATGGCTGCGAAGAAAAAATCGACACAACGAAATGGGTTTCAGAAGGACGAGTTCATCGTTTACCCGACCCACGGCGTTGGGCGAATTATTGGCATTGAGGAGCAGGAGATTGCCGGCTGCAAGCTTGAGCTGTTCGTCATCAATTTCGACAAGGACAAGATGACGCTGCGCGTGCCGGTGACGAAATGCGAAAGCGCTGGTATGCGGAAGCTGTCCGAGGGTGCGATCGTGTCCAAGGCGATGGACACGCTGCGCGGACGTGCGCGCGTCAAGCGGACGATGTGGAGCCGGCGCGCTCAGGAATATGAGAGCAAAATCAATTCAGGCAGTCTGATCTCGATCGCCGAGGTCGTTCGCGATCTCTATCGGTCCGAGAGCCAGCCGGAGCAGTCCTATTCGGAGCGCCAGCTTTACGAAGCCGCGCTCGACCGGATGGCGCGTGAGATTGCGGCCGTGCAGGACGTCGACGAAGTTATGGCGATCCAGGCCATCGGCGAGACGCTGAACAAGGGCCTGCGCGCTGCGCCGAAGGAAGAAATCCAAGAGGCGCACGACGAAGCAGCCTGATCGTTCGTATTGTTTTGCCTGTTTAATTACGGCGGATCGAAAGGTCCGCCGTTTTTATTTTGCGAGGGCGGGATCGGGTCTTCGCCCCGAGGCCCTAGCGATTGGCGAGGATCATCAGCGTCGATGTGCCGTGCGCCAGGACGCGGCCTTCGGCATCTTTGACATAGGCTTCGGCCGACATGATCTGCCGCCCCCGCGAGACGATGCTCGCCTCGCAGCGCACAAGCCCTGTCGTTGGAAGGATGGGGCGGGTGAAGTTCGCCTTGGTTTCGACCGTGGTGTAGGGCGTATCCGCCGGAAGCAGCGTGTAGCAGGCGCAGCCGGTGGCGCTATCGATCAGGGTCAGCGCCCATCCGCCATGCACGCTGCCCGCCGGATTCAACAAACGCGGACCGGTCCGCCCCTCGAAAACGGCGGTGCCGTCGCCGATCGCGGTCAGCCAGAAACTCAGCGCCTCGCAGATCGTCGCCTGTGGCAGCCGGCCTTCGATCATGTCGGTGAGCACCTCCCGGCCGCTCCTGCCGGCGATTTGCTCACGCGGGGCGACGCCGTAGCGCATTTCCGAATTGTCGTTCATTGGCCATCCTTTGCCGAGCCCATGCCGAGCAAGAAATCTATCGGCCGCGCCCGCGCCGCGCAATCCGAGTAGCGGCCCGCAAACGAAAAAGGCCCCGGAAATCGGGGCCTTCTCGTATCTGAGGTATCGCGCCTCTTCGCTTAGTTGCGATTACCGAACAGCTGCAGCAGCATCAGGAACATGTTCAGGAAGTCCAGATAGAGCCGCAGGGCGCCCAGGACAGCTTTCTGACCGGCGACGAGCTGGCTGTCGCCTGAATAATATTCGTTCTTGATCGACTGCGTATCGTAAGCCGTAAGGCCCGCAAAGATCAGCACGCCCAGCACCGAGATCGCGAACTGCATCGCCGAGGAGGCGATGAACAGGTTCACCACCGATGCGATGATAATGCCGATCAAGCCCATGAACAGGAACGAGCCCCAACCGGACAGATCCTTCTTCGTCGTGTAGCCCCACAGGCTCAGCGAACCGAACGCGGCGGCAGTGATGAAGAACACCTGCGCGATCGAGCCATGCGCGTAGACCAGGAAGATCGACGAGATCGATGCGCCGACAAGCGCAGCATACACCCAGAACGTCGTCTGCGCGGCCTGGACGCTCATCTTGTGCAATCGGGCCGACAGGAAAAACACCACGGCCAATGGCGCGAACAACAGAACCCATTTCAGCGGCGTCACGAAGATCAGCTCGCCGAAATGCGTGAGCATCATGCCATTGCGAAGAGTGGCCACAGCACTGGCTGGGTCGGTCGTCACGGCCATGGCGTAAACGCCATATGCGACCACGCCGGTAATTGCGAGCCCGGCTGCCATATAGTTGTATACGCGGAGCATGAAGGCGCGAAGACCTTCGTCAATCGCGTAAGCGCCGGTACGGGCACCGGCTGTTGCTTCTCTATTCCAATCCGCCATAGTTAACCTCTTTGGACCCCTTCCGGCAGGAAAAGTCGCACCGACCGGTTTTGTAACCTGGATTAGATTGCGCTTCCACTCTCAAAGACATACGGAGTTAAGCGATTTGTCTACCCCAGATATTCTAAAAACTTATGATATGGCCTATTCCGCACGCAAATAAGGCGCCGCTTTCGCGTTGAGCACTCTCAGCGTACCGAACAATCCAAACGCTATCATGAATATGGTTGCCAGCAGCGTAGCCTGCAATAGCGCCCCGGGGGGTGCGGCAAACGGGATTTCTATGATTTGCGTCAACAGGATATAGGCGACGACGGCGCCCGCCAGCGCGGCCACGGCGGCGGTCGCCAGGCCGAGGATCAGATATTCCGCCATATGCGCCATGAGGATGCGCAACCGGGTCGCGCCGAGCGTCTTCAGGATCACCGCTTCGTAGATCCGCCGCGCGCGCACCGTGCTCAGCGCGCCGGCCAGCACGAGAACGCCGGACAGCAGCGTCAGGCCACCGGCGACACGGATCGCGGTGAACACGCGGCCGAGCAGGGCGTTGACCGTCTCCAGCGCGTCGCGGACGCGGACGGCGGTCACCGTCGGAAAGGCGTTGGCCACGGCCCGGACCACTTCGGCTTCGCCCGCCGGGTCGGAATGCGGCCAGCTCAGCGTCGCGAGCATGTTGTAAGGCGCCGCGGCGAGCGTGTTCGGCGAGAAGACCATCACGAAATTGATGTTCAGCGAGTTCCATTCGACGGTGCGGAAATTGGCGAGCTTGGCGGTGACGTTCCGGCCCAGCACGTTGAACGTGATCATGTCGCCGATCTTCAGCCCGAGCGCCCGGCCGAGATCGGCTTCGAACGACACCAGCGGCTGGCCGGAATAGTCCTTCGGCCACCATTCGCCCTCGACGATCTTGGATTCGGCCGGCAGATCCTCCGAGAAGGTCAGGCCGCGGTCGCCATTGAGCACCCATTCCGCCTCGGGCGGCGGCTTGATCTCGGAGACCGGCCGGCCGGCCAGCGAGACGATCTTGCCGCGCAGCATCGGCGCGCTGTTCAGCTCGGAGCCGGGGGCCTTCTCCGCGATCAGCTTTTTAAAGCCGGCGAAGTCGTTCTTGTTGATGCCGATGAAGAAATGGCTCGGCGCACGCTCGGGCATCTGTGTCTTCAACTCGGCGGTCATCGACGCATTGGTGACCGCGATCGCCGTCAGCAAAGTCAGCCCGGCGCCGAGCGACACGGTGACGGTGCGGGTCAGCCCGGCGGGGCCGGCGATGTTGCCGAGCGCGAGGGCGAGTTCCGGACGGCGCGGCCGCGGCAGGATGCGGGCGAGCCACTGAAAGCCGTAGCCGAGCGCGGTGAAGACGACGAAGGTTCCGGCGATCGCACCGAGCGCCATGGCCGCGATGCGCGGCTGCTCCGACAGCCCGATCGCCATCGCGACGAGCACGATGGCGCTTGCCGCCGAGCCGAGCGCGAAGGCGAGCGGCGGCCAGCCTGCTCCCTTGTCCACCTCCTCGCGCAACAGCTCCCCCGCGCGGATCTGGCGGGCGCGGCCGAGCGGCCAGAGGATGAAGATCAGCGCAATCAGCAGGCCGTAGGCGGTGGCCAGCAGCAGCGGCTGCGGATAGAGCCCGATATCCAGCTTCACCGGCAGCATGGAACCATAAAGGCCGGCGACGGCAAAAGGCAGGACCGCGCCGAGCGTCAGCCCGATGACGATGCCGACCAGAGCGACGATGAGCACCTGGATGAGCAAGCTTCGCGTGATCACGCGGCCCGGCGCGCCGAGGGCCTTATAGGCGGCGATCACCTTGCGCTTGCGTTCGATGAAGGCGCTGACGGAATTGGCGACGCCGATGCCGCCGGTGAGCAGCGCAGTCAGGCCGACCAGCGTGAGGAAGTCGCTCAGGCGGCGCATCGAGCGGCTGACGCCGGGTGATGGATCGGACCGGTCGCGCACCTGGAAACCGGTATTCGGCAAGGTGCTGCTTACGGATTCGGCGGTCAGCTCCTCGGGGCCGGTGTTCCTGACCCGGTAGCGCCAGTCGATCAGGCTGCCCGGCTGCGCAAGGCCGGTGCCGCGAAGCGTGTCGAGCGACATCAGAACACGCGGGCCGAGCGTGATGCCGGCGGCGAGCCGGTCCGGTTCCTGCTCGATCACGGCGGCGATGGTGACCGTCTCGTTGCCGATGCGGATGCGGTCGCCGGTCTTGAGGCTGAGCTGTTCGAGGAGGCCGTGCTCGACCGCGACCATGCCGGGCTTGCGGATGTCCGCGAGCGTCTTGCCGCCGCCGAGCGTGACCGCGCCGTAAAGCGGGTAGGCGTCATCGACGGCCTTGATCTGCACGAGCGCCTGGCTCGATCCGTCGGTCAGCCGCGCCATGGACCGGAGCGTCGCGATCTCGCTCACCGCACCATGCGCTTCCAGCAACCGGCGTTCCTCCGGCGTCGCCTCACGGTGAATGAGGGACGCCTGGACGTCGCCGCCGAGCAGCACGCGGCCTTCGCGCGAGATGGCGTGCTGGATCGCCGCCGACAGAGTGCCGACCGCGGCGATCGCCATGGCGCCCAAAGCGATGCAGGTGACGAAAATGTAAAATCCCGAGATGCCGTTGCGCAGCTCGCGCAGAGCGAGCCTGAGGCTGATCGGCAAAGCAAAACGAGCCTCGGACGCCTGCCGCGCCTCCTCCGCCGTCGCAACGCTCATGCCACGCTCTCGAGTTCGCGGGCGGTGCCGACGATGCGTCCGTCCTCGATGGTGATGATGCGTCCGCAGCGGGAGGCGAGACGCTGATCATGCGTTACCAGGACCAGCGTCGTGCCGTAGGCTTTGTGCAGATCGAACAGCAGATCCATGATCTGGTCGCCGTTTCGGACGTCGAGATTGCCGGTCGGCTCGTCAGCGAAGAGCAGCTTCGGATTGGGCGCCAGCGCGCGGGCGATGGCGACGCGCTGCTGTTCGCCGCCGGAGAGCTGGGCCGGGAAATGGTCGAGCCGATGCGAAAGCCCGACCGTGCCGAGAACCTCCGCGGCACGCTCGCGCGCGTCGGCGCGTCCGGAGAATTCGAGCGGCAGCGCGACATTTTCGAGCGCGGTCATGGTCGGCACGAGGTGGAAAGACTGGAACACAATGCCGATATGCTCACCACGCGCCCTGGCAAGGCCGTCCTCGTTAAGCGCGGTGAAGTCGTGACCCGCGACGCGGACGGCGCCGCTCGACGCCTTCTCCAGGCCGGTCATGATCATCAGGAGAGTGGACTTGCCGGAGCCGCTCGGCCCGACGACGCCGACGGTTTCGCCCTCACGGATCGCCAGATCGACGCCGCGCAGAATGTGAACGCTCCCCGCCCGGCTCTGCAGCCGAAGGTGGACATCTTTGAGTTCGACGATCTTTTCTGCCACGGTCGATTGGCTCCTGTTGCGAGTTGCTCATAATCGTTTATACGGCCGATTTAATGAAAGGCTGGCACTTCATGGCAAATAGCATATGGAAATCACTTTTCGCTTTTGCGAGCTTTGTTGCGGTCCTGGCCAATCCCGTCCAGCCGGGCTCCGCGCATGCTGCATCAGCGGATGATGAAATCCTGATCGTGGCGTTCGGCGACAGCCTGACCGCCGGCTACCAGCTTCCGCCCGATGCGGCCTTTCCTGTCCAGCTCGAAAAAGCCCTTAGAGCGAAGGGGTTCAATGTCCGGGTCCATAATTCGGGCGTGTCCGGCGACACATCGGCCGACGGGCTCGCGCGCTTCGACTGGGCGATGCCAGAGAAGGCGGATGCGGTGATTCTCGAGCTGGGCGCCAATGACGCACTTCGGGGCGTGCCGGTGGCCGCGACCAAGAAGGCGCTCGGCGCGCTGCTGTCGAAGCTCCAGGAGCGCCATGTCGATGTGCTGCTGGCGGGCATGGAAGCGCCGCGCAATTGGGGCGAGGACTACGTCCGCGACTTCAAGGCGATGTATCGCTCGCTGGCGCAGGACAGCGGCGCGCTGCTCTATCCGTTCTTTCTCGCTGGCGTCGCGCTCGATAATTCGCTCAGTCTGGCCGACGGCTTGCATCCGAACACAGAAGGCGTCGCCAAGATCGTCGAACGCATCCTGCCGGACGTCGAAGCGCTGATAAAGCGGGTCAAGGAAAGACGGGGAAAGGCGAGCTAGTGTCCTGTTTCGGAAATTTCTAGCCAGTTATTCGTCGTCGTGATTCCCTGTATTGGATCAGCGATTCCCTGGGAGCGATGATGGTGAGTGGAAAACCGAGCCCGATCCAGCTGAGTGCGGATGAGCAAGCCATGCTCAATGGCCGTGTCCGCCGTCGCAAGATTACGCGCGCGGATGCACAGCGCGCGGAGATCATCCTGCGCGCGGCGGACGGGGAGAACAACTGCGAGATCGCGTCTGGGGTGGGCGTTACGCGTCAGACCGTCCGGCTGTGGCGCGAGCGGTTCGCCAGGCATCGTCTCGATGGCCTCGACGACGAGCCAAGATGCGGTGCGCCACGCAAGATCGGCGATGACCGTATCGAGGAAATTGTTACCAAAACGCTCGAGGCAAAGCCCTCGGACGCGACACATTGGAGCACGCGCGGCATGGCGAAGGCGTCGGGCATATCGGCGTCGTCCGTGCATCGGATCTGGCAGGCCTTCTGCTTGCAGCCGCATCGCACCGAGACGTTCAAGCTGTCGACCGATCCGCAATTCGTCGAGAAGGTGCGCGACATTGTGGGGCTATATCTCGCTCCGCCAGACAAGGCGCTGGTGATCTGCGTCGATGAAAAGAGCCAGATACAAGCCCTTGATCGAACGCAGCCGCTTCTGCCGATGCGTCCCGGTCAGGTGGAGAGGCGCACCCACGACTATGAGCGCCACGGCACAACAACGCTCTTTGCAGGCTTCATTGCCGCCGTGACGGCCGAGACAGACGTGAAGGCGGGCAGCGTGATCGGCACATGCATGCCGCGCCATCGCGCACAGGAGTTCCGCAAGTTCCTCGACGAAGTGGAGCGCAATGTGCCTGCCGGTCTCGACGTGCATGTCGTGATGGACAACGCCTCGAGCCACAAGACAAAGCTGATCCGCGATTGGTTCGCCAAGCGGGCGCACTGGCACGCGCACTTCACCCCGACATCGTCATCGTGGATCAATCAGGTCGAGCGTTTCTTCTCGCTGTTGGCCGAAAAGCAGATCAAGCGAGGCGCTCACACGTCGGTCAAGCAACTGATCGCGGCGATCGAGGCCTTCATCCGTCAGCAGAACGCAAATCCGAAGCCGCTACGATGGACCAAGTCCGCCGATGATATACTGGCAAGCATCGAGCGCTTTTGCCGCCGCACCCTCGATGTGCATGCCTCAGCTGGATAGGAACTTCTGAATCAGGACACTAGCGCCGGCTGGCAAAGGTCTTACTGGGGAACGAATGTCGCTGGCGAAACCGGCGCGCGCATTGGGGGAATGATGGAATATCGCAGATTGGGACGGACAAGCGTGGAGGTGAGCGCAATCTGTCTCGGCACAATGACCTGGGGAGAGCAGAACAGCGAGGCCGGGGGCCATCAGCAGATGGACTACGCGATCGGCGAGGGCGTGAATTTCTTCGACACCGCGGAGCTTTACGCAATCCCGCCGAAAGCGGAGACGCAAGGGCGCAGTGAGGAAATCATCGGCTCCTGGTTCGCCTCGCGGCGCAACCGCGACAAGGTGGTTCTGGCGACGAAGATCGTCGGGCGAACCCAGGCGACCTATTTCCGCGGCGGCTCGGTCAGCCGGCTGAACCGGGAGAATATCGTCCAGGCGGTCGAGAGCAGCCTCAAGCGCCTGCGCACCGACTATATCGACCTGTATCAGATCCACTGGCCGGACCGCGTGATCCAGGTGCAGGGCGCGCTGAACTACACGCATTCCGACGATACCGGCATTCCGATCGAGGAAACGCTGTCCGCGCTGGGCGAGCTTATCGACCAGGGCAAGATCCGCCACATCGGCATTTCCAACGAGACCGCCTGGGGCGCGATGACCTATCTGAGCGCATCGGAGCGGCTGGGACTGCCGCGGATCGTTTCGATTCAGAACGCCTACAGCCTGCTCAACCGGACGTTCGAGCACGGGTTGTCCGAGATCGCGCTGCGGGAAGATGTCGGCCTGTTAGGCTATTCCCCTCTTGCGCAAGGATATTTAACGGGAAAATATGAGAATGGCGCGCTGCCGGCGGGCTCGCGAAAACAGCTTTTCGACCGGCTTCAGCGTTACGAGACGCCCAATGCCGCACCGGCCACTGCTGCCTATCTCAAGATCGCCGCGGATCACGGGCTCGATCCGGCGCAGATGGCCATCCGCTTTGCCGCAACCCGCCCCTTCATCACCTCGGCGATCATCGGGGCGACAACGATGGAGCAGTTAAAAACCAACATCGCCAGCGTTCATGTAAATCTCAGCGAGGAGGTTGTTAAAGCAATAGACGCAGACGAACAAACGCTTTACCTATCCATGCCCTTAACGCTGCTCTAATCTCTGGAGGCGCGCTATGCCTAGATTGTTCACCGGCCTCGAACTTCCTGATCACCTCGTCGATCGTCTCGCTCTTTTGCGGGGGAAGCTGCCGGGAGCACGCTGGATCGATCCGGAGCTCTACCATATGACCCTGCGATTTGCCGGCGACGTCGACGACGGCACTGCCCGGCATTTCGCTTCCGCTCTCTCGGACATCGAATGCGAGAACTTCAGCCTGCGCGTGACCGGACTCGGCAGCTTCGGCGGCAACAAGCCGCGGGCGCTGTGGGTTGGCTTCGAACCCTGCGAGCCGCTGCTGCGCCTGCAGAAGGCGCATGAGCGCACCGCCCGTCTCTGCGGCCTGCCGGCCGAGACGCGGAATTTCACGGCGCATGTGACACTGGCGCGTCTGAACAACACCAAGCCGCAGCTGCTGGCCGATTATCTGTCGTATTACGGAGGTGTTTTCGCGGAACCGTTCGAGGTGACGGAGTTCGTGCTGTTTTCATCCCGCGCCAATCAAGGCGGCGGTCCGTACGTAGTCGAAGCGGCTTACCCGTTCAGCCGGGCCAGCGGATTGGAGGCCGGGGTCGCGTGAACCGAGCCCTGCGTGGTGAGGCTGACGAACAGCCCGCGGCAGGCGGCTTCGATGAGTTGATAGGTATAGTCAAAGCACTCGTGATCGCCGAAGAAGGGGTCGGGGATCTCATGGACGGCGAGGTTCGGCGCAAACTCCATGAACAGCGCGATCTTATGCCGGTATTCTTTCGGGGCCAGCTTAAGCAGGCCGTCACGGTTGGAACGATCCATGGCCAGGATCAGATCGAAGCTCTCGAAATCGGAGGGAACGATACGGCGCGCACGCAGATTGCTGATGTCTATGCCATGGCTGCGAAGGGCTGCCTGGGCGCGTCCGTCGGGGGGATTGCCGATATGCCAGCTGCCAAGGCCGGCGGAGTCGACGTGGAAGCACTTCGCGTAGCCGCGCTGCTCGGCAATGCGCCTGAATACGCCTTCGGCTATAGGCGAACGGCAGATGTTACCGAGACATACGAATAAAATACTCTTCTGGAATCCAGTAGCATTGTGCTTCATTTAAGGATGATGGCATGACCCGACCAGCCCCAAAATAAGACTAAAGTCTAAATTCTCGCAATTACGCGCAAGCCGTGTCAAAATGCCGCGCCTATGGATGGTTGACATGATGCGTTCGTATATCAGCGATCGCCTGGCGGATTAAACGCCAGTTCTGCGCCGCGCTTTCGTTTCCCTTGGCTTCCCATTGTTTTTCGCTTTCGGTGGCAATCGACTCCGCCTCATCACCGAAAAACTGCACGCAACGTTTTGCGTTGTCGTGAATATCCGAACGGCCCACAAGTGTTCTCCCTTAGTTCAATTAATCTGCGAAGCCGAATTGTTCGGTTGAGCTCCGCGGATGGTTAACGTGTGATGTATTCGAAATCGCCACGCAATGCGGATAGTTCCGGATCCGGCGATCAACTTGCTGTATGTGACGAATTTGCCCGTCCAAAAGTTCACACGCAGTCGGCGCGAAAATTCGTTTGCGCGTCAGAACTGCAGGAGGTGCTCGAGCCGCTCCACGATCCACCACACGTCGAAATTCGATACGCCGGTGTAGAAGTACCGGCCGAGGCCGACCGTAAAAATCAGGTTGCCGTAGAGCGAGTGCTCCAAAATGAGCGCCCAGTAAGAGCGCGAGCTTTCATACCGCCACGCGAAAAGCAACCCACCAAGAAAGCTTATGACAAGCGTGGTGAGATTCTGAAAGACGATGTGGCTAAATGAGAACAGCACGGCGTTGAGAAAGATGCCGCCCTGTGGATCGCCCGCGAAAAGCGGCCGATAGCGGTGAAAGAAGAACACGCGGTACATGATCTCCTGCGTCGTCACCGAGATGATCGGATAGGCGATCATGATGGTGAGCCACAGGTCGAATGCGTAGCGCGGAAAGCTGAGGAAGCGCTGCGGCACGTCGTTCAGCGCGAATAGCGCAATGCCGGGGCCGGCGACGGCGAACACCGTCAAAATGCTGACGAAGTCCTTCCAGCCGATCCCCACGCCGAGCGTCTTGCGCCAGGAAAAGCTGCGATCGATGGTCAGGAACAGGATGAAGAACAGGAAGACCGGCAAGAGCAGCACGAACAGCGGAATCCGGTAGGTGTAAAGCAGGCTGTAAACCGCGATCGGCGTCAGGACGAAAAACGTCAGCATTTCCGCAATCAGCCAGAGACGCCGGAGCGTGCCGACCTTCGGGCGGTCCAGCGGCGGCGTCCCCGGTGAAGGCGCCGCGGCGGTATCCTCCCTTGGCGGCGTCCCCGCATTCATAGGGGCATCCAGTCCTTGCCGAGATCGCGCGCCCGCCAGCGCCCATAGCGCCACGCCGCCCAGATCGGATGATGCTCGCCGCGAATGTCGGGCGCACGATCGAGGCCGCTGGTGCCGCCCGGCCGGCAGCGGGTGAAGCGCGACACCGCCAGCCAGAAGCCGCGCCAGGCGCCGTTCAGCGCGATCGCGTCCAGCGCATATTCCGAGCAGCTCGGCATATGGCGGCATCGCCCGCCCATCACCGGCGCCAGCACGTAGCGATAAGCGTGGATCGGCAGCCTCAACGCAGCAGCGGCGATCCGGCTGAAGGGAGCACGGCCTTCCGGCTCCGGGGTCGGTTTGCTTTCAACGGACATCATAGATGCGATTAGGAGCGCGGGTGCGGGCGGTCAAGGGCGGCGGGAGCGTGCGGGCAAGAAAAAAGCGCCCAACCCCGGCGATGGTTGGGCGCTCATATTTGTACTACGCGGTGCGCCGGGAGGGATGCCGGCGCTGTAACGAGGCCTTCGGTTAGACGGGGGGCACTACCGATGGTGACTGGCCTCGTCACTGTCACAGTACGTAAATGAATATAACACAGTTTCAACACGAAATACCAGAAAATCTAAACGATCGCTTGACAGTTGCGAATCCGCCGCAGCGCGTCGCTGTTTTTCCAGAAATTACGTGCATTTGCTGTGTCACGTTGAGACATGGCATTCTTGCGCTAATTATTGCTGCCGCGAAATTTCGGCATGCCGATTTCCTGCGAGAACGTGAACAGCTTCGGATCGGCATCCTTGTTCGTTTCGAGCTCGGCGAGCTGGATGCGCGTGTTCAATCCCTGGGCGTCGGTGATGATCCACTCGCGGAGCTGGGTCTGCGGCCAATCGAAAAACAGCCGGATCTGTCCGCCGCCGCGGGATTCCTTGTCCTCGACCGTCAGCACGACGATGTTCTCGCCGGCGTCGAGGGCGATGATCTGGGCATCCTCGGCCAGATCGACCCGCTCCTTCAGCAGCAGCCGGAACGGCGTCGAATCCAGCGGATAGCGATCGGCGGTGTTCAGGTCGTGGTCCTCGATCGCCAGATATTTGCCGTTGGAGATGATCTTCTGGCGGCTCGGCAGCGCGTAGTCGAAGCGGACCTTGCCGGGACGCTCGATGAAGAACCGGCCCTTCTTGTGCGAATTGTCGGCGTCGGTCTGGAGGAAGTCGCCCTCCAGATTCTTCATGTCGTTGAAATAGGCGTTGATCTTGTCGATGATCGCAACCTGCTCGGGCGCGCCGGTATATTGGCTGGTCTGCGGCGGGGAGACGCCGAACTTGGTGTCCCATCCATTGGAAACCCCCAGCGGGTTGCTCTCGTTCGGAGCGGCGGCCTGGGCGCCCGGTTGCTGCTCACCTTCGGCCGGCGGTGCGGCGCCCTCGGCCTGGGCGGCCGGTGGCTCGGCAGCGGCCGGAGCCTGCTGCGGCGGGGCTGCCGCTTCCGGCTGCGCGGCCGGCTCCGTGGGCTGCGGGGCGGCAGCCGGCGGTTCGGAAGGCGTCGTCTTGGAATGGACCGAATAACCGGCTCCGCTGCTCTGGGCGAATGCGTAGGGCGCACTCGCCATGGCCAAAGTCAGCACGGCCGCCGGTAGGACTGCTGGCCGAATTACCTTTTTCATCGGATACGGATCTCCGTTCAACTTTTCCGGATTTTGGAAGCTAAGGCATGAATTGCCCACACTCTCGCTTCAAAATCGTGCGAAATCTAGACAGGAAAGCGAATTTTTACGCGGCGATTATGACTGCTCGCCGGCAATCACTTCTCTCTTGCCGGTACGGTTCGGCGCGCTGATGATTCCGTCAGCTTCCATGCGCTCGATCAAAGATGCGGCCCTGTTATAGCCAATTCCAAGGCGGCGTTGCAAATAGCTGGTGGTCGGACGCCGGTCGCGGAGCACGATTTCGATCGCCTGATCGTAAACTTCGTCGCCCGAGGCGCCGCGCGAGGCCCCGTCTCCGCCATATCCGTCATCGCCGCCACCGGCCTCGCCATCATCGAGAACGCCATATACGTAATCCGGTTCACCCTGCGAGCCCAGGAAACCGACGATGCTCTCCACCTCGTCATCGGACACGAACGGGCCATGCGCACGCATGATCCGGCCACCCGCCGCCATGGTCAGCATATCGCCGGCACCGAGAAGCTGTTCGGCGCCCATTTCGCCGAGAATCGTGCGGCTGTCGATCTTGGACGTGACCTGGAAGCTGATCCGGCTGGGGAAATTCGCCTTGATCGTGCCGGTGATGACGTCGACGCTCGGCCGCTGCGTCGCCATGATCAGATGAATGCCGGCCGCGCGCGCCATCTGCGACAGGCGCTGGACGGCGAATTCGATGTCCTTGCCGGCCACCATCATCAGGTCGGCCATCTCGTCGATAACCACGACGATATAGGGCATCGGCGTCGGGTCGATATTCTCGCGCTCGTAGATCGCGCTGCCGGTATCCTCGTCGAAGCCGGTCTGCACGGTGCGGGCGAGCGGCTCGCCGGTGCGCCTCGCACGGGCAACCTTCTGGTTGAAGCCCATGATATTGCGGACGCCGACCTTGCACATCCTCTCATAGCGGGTGTTCATCTCCGCGACCGTCCATTTCAGCGCCTTGATCGCCTGATGCGGATCGGTGACGACCGGCGTCAGCAGATGCGGGATGCCGTCATAGACGGACAGCTCCAGCATTTTCGGGTCGATCATGATGAAGCGGCACTCTTCCGGCGGCAGGCGGTAGAGCAGCGACAGGATCATGGTGTTGATGGCGACGGACTTGCCCGAGCCGGTGGTGCCGGCGATCAGCAGATGCGGCATGCGCGCGAGATCGACGATCACCGGATCGCCGCCGATGGTCTTGCCGAGCGCAAGTTGCAGCCGGCCCTTGCCCTCCGCGAATTCCTTCAATTCCAGAAGCTCGCGCAGATAGACGACCTCGCGGTTCTGGTTCGGCAGCTCGATGCCGATGGCGTCGCGCCCCGGGATGACGGCGACACGGGCGGAGACCGCGCTCATCGACCGGGCGATGTCGTCGGCCAGACCGATCACGCGGGAGGATTTGGTGCCGCGCGCGGGCTCGAATTCGTAGAGCGTGATCACCGGGCCCGGATGAACGCCGGTGATCTGGCCCTTGATGCGGAAATCCTCGAGCACGCTTTGCAGCATCTCCGCCCGGCGCCCGAGATTGACGTCGGACATTTCCGGATGGCTCTGGCGCGGCGGCGGCGGCGAGAGCAGCTTCAGCGGCGGCAGCACGAAATCTTCCGCCTCAACGTGCCGGGACCCGCTCTGATCGACCGTAGGGCGCGAGCTCCTCTCGGGCATGACCGGTTGAGCCGGCGCAGGGCGCGGGCCGCGGAACACCGCCGCCGGCGGCCGGGGAGGCGGCTCGTAGGCGGCCTCTTCCTCATAATAGCCGGGGTCCTCGTCGTAGCCCTGCTCGGGATAGGCCTGCGCGTCGTAGTTCTCATTGGCGTAGCCCCCGTGCTGCGGGGGATAGGCGCGCCGGCTGCTGCTGGTGCGGCGCATAATATTGCGGCTGCTGCGGGTGTGCCGGGTAAGGCATTGGCTGAGGCGGCGCGGGCGCGCGCGGCGGTGCCTGATACTGAGGCATGGGCTGTGGCGGCGGGGCGGCGGCGCCTGCCACTGCTGCTGCGGCGGCGGCATCGCACTCGGCGCCCGTGGCACGAAGCCGACGGAGACATGGCGGCCCTGCTGCTGGCGCGGGATGACCCGCATATTGTCGAAATAGGGCTCGATCCGTCCGTCGCGTGCCTGGTTGTCGGGGTGAGCGAATTGCGGCTGGCTCGGCCGCGATATGCGCGGCGGCACGTATTCCGGCTCCTCGTCGATGATCTGATAGCCGCTGTGCCGGGGATTGAACGAGCCGGGCGCCCTGCGTGGCGCGGCAGCGAAGCGATCCGGCTCCTCGGGCTGCCAATAGGGTGTAGCGACTCGTCTCGGATCGGTCTCCCGGGCAAGTCCGGAAATCAGCCGCCGCGGCAGCGAGAACACCCAGAAGAACGAGCTGGACAGGCCAGCGAGCATATAAAGGAGGAAGTTCCGCCCTCGTCCCGGTCCGCCGCCTTCGACATGCGCCATCATGCGCAGCTCGTGCCGGCCGAGGCCGCACGCCCGCGACAGGGCCCAGAGACCAAAAAAGGCGGAGATGAGTCCGCCGACCGTTGCCGCGATGCGCTCATTGATAAACCCGCCGATGGCCAGGAAGAAAGACTTGCCGAAATCGCCGATCAGACCGCCGAGACCATGCACCAGAAGCCAGCGCTCCGGCTTTGGCAGAAAGCTGAGCGCACTGGCGATCAGCATCAGCGAGAGCGACCACATGGCGAGGCGGTGGCGCGGATTGGGAATGGTCTCGCCGACGATGAGGGCGAGGCCCCATGCGGCCGGCGGCAGAAACAGCGCGATCGAACCGAGGCCCAGCGTCTGGAACAGCATATCGGCCAGCGAAGCGCCTGTTGCGCCCAGCAGGTTGCTCGGCTCGCTGCCCGTCGCACGGTTGACGCTCGGATCGCTGATCGACCAGGTCATCAGGCTGACCCAGCCGATGGCGGCCATAGCCATGAGCGCGACGCCCGCAAGCCGCATCGGCAGGCGATGGATCTCGTTCTCCATGCCGCCGGGAAGAATGCGGCCGGAGTCGCTGATGCGGTAATCGGACATGCGTTAACTCAGATAACTCGCCAGTCGTTCAAACGCCTCCCCCGTCAGCGCGAGATCGTCGACCAATGCGACACGGACGAAATCCGCCCCCGGATTGCGGCCAGTCAAATCTGTTTGCGCAAGGTAGGCACCTGGTAACACTTTGACACCGCATTCTTTCCAAAAGGTTTTCGCCGCCCGCTCTCCACCGCCTAAATGCGCCAAATCGAGCCAAAGAAAGAACGCGCCCGCCGGATCGTGATAGTTAACCGTTCCTTTCAGCATCGCCCGTGCGGCCGCGAATTTCGCCTGATAGAGCGCGCGGCTCGCCTCGACATGGACTTCCTCGCTCCACAACCGCGCCGATGCGTGCTGAACTGGCAGCGGCATCTGCGGCGCGGCGACGTTGCGGAAGCGGGAAAATGCGGCGATGAAGCGTTCGTCGCCGGCAATGAAGCCGGAGCGCAGGCCGGGCACGTTGGAGCGCTTCGACAGCGAGTTCAGCACCAGCACATTGGCGAAGTCGCCGCTGACGCCATGGGCCGCCGCCAGGCCGCCGCTCGGCGGGGCTTCCTGATAGACCTCCGAATAGCACTCGTCGAGCAGCAGCAGGAAATCGAAACGGCGTGCAAGAGCCACCGCCTTTTCCAGATAGGCCATGCTGGCGACGGCGCCTTGCGGATTGGCGGGGGACGCCAGGTAAAAGGCCACCGTGCGCGCGAGCGTGGCCTCGGGAATGGCGTCGAGATCGGGAAGGAACCCGCCTTGCTCGTCAGCCGTCAGAAAGACCGGCTCGCCCCGCCCCGCGAGCGCCGCGGCGAGATAGGCCTGATAGAACGGGTTCGGCATCAGCACCGCCGGCCTGGCGATGTCCGGACGGCGTGCCATGGCCGGGAAAATCGCGGAAAACAGACCTTCCCTCGAGCCGTTGAGCGGCAGGATGTGGCGCGCCGGGATCGATGGCGCCGCGGAGCGAAGCATACCGTCGTTCGATCCAGCCGCCGATGGCCCCGAGAAGCTCCGGCGTGCCCTGGATCGGCGGGTACTTGGCGTAGCCGGCAAAGCCCTCCTGCAGCGCGGCGGCCAGGAAATCCGGCATCGGATGGCGCGGCTCGCCGATGGTCATGTCGATCGGCGAGCGGCCCGGCTCCTCGCCGTCGAGCAAGGTCCGCAGCCGGGCGAAGGGCGACTGGATCGCTTCCGCAAGATTATCGAGGCTCAAAGAGGCTGACGCGTTTTCACCCATGGCTGACCCTCCCTGCGGACGCCGCTGAAGACGAGCGCCACAATAGGGCTGCGGCCGGAGCCCGTCCAGAACCGCTGCCACGGCCATTTTCGCAACTTATGCGGGTATTTACGTTCGGTTCAACCCGGCGATTCAGGAATCCGTAATGGCGCTTTGCTAGTCTCGCCCTCGGCGTAAGAAGTCCCACAGAGTCCCTGACGCGGGTGTATTCAAGTCTGGAAATAGACCGTGAAGGGCATTGTCTTCACAGAGTTCCTGGAAGAGGTCGAGGCGGAGCATTCGGCTGCGTTCCTCGAAGAGCTCGTCGACGACGCCGATCTCGCATCCAAGGGCGTCTATACCGCCATCGGCACCTATCCGCATGACGAAATGCTGTCACTGGTCAACACCTTGTCGGCGAAGACCGGCCTGCCCGCGCCGGCCCTGATGAAAGGCTTCGGCGCCCATCTGTTCGGCAGCTTTCGCACCCGGTATTCCCATCTCGTTGACGACAAGATGAGTGCCTTCGATTTCCTGGCCAATGTGGAGGACTACATTCACAAGGAAGTCAAAAAGATCTATTCCGAGGCGCGCCCGCCCACCTTCCTGATCGAAAAGAATACCCCGCGTCACTTCTCGATGATCTACGTTCCGGAACGGCCGGCTTGCGGATCTGTGCGAAGGATTGATCGTCGGCTGTCTGACATATTTCGGCAACTCCGCGGAGCTGCGCCGCGAGGATCTGCAACACGCGCCGATCACCCGCACCCGGTTCGAGCTGCTCAAGGCGGAGGGCTGATCGATGACCGCAGCCGGACATCTCGAACGCCGCGTGGCTCGCGAAATCGAAAGCCGCAAGGAAGCCGAGCAGCTTCTGGACACCAAGAGCCTCGAACTCTATCTGAAGAACCAGGAGCTGCGCCTCTCGACCGGCAAGCTGCTCGAGCAGGTCGAGCTGATCGGCGTGATCATGGACGCCGTGCCGGACGTCGTGATCACCTGCAACGACAGATACCGCATCGAGACGGTCAACAGCGCCTGCGCCAACGTCCTCGGCTATTCCCAGGCGGAATTCGTCGGGACCCTGCTGACCGATTTCATGCCGGCGCTGCCGGAGTTTCACCGGACGCTGGCCCGCGACGCCTTCATGATTTCCGACATCACCGCGCGTAAACGGGATGGGGTCCTGATCGACGCCGAGCTTCGCGGGCGGTGGACGAAACTGTACGGCAAGCCGCTCATCGTGATCATCCTGCACGACATCAGCAGCCGCAAAGCCTCCGAGGTGATGAAGCAGGAGATCTACCGCCAGCTTCACGAATTGCGGCGCCTGGAGGCGATCGGCACGCTGGCGAGCGGCATCGCGCACGAACTCAACACGCCGATCCAGTTCATCGGCGACAACGTCAAATTCATCGGCCTGTCGCTCGACAAGATCCACGCGTCATACCTGCGCTACGAGGAGCTTCGCGCCGAATGCAGCGCCGCCGGCGTCGTGGGCGCCAAAGTCGCCGAGATCGACGCCTTCAATCGCGACATCAACCTGAATTTTCTCACCGCGGAAATCGCCGCGGCGATGCGGGAGACGATGGAAGGCATCAAGCAGGTGCGCGACATCGTCCTGCTGATGAAGGAATTCGCTCATCCGGGCACCGGCAACCCCGAGCCCTGCGACATCAAGCGCGTCATCGAAGGTGCGCTGACGATCTGCCGGAGCCGCACGAAGAATGTGGTCTCGGTGGAAACCGATCTGATGCACGAACGATTGCGAGATCCTGTGCCGCCGCGGTCAGATCCAGCAGGTTCTCGTCAATCTGATCGTCAATGCGGTCGAGGCGATCGAGGAGCGGGGCATCCAGGGTGGCCGCATCCAGGTCTCCACCAGGCCGTCCGGCCGCTTCGCCCGGATCGAGATCAGCGACAACGGGCCCGGCGTGCCGCTGGCGCTGCACGAGAAGATCTTCGATCCGTTTTTCACCACGAAGCAGATTGGCAAGGGCACGGGGCAGGGTTTGGCGCTCGCCAAGGAAATCATCGTCCAACAGCATAGCGGGCGGCTCTATCTGGAAGACCGCCCAGGCTTTTCGACCACGTTCGTGATCGACCTTCCGGTGGATCCGAGCACGGCCGACACATGCCAGGAGGGTATTCATGATCGGCAATTCTGAGCCGAAAGTCCTGCTCGTCGACGATGAGCCGCGCGTGCTTGCGGGCCTGCGCAGACGCCTCGGCGACCGCTTCGCCATCGTCACGGCGGAGAGCGCGGCGGAGGCGATCAACTGCCTGGAAGGCGGCGAGACGATCGGCGCCATCCTCGCCGACATGCGTATGCCCGGCCGCGACGGACTCGATCTGCTCATCGAGGTGGCGGATCGCTGGCCGAACGTCCGCCGGCTGATGCTCACCGGCAATACCGACCAGGACACCGCGATGGCGGCCGTCAACCGGGGCCGCGTGTTCCGATTTTTCCGCAAGCCTTGCGATGCCGATCAGCTCGCCGCCTCGCTGACCGAGGCGCTCGAGGAATTCACCTTCGTCACCAGGTCCATGGTCGAGCGCCGGTCGCTGGAGATCAAGGCGGAGGCCGGCGAACGCTCGCGCAGGGCGTTCCTTTCGATGATGAGCCACGAATTGCTGACGCCGCTCAACCATGTGCTCGGCTTTTCGTCCATGCTCGAAATGAAGCTGCGCAATACCGAAGAGAGCGAGGCGCTCGAATATCTCAACTACATCAAGGACAGCGGCGAATTGCTGCTGAAGATGGTGCAGCGCGTCTTGGAAATCGTCCGCTTCACTTCGGAGGATCCCGGACGCGAACAGCAACTCGTCGACGTGAACGCGTTGCTGTCCGAGCAGCTTGCCAAGATCCGCAAGAAGGCCGATGCGCGCAACATCACTCTGAGCTTCCAGAACCCGGCGGAGCCGTTCTTCACCGTGACCAGCGAATACGAAATGCACTTCGCTTTAGGCGAGCTGTTCGATAACGCCATCAAGTTCAATCAGAACGACGGCCATGTCGGCATCGCTTTGCACCGGGAGGGCGACGAGCTCACCATTCGCATCGCGGACACCGGCATCGGCATGACGGAGGAGGCGGTCGAGAAGGCGCTCGGTCTGTTCAACCAGGGTGAGGAGTGCGACACGAGGCGCTTCAGCGGCATTGGGCTGGGGCTGACCTTCGCGGCCTTTTTCGCGCGCGCCTATGACGGACGGCTGGCCATCGAGAGCGAGAAGAATACCGGCACCGCGATCATGCTCACTTTGCCCTGCGCCGACCAGGCGGAGCTGCTGTCGCGCGCGGGCTGACTGCGGTGGATGTCACGAGCGCGCGACGAGAATGCATCCCAGCGTGATCAGCATCGTGCCGACCATGCGCAGCGGCGAGATGGTCTCCTGAAGCAGGAAGGCGCCGAACAGCATGACGACGATGAAGCTGACCCCGACAAATGGATAGGCGAGCGAAAGGTCGACCTTGGAGAGGATCCACAGCCATACGGCAACGCTGAGGCCGTAGATCATCAACCCCGTCCATACGAGCGGCGAGCCGGCCACGGCGAGAATGAGGTCCTTGCCGCCTCCGTGAATGGCAGCGGACACCGACGGACTGCTCATGCCCAGCTTCAGCGCGAGCTGCGCACAGGCCGATGCGGTGACCGTTGCAAGGATGAGAGCAAGCGTTACGGCCGACATTGCGGAAGACTCCTTAGAGCGGTAGTTCGACATAGCGTGCGATCAGGACCACGATGACGCTGATGACACCGGCGAGCTGACTGGCGCGGTCGTGGAGCGCAAATTCGACCGGGTCTTCATCGACCATGCCGCGACGCGCCGCAATCCAGATTTGGTTCGTCCAAAAAATCATCACCAGGCAAAGCGCCCACAAAATGTGCTGGTTGGCGTATTCCAGGTTGACTTCGGGGCTGTTGATAAACAGCGCGAGCACCACCACCGAAGCCGTGGCGTTGGCGACGCCGAGCATGAACATCGCGTCGATATCCGCGCCGTAATAACCCCGCCCGGCGACCTGATTGTTCTCGCCGTTCATTTTGCGCAACTCGATGTAGCGCTTGAGATAGGCGAGACTGATGAACAGGAAGATGCAGAAGGCGAACAGCCAGGACGACATCACCACTTCGATCGCCACCGCGCCGGCAAGCACCCGCAGCATATAAAGAACGGAAAGCGCCAGGACGTCCGCCGTGAAAACCTGCTTCAGATAGAGCGAATAGCTCAGCGTCAGCAGGAAATAAAGCACCAGCACGCCGATAAACGCGAGCGGCAGAAATGCGGCGGCGAGCGCCAGCGCCAGCGTCGGCAGGCCCACCGCGCCGACAAAGCCCCAGCCGACCGACAATGCCCCGGAGGCGAGCGGCCTGTAGCGCTTGATCGTGTGCTTGCGGTCGGACTCGATGTCCTTGAGGTCATTGATAAAATAGCCGCCGGACGCGCACAGGCTGAAGCAGAGGAAGGCGACGAAGGCGACGAGATCCGCGGTCACGCTTTCATATTCATGCGCCGTCAGGAGGGGAACGAAGATCAGGAAGTTCTTGGCCCAGTGATGAGGACGCATTGTCCGCACGAATGCGTTAACCCGGGCTGGCTCGTCCGCCAAACTCACGCTTGTGTCTCCTGTAGGCGCATTGAACGCCAGCCGCACCATTTGGCCCGGTCCGCCAGAGCCGTAGGACTGCCCGAACTGATCTGGAAGCCGTCGAAAAAAAGTCGCCGCGTATGCCTTTAGCAACTTCTTCGAACCAAGCCAAACATTCGCGCGTCAGAAAGTTTCACAAGCCGATGGAACGAGGGGGCGGTTCTTGCATTGCTTGTTCAATGATTGTTCAAGCGCTATGTTCCAAAATTCCAGATTGAACCGAGCCCGCCCTCCGGCTATCAGCAGAACGCCCAATTAATCAAAGTGTAGAGTTGAATGGCTAACGACGTTCCTGGGAAGGAAACCCCCTCCACGCCGCCGAAGCGCCCGCGCCGGTCGGCTGCCATTGCCGCAAGTGCCGCGATCATGGCCCTGTCTGTCGGCTTGTCGCTGCTGATCGCCGAAGGCGGTTTCAGGATTGCGATCGGCGTGCCGTTGACCGCGGCGAGCAACTGGCGCCTCGAAGGCGTCAGCACCCAGCGCATCGGCGAACGGGCCATCCCCGATCCGAAGCTAGGCTGGACGTTGAAGCCGGGCTACCGCAGCGAGGGATTCAACACTATCGGGCTCGGTATCCGGCGCAATTTCGACGAGACCGACGTCCGCAAGGGGTCGATTCTCGCGGTCGGCGACTCCTTCACCGAAGGTTTCGACGAGGTGAACGACCCCTCGACCTGGCCCGCGCATCTGGAAAAAATAATGGCCGTGCCGGTCGTGAACGGCGGCGTTGCCGGATATGCGACGGATCAGGTGGTGCTGCGCGCCGAGGATCTGCTTCCGATCATCCAGCCGAAGACTTTGGTTTTGGGCTTCACCGAGGTCGATGTCGAGCGCGCGGCGCTGTCCGAAGCCGGCGCGCCCAAGCCGTACTACACCATCGACGACAGCGCGCTGGTCTACCATCCGCCGGGCGCGTTCGACCCGGAAGTGAAGGAAAGCGTTGTCGGCACGGCGCTGCGCGGCGCGCTCAGCTATTCGGCGCTGAGCGATTATCTGCTGAGCCGCCTGGCGCCCAAATTCTGGTACCCCAACGAGGCGTCGGTCTATAAGGAAGTCGAAACCGATCCGCTGGACGTAACCTGCCGGCTGCTCGCGCGGTTGAAAAACCAGACCGACCGCATGAACGTCCGCCTGTTGCTGTTTCTGCAATATGGCGGCGAAATCGTGCTGGAAGAGCCGGGCGTGGTCTACGACATGCGCCGCGTCACCGAATGCGCGCTGAATGCCGGCATTCAGGTGCTCGACCAGTTCGCGTCGCTCAAAAAGCTCACGCATGGAGACCCCGACCTCGTTGCGGAATATTATTCCGTACATGGCTCGGAGTTCGGCCACATGTCCTCGAAAGGCAATTTACACGCCGCACGGCTGCTGGCCCACACGCTCCACCCCAACCGCACACCGGTCACAACGGCGCTCGATAGCGGCAAACCACTGCAGAACTAGCCGGCCCCGCGGGTCAGGCAAGCGCGGTCGACGAGCCTTCGAACAGCTCTTCGACCGTGAATCGCCGCGGGATCAGACCTTGCTGAAACGTCATTTCGATCGCGACGTCCAGATTGCGGCGGTTGGCTTCGATGCCGAACGGGTTCACGTCGACGTCCCCAGGTTTGGGGAGACCGGCCGCGCGCTTGGAGCTCCTCCAAAAGCCTGTAGGTCTCGCGGACGGCTTCCGGATCCGATTGGCAAAGCGAGGTCTTCACGACCACCATGTGATTGATCTGGATCGCACCGTACTTGTCCTGCCACAGGCGGGCCGCGGCGGCCGGGTCGGGGAGCAGCGTCTTGATCCGAGCGTCATCGATCGCGCCGCCGATGATCGCCGCGTCGATCTCTCCGGCGAGCAGCATTGATTTAAGGTCCTGATCGGGACCGGCCCGCTCGGTATTCGGCGGGTCGACAAAGCCGGCAACATGCGCGTCCTCGAACGTCACCCATCGAATGCTGCCGAGATCGACGCCGTAATCGTTGGCAAGAATGCCGCGAATCCACATCGCAGTCGTCACGGTATATGAGCGGATGCCGACGCGCCGGCCCCTGAGATCGCCAGGCGATAAAGCGCCGCGGTCGGCATTGTAGACGATGTACGGATGCTGGAAGCCGCGCCATGAGCACCGCGGGCAGCAAAGTCAGCGGCGCGCCCTGCGCTTTCGCCATCAGGAACGTCACGATCGCCAGTTCGGCCACATCGAATTCCAGATCGCGCACCACGCGTTTGAACGCCGTGTTCGGGACTTCGACATTGGCGAAGTCCAGGGCCACGAGCGAAGAGCTGACGTCGCCGCGCTTGAGGGCGGCGGTCACCGGATGGTCGCCGAGCAGGGTCTTCAATCTGATCGCGCTCATCGCACCCGCCTTGCGTTCACTTGGAGCCGGTTCCATTCCGAATGAATTGGAGTGGCGCTCTCGTTCTTTGTTTTGTCGCATCTTTTCGATGCAAACCGGGACCCACTTTGCTGGAAATGATCTAGCTGGCGACGGGCGGCGTGCCGTGGGTGTGGAAGGTCTCGATGGTCTTCAGCCCCCAGGCTTGGCCCTTCTTGCGATCCGCCTCGGTCCACACGACCGTCTCCCAATCCGGCGCCAGGATCAGGCGGGCCCCGGCATTGGCCAGTTCCACCCGGTTGCCGGCGGGCTCCCAGACATAGAGGAAGAACGTTCCCTGGATCGCGTGCTTGTGAGGGCCGGTCTCGATATGCACGCCGTTCTCCAGGAAGATGTCGGCCGCGCGCAGGATATCCTCGCGCTGATCGGTCGCGTAGGTAACATGGTGCAATCGGGCCTGCCCCTTGCCATGCTCCTCGGTGCAGGCAAGATCATAGGTCTTGTTGTTGACCGTGAACCAGCAGCCGCCGACGCGTCCGTTGTCGAGCTGGATCATCTCGGTCACGCGGGAGCCGAGGCATGTGACCATGAAATCGCGGAAGCGGCTCACATCCTCGGCGAGGAGGTTGAGATGGTCGAGCCGCCGCGGACAGCAGCCACGGCCGTGATAGCGCTGGGCGATGTTCTTGAGCGCGGCTTTCTCGCCAGCGGGCGCCCGATATTTCACCGTGTCCCAATAGAGCTCGAAGACGTGGCCGAACGGATCGGCGAAACGGTAGGCGCGCCCATGCCCCAGATCGCCGTCGACCCAGCCGATGCCGTAGCCGGCCGCTTCGATCGCCGCGACGCGCCGCTCCAGCGCCTGAGGCGAGGACACGCGGTAGCCGATATGCCCGACGCCGGTAGTGTCGTGGCGCGTGAGCTTGAGCGTGTGGAACTCGTAATCGTCGAAGGCCCGCAAATAGGCGCTGTCGGCGTCGCGGCCGCTTTCCGTCAGGCCGTAAACGCGGGTGAAGAAATCGAGGCTCTCCTCGAATTTATCCGTATACATCTCGACATGACCGAGATGGGCGACGTCAAAAATCGGTTCTGCGGTCATGGCTTACACCTCGTCCAGCGTATCGACATAGCGTAGGCCCGCCTTGTCGAGCGCCTCGCGCATGCCGTACATGTCGAGCCCAAGCTCGCCGGACGCAAGCCGTTCGCGCTTTTCGGCCTCGTTGGCTGTGCGCTTGTCGGCCGCCGCGAGCACGGCCTGGGCCTGATCGCGCGGCACGACGACGACGCCGTCATCGTCGGCGACCACGACATCGCCGGGATTGACCAGGGCACCGGCGCAAACGACCGGCACATTGACCGAGCCGAGCGTCGCCTTCACCGTGCCTTTCGCCGAAATCGCGCGCGACCAGACCGGGAAGCCCATCTCCTTCAGCGTCGCCACGTCGCGGCAGCCGGCGTCGATGACGAGGCCGACGCCGCCCCGCGCGGTGAGCGATGTTGCCAAGCAGGTCGCCGAACATGCCGTCCGTATTGTCGGCGGTGACGGCGACGACCAGCACATCGCCGGCCTTCACCTGCTCGATCGCGACATGCAGCATCCAGTTGTCGCCCGGCTGGGCGAGCACGGTCACGGCACTTCCGGCGATGCGCGCGCCGGCCCAGATCGGCCGCATATAGGTCTTCATCAGCCCGAGCCGGCCCATGGCCTCGTGCACCGTGGCGACGCCATGCTCCGCGAGAGCGGCGATGCAGCCGGGGTCGGCACGCTCGATATTCCGGACGACGACGTTGCTCATGCCAATACCTCCAACGCTTCCGGGAAGAGGCGCATATACGCCTCGCCATAGGTCATCGGCTTGCCGGTGTTGCGGCCGCCTTGAACGCCGCGGTTCAGCGCGACGCGCGAGTAATACTCCCAGAGATGCTTCTGGGCCGCCAGCACCTCGAACGCCTTGTATTTGGTTTCCCAGACCGGATCGATATTGAGGATCACATCCGGCTTGAAATTGCATTGCTCGGGCTGGTGCGGCTCGAACAGGAATACCGGCGGCGCGCTGTACGAGCGATCCGGGTCCGGCTTGTGCCCGGCGGCCTGGGCGACGATGCGGGCCTCCTGGGCGAGATGCGCCGCGGCCGGATGATCGAAATTATACGGGTCTTCCAGCGCATGCGTCAGCACGAAGGACGGCTTCTCCTCGCGGTAGATGTCGACCACGCGGTCGAGCATGGCCTCGGTGATCCGCAGCGGATAATCGCCCGCATCGAAGAACTCGATGGTCGCCCCAAGGATCTGGGCGGCGCGCTCGGCCTCCTCCCGGCGCTGCGCCTTGACCTCCTCGATCCGGACGCCGGCCTTCTTCCAGGCGAACTGGCTTTCGCCGCGCTCACCAAAGGAGAGGCAAACGATCTTCATCGCGTAGCCCTTGGCCGCGTGCAGCGCGATGGCTCCGCCCGGCGCGCCAGACGAAATCGCCGGGATGGGCCGTGATCACGAGGCCGGATCTTCGAGGGTGTGGTCATGCTGACGTTTCCATTCTGCTGCTGTCGTTATTGCTTTTGGCGCGGCCGATCGAGCCGACCGTGAAACGTCCTCGCTCTGGGCGAGGTCCGGGACCGCAGACGCCGGCCCGAGCACCATAATACGGGCCGCGCGCTCCCATGTCGCGTTCTCCTCGAAACATGTCCGATGGCGGCTCGCCGCGCCACTTCAATCGCTTCGCCAAGCCATAAGAACTTGCTATAGCATGTCTGGAATACAGCAAAGGCTTGGCGACGTGAGCCCCGACACTCTTAACCTGCGCCACATCCGGGCGTTCTGCGAAATCGCGCGGTGCGGCAGCATTTCCGCGGCCGCCGCCAACGTGCATCTCTCGCAGCCGGCCATTACGCAGGGCGTCGCGGATCTGCTCCGCGAGGCGAGCCGCGGAGCAGCCCGGTCCGAGTTCCGGCTGCTTCGACGCCCGTCGACCGGAGCTTCGCATCGGATCATTGGTGTCTCCAGCCGCCGACGCGATGTGTTTTTGTGTTAAAGCAGTCTGCTCCTGGCGCATATTATTGGTTAGTATCCAGGACGCTTTACATTTTCCACGCATGCGCTCCAGGCGCCAGATGATCGAAGGGATCGGGAATGATCGACCTCTACTCATGGACCACGCCGAACGGCCGCAAGGTCTCCATCATGCTCGAAGAGCTCGGCGTCCCCTATAACGTCCACCCGATCGACATCTCGAAAGGCGACCAATTCGATCCCGCATTTCTGAAGATCTCGCCCAACAATCGCATCCCCGCAATCGTCGACACCGAGACCGGCACGCATCTGATGGAGAGTGGTGCGATCATGCTGTATCTCGGGGAAAAGTTCGGGAAATTCATACCCGCCGGCGAGGAACGGTGGCGGACCATCGAGTGGCTGATGTGGCAGATGGGCGGTCTCGGGCCGATGCTGGGCCAGGCCCATCATTTCCTGAAGTTCAATCGCGGCAAGTCCGAATATGCGGAGGAGCGGTATTCCACGGAAGCCCAGCGCCTCTACAAGGTCCTGAATGGCAGGCTGGAGGGACGCGACTACATCGCCGGGCAGGGCAAAGGCGAATATTCCATCGCCGATATGTCGTGCTGGCCGTGGATCTCTCGCTTCGAATGGCAGGGCATCGATCTCAAAGACTATCCGCATGTCCGCGACTGGTATGTCCGCATCGCAGAGCGTCCCGCGGTCCAGAAGGGCTACCAGGTGCCCAAATTTACCCAGGATGTGCCGATGCCGTAGGCCCGGCCCTTACGATTGTGGGCTCAGGTTGCACACGATTTGCTGCGGCCGGGTGCGGCGGGTAAGCGGAGGCGGCTCCATTGCCCGATCGGCCCTGGGATTCGTGCGCGCCCGTGCCCGCTTTGGCCAACCAGGTGCTCGACGACCCGTATTTAAAATAGAAGACCCGGCGCCGATGCATACAATTTTTTAGCGAGTCGTTGCTAGGATTGCTCGCAGTTGTAGTGGTTCAAAGGCCGTGGACATGCGTTTCCTCATGCTGGCGATTGCCCGCCCGGCACTCTGTCTGTTTATGCTCACCGCCGTCTCGGCTTCGTTCGTCCAAGCTCAAGACGTCAAGGGCTTGAAGGCGGGGTATACGCGTCCAACAGAAATCCCATTCCCGCCCACCAATCCCTACACGCCGGAGAAGGCAGCGCTGGGTAAGGCGCTTTTCTTCGAGCCCCGGCTGTCGGGTGCCGAGAACATGAACTGCGCGACCTGCCACAACCCGTCCTTCGGCTGGGAAGGCGCCAGCAAGACGGCCATCGGCGCCCAGAACACGCGCCTGGCGCGGCAATCCCCGACCGTGCTCAATGTCGCATGGGTTCACCCGTTCTTCTGGGACGGCCGGGCCGACAGCGCCGAGGCGCAGGCCAAAGGTCCCATCGAGTTGGCGGCGGAGATGAATATGCCGATGACCGTGGCGATCGACCGCCTGACGGCGATCCCAGCCTATAAGGCCTGGTTCGACAAGGTCTTCCCCGGCGAGGGCATAAGCTCGGATACCGTCGTCAGGGCGATCGCCACCTTCGAGCGCACCGTCGTCGCCAGCTACGCACCGTTCGACGGCTGGATCGACGGCGACGAATTCGGCGATTTCGGCAAGCACCAAGCGGGGCTTTGCGCTCTTCGTCGGCAAGGCGAAATGTGCCGACTGTCACACCGGCTGGAATTTCACCGACAACAAATTCCACGATATCGGAACCACCACCACGGATATCGGCCGCGGCAAGATCGACACGACCGACCCGCTCGCCATGTATGCGTTCAAGACGCCGAGCCTGCGCGACACCGCTCAGCGTGCCCCGTACATGCACAATGGCGAGTATCCGACGCTCGAAACGGTCATGGCGCATTACAAGACGGGTGGGATCGAGCGGCCGTCGCGGTCCCCGCTGATGAAGCCGTTGGACCTCTCCGACCCCGAGATTGCCGACCTCATTGAATTCCTCAAGTCTTTGACCGGCTCCAAGCAGGTCGTCACTCTTCCAATCCTGCCGAACTAACCGGACAGAGCCATGTCAATTTTGAAGCGCATCCTGCTTGCCTTTTCGCTTGTCATCGCCGTGGGCGTCGTGCAAAGCGCGATCACCGTCACCAGCCTCCGTTCGCTATCGGACGAGATCGTGCTGGCGACGACCAATCCGCTCACCCAGGTGGATTCCGCCCGCGGCGCGTGGGACGGTTTCCGCGATACGCGCGACTATCTCGCCGATGCTCTGGAAGGCATCCGGTACATGGCCAGTACCGAGATGATCGCAGGGTTCAAGCAGCGCATCGAAGCCGTTGAAACGCAGCTCGCGCGGCTGATGGAGACCGAGCCGTCCAAGGAAGCGGCGGAGCTGGCAAGCACAAGCGCAAGCCTGATCGGCGAATGGAAGAATTCGGCCCTCGTCCTGATCGGCGACAAGACGAACCCGACCGCGATCCCCGCGCCGCATGTCATGCACAATATGGAGACCCGGATCAAAGAGGATCTGCGGTCTCTTGTGAAGCTGGCGCTCGACAACGCCGAGGTCGCGAGGACGTCCATTAACGAGCACGCAAGCACGACCCAGGAATGGGCGCTGGTGTTCGCCGGGCTCGCCCTCGTCCTCGGCGTGATCCTCGCCGTCGTCTCGGCGCTCTCGCTGACCCGGCCCCTGGCCCGTCTCAGGACCCGGATGGACGGGCTCGCCCATGGCGATCTGCACGCCGAAATCGCCGGCCAGAACCGAAGCGACGAGATCGGCTCAATGGCCCAGGCGCTCGATATTTTCCGGCAGAACGCGATCAAGGTTGCCGAGATGGACAACGAAAAGGCGGCCTCCGAGGCCAGGATGGTGGCCGAGCGCCGGCAGATTGCGGAGCGCGTCGCGGAGGAGTTCGAGAGCAAGGTCGCCACAATGATCGTCAGTGTCGAAAATATGCTGGGCGAACTCGGCGGCTCGGCGAAAAGCATGATCGCGGCAGCGAGATCGACCAAAACCAACGCGCAGAACGCCGCACAGTCGGCCGAAACCGCCGCTTCGCAGGTCATCAGCATCGCCGCGGCATCCGACGAAATGGCGGCGTCCTCGCGCGACGTTTCCGGGCAGACCGACTACACGCGCCGGCTCGGCCAGGATGCGATCGAAGTGGTCACGCGGTCGAAGCCCACAATCGATGTGCTGATCAAGACGTCTGAGCGCATCGAGGAAATGGCGGGCCTGATCGGCAGCATCGCAGACCAGACGAACCTGCTGGCTCTCAATGCGACGATAGAAGCGGCGCGCGCTGGCGAAGCGGGCAAAGGCTTTGCCGTGGTTGCAAGCGAGGTCAAGTCGCTTGCCGACCAGACCCAGAAGGCGACCACCGCGATCGGCACCAGCATCGATCAGGTCCGGGCCTCCACCGAGGAAGTCGTCAAGGTGATCGACGCGATCAGCCGGTCCATCCACGAGATGGGATCGGCCACGGACGAAGTTGCCGGAACCATGGATGGCCAGCTCAGCGCCGCCAACGAGATCGCCTCCAATATGGGCGCCGCCGCGTCGGGCACCAATTCCGTCCGGGACGCGCTCGGCCATGTCAACGCCGCCTTCGACACGGTCGCCGAGGACTTCCGACCGCATTGCCGGACTGGTCGATGACGTGCAGACATTGGTCAGGCAGCTGCAGTCGGACTCCAATGCCTTCCTGCAACAGATCCGGGCAGCCTAGAGCGGGATCACCTTGGATGGAAACAACCTCGCTTTTGGCCCGCTCCAAAATTCCCTTGCTGATCGCGTGATCGGACGGAAAACCGGTTTCCACTTTTCCTGATCACGCTCCCGAGGCCGCCCGGCCTCCGTTCCGGCGTCAGATGCTCCGCTGGTTGACCCGCCTGGACAGATCTTCGGCGCTTTCCTTCCGCTCGCTGTAGCGGTCCGTCAGATAATCGGCCCGGTCACGCACCAGCAGGGTGAACTTCATTAGCTCCTCCATCACGTCGACGATCCGGTCGTAGAACGGCGACGGCTTCATCCGGCCGTCCTCGTCGAATTCGAGAAAGGCTTTCGGCACCGACGACTGGTTGGGAATCGTGACCATCCGCATCCAGCGGCCGAGGACGCGAAGCTGGCCGACCGCGTTGAAGCTCTGCGATCCGCCGCAGACCTGCATGACGGCCAGCGTCTTGCCCTGGGTCGGGCGGACGCCGCCGAGTTCCAACGGAATCCAATCGATCTGGGCTTTCATGATGCCGGTCATGGCGCCATGCCTTTCGGGCGAGCACCAGACCATGCTCTCCGCCCATATTGCGAGATCGCGCAGCTCCAGCACTTTCGGATGATCCGCCTCCGCATCGTCCGGCAAGGGAAGTCCGCTCGGATTGAAGGTCCGCGTCTCCGCGCCGAAGCGGCGAAGGATGCGGGCGGCTTCCTCCGTTGCCAGGCGACTGTAGGACCGCGCCCTCAACGAGCCGTAAAGCAGCAGGATCCGTGGCGGATGAGCGGCGCGCGGAGATTGGAAAAGCCGGGCATCGTCGATGGACTGAAATGAGGCTTCGTCGATATTCGGCAGCGTATCGATGGGGTCAGACAATCCGCTTTCCTTTCTCGTCGCTCAGCAGGGCTCCGTCTTCCTTGTAGAGGGGGCCGGGCGGCAAGCGATCCAGCAGGTCGAGGACCACCTCGCTCGGACGGCACAGGCGGACGCCTTTCGGTGTGCAGACGATCGGGCGATTGACCAGGATCGGGTGCGTGATCATCGCATCGAGCAAAGCGTCATCCGCAACCGCCGGGTCGAGCAAACCCAGCTCCGCGGCAGGAGATTTGCTCTCACGCAGGGCGGTTCTCGGCGTGAGCGCGGCAGCCGCAAACAGGCCGAGGAGTTGGGGCTTCGTCCAGCCCGTCTTAAGATACTCGATCACGACGGGGTCGTTGCCCGCCGCTTCGATGATGGCGAGCACATTCCGCGACGTGCCGCAATCCGGGTTGTGATGAATGACGACGGTCATGAGCCTCGATCCTCATTCGCGCTTTGAGCAACTCCCGAGTTGATAGCGGGTCTCTCACCGGTTGGCCATGCGCCAAACGTCTCTCACGCGACCCGCCAAGAAGGCTCTCGCCGATGGATCAAATTCGCGCAACTATATCCCGGCACGACCAGGGCATTTTTTCCGGACGGAACGGTCGGAGCACCCCGGAAGGGCCGGTGCGGAGCCCCATTGGAAACGCTTGAAGGAAATTGGTGCCATGCAATTCCATCTCAATGGGTTCCGTCCCGGCGATCCAGGGCTCCCCGAGCCGGCCGAGGGATTTCAGGAGGCTGCAACCTCGGAGACTCTTCCCGAGACTGTCGATGTCCTGATCGTCGGCTGCGGCCCGGCGGGCCTGACCTTGGCGGCGCAGCTGGCGGCCTTTCCCGACATCAAGACCCGGATCGTCGAGCAGAAGTCAGGCCGACTGCTCGTCGGCCAGGCTGACGGGATCGCGTGCCGCACCATGGAGATGTTCGAGGCCTACGGCTTCAGCGATCGCGTGCTCAAGGAGGCCTATTGGGTCAACGAGACGGTGTTCTGGAAGCCCGACGACAGCCGGCGGGAAACCATCATCCGCAGTGGCAGAATCCAGGATACCGAAGACGGCCTGTCCGAGCTCCCGCATGTGATTCTCAACCAGGCGCGGGTGCATGATTTCTTTCTGGATGTCATGCGCAATTCGCCGACCCGGCTGGAGCCGGATTACGCGCGGCGGTTGGCCGATCTCAAAATCGACCCGGCCGTCTTCGTCGCCGACGGCGCGCCGCGCGGCGAGGACGGCTCTCCGGACTACCCGGTGACGCTCACGATCGAGCGGCTCGATGCCGGGCATGAAGGGGACGTGGAAACCGTCAAGGCCCGTTACGTGGTCGGTTGCGACGGCGCGCGCAGCGCCGTGCGCAAGTCTCTCGGGCGCGCGCTTCACGGGGATTCGGCCAACCAGCTGTGGGGCGTCATGGATGTCCTGGCCGTCACCGACTTCCCCGACGTCCG
This sequence comes from uncultured Alphaproteobacteria bacterium, assembly GCA_963727575.1. Classification (GTDB taxonomy): domain Bacteria; phylum Pseudomonadota; class Alphaproteobacteria; order Rhizobiales; family Rhodomicrobiaceae; genus JAHQVI01. Next base: position 67,538 of record CAVSIA010000029.1, read on the forward strand.
TCTCAAGGCGGTGATACACTCGGCGAACCAGGGCAACCTCCTGATCATCCCCCGCGAAGGCGGCTATCTCGTCCGCCTCTACATCGAACTCGACGAGCTCGGCGAAAACGAGAGAGTGTCCGACCGCAACATCGGCGCCGACCGTCTGATCGAGGCGGCACGGCTAATCCTCCACCCCTATACCCTCGACGTGAAGGAGATCGCCTGGTGGTCGGTCTATGAAATCGGCCAGCGGCTTTGCGATAAGTTCGACGATGTGCCGGAAGAGGACATAGAGAAGCGAGTCCCGCGTGTGTTCATAACCGGCGACGCCTGCCATACGCACAGCCCGAAAGCGGGGCAGGGCATGAACGTCTCCATGCGGGACAGTTTCAATCTGGGATGGAAACTGGCCTCCGTCCTCCAGGGACGGTGCTCACCGCAGATCCTCCATACCTACTCGGCGGAACGCCGGACCGTCGCCAAGGAGCTGATCGACTTCGATCGCGAGTTGGCGAAAATGTTCAGTGCGCCGCCAAAGGACGCGGCCGATGCCGACAGCGAGGGCGTCGATCCGGCGGAGTTCCAGAAATACTTCGTCAAGCAGGGGCGCTTCACGGCGGGAACGGCGATCCAGTACTACCCCTCGATCATCTCCGCCGAACCGCGCTATCAGCATCTGGCGGAAGGCTTCGCGATCGGCATGCGCTTTCATTCGGCACCGGTCATCCGTCTGGCCGATGCCAAACCGGTTCACCTGGGCCATACAGTCAAGGCGGACGGCAGATGGCGTCTCTTCGCCTTTTCCCGCACGGAAGATCCCGTGTCCGCCAACTACGGCATACGGGCCTTGTGCGATTTTCTTGCCGAGGGGCCCCAATCGCCTGTCAGGAGATTCACGCCGACCGGGGCGGATATCGATGCCGTGTTCGATGTCCGGGCGGTTTTCCAGCAGGGTCATCGCGAGCTCGCCGTCGAGGCGATGCCGTCGTTCCTTCTGCCTCGGAAGGGGCGCTACGGTCTGCGGGACTACGAAAAAATGTTCTGTCCCGATTTGAAAAACGGCCAGGACATTTTCGACCTGCGCGGAGTCGATCGAGACAGGGGCTGCATCGTCGTCGTGCGCCCCGACCAGCACGTTGCGCATGTTCTTCCGCTCGACGCCCATGCAGAGCTCGCGGCGTTCTTCGATGGCTTCATGATGCGGAGAGATTGAAGCGGCTGCCACGGTTGCGCGAGCCGAGACGCCCTCCGCGTTGTCTTCGGAGCGAACCGATTTCCTCGTCAGCGTGACTATAAGTGTGACGTCGCGCAGCTCGGCGTCCTCTTCGATCGATGGGGGAGCATCCAGGGAAGGCATGACGTTCCGGGCAAGGCTGGATCGTAGCAGTGGTCATTGCATCTTCGCTACGTCCAAGCATCTCTCCGCCGTGCTTCAACGCTTCTTTTCCAGCATAAGCCTTTCATATTCAGAGGTAATTTTCTTCTCATATTCGCGAACCTGCACCCATGCGATCCCGAAAGGGATGGCAAATCCGATTGCCATCCCCTTGATCATCAGCCATGCACTGAACGCCGCTGGCGTGTCGAGGACGTCCAGGATAAAACTAGAGAGCATCGCACCTCCGATGCCATACAGAGCCGGAGGGTATCTAGCCCGTCTTATTCAGCCGGGGTGGGATTTGCGCTGGCGGATGTAGCACAAGGCATTGAACTTGCGTAGGAAATGGGTGTCGAAGCCAGCCTGCGCACGTTGCGCCCCGGAGCCACACCCGCCATGTCCGACGATAGCCCGCTCGCCGTTCCTTATTCAGCCGTGTCGCGCAAGAAGGTCACAGCCGCGTTCGATGGCGGCAGGCTTTCCTCCGACAGCGGCGTCATGCTGCTCGGCATTGCAGAGCGGCGGCGCGGTCTCGCCAGAACGCTTGCCGCCCTGATCGCCGACCGCCGCGACCCGGCTCACATCACGCACACGCTTGAGGACATACTGAAAGCCCGCATGCTGGCGATCGCCTGCGGCTATGCCGACGGCAATGGTTTCGACTGGCTGCGTTCCGACCCCGCTTTCAAGCTGGCCTGCGGGCGGCTGCCGGAGACGGGCCACGATCTCTGCTCGCAGCCGACCATCTCACGTTGGGAGAACGCGCCGACGCTGAAGGAGATCATCCGCCTGACCTATGCGCTCGTCGATATCTGGTGCCGCAGCTACAAGATGCCACCGGCATCGGTGGTTCTGGACATCGACGACACGCTCGATGTCGTGCATGGCCATCAGGAACTGTCGGAATGGAACGCCCATTACGACGAACGCTGCTTTCTGCCGATCCACATCTATGACACCGCGACAGGCCGGCCGGTTACCATGATCCTGCGTCCCGGCAAAACGCCGTCGGGCAAGGAAGTCCGCGCATGGCTGCGCCGTCTGATCAAACGCATCCGCCGGCACTGGCCCGATACGCGGATCACCATCCGCGGCGATAGCCATTACGGCCGGGAAGAAGCGATGAGCTGGTGCGAAGCAAACAGCGTCGACTATATCTTTGGTTTTGCTGGCAACAGCGTGCTCGACCGCCTGGTCGAACCGGAGGCCGACGATATCCGGGTTCGCCGCGCCGAGGGACAGCTTGCTACCCTGCGCGGTTTTGCCGAAACGCGCTATGCGGCGAAATCCTGGGCCAGGGAACGCCGCGTTGTGGCGCGCATCGAGGCCAGCGCCAGCGATGAGGATGACATGCTCCGCCGCGGGCTCGACATCCGCCATGTCGTGACCTCGCTGGCGAAAGGCAGCGCCGAGGCCATCTATGCGACCCTCTACTGCGCGCGTGGGCAGGCGGAAAATCTGATCAAGCAGCACAAGGCCCAACTCACCTCCGACCGCACCAGTTGCCGTTCACCGCTCGCCAATCAGATGCGGCTCATCCTGCACACCGCTGCTTACTGGCTGCTGCTCGATGTTCGTGATTGCGTGCCATCGTGGCATCCCTTGCGGCAAAGCGAGTTTGCCAGCATTCGCCTGCGTTTACTGAAGGTGGCCGGGCGCTTCGTCGAGACCGCCAGCCGCGTCCGTGTCGCGCTCGCCTCCTGCTGCCCGGAGGCCGAACTGTTCAGCCTCGTTGCCTTTCGGCTGCAGACGTCTGCACCGTGACTGGCGGGGCGCCATCGCCCCGAAACCCATTCCATCCACCCCCAGCGCGTCCGCAGCGTACTCGATCCCAATAGCCCCCCGGGTGTTCCCTGCGGGATAAAGCCGCTCGCCCAACGAGAATGCGTATCAGACAAAGCGCTCGGACGCATAAGATGGGCTAGTGTCCTGATTCAGAAGTTCCTATCCAGCTGAGGCATGCACATCGAGGGTGCGGCGGCAAAAGCGCTCGATGCTTGCCAGTATATCATCGGCGGACTTGGTCCATCGTAGCGGCTTCGGATTTGCGTTCTGCTGACGGATGAAGGCCTCGATCGCCGCGATCAGTTGCTTGACCGACGTGTGAGCGCCTCGCTTGATCTGCTTTTCGGCCAACAGCGAGAAGAAACGCTCGACCTGATTGATCCACGATGACGATGTCGGGGTGAAGTGCGCGTGCCAGTGCGCCCGCTTGGCGAACCAATCGCGGATCAGCTTTGTCTTGTGGCTCGAGGCGTTGTCCATCACGACATGCACGTCGAGACCGGCAGGCACATTGCGCTCCACTTCGTCGAGGAACTTGCGGAACTCCTGTGCGCGATGGCGCGGCATGCATGTGCCGATCACGCTGCCCGCCTTCACGTCTGTCTCGGCCGTCACGGCGGCAATGAAGCCTGCAAAGAGCGTTGTTGTGCCGTGGCGCTCATAGTCGTGGGTGCGCCTCTCCACCTGACCGGGACGCATCGGCAGAAGCGGCTGCGTTCGATCAAGGGCTTGTATCTGGCTCTTTTCATCGACGCAGATCACCAGCGCCTTGTCTGGCGGAGCGAGATATAGCCCCACAATGTCGCGCACCTTCTCGACGAATTGCGGATCGGTCGACAGCTTGAACGTCTCGGTGCGATGCGGCTGCAAGCAGAAGGCCTGCCAGATCCGATGCACGGACGACGCCGATATGCCCGACGCCTTCGCCATGCCGCGCGTGCTCCAATGTGTCGCGTCCGAGGGCTTTGCCTCGAGCGTTTTGGTAACAATTTCCTCGATACGGTCATCGCCGATCTTGCGTGGCGCACCGCATCTTGGCTCGTCGTCGAGGCCATCGAGACGATGCCTGGCGAACCGCTCGCGCCACAGCCGGACGGTCTGACGCGTAACGCCCACCCCAGACGCGATCTCGCAGTTGTTCTCCCCGTCCGCCGCGCGCAGGATGATCTCCGCGCGCTGTGCATCCGCGCGCGTAATCTTGCGACGGCGGACACGGCCATTGAGCATGGCTTGCTCATCCGCACTCAGCTGGATCGGGCTCGGTTTTCCACTCGCCATCATCGCTCCCAGGGAATTGCTGATCCAATACAGGGAATCACGACGACGAATAACTGGCTAGAAATTTCCGAAACAGGACACTAGTTGATCTTGTCCTGAGAAATTTCGAAGCAGGCGAAGTCACCCTGACCAATCGTAAGGCGCGGGATTATACGGAGAAGGTGCTAGAAAAAGCGGTGGCTGGATACCACATTGCTGGGAAGGCTGCAACGAAGTTCGAGGCGGATGTGGAGAAGATGCTGCCGCACCGATTCACTTTCGAGGCAATCTCGACTTACGCGATCCGTGTACGCTGGCAGCCTCAAGTTGACCGACACGTTCGGTCAGAAGAACTTGAGCTTTCTAGTAGCTGAGGATGTGACGCCTACACGGAAAATCAATGTGCGGAGTACCGCAATTCGAAATGCGGCCTCTAGAAGCTCGGCTGAGATTTCAACGGCGGTCTCGCCAGAGCCGACGCGGCCGCGCAGGCCCGGTCCATTGAGGTTGCAGGTCTTTCCGATTACGATGTAGGCAGAAGCATCGTAACGCTTCAATATCGCGGGACAGGAAATCGACACCGAGCAGCGATATTGGGGGGGGGGAGGGGTAAGTCAAATAGCTCGTTATTAAAGTACAAGCTGGCGGATTGGAAGTTACTTGCACTCTTGCGCATGGGATTCACCTGCCAATGACTAAAGGCGTGACAAACTCACGTCTTCCATGAACCTTTTAAGTTGATAAAGCCACATTCGGCGAAGTCAAGCCGAACAATTGTATCTGCGACTTTTGCCTAACGTTTTCGCGCTCACTGGGCTGTGGAAGGCTCAGTGCCAAGGCTCTGAGATCCAAGCAGGCACACGGATTTCGATTCGCTACGAACGCAACCTGCTCGGGAATTGTCGATTTACGGAAACTTGCGCACGCGCCCCGGCCCCCACTCACGCCTCGACGCTTCGTCTGAGCGACTGGGCGAACTGCAGGCGGAGGCGGTCGATGTCGATCGTCTCGCGGTCCATCAGCCATTGCGCGACCACGCCGCAGAGCTGACCGAGGATCATTACCCCCTGGGTGTCCGGGTCGATGTCGGCGCGGATTTCGCCCCTCGCCTGGCCGGCGCGGATCGGACCGGCAAGCGCATCGGCGGATGCACGGTTCAACTCGATGATGCCGGGGAACAGGTCCGGGTGGCTGATGGCCTCGGTGAGGATCACGAGCAGCGCGCGCATCGTCGTCGGATCCTTGGAGACGCCCTCCAGATAGAGATCCGCCGCGCGAAGCAGCGCCGCGATCCCGGCCTGCTGGTCCTCGCTCTGCCCACGACGCACGCGCTTGGTAAAACGCAAGACAATGTCTCCGGCCACCGCGGCGAGCAAATCGTTCTTCCGGCCGAAATAATGGGCCGGCAGGCCCCTGCTGTAGCCGGCCGCCTCGCCGACCTCGTTGAGCGTCAACCGCGCGAAGCCTTTTTCAGCGAGCAGGCGGACCGCGGCATCCAGCATCCGCCGTTCCGCTTCTTCGCGACGCTCCGCCTGGGTCCGGTGCGCGCGGGCGTCATCATTCGCTGGCGCCGGATCGGCGTCGGCCGGTCCATCTGAGCGTCGTCCATCCTGGGCCGCTTCCGTTCGATAACCCCTCACGGGCATTTGCGCGAAAACAAATCACCTGTGGAGTTATTTTTCCTTGCTGGCGAACAAATATCAGGCGCCCTTGACTGTCAACACGTTTCCCCTCCGACGCGCGCCTAACCCACCGGCGGCAACGAAGCCGTCGCCAAGGTTGCTCGTGGCGCGGACGTGGGATTTGTCATCAAGAGATGGGAGGGCGAAGCCCGCGGCCGCTTGACCTCGGACGTCATCGACATGACCGGATGCATGACGCCCACGTCGCCGCGCGACGATCCCCGAACAGGAATCGTCTTCGAGCGACTGCGCCAGCGTCGGCAATGGTGGTTTCCGCCGCATGCGTAATCGCGTCGCAAGCCCTCACCGCTCCGAGAATACGGTATCGAGCGATTGATAGACCGGCTTCAGCATATAGCGCAGCAACGTCTTCGAGCCGGTCAGAACCTGGGCGTCGAGCGTTACGCCGGGTGAGATCGGCAGCTCACGGCCGGCGGCGAACAGCTGGTCGCGGTCGAGGTTGATGCGAACCTTGTAGAACGGATGGCCGTCCTTGTTCTCGAAGGTCGTGGCGGAGATCAGCTCGACCTTCCCATGGATGATGCCGACGACGTTGGTGTCGTAATTGCTGAGCTTCACTTCCGCGGTATTGCCGACCTTGACGTGGCCGATGTCGCGCGGTTGCAGCTCGATCTCGGCGACGATCCCGCCGGCGTCGGGAACGATCTGAGCGACCGGCCCGCCGGGTTTGACGACTTCGCCGGGCACCTTGTAGGTGACCGACTGAACGAGGCCCGAGATCGGCGCGGTCACCTCGAGGCGCTGCACGCGGTCGCGATATTTCGCAATGGAGTCATCGGCCTCGGCAAGCTGGGCGGCGACGTCGGCGCGCTCCTCGGCCAGCTTGCGCAAACGCTCCGCGACCGTCTCGCGCAGCTTGGCACCGGCCTCGGCAAACATCTTGTCCAGTTCGGCGATCCGGCCCCTGGCGCTGACGAGCCGCTGCCTGGTCTCCTCGAGCACCGCCCGCGCCTGCAGCAGAACCGGGCGCGACGTATAGCCCTTCGCATAGGTCTTCTCGCGGATCGAAACCTGCTCGGCCTGGATGCCGACCTGCGCCTCCAGGCTTACCGCCTCGCGCCTGGCGCTGCCGGCCTGGTCGCCATAGCGCTGAACCGCCAGCTCGAGCTGCTGCGCTTCCTCGCGCGCCTGATTGCGGTCCTTTTCGAAGGCGTGCTGCTGCTCGTCCCGCAGCTTCGGATAGCGGCTGCCGAGGTCGCCGAAATCCGGCGCGGTGCCGACCAGCGACGCCGTCAGCCTGTTCCGTTTCAGGCGAAGATTTGCGGCGCGCGTCTCAAGCTGGGCGAAATCGCTCACCGCCTGTTCCGGCTTGAGCGTCATCAGCGTCTGGCCGGCTTTGACCCGGTCGCCCTCATGGACGAGCACCGTGTCGACGATGCCGCCCTCCAGGTGATTGACATCGCTGACCGCGGAGGCCGGGACAATGCGCCCGTTGGCGACCGCGACCTCGTCGATCGGCGCAACCGCCGCCCATCCGACCAGCGCCGCGACCGCGCCGACGATCACATAAGCAGCGTTCCGCGCCATCCGCAGCGTCAACTCGTCGCGCAGATCGATCGGGAGCTGGTGCGTCGGCTCGAAACGGGCTCGGGAATAGCCGCTCATGACGGGACCCTTTCTGACATTCTTCTCAGCGCGGGCATTTGCTGCACCTCAGGCGGGTGCCGCGTTTCTCGGTGCACTGAGCTGTTGTTGCGATGGTTTGCCGCCTGCCGGTACGGCGGCTGGATTGGCGAGACGGAGCAGGCCCATTTCCATGACGGCGATTTTGTCGGCCATGGCGAGGATGCGCGGATCGGACGTCCTGATGATCACCGTCGAGGCGCCCTTCAGCGCGAGGAGCTTGCTCAAGAACGCCTGCTGGTCGCGGGAGGTCATATCCTTGGTCGGCTCGTCGAACAGATAGATCGACGGCCCCTGCAAATAGGCGCGCGCGAGCCGGATCTTCTGACACAGGGACGCGCTCAGGCCCGAGTGCAGCAGCTCGGTCAGGTCGGTGTCGATACCGTCCCCGAGATGCTTGAGAAAGGCGTCGAGATTGGTTTCGTGGATGGCCTGGCGGATCTGCCCGTCGCTGGCGAACGGGTTCGCAAGCAGCAAATTCTGCGCCAGCGTTCCGGAAAAGATGATCTGCTCCTCGTTGACGAGGGCGATGTTGCGGCGAAGCTCGCGGATGTCGAACTGGCGCACGTCCGAGCCGTCGATGCGCACGCGCCCGACGGTCGGCGGGTAGAGGTTGGCGACGATCTTGAGCAGCGTGCTCCGACTCGGCCCCGGCGCGCCGGTCAGGACGACAAGCTCGCCGGCCCTGACCTTAAGGTCGATGCCGCGCAGGATCGGCAAGGCGAAGGTATTGGAGCGGAAGGCGACATTTTCCAGCGTGATGTCGCCGTGCATGCGCACGAACGCCTTGCGCGGCCCCGCTCCGCTTTCCTGCGGCAGCTTCATGAGCTGGTTGATCTGCTTTGCCGTGTCGAGCGCCTGGAACACGCGGTGAATGTTGAGCATAGCGGTCTGGATCGGCGCGAGCACGCGCCACACGATCGCCATCACCGCGGCAAGCGCACCGAGCGACAGCGCGCCGTGGATGACCTCGACGGCCCCGAACCCGACGATCAGCGCACCCGTCACCGCCGAAAGCGCCTGAGCCACGATCTGCTCGGAGAAACTGATCTGCTGGGCGAGCGCCCCGCTATGGATCTGCCGGGCGGTCAGGTCGCGATAGCGGCGGATCCAGATGGCTTTGGCGGAACTGTCGCGGATGGTGGCCAGGTGCTGGGTGACGTCGGCGCGGAACAAACGCGCTTCGGAGCGTGCGGCGCCGGCGCGATGGGTCTGCCGCCGAGCGCGGGGAATGAAGACCGTCGCCATCAGCGCCAGAATCACGATGAAGGCGACGAGGAACCAGCCGAGCGAACCGCCGATCGTGAACACGGCCGCGACGAACACGAAAATGAACGGCATGTCCAGCAGCGAGGCCGCCAGCGGGCCGCTGAAAATGTCGCGAACGCCTTCGAAGCTCCGCAAGCGGTTGAGCTGGCCGGCGACTGAGGCGCTTTCGACATAGCTGGCCGGCAGCCGCATCAGGCGCTCGAACACCGCCGACATGACGAAGATCTGGATCCGGACGGCGAACCGGGCGAGCGCATGGGCGCGCAGCTCCCGGAGCGCGGCGTCGGCTGCAATGATCACGAGAATGCCGAAGGCGAGCGTCGACAGGGTCACGGCCGAGCGCGCACCGATCGCCAGATCGTAGACCGACAGCATATAGACCGGCAGCGCGAGCGCCATGGCGTTGATGACGAAGGCGACGCCGAACAGCAGACGTATGAGCGAGTTCTCCCGCTCGAGAAGGCCACTGATCCAGCCGAAGCGTCCCTGATCGCGCGGCGACTGCTCCGCCTCTCCCTCCGTGACGATGTAGCAGCGGCCTCTGAGGTCCCGATAGCGAATGGCAGTGAATTGCGCCGTGCGGCCCTTGAACGCTTCGACGACGCCCGGCTCGATCTGGCGCGTCAGCACCCAGATGTCATCGTCACGCGTACGGATCACCGCCGGCAGCGCATCACCATCGAGCCCGGCCGGATTGGCATTGATCCTTTTGATGGTGAAGCCGAGATGGCCGAGAACCTCGACCAGGCCAGCGAAGTCGGCGATGGTCTCGCCGTCGGGCAGCGCCTCGTGCAGATGGCGCGGCTCGCCGATCCAGTCGAGCGCATGCAGCAGCGGGCTGAGACAGGCGTCGGCCGCCGTCGTCTCGCCGCCGGCCTCGATGGCGAGCAGGTCCTCGATCATTGGTCCGCCCCCGCCGATGCATGATCGAGGGCGAATGCCTCCTGGATGCGGTCCAGCGCATTGAGCTGGACGGTCGTGCTGAGTTCGTTGAGGCGCCAATCCTGGAGTGCCAGAATCCGCCCGGCATCCTTGACCTCGCGCAGCAGCTTGCCGAACACGATCACGGTCGTCGTTCCCCGCAGCTCCGCGATGGCGCGCTCGCAGGCTCGGGTGCTGATGTCGTCCGGCGGCACGCGGCGCAGATCCATGAGCAGCACGCGCGGCTTGATCGCCGCCGCGCGCACGACGCAGATGGCCTGAAGGATGTCGCGGGGCAGAGCCGATGCGCGGATATCGCCGAGACGGGTGTCGTAACCGTCCGGCAGCGTCTGGATGATCGGCTCCAGGCCGAGGCGCGACGCCACCTCGACGGCGGCGGCATGGCTGACGCGGCGATACATGGAGATGTTGTCGAGGATGGTTCCGTCGAAGACCACCGGCTCGTTGCCGATATAGTATACGCCCTGCTGCGCCGCTTCGCCGTCCGGCCCCGCCAGATCGACGCCGTCGACGAGAACCGTGCCGCGATCCGGGCGGAGCGTGCCGCGCAGCAGCGCGATCAGCTGCGCGCGCTCGGCGAATGTGTGGCCGACGATGCCGACGACCTCGCCGGGCTTGACGATAAGGTCGATACCGCCGTCAAGGTCGCCGGCACTCATCGCCGCCTTGACCAGCTCGACCTCGGCCGGGTCGGTGCGCTGCGGCATCGGCGGCTCGGGGGCGAGGTTCATGATCGGCGCGAAACGATCCTGGGCGAAGCGCGCCGCCTCCATCTGCCCCCAGACGCCGATGAGACGCAGCACCGGCTGGGTGACGCGGTTGGCGATCAGCGAGCAGGCCGCCACCGCACCGACCGACATCAGCCCTTTGATGGCGAGCAGTCCGCCGACCGAGACAACCGACACCATCGTCAGATTGGCAAACAGCTGGCCCGCCGCGATCATCCGGTTGGACCGGAGGACGAGTTGATAATTCACCGCGGCGTTCGCCTGCAAAAGCCGTTCGAGCCGGCGCTGCATCTGCGGTTCGATGGCGAGCGACTTGACCGTGGCGATGCCTTTCAGACATTCGGCATAGAATCCGAAGCGCTCGCGCTCGAGCTGCACCTGATCGTTCAAAAGCCGCTTGAAATTCGTGCTCGTCCGGATCGTCCAGGTGGCAAAGATGACGATCAGCACCGACGGCAGGACGACGATGGCCCCGCCGATGGCCCAGATGATCCCCAGGAACAGCAGCACGAAGGGAAAGTCGAGCAGCGCGAGGCGGCCGCTGCCGCTGAGAAACTGCCCCATCTCGTCGGCCGCGCTCATCGCGTCGGCGGCGGCGTCGGCTGGAAGCTTCGCCGTTTCCGTCCGCGGCGCGCGCAGGAAGCGGCTGATGACCTGCATATGCAGGTTGAAGCTTTCGTTGAGCGCGGTCCGGCTGATCAGCGTGTTGCGCGCGAAGCGGAGCGCCGTTTCGGCGGCCACGGCGAGAAAAAGGCCGAAGATCAGCAGGGTGAGGGTGTTGAGTGCCTGGTTCTTCAGCACGCGGTCGAAGATCTGCAGGACCACCAGCGGCAAGACGAGGCCGAGCAGATTGATGGTGATCGAGGAGACGACGACGGAAGCCGGGAGGCTGAGCGCCTCGCGGAGCAAAGGCAGCATCGATCGCGGGCGCAGGGAGGCATCGCCGGGAGGCTGCCCGCCACTATTCGCAGCCGACGCTCCAGACGCATGGACATGCTCATGCCGCCAGGCTGCTGACCCCATCTGGTACACACTCATCTCGCCAGAACGACGTAGTTACCGATCTAATATCAGGAAAACTCATTGCGATACAGTGAACGGCCAGCGTCAATGATGAATAAAATACTGGGCTGATGCGTCATTTCTAATTTTCGTACGCAAATTAACTTTGCGGTTGTAGAATTTTGCCGCCAAGACGCGCGATTTTTGCAATATTTACTTCACCATCTACACCGCGCGCGTTAGCACAACAGAGAGTAAGCGGCTACGGTTGCGGGAAATCTGGCCAGTTCAACAAAGACGTGATCCATGATCGACCGCCTCGCCGCTCTGCTATCCAAAATGTCGAGCCAAGCTCAAAAAGCAGCTTCGCAGCTCAAAGGCGGGCGCAGCGAGCCCTATCAGACCACGCAGGATCAAGCGGCGCGCCAGGATCTGGTCTATATCGGCGACGGCAGCGAGACCGGCCTTCCGAGCAGCAGCGGAGGTGCGCCGGTCGCCAGCGACGGCGTGCCGCACGGCAGCTCCGGCGCCGATGTCGGAACGCCCGCGGTCTCGGAAACCTACACCGGCGCAGTCGGGAACCAGGAGACGTCGGCGCTGCAGTTCGGCCTCTATCATCAGAGCTACGAAGCGGCGACGTTCGACAATGAGAGGTTCGTGCCGGTCATCAACAGCGGCAGCGGCGGCGGAGGCACAGGCGCTGCCCCGATTTCCGAGGATACGTTTACGCCATCGGCCGCGCCGGGCGAACAGAACGTCATCGAGATCGCCACCACGACAGTCGTCTCGCACAATACGTCCGAAGCACCGGCGGAAAATCCTCTTCCCCCGCCGGAAGTCGTGGCCGCCGACATCTCCGGCCAGGAAGATGCGCCGCTTCAGCTCGCATCCTTCATCCACATCGTGCCTGCCGGCCCGGACGGCACGCTGATGATCGAGATCTCCGGTCTCCCGGCCGGCGCCACCCTGTCCTACGGCATCGAGACGGCGCCGGGCGTGTGGACGCTGAGCGCCGCCGAATGGGCAAGCGTCGTCCTCACGCCCCCGGCGAACAGCGATGCCGACTTCACCCTCAGAGTTACCGCGTCGGTCACCGACGATCTCGGCCACGTCCATGCGACAACGGCCGAGGTCCCTGTCCAGATCGATGCCGTCGCCGACATTCCGGCACTGAGCTTCGACAGCTCGGAGCAGAGCGAAATCATCATCCGCGTTTCCGGCGAATATTATGAAGGATGGCCCATCGCCCAGGTCGCCGTCGACGGACATTCGGTCGGCAGCTGGACGATCACCGCCGATCATCGAAGCGGCGACTGGACGGAGATCCGCATCGTCGGCGATTTCGGCGCCGACGGCCCGCATAACGTCTCGATCACCTTTCCGAACGACGCTTATGCCGGCGTCAGCTCGCTCGACCGCAACCTGATCGTCGACTCGATCCAGGTCAACGGAACCACCTATCAGGCCGAAGCGCCGGGGGTCGACTATTATGTCGGCTCGACGGTCTATTCCGGCCGCGAGCGGCTGCCCTGGAACGGCAAGCTGGTGTTCGACACGTCCGACAATGGCGGTCCGATCGACGCCGCTTCCGGCGCGGAAGACCAGGCCATTTCGCTCAACATCCACGCCGCATTGACCGACACGGACGGCTCAGAGACGCTGGGCATCCGCATTTCCGGCGTGCCGGCGGGCGCGGTCCTGTCGGCGGGCGTCGACCATGGCGATGGAACGTGGACGCTGCAATCCGGCGATCTGGACGGCCTGACGATCACGCCGCCGCAGAATTTCAACGGTGACTTCACGCTGACCGTGCAGGCCATCGCGGCGGAGGCCTCCAACGGCGACAGCGCCACGGCATCGATCGAAATCCCGGTCCATGTCAGGCCGGTCAACGACGCTCCGTCCGCGCCGACCATCGACAATCTGGCGGTCGTCGAAAATGCCGCCGGCGCGGTCATCGGCACATTGTCCACGGTCGATCCGGATGCGGGAGACAGTATCGTCTACAGCGTCTCGGACAACCATTTCGAGATCGTCGGCAACCAGCTCAAGCTCAAGGATGGCGTCTCGCTGAATTACGAGACCGAGCCGACCGTCGACGTCAAGGTCACGGCCACGGATTCCCGGGGCGTCAACTCGGAGGCGACGTTCACGGTCCAGGTCACCGACGTGGTCGAGCCGCCGGAAACGAACACGGCGCCCATGACCGGCCAGGAAGATATCCCGATCGATCTTGCGTGCCATATCAATGTTGCATCCGGCGGTCAGGCCGGCACGATGACGATCCAGATCAGCGGCCTGCCGGACGGCGCCGCGCTTTCGGCGGGCGCTGAAACCTCGCCGGGCGTGTGGATGCTGACCGAGAGCGAGTTGACCGGGCTGAAGCTTGTCCCTCCGGCAAATTTCGACGGCGACTTCACGCTGACCCTCACCGCGTCGATGACGGACTCGGGCGGCCATGTTGCCGCGACCACGTCGCAAATTCCGATTCACGTCGAGGCCGTGGCGGACGAGCCGGCCGTCAGTCTCACGCCGTCCATGCAAAGCGAGATCGTTCTTTACGTCGCCGCCGACAGTTTCGAGGGCGATCCCCATCTGCAGTTGACGGTCGACGGCCAGATCGTCGGCGAATGGATGGTCACCGGCACTCACTATACCGACGGCGAATGGCAGGAAATCCACATCGTCGGCGATTTCGGACCGAACGGACCGCAGCAGGTCAGCGTCGCTTTCACCAACGATCATTATCTCGGCACCGCTGCCACCGACCGCAACCTCTATGTCGACAGGATCGAGGTGAACGGGACGCGCTACGAGGCCGAGGGGCCGGACGCCATCTATCAGGTCGGCGGGGGCCAACGGGCCAGCCAGGAGACGATGTACTGGAACGGTGCGCTCGTTTTCGATACGTCGAGCAATGCCGGCCCGAGCGCCTCGGGCGAGACCTGCGGCACCGAGGATAGCGTCATAGCGCTGAACTTGAGCGCCGTTCTGACCGACACGGACGGCTCCGAGACGCTGGGCGTTGTCATTTCCGGCCTGCCGGACGGCGCGGTCCTCTCCGCGGGCATCCACAATCCGGACGGAAGCTGGACCCTCACCGGCGACCAGATCCCCGGCCTGACGCTCACGCCGCCGCAGGCCTACAACGGCTCCTTCATCGTCACCGTCGACGCCACGGCGACCGAAGGCGCCAATGGCGACACCGCGTCGAGCCTGTTCGAATTCGCGGTGCATGTGCTGCCGGTCAACGATGCCCCATCGACACCGACGCTCGACAATCTGACAGTCGCAGAGAACGCTGCGGGCGCGGTTGTCGGCACGCTGTCGATCGTCGATCCGGATGCCGGGGATTCGCTGCACTACAGCATATCGGACAGCCGCTTCGAGATCGTCGACAACGAGCTGAAGCTCAAGTCGGGCGTGTCTTTGAACCACGAAAGCGAGCCCACCGTCGCCGTCAATGTCTCCGCCTGGGACACCGCCGGCGCCCATTCCAGCCAGACATTCACGATCAGCGTCACCGACGTCAACGAGGCGCCGCAGGCGACGACGATTGCGACACAGTTCGCACGCGCCGACACCGCCTTTTCCCTCGATGCCTCCCGCGCCTTCAGCGACGTGGACGCCGGCGACACGCTGACCTACAGCATCAACGGCCCGTCATGGATGACGATCGACCCGGCAACCGGCCAGATCACCGGCACGCCGCCGAGCGACGGCACGGCACTAAGCATGACCAACGGCCTCTACCACCTCGGCGGGACCGGCACGCTCACCATCGATACCAATCTGCTGTCGTCCTATGCCGGCTCGCATAATTCGCTCGGCTATTACCTCGCCGACGCCAATGGCGATCCGATCTCGGGCCAGGTGCTCTATCTCGATACCAAAACGTTCTCCGAGCAGTTCTATCAGATCGACCTCGGCCAGTTCCCGAATGCGGACTCGGTCGGCTTCTTCCTGGTCCCGAAAGGCACCTTCAGCAGCCCCGGCGTGACGGACGGCAGCACGGTGAACTTCGTCGAGACCTCCTCAGGTTGGATGGCGGCATGGGGCGTGAACGGAGAAACCGCCACGACCCTGTTCTCGGATCCGTCGCTCAATCCGAATTCCTTCAACCATCTGACCGACAACGCGACGGAAGGCAGCCTCAACTGGGAGGATCTCCCCGGCGGCGGCGACCGCGACTATAACGATGTCAATATGGACGCGGCCCTCCGGCTGTACGAGGACTCGCAGGACATCACCGTCACCGCGACGGATAGCGGCGGGTTGACCGCGAGCGCGACCTTCCATATCGCCGTCGGCGATGCGCTCGACAATGCCCTGCAAGGCTCGTCCGGGGCCGACGTCATGTGGGGCGGCGGCGGCAACGACGCGATCTATGGCAATGGCGGCAACGATATTCTCTATGGCGGCGACGGAAGAGGCTATAGCGAAGATCAGGACGATGATCGGGAAGGCGAAGACCGGTCGGAGGAAGAGGACGACGACGACCACCATCACACGGCCCATCCCAGCGGCGACGATAGGATTTACGGCGGCGACGGGAACGACAGGATCTACGGCAATGACGGCAACGACCTGCTCTATGGTGGCGACGGCAACGACACGATCTATGGCGGTGACGGCAACAATCTGGCCTATGGCGGCGCTGGAATCGACACGCTGGTTCTGCACGGCTCGATCGATGGGTACCAGTTCGACGCAACGGCGAACAATGATCTGCTGATCAGCGATCTTACCGGCGGTCGCGACGGCTCGGTCGAGCTGCACGGCATCGAGAAGATCGCTTTCGGTGAGACGACCTACAACCTGACCGTCGGCACCGGCGCCGGCGAGACGCTCACTGGAGGAAGCGGCCGGGACGCCATCTTCGGCATGCGCGGCGACGACATCATCTATGGCGGCGGAGGTGCGGACGAGCTTTGGGGCGGTGACGGCAACGACATCACCTATGGCGGCGCCGGTAACGATCATCTGGTCGTCGGCTATGGATCGGATGTCCTGGACGGCGGCACTGGATTTGACAGCGTCGACTATTCCTGGGCGCCCACGGGCGTCGTCGTCAAGCTGCAGGCGACCGATGCCGAGGGCATCTGGGGTCACTACGCCAATGAGGCGGCCGGCGGTCTCAACGGCTTCGCCGCGGGCGACAGCTACGTCTCCATCGAGCATGTCATCGGCACAGGCTACGACGACTACGTCTTCGGCAATGCCACCGACACGAGGGCAGACCTCGGCGCGGGCAACGATTTCTACGACGTGGTCGACGACAAGTCAGGCGCCGATCTGGTCTATGGCGGCGACGGCGACAACTCCATCCGAACCGGAATCGGCGACGACACCCTGTATGGCGGCGCGGGGGCCGACACGCTGATCGGCGGCGACGGCAATGATGTGCTCTATGGCGGTGACGGCGGCGACGCGTTGTATGGCGGCGCGGGCAACGACAGCCTCCACATCGATGTGAGCGACACCACGATCCAGGGCGGCGACGGATTCGACCGGATCTATGTCGAAGGCGGAGCGGGCGTCAGGCTCGACATGGCGGCGTCGAGCATCGAATATGCCGAGGGCGGAGCGGGCAACGACGTCTTTGATGCATCGAACGCGACCTTCGATGTCACGCAATATGGCAATGCGGGCGACGATGCCCTGACTGGAGGAGCAGGCAACGACCTGCTCTACGGCGGGCACGGCAACGACATCATCCATGGCGGCGCCGGCGACGACCTCATCAGCGGCGGCCTCGGCGATGATACGATGTATGGCGGCGACGGCTCCGACATCTTCCTGCTCGAACCCGGCAGCGGCAACGATGTGTTCGACGGCGGCGCCGGCAGCAGCTGGATCGACGTGGTCCGCATTTCCGGCGTCAATTTGATGTCGTCGGAGGGCATTCATCTGACGAGCTGGACGCTCGACGGGCAGATCCTCGCCTATGACGACCATAGCGTCACGCTCAGCCAGGACTCCGATGGCACGGCGACCTTCAGCGACGGCAGCACCGTGGTGTTTCACGACATCGAGCGGGTCGAATGGTAAGCGCGGCAGGCGGTTTCGGCCCACTGCGTTTGCCTGTGGACAAACGTCATTGAATCGCTTGCGAATCCGATAACATGCCCAACCTGAAAGCTCGCGCTTCGGCTCGCCCGAAGCCGGGAGGGTACAGGACGGGCGGCGTTTCGTATGAGGGTGATTCACACGGCGGACTGGCAGATCGGCAAGGCCTTCAAGCAGGTCGGCGATCGCGAGCCAGTCCTGCAGGCGGCGCGTCTCGATGCGATCGAGGCGATCGGCCGGCTTGCGCAGGATGAAGGCGCGAGCCAGGTGCTCGTCGCCGGCGATGTCTACGATACCGACTGTCCCAGCCCGACGACGCTGCGCGCGCCGCTCGAACGCATGCGCGGCTTCCCCGGCGTGCAATGGCACCTTCTGCCCGGCAATCATGACCCCCACCGGCCTCAAGGGCTCTGGGAGCGCATCCATGCGACCGGGCTGCCGTCCAACATCCACGTCCATGTCGAGAGCCGCCCCGTCGATATTGAGCCGGGGATGACGCTGCTGCCTTCGCCGCTACTGCGCAAGAGCGAAACCAACGATCTGACCGCCTGGATGGACGCCGCGGAATCGCCCGAAGGCGCGGTGCGCATCGGGCTGGCGCATGGCTCGGTGACCGGGTTCGACACCTCCGGCGAGGCGGGCAATCCGATCGATCCGGCGCGGCCGGGCAAGGCGGGGCTGTCCTATCTCGCGCTGGGCGACTGGCACAGGACGCTGCAGATTTCATCCTCGATCTGGTATTCCGGCACGCCCGAGCCCGACCGGGTCGACAGCCAGCAGGAAGGCAAGGCCCTGCTCGTCGACATCGCCGGGCCGGGGGCTGCGCCGGTGGTCAGCGAGCACGGCGTCGGCCGCTATAGCTGGCGCACGGCCGAGGAGACGCTCGACGGGGACGACGACCTGCAGGCGCTGGAAGACCGTTTGCGCGCCATCCAAAATCCGTCGCGCACCTTGCTGCGGCTGACCCTGCGCGGCAATCTTTCGCTCTCCGGGCACGCCGCCTTGCAGGAACGGCTTGCCGGGATCGAAGCGGGGTTCTTCCGGCTTTCGCTGCGGCAGGAGGACCTCTCGACCGCGCCGAGCCCCGCCGATCTCGAGGCGATGGCGTTCGATGGCGTGCTCAGCGAGGTGGTGCAACGGCTGCAGGCGCGAGCCGGCGACGGGGCGCTCGCCCTCGCCGACCGCCAGATCGCGGAAAGCGCGCTGGTTCAGCTTTACGCCTCGCTCGGGGGCGCGGCGCGCGAGCGGAGGGGCTGATGGAGATCACCCGGCTGACCGTGGCCGGCGTCGGCCGCTTCTCCGACGAGGTCACGGTCGATGGCTTCGGCGCGGGCGTCAACGTGCTGGCGGCGCCCAATGAATCCGGCAAGTCGACGCTGTTCCGCGCGCTGCGCGCCTGCCTGTTCGAGCGTCACAACGCAAAAAGCGCTCCGGTGCTCGCTCTGGAAACCGATGGGGCGAGCCTGCCGATCAGGATTGCCGTCGAATTCACGCATGATGGCCGCAGCTATCGGATCGCCAAATCCTTTCGTCGAAGCACCAGCGCATCATTCTCCGTGGACGGCCGCGAAATCGCCAGGGACCGCGCGGCGGACGAAATGGTGTGGGATCTGCTCGGTATCGAGCCGGGGGGGCGTTCCGTCGATCAGGCGGCGTTCGGCATGCTCTGGGTGGGCCAGCGCGATTCCTTTGCCCTGCCCGCTCTCACCAAGGCCGGCGAAAATCAGGTCGGCGCTGCGATCGAAGCCGAAGTCGGCGCCATTGCCGGCAGCGAGCGGGCCAAGGCAATTCTGGCGGATACGCGCGCCGAGCTCGCCCGCTACGTCACCGAAAAGGCCGGCAAGGCGACCGCTCAGGGGCCGTTGGGGCTCGCCATGGCGGAACGCGACAAATGCCGGAACGCGCTCGACCAATGCCGGGAGCGGCTCCGCGTTCTGGAGGATCAATTCGCCCGCCTGGAGATGCTTCTCGGCGAGCGCGCAACGGTGACCGATCCCGCCGCCGCCGCGCAGATCGAGCGCGATCTCACCGAGGCCAGGCGGGATTTGCAGGCGGCGACCGAGGCCGCCGACAAGCTCGCAGCGCTGGAGGCCGAAGCGGCGGTGTGTTGATCGACGGCCGGCAGGCGAAGGACGGCGAGAGCATCGCGGTGACCGCGCCGGTGATCGTCTCGTTCGGCGATGTCGCCAGCATTACGATCGCGCCGCCCGAAGGCTTTGGAGACGATCACGAGAAGGCGCGCGCCGGCCAGATCGCACAGCGCGCCGACTTGCTAAGCGCCGCCGGGGCCGGCAGTCTCGATGAGGCGCGCAAGGTCTTTGCGCGTCGCGAGATGCTGGAAAGCCAGCTCAAAGGCGTCGTGGCGGAGCTGTACGCATTCGGCGTATCCGAGGAGACCACGGACGATGCGTTGAGCGACTTGCAAAGCGCGATCATCCGTTGCGATGCCGAGATTTCCGAGGCGCTCGCACGCGCGGAAATCGAGGCGCTTCCCGAGCCCGCGGCCATCGACGCCGACCGCCGGGCGATCGCGGCCGCCCGTGAGGAGCGACGCCTGCAGCGCAAGACGCTGGACGCCTCCAACCATGAGCACCAGCATATCCTGGAAGCCAAGGTCACCGAGCGGTCCAAGCTCGCCGGCGAATTGGATGAGCTGCGCCGGACGCTCGCGGCCAGCCTCGCCGCCCTGCCGGACGAAACCCGCGAGACCGACATCGCCGCGGCCATCAAGGCCCACGACGCCGCCCGCACCGCACATCAGCAGGCCGCCGGCGCGCTCGCCGATCTCCGCACGAAAAGCCCGCCGCCGGAGGAAAAGCAGCGGCTCGCCAACAAGGTGGCGCGGCTTGACCAGGCTATCGTCAATCAGAAGGCGCGGCTGGCCGACCTCGACCGGACCATCTCCAATATCGAGGGCCAGATCCAGAGCGCCGGGGGCGACGGCCTCGGCGAGCGGGTCGCGGCGCTGGACAGTGAGCTGAGCCAGGCCGAGGCCGACGTCACGCGCCATGAGCGGCGGGTCAAGGTTCTCACCCTGCTTGCCGAGGCCATATCGGCCGCGCTCGACGAAAGCCGCGAGCGCTTCTATGCGCCGGTCATTCGCCACCTGAAGCCGTTCGTCAGCGACCTGTTTCCCGGCGCGGCGCTGGAGCTTGGCGACGGGTTCAAGGTGAGCGGGATCCGGCGGGACGCCATCGCGCCGGAGGACTTCGCCCAGCTCTCGGACGGCACGCAGGAGCAGATCGGCGTGCTGGTCCGACTGGCGCTGGGCGCGCTGCTCGCCGAACGCGGAACGCCCCTGCCGATCATTCTCGACGATGCGCTGGTGTTTTCCGACGACGACCGGATTACCCGGATGTTCGACGCGCTGATGCGCGCGGGCAGCTACCAACAAGTTATTGTACTGACTTGCCGTGTACGGGCTTTTGCCACCCTTGGGGGCACGGCGCTTCGCATTGCCGAAAAGATGAACGCCTGACGGTTGCCGTGTTCGCCGCGATACCGGTGTTTACAAGCAGAGTTACCCAGAAAATCGATCGCGATACGAAACCGCGGGGGCCCAGGAGATGGGGGTAGAGCCATCATGATTTCGCGTTTCCTGACAATGGCGGCTCTCTTGTCTTGCGCGGGGTCGCAAGCTCACGCCGCTCCGCCAGTCCGCGGTCAGGTCTTCAGCGGGCGGCCGCTCATTCCGGTGCAGGCGAGAGCGAAGAAGCCCGATGTGTGGCATTCGCCGCAGAGTTCGCTGGACCAATTTCCGCGTCTGGGGCCGGAAGACTGCGCGCGATATGGCCGCGAATCCGGCTACACTGAATGCGCGAACACACGGCCCTCGCGCGGCGGCAAGACCGGTGCCGTGACGTCCAAGACCCCGCCTGCGAACACGCAAACGCTCGCGCCTGCTGTTGCGGTGACCGAGAACGGCCTGGAGCATATGGTCGGCGGCCTCCTTTTGCTGAGATTTGCGGGACGCTCGCCAGACGATGCGGAGGTCGCTCACGCGGCCGAAATGCTGACGTCGGGCAAGGCCGCGGGCGTCATTCTCGGCGAGGCCAATGTCGAAAGCGCCGGCCAGCTCAAGACGCTCACCCTGTTTTTGAGCGCGAACCAGGATCCGCCGCCGCTGATCCTGATCGACCGGCCGGGCGGGCCGGGCGGCGCGCTCAAGCCGGGGCCGTTCAAATCCTTCGCTTCGCCGCATGAGGTTGGCGATCAAGGCGGTGCGCTCGAAGCGTTCGGCGTGTATCAGCTCATGGCGGGCGAACTCGCGGGACTGGGCGTCAACATGACGATCGGGCCGAGCGCGATGGCCTGTCCGGAAACCGCCGGCAGGAGCCTGTCCGACTGCTATGGCGGCACGCCCGTCGCCGCGGCCGCGTTCAGCACGGCCTTCACGCTTGCCCATCAGGATCGCGGGGTCCTCGCAGCAATGCGCTATCCGGCGACCGCCGCCCGGAGCGAGGATGCAGCCGTGCTGCGGCAGATGCTGAAGCGGCAAAGTCCCGACGCCCTGGTGCTGACGTTCGACGGCTCGGACGCGGCGACGCCGAAACTGGCGGATAAGACCGTCGCCACGGTCAGGAACGCCGGCTTCACCGGCGCGATCCTGTTCGACGTCAGCGAAAACGAGGCTCCCATCGCCGGGAGCAGTGCGATCGAAGCGCTGCAGAGCGGGGCGGATCTGGTGGTCTTGCAGATGGCCGGCGAGCAGAGCGACCCCGCCAGGTCGGCAATCGGCGCTGCGCTGGATCTGGGAATTCTAAATCCCTCGCATATCGAGGAAGCCGCGAAAAAGGCGGCGCAGCTCAGAGCGACTGTAAAGGGCTGGACTGCGGAACTCAGCTCCGGCGACCCGGACATCACATCGTCGATCCAACAGGACCAGTCGCAATAGGTTTGGAGCGGGCGATCGGGATCGAACCGACGACATCCAGCTTGGGAAGCTGGCGTTCTACCGCTGAACTACGCCCGCATGTGACTTTACATTTAGCATAGCCCCGCCATCGCGCAAGCCGCATTCGGCCCGCCTTCAACGCCCCGAACAGGCCGCGCCCGGCAGTCCCGCGAAACGCCCCCGACAAAGACTATTTGCCTTTGGCCGATCCAGTAACCTATTTCCATTGAGTAGATCGCAGAGCGCATTGCGCTGGAAAAGGAGACGGATCATGGCGTCATTTGAGGACCGACTTGGCAAAACGCCCTCCGACGAAACGCGGCTTTTACATCTCGGACGCGATCCTCAGGCGCAGCACGGCTTCGTCAATACGCCGATCTACCGCGGCTCGACGGTGATTTTTCCAACGGTCGAGAGCCTCACCAGCTATGATCGGGAATTCACCTATGGCCGCCGCGGCACGCCGACCGTCGCCTCTTTATGTTCGGCTATCACCGCGCTCGAGGGTGGCCATAAGACCTGGGTGGCGCCATCCGGTCTCGCCGCGATCACGACGGTGCTGACGGCTTTTGTCTCGGCGGGTGACGAGATCCTGGTGACCGACGCCGCTTATCATCCGACCCGCCGCGTCTCGAACCGGCTGCTGGGACGCTTCGGCGTTACGGCGCGTTATTACGACCCGGCCATCGGCTCCGGCATTGCCGACCTGCTGACCGACAAAACCAAGCTGGTGATCGTGGAGGCTCCCGGCTCGCAGACCTTCGAGATGCAGGATCTGCCCGCCATCGCCGCCGCCTGCCGGGCGCGCAATATCTGGGTCGCCGTCGATAACACCTGGGCGACGCCGCTTTATTATAAGCCGCTCTCGCTCGGGGCCGATGTCTCGATGCACGCCGCGACGAAATATGTGGTGGGTCATGCCGACGCGATGCTTGGGTTGGTGACGACGAACGAGCGGGCGGCGCCGTTTATCCAGCAATCCCATGAGGATCTCGGGCTCTGCGCCGGTCCGGAAGACTGTTTTCTCGGATTGCGCGGTTTACGGACCATGGGCGTGCGGCTTGCCCGGCATTCCGCTTCGGCGCTGGACATCGCAGCCTGGCTCGAGCAGCGGCCGGAAGTCGAGCGTGTGCTGCATCCGGGCCTGCCGAGCCATCCGGGCCACGACCTCTGGAAGCGCGACTTCAAGGGCTCGTCCGGCCTTTTTTCGATCGTGCTGCGTCCTTGCTCGAAGGCAGCCATCGCCGCCATGCTCGACAACATGGCGCTGTTCGGCATGGGGTATTCCTGGGGTGGCTATGAAAGCCTGATGGTGCCCTTCGACCCGCGCAGCTACCGCACCGCCACCGAGTGGAAAGCCGACGGGCAGGCGCTCAGGCTGCATATCGGCCTCGACGATCCCGCGGATCTCAAGGCCGATCTCGAAGCCGGCTTCCGAAGGCTCGCCGCGGCGGGCTGAGGCGCCGCGCGTCAGCGGCTCGCGGACTTGGAATAGTTCTTCGAGCCCTTCTGATAGACCTTGCAGGGCCGGGCGTTGATGACGCAGGACCAGCGACTGCCGGCTTCGGTGCAGTCCAGGGACTTGCTCGCTGCGATCTTGTAGCTGCCCCAGGCGGAGCCGTATTCGAAGGCCGTGAAATCGATCCAGGACCGCTGCGCCGCAGCCTCGGCCGCCTTGCGCGTTTTGGCCGAGCCGGCGCCGTCGTGGAAATGATCGGACATGCAGACACGGCGGCCCTTTTCCTGCCGCCAGTCGTGGATGGAGGCAAGGCCGGTTTCATCGGCATGCGCGGCCGGAGTTGCGACCAGAACGGCGAGGGCCGTCAAAGCAAAATGTTTTTTCATCGGAGACCTTCGAGGCGAAAACCGGGGATGAGATTTGCGGGAAGCGAACCGTTACTGGGGTGACTTGACCGTCTCGGAGTTACAAATAGGTTAAAGGCTAGCGTCGAGTGGGGGAAGCAACCTGCGGACGTGGACAATCGGAACTGCGTGAGACTTTTCCGTCACAAGCCGAGGCGGTGGAAGCGGGGATGCTGGCCCTCAGGCTAGCCTGGCTTCGCCCCCCTGCCGCTCGCCGAGCACGCGGCCGATTTCGCTGATCAGCGCGCGCTGATCGATGGGCTTGGAGGCGTAGCCCGACATTCCGGCTTCGAGCAAACGCTCGCGCGTGCCGCTCATCGCGTCCGCCGTCAGTGCGACGACGGGAATGTCGCGCCACCGCTCCGAACTGGCGCGGATATGCTTGATCGTCTCGTACCCGTCCATCACCGGCATATGCACGTCGAGCAGAACCAGATCGAAGTCCGCATCCGCGAGCTCGTGCAGGGCCTTGCGCCCGTCGTCGGCTTCGGTCAGCTCCATCTTTACCGGCTTGAGGAGCAGGCGGATCACCTTCCGGTTGACGGGATTGTCGTCGACGATCAGCACGCGGGCGCCAAACATAAGGCTGGCTTCCGGAGCGCCGGCCGCAACGGGGCCCTTAGCATCCATTGGCCGGACGGCAACCGCTTGCGCGTTCGCGGTGACGAAGGTCATCGTGAAAGTCGAGCCCGCACCCGGCTTGCTGACCACGGTAATATCGCCTTGCATGAGACGCGCGAGCCTGCGGGCAATGGCGATGCCGAGTTCCGTGCCTCCGAAGCGTCGCGCCGTCGAAGCGTCGCCTTGGGAGTAATCCGTAAACAGCCCATCGAGGATCTCCGGTCCCATCCCGATGCCGGTGTCGGATACCACCACCGAGATCAGATGCCCGCCGTCGACGCGCGGAGTGCTGGAAACCGAAATCGTGACGCTGCCGTTCGAGGTGAACTTGATCGCGTTGGACAGCAGGTTGGCGACGCACTGGCGGATCCGGACGGTGTCGAAGCGCAGGCGGACCGGCACGTCAGGCGAGATGTTGATGTCGAGCGACAGGTTCTTTTCTTCGGCGCGCGGCGCGAAGAGCTTGCCGATGCTCTCGAACACATGATGCAGATCCGCGTCGATGGGTGCGATATCGAGCTTACCGGCCTCGATCTTGGACAGGTCGAGGACGTCGTTGAGGATCGTCATCAGCGCCTTGCCGGATTCTCGGATGGTCGTGACGCAGTCTGCCTGGGAGGGGGTCAGCTCCTGACGCGAAAGCACATCGGCCATTCCGAGCACGCCGTTCAGCGGCGTCCGGATTTCGTGGCTCATATTGGCGAGAAAGGAGGATTTCGCGGCATTGGCCGATTGGGCCGCAGCCACCGCTTTCTTGAGGTCGTATTTGGTCTGCCGCAGGCGCCGTATGAGGGTCATGCAGTAAACCACGATCGGAGCCGCGGTAATGATGGCTGCCAGCGCCGCATCCGCGGCGATCAGAGCAACGGGATAGCCGTGCGGGTCGATGTTGAGCAAATAGGTCGACAGGTAATGCAAGCTAACATGCGTCACGATCGCCAACCCTGCCGCTACGGAAATGATGATGAAGCTTGCCGTCTTGATGTCGGCGTTTCTCAGTAGCCGATTGACTCCGGAATACAGGCTTGGCAAGCCTGCGCCGCTTCGACTGTTCTGACTCGTCATACTTTCCGAACCGATATACACGCTCGAGCGTCATCATCGCTTCGGAGCGAAAGGTTTCGCGCTCGACCTTCGTTTTCCTGGATTTCAGGAAAAATCGACGTGTGCGCTTTTCCCGCTCCTGGCTAACGCCAATTAACGCAGGAATGACTTAAAATCAGGTGTATCGGGCCGGCTCGGGAGCGTGCTGCGGCGACGTGCGCGTGGCCGCCGGCAGAGTGTTACCGGAGCGGAAACGATTGAAGCTGGATTGGAAGGATTGGCGAAATATTTCGGAAAGGTCGATTGCGATGAAATGGCGGGAGTGACGGGACTCGAACCCGCGACCTCCGGCGTGACAGGCCGGCACTCTAACCGACTGAGCTACACCCCCGCAATCCGCAATCCGCAATCGAGGATTGTTATGTCGAGTTGATGTAAGCCAGACCGGCCAGCCCGTCAAGCGCTACTGTGGGCATCCCACGAGGAAAGCCGGGAGCCTAGAGGCCGCTACGAAAGGCATTCGCGAGCCGATCACGGCCGTCGAAAAAGCCCTGAGTGGCGCGGGGATCTCCGGCCGGACATGGTGGAGGTGATAGGCATCGAACGCCCCGAAGAGCCGCGCGGCCGTGTCGACGGCGGCGGGCAGATGCAAAGCGCGGCCACGCGTTCCCGGCTAGCCCGAGGCGGCACAACCGGCTAGCCTATGGCGAACGATGCCGCGAAGACTTTGCTTGCTGACCGACGATAAGGAACGGGCATGACGACAGACGATCAGAAGTGGATGGACAGGGCCTACGCCCAGGCGAAGGCCAGCTATGATCAGGGCGGGCTGCCGATCGGTTCGGTGCTGGTGCGCCACAAGCCCGGCGGCGAGGACGAACTGCTCGGCGAGGGCCACAATCAGCGCGTCCAGGAGGGCGACCCGATCGCGCATGGCGAGATGGACTGCATACGCAAGGCCGGACGCCAGCGCAGCTACCGGGACACCACGATTTACACGACGCTGTCGCCCTGCATGATGTGCTCCGGCACGATCGTGCAGTTCGGCATCCCGCGGGTGGTGATCGGCGAGAACCGCAATTTCGGCGGCAACGAGGAGTTCCTGCGGAAGCGGGGCGTCGAAGTCGTGATCCTCGACGACGCGAAGTGCACCGAGCTGATGGGCCGGGTGATCCGCGAACGGCCGGAGCTGTGGAATGAGGATATCGGCGAGGACTAAGCAGGTTTGTCCGGCCTGGCCAACAGACGCTGGTTGTGATTTTGTCTTCGCACCGATTCGCGGGGGGCAAGACATGACTGGCAAATCTCCGGTGGCGGCGACGGATGAGCAAAGAACGGCGCTGAAAGCTTTAGCGAGCGGTGTGGATCGCGCCGAGGCGGATCGGGCACGCGCTGTCCTGCTGACGCTCGATGGCTGGACCAGCGGTCGGATCGCGCAGGCATTTGGGGTGCGCGAGGATACGGTTCGGCTTTGGCGCAGCGACTTCATGCGCGGTGGGATTGGTGCGCTGAAGGCGAGCATTGCGCCTGGACCTAAGCCGTTCAAGGCGGAGGCCGCGTTGAGAGTTGCTGGACCACTTCTGTCACAGCCGGTTGCGGATAGAACGAACTGGACACTTGCCCGTCTTACCGATGAGATCGCAGCCCGAGAAAGCATCTCGATCTCCCGCTCACAACTATCCAAGGTCCTGCGCAAAAAAGGGGATTTCGCTTCCGGCGACCGCGGCACACGTTGAAGGGGCGCCAGATCGCGAACGAGATCGATCGTGTCGGCCTGCGGCTTAAACTGCGCAAAGCCCAAGCTGAGGCCGGCGATATTGTTCTCCTGTTCGCCGATGAGAGCGAGGCACTGACGCATCCTTATTTGGCGCGAGCCTGGGCTAAGCGTGGTGCCGATCTCCGCGTGCCGGCCCCCGGACAATCGAAGAAAGTCGCCATGATGGGCGCACTTGACTGGTTGAGTTGTAGGCTGATCGTCACCACCTCCCGCAGCAAACGCAGTACCGACTTCATTGCCATGCTGCAAACTCTCGATTTTCTGTACGGCCCCAAGCCTGGAATACCGGACAAGCCCGCCGTGCTCGTGCTCGACAACGGCCCGATCCACACCAGCAAGGCGACGCTGGCAGCACTTGCGGCCCGCGCACATTGGCTCACCGTTGAGTGGCTGCCCAAATACGCGCCCGAACTCAACGACATCGAGATCGTCTGGCATGATCTCAAAGCCTATCATCTCGCCCACCAGACATTCACCGACCCCGAAACCCTCGACGCCGCCATCCACCGGGCTGTCGCAGTCTTGAACCTGGAACGAGGTCGCCATCCGTTGGGCAACCAGAGAATTCCGCTTAGGCGATTTCTGCCCTCTCTAATTTGCCCCGGCCTCCGAGCCGGGGCCTATTGGCCTTACCGCACGG
>CAVSIA010000030.1:0-110385 GCA_963727575.1 uncultured Alphaproteobacteria bacterium
CGCACACTGAGACATGATCCGAGGTTCCTTATGACCGCATCGAGCGCGCCGCAGGTGTGAATCGATTGACCTACATCCCGTTAGTACCGGCGACCCGGCAATGGGTTCAAACGAGCCCCCGTTTTGCGATCGATCAGGCAGGAGTTGGCGCGGGCCGAAGCGGCGGGTAAATGCCGTGCGGGAACCTTTCCCGCCACCACCGGGACCAAGCCTGTAGACTGACATGCGCCGCGTTCGCGGAGGAGGTTCACGATGGCGGGGTCTGAGGTGATCGACATTGGGTCTGAAGCCGAGCTTGACCGGCTGATCGACCGTGCGAAGGCGGAACATTTGGGCGGGCTGACGCTTCTCGGCCCCTACGCGCGGACTGACTTCCTCCAGGACAAAGCCTCCGACGGCGCGATCCATCACCGACGACGAGGGTGCGCGCGCTGGCGGAGATGAGCAATCTCATCTCACTCGACCTGCGCGGCAATCTTATCGGTGAGGGTGGAAAGCAGGCGCTGGCGGCAATCGAGCATCGCACGATCGTCTTGTATGATTGGCCGCCTTTGTATTAGAGAACGCTCCTCGGCTACGCGAAACGCAAAACGCTGTTTTTGCCGCTGGCCGTCTCGCTTCTGGTCGCACTGCCGTTCGGCATTTCCGGGTTGACAGGCGGTGATGGTGGAAACCCCGCGTTCCGAACGATCCCGCTGATGACGCAGGCTCGCCTGTCGGATCTGGCTCCGGTGCTGAAAAGCACGCCGGAGGCACTGCTTGAGACGCTCAAACAACGCGGCTACGAGGCCCGGTCGGCCGACGAGACGCTTGATGCGGTGGCGGCTGCTTCCGGCAAGAAGGCGTCCGAGCTTCTGTTTGCCCTGGTGCGGGCGCGATGAACGATACGGGGCGCGATCGGCGCCGACGAACTCCGACGTCAGCCGCAACGGCGTCCCGTATCAAAAGCACTCTTTCGCTTGGCGTGTGACGCTGGAGATCGCCGATCAGATCTCGGCCACGACGGTCTTGAGCATATCCCTGACCTGGACGGCGACGGATTTCAGCTCGGCATTGTCGATGGCGGCCATGGATGCGAGCGGGTCGATGGCGCTGACCTCGACGGCATTTTCGCCCGTCGACCGCACGATCACATTGCAGGGCAGCATCGCCCCCACCCGCGGCTCCATTTGCATCGCCTTGTGCGCCATCATCGGATTGCAGGCGCCGAGGATCAGGTAGTTGTCGACATCCTCGCCCAGCTTCTTCTTCAAGGTCGCCTTAACGTCGATCTCGGTCAGCACGCCGAAGCCTTGCGCGGACAAGGCGCCGCGGGTTCGCTCGACGATCTTGTCGAAGGTTTCGCCGCTAAACGTCCGGTCGATCGTGTAATTCATCGTCATTCTCCTTCGCGTCTGCCTCGGCAGATCACTTCATTAGAAATTTGACCAGCGCTGCGATCGCCAGAACGACCAGCACGAGGATCAGCAGCATCCCGATGCCGCCGCCGCCCATCCCATATCCACCCATTGAAAATCTCCTTCATCGCCCGGCCGCTTTCCGATCCGGCGAACCGGTCAATCGCCTCGAATGGCGAGGGAACGCCTCGCGGATGGCAGGCGAAACGACCGGCTTGCTCGCCAGCGCCTGATCACGCTGCCTAATTCACCGTCAGAGGTGTCCACATGCCGGCGGCGTAATGGCCGGGCAGATTGCAGATCAGCAGATAGGAGCCCGGCTTGAGATCCAGCTCGATGGTCTTCTCGGCGTTCGGCTCCATTTCGTTGGTCTCGCCGATCACCTTGACCTGTTTCTCCTGGACCTCGCCGGTGCTGAAATCATAGGGAAGCGGCGCCCCCGGATTGTCGACCGCGACGACGAGCATCTCATGAACGATGCTGCGCGACAGATTGGACACATCGAAGATGATCTTGCCGGCCTTGGCGGTGGCGACGTCGGTGCGGACGGACATCATGCCCATCATGCCTTGTCCCATCATCATTCCATTGCCGCGGCCCATCATAGAGCCGGGGCCATAGCCTTGCCCGTAGCCGCGGCCCATCATGCCCGGCCCGTAACCTTGCCCATAGCCTTGCCCCATCATGCCGGGACCGTAGCCTTGTCCATAGCCCTGCCCCATCATGCCGGGACCGTAGCCCGAGAAGTCGCGGCTTTCGCCCGTGCCGAGCAGAGCCGTCATATCGAGCAGAGTGACCTTCACGGCCGAGCCATCGGCGGCATGGGCGGGGTTTGCGACCAGGACTGCCAGCGACAGCGCAGCAGCGGCTGCGCGCAGGGATTTAAGCATTGAAGATGTCCTCCATCATCTGATGGCTGCACGGCGATCGGCCGGTCCCGTCGCCGGGACCTCGCTGTGCGCGCCGATTGCAATTCCAGGCGACGTCGCGATGCTCGGCGTTCGCGAGGCTCATACCTGCCGTGACCCAGCACGGGGACGGTCTTCTTCCGGCGCCAGCAGACCCCGCGATCGTCAAACGCCGTTGCAAAACCAAGAGCCGCGACATAACCAAAATCCTCGGACTCCAAGATTGGCCTTTATAGGCTCTAACCAAACGAACAGACGTCGCATTGAGAAAGATCAAGTTCACCTGCGTCAGATGCGCGACCCTTTAAGATTTTAGCTGAAGGTTTGCCGGCGTTTTCCTTGGGAACCGAATGCAAAATGCAGACGGTTACGTTCTCGGTAACTGGCCGACGGCCGGCATCCCCGCTGAGCACGATCGCCTGGGCAATAGCCGGACGCTGCGCCGGGCTGGTGGTCGAGACGCCGCGGTTTTGGGATTGTCGGAAAGCGGCTCGGCCAACGCGTTCAAGCCGTTCCTTGAATTGCGACGCCGCGCTGGTTCGTCAAATTCCGCTAGGGCGCGCGCTCCGAAGCCGCTGGACCCGCGTAGATGTCGCGCTTCAGCACGCCGATATACGGCAGATTCCGGTAGTGCTGGTTCCAGTCCAAACCGTATCCGACAACGAAGGCGTCGGGGATGGTGAAGCCTACATAGTCGGCGTCAATGGGTGTTCCTCGCTTGGAGGGCTTGTCCAGAAACGTCGCCACCTTGACCGAGGCGGGAGCACGCTGCCGTAGAATGCGCATCACATAAGAGAGGGTCAGCCCCGTATCGATGATGTCTTCGACGACCAGAACATGGCGTCCTTCGACAGGATCATCCAGGTCCTTGGTCAGGCGGACCTCGCCCGAGGATTGATGCCCGGCATAGGATGCGACGCCCAGGACATCGAGTGAAAGCGGGCAGCTCATCGCGCGCATCAGATCGGCGGCAAACGGGATGGATCCCCTGACGATCGTAATGAGATGCGGATCGCGGTCGGCGTAGTCGCGGGCGATCTCCTCGCCCAGCTCCCCTACACGCTGCTGTATCTGCTCCTGCGTGAAAAGAATGCGTTCCACATCGTCATGCATGGAATGTTGCAGCATACGGGCTCTTCGCGCTCCTCGTGTCTGGGGCAGGGTCACTTACCAATCAATGACCGGCCGCCACAATAAAAATCGGAATGCTTCGCGGTGCAAGGCGTTCCGCCGGGCGGTCGGGGCGTCGGCGCGCCGCGGCTACCAAGCCCCCTGCGCGCTGAGGCGCTTCAGGTCGCCTGCGCCGCGATAGAGAAGAGCGATTTTTTTGTGCGGTGTAACACCCGTAACAGCGGTGGGGCGCCCGTTTTGGCACTGTTGGGACATCGGCGGTCGACACCGATCGCCACCGAAACAAAGGATACAGCGCCATGACCCGCAACACGACGAATACCGAAAATTTCCGCGTTCTCGCCAACGATGAGATCGATGCCGTCAGCGGCGGCGCCTGCGTCACCGAAGCCGACGTGTACAATATCCGCGGTAAGGGCGAATTGGAGATCGGCTTCACGGAATGCGACGGCCTGCCCGCCGTCAAGATCCCCTACGCCAAATGGACCCCGACCAAGCCGATCAAGTAAATGCAAATCAGCAATGCCGCCGGCCCCTCGCTGCGTCTCACACCGCAGCAACGGGCTGGGTCGCGGCGGGATCGCCACCCCTCCCTTGACCGGGATCAAGGCGCGCCGACGGCATTCCGCGCCTTCTTCATACGATGGCAAATCGCTTCCAGCGTTTGAAATGACGAGGCACTCGCACGCCGACGCTCCGCAGCAGAGGTCGCCAACGTCCTTCTTCGTGCTGGTCTTCGGCTTGACGCTGCCGTTCTGGGCCGTCAGCGCCATAGTGCCAGCCGAACTTCTGCCGGGGTTGCCCGTCGCGGCTTTTGCCGTCGTCTGTCCCGCGATCGCTGCGTTGGCGCTCTCTTACCGCGCCGGCGGGATCGACGCCATGACCGCGCTGGCGATGCGGGCGTTCGACTTCAAGAGCATTGGTTCGCCTCTCTGGTACGCACCCATCCTGCTCGTCAATCCCGTCATCTCCGTTCTATCGTTCGCCATCATGCGACTGACCGGCGGCGACATTCCGCTGCCCCAGATCGCAGTCTTGCCGACCCTTGTCCTGGCGGCCATGTTCGTTGCCGGCGCGATCGGCGAGGAGCTGGGCTGGTCGGGCTATGCAATCGAACCGATGCAGCGCCGTCTCGGCGCGTTGCCCGCAAGTCTCCTGCTCGGCGCCCTATGGGCGGTCTGGCATTTCGTCCCGCTGATCGAAGTGGGCCGGTCGGTCGAGTGGATCGCCTGGTGGTCGCTGGGCACCGTCGCCGCCCGCATCATCATGGTCTGGCTCTATAACCGCACAGGCCGAAGCGTGTTCGCGTTGGTCCTCTATCACGCCAGCTCCAATCTGTGTTGGCAACTGTTTCCCGTGCATGGCTCGTATTTCGATCCGCGAATCAACGGCCTGATCACGGCGGCGCTGGCCTTGATCATCGCCCTGTCGACAATTGTCGCGTGGGTGGCGACGAATGACCCCCGTGCGCTACTAATCCGGTCGCCTTCAACCGCGGGACCCTCATGTATCTTGTCGCGTTCCTGCTGATCGTCGCCATTGCGATCGGCGCCCTGTTCCTGCGCGACCTGTCGATCGCGCGCGCACGCCTCGATGGCCGAAGCCAGACGATCTCGACGCCCTTCGGACACCAGGAATATGCCGAGCAGGGGAAAGGCGACCCCGTGCTTGTCGTCCATGGCGCCAGCGGTGGCTTCGATCAGGCGCTCGACATGGCCGGTCCGCTGGCCGACCACGGCTTTCGGCTGATTGCGCCGTCACAATTCGGCTATCTCGGCTCGGCGTCGCCGGCCGATCCGACGACGGCGATGC
Organism: uncultured Alphaproteobacteria bacterium; assembly: GCA_963727575.1. Taxonomy (GTDB): domain Bacteria; phylum Pseudomonadota; class Alphaproteobacteria; order Rhizobiales; family Rhodomicrobiaceae; genus JAHQVI01. The sequence goes on from CAVSIA010000030.1 coordinate 5,249, forward strand.
AGGCCGACGCCTATGTCCGGCTTCTCGACCATCTCGGCGTCGACAAGGCGGTTGTCGTTGGCATCTCCGCTGGAGCGTGGTCGTCACTCGAGTTTGCCATCCGCCATCCGGAACGCTGCCGGGCGTTGGTCCTCCTCGTTCCCGCGGATTACCTGCCGGAGGGCAGCGTCGATTCACGGCGGCGCTATCGTGCGGGCGATGCTTAACTCCGATTTCATCGCCTGGGCCGCGTTGAAACTGATGCCCGTCATGCCTGGCGCGATGACACGAATGATGCTTGGCACGGACAAGGGCGTCATCGGTGCCGCTAGCCCAGGCGAGAAGGCGCGGGTGCAGCAGCTTCTCGACCACCTTTTGCCGGTCAGCCTGCGCCGGGCGGGCACGCGGTTCGACGTCAAGACCGCGGCCGAGCGTGAGCCATATTCGATCGAGAAGATCGCGTGTCCGGTTCTGACGATCAGCGCCGAAGACGATCGGTTCGGAACCGCCGGTCGGGCCAGGCAGATTGCCGCCATCGTGCCCGACGGCCGAGCGACTATCTACGCCACAGGTGGACATGCCCTGGTCGGGCGCTACGAGGACGCCATGCGGGCGGTTGTTGCGTTTCTCGATCGGCGGCGGATCGGAAGCGGCAGGGACCATTGAGCGTTCGCGGTTCTGGATACCGGCGACGTCGTCACCACACAAAAACGGCGACGACGGATAGGATGAGAAGCGCGGCGAAGGTGAGATCCTCGTCGACAGGGCGAATGACCGGGTTGCGATCGAGGACCTCGAAGGCGCCACGGGCCTCAGCCGACGTCAGCTCGCTCGCCAATTCCGCAAAGCCTATGGCGTCGGCCCCTGCCGCTTTCATCTTCTGCGGCGGCTCGATGACGTACGCCAACAGCTCCGCCGCGGCGCGTCACTGGCGATGCGGCCGCTTGCGCCGCCTTCGCCGACCAGGCCCATATGTCGAGGCACTTCAGGCGCGCCTATGGGCTCTCTCCGGGGATATGGCGCGATCTTGTTGCGCCGGACGCATAGCCGAGCTGCCCGGACGCCTCAATAATGCGCAACGACCTTCACCAGCGTGCCGATCCCGGCCATCGTCGCCAGATGCAGGACATGCTTGTTCATCATTCTGAAGCAGCCGGACGAAGAGGCGCGCCCGATCGACTTCGGGTCGTTGGTTCCATGAATCCGATACAGCGTATTGCCGAGATAGAGCGCCTTCGCCCCGAGCGGATTGTTGAGGCCACCGGTCATGGTTTTCGGCAGACCGGGCTGGCGCTCGCGCATTTCTGCCGGAGGGTTCCAATCCGGCCATGGCGCGACCCGGCTGATTCGCTCCGTCCCGGTCCAGGCAAAGCCTTCGCGTCCAACCGAGATCGGGTATTCGTAAGCCTCGTTGCCGGGGAGCACGTAATAGAGGTGCCGGCCGCCGGTGTCGATGATGATCGTCCCCGATTTCTCCGGCTTGTCCAGCGAGATGACCGGCGGCGCTTCCGGTGTGATAACTGGCCGGGCGCCGCCCACCATATAGGCCGGATAGACCACGTTGTACTGCTTCCGCCGTGATTCGCGCTCGCGCTCCAGGCGTTGCTGCTGCCGAAGAATATCGCTCTGAAAGACCGGCTTTCCGTCGGCCCAGCCATCATAAGCCAAAGCGGAGGGAGATGATCCGAGGATCGCGACAGTCCAAGCCAATGCTCCGACGGATATACTGCTGATGTATTTCACGAGATCTCTCTGTACCCATGTAACGACGCCGGATCAGCAGATCACGAGCATCTGGTCTGCCCGCTTTTTCCGCCGGGCGTTTGTTTGCGAGCAGAGGTTAATCCAGACTACGCTATCACGGCAAGATTTTCTCAGCCGCCGCAACCCACGGTTTTGTAGGCGGTTGCCGATGCAATTCGGTTGGTTATAGGTCGCTTCGTCTTAACGAAGGGTGCCGAACCGGGCTCAAAGACCTCGTCGAAGATTGCAGCCTCGGCCTTGAGCCGATTTGCCGCCAGAATGACCGAAGCGCGTACCATTCGCTGCAAACATGATAATCTGCCGCCGCCGATGTGGGCGCGACAGGTGGCTCCCAGCGCGCAACGACAATCCAGGGAACAAGGAAAGAACCACAATGAATTGGCTTTCGAAAGGCAGGCTGGCGGGGCTTAGCGTCGTCGCCGGCGCATTGCTCATCGGCGGATCGGCCGTCGGGCAGGATATGAAATTCTTCAGGATCGGCACGGGCGGCACGGCCGGCACCTATTTTCCGATCGGCGGTCTGATCGCCAATGCGATCTCCAACCCGCCCGGCTCGCGCGAATGCGACAAGGGCGGCAGTTGCGGCGTGCCGGGACTGGTGGCGACGGCGGTCGCCTCGAACGGCTCGGTCGCCAATATCAACGCGATCATGGGCGGCTCGCTGGAATCCGGCTTCTCGCAGTCGGACGTGGCGAGCTGGGCCTATAACGGTACCGGCGTGTTCGAGGGCAAGCCGAAGGCGACCGACCTGCGCGCCATCGCCAATCTCTACCCCGAGACCATCCATCTCGTGGCGCGGAAGGATTCCGGCATCAAATCGGTCGCCGATCTGAAGGGTAAGCGCGTCTCGCTCGACGAGCCCGGCTCCGGCACGCTGGTCGATGCGCGCATCGTGCTCGCCGCCTACGGCCTTTCCGAAACCGACGTGAAGGCGGAATATCTGAAGCCCAATCAGGCCGGCGAAAAGATGAAGGACAACGCGATGGACGCGTTCTTCTTCGTCGGCGGCGCTCCGGCCGGCGCGATCGTCGAACTGGCATCATCGTCAGGCATCATCCTTGTGCCGATCACCGGCCCGGAAGCGGAGAAGGTCCTCGAGGACTATCCCTTCTTCTCCACGGACACGGTCCCGGCGGGCACCTATGCCGGCGTCGGCGAGACGAAGACCATCTCGGTCAACGCGCAGTGGGTCACGTCCGCGAAGGTCGACGACGAGCTTGTTTACAATGTCACCAAGGCGCTTTGGAACGATAACACCCGCAAGCTGCTCGATTCCGGACACGCCAAGGGCAAGGTCATCACCAAGGACAATGCGCTGAAGGGCCTCGGCCTGCCGCTGCATGCCGGCGCGGAAAAGTTCTACAAGGAAGCCGGGCTCCTGAAGTAGGGGCGGTCGACTTCTCCGCATGATGTGCGTGCTCCTTCGGCGTTTGAAATGGGGCGAGGGGTGTCCTCCTATCGGCGGGACGAACGCCTCGTCCCGCCCGCGTCGCACCTCTTCGTCCTCCCGGACAGCCGTCAGACTGAGCCGGGATCCAATCACATGACGGCGCGCGCGGCGGCGAATCGAGAAGCGACTTGGCCCCGGCTCGATGGCCGGGGCGACGACCAACTCGGGGCGTCGGCGCGGTTCGCGGTTACGCCGGCAAGCGAATAAAAGCAGGGGTAGGCAGATGGAAAAAGCGCCGGACGAAGAGGTTCTCCGCGAGCTGGAGGAGCGCTTCGACCCCGAGGTGCGCTTCCGTTCAATGGCGCCGCTGGCCGCCCGGCTGGTCGGCGTGCTGCTGGTCGGCCTGTCGTGCTTTCACTATTACACCGCCGGCTTCGGCCTGCTGCAGGAGACCATCCATCGCGGCATCCATCTCTCGCTGGTGCTCGGCCTGCTGTTCCTGGTGTTCCCGTTCAGCAAGGCGGATGCGGCGAACACGCGGGGCTCGCTGCTCCGCCCCGGCGGCATCCCGCTCTACGACTGGATCATCAGCATCGCGGCGGCGATTTCCGTGCTCTACGTGCCCTGGATCTTCCAGGAGCTGGCCTTCAAGGTCGGCAACCCGGACACGCTCGACGTGGTGCTCGGCACCGTCCTCATCTTCTGCCTTCTGGAAGGCACGCGGCGCGCGATGGGCTGGCCGCTGGTCATCGTGGCGACGCTGTTCATGGCCTATGCGCTGTTCGGGCGCTCCATGCCCGGCATCCTCGTCCATCCCGGCGCGAGCTGGTCGCAGCTCGTCAACCACCTCTATCTGACCAGCCAGGGGATATACGGCATCCCGCTCGGCGTCGTCGCGACCTACGTGTTCCATTTCGTGCTGTTCGGCGTGCTGGCGACGCGCATCGGCCTCGGCAAGCTGTTCCTCGATACGGCGATGTGGTTCGCGGGCGGCTATGCCGGCGGCCCGGCGAAGGTGGCGATTTTCGGCTCGGCGTCCTTCGGCATGATCTCCGGCTCCTCGATCGCCAATACGGTGACGGTCGGCTCACTGACCATCCCGAGCATGATCCGGCTCGGCTACCCGCGCACCTTCGCCGCCGCCGTCGAAGCCGCCGCCTCGACCGGCGGACAGATCACGCCGCCGATCATGGGCGCCGCCGCCTTCCTGATGGTCGAGTTCCTCGCCGTGCCCTATACGACGGTGATCACCGCCGCGCTCGTCCCGGCCTTCATGCATTTCTTCGGCGTGTTCTGCCAGGTGCATTTCGAGGCGAAGAAACGCGGCCTGAGAGGCGTGCCGCGCGAGGACCTGCCGAAGCTGATCGACATCTACCGCCGCGACTGGCCGTCGATCATCCCGCTCATCGTGCTGCTCGGCGTGTTGTTCTCCGGCTATACGCCCTACTACGCCGCGTTCTGCGGCATCACCGCCTGCATTCTCGTCGGGCTTCTCAATCCGCGGCACCGGATGACGGTGAGGGATCTTTGGGTCGCCTTCCAGGACGGGGCGAAATACGCGCTGGCCGTCGGCGTTGCGGCGGCGACCGTCGGCATCGTCATCGGCGTCGTCACGCTGACCGGCGTCGGCTTCAAGCTGTCCTTCGTGGTGACGCAGACGGCGAGCGACATGGCCTCCGTGATCCAGGCGTTCGTTCCCGCATGGCTGATGACCCAGGCGGGGCTCACCCTCTTCATCACGCTGATGCTGACCGGTGTCGTCTGCATCCTGATGGGGTGCGGCATTCCAACGACGGCGAATTACATCATCATGGCGACGATCACGGCGCCGATCCTCGGTGCGCTCGGCGTGGAGCAGATGGTGGCGCATTTCTTCGTGTTCTATTACGGCGTGCTGGCCGACATCACGCCGCCCGTCGCGCTCGCCGCCTATGCGGCGGCGGGGCTCGCCGGAGCCGACCCGTTCAGGACCGGCAACACGGCGTTCCGACTGGGCCTGGGCAAGGCGCTGGTGCCGTTCGTGTTCGTGTTTTCGCCGTCGCTCCTGCTGGTCGCGGGCCATTTCTCCTGGAACGAGTTCGCGGTCGGGCTGTCAGGCTGCGTGATCGGCATCGTCGCGCTGTCCGCTGCCTTCACCGGCTTCTTCATCGCGCCGATGCAGGGCTGGGAGCGCTGGCTGGCGGGCATCTCGGCGCTGCTGTTCGTCGCCCCGTCGCTCGGGGCATCGGCGGTCGGGCTCGCTCTGCTTGCGCCGATCCTGCTGCGTCAGATCCGGGCCATGGGTGCCAGATCCGCGGCATCCGAGCCAGGGTAGTTCCGATCGCGCTGATATTGCGGGTACGCTGACGAAAGCGCCGTCACTCGGGTGCTTTATATGCGATGCCGTAGCGCGCATAGATCTTGGCGATGGTGCCGTCCGTGAGGAGGGCGCTCAGCGCGGTGTCGATGCTCTGCTGAAGCTTGTCGTCCGGGCTCATCATCCCGACGCCGACATTCCAGCTCAAATCCGGATCGCCGTCGAAGGCCGCGATGCCCTTGATCTGCGCATCGGGGTGCTGCCGGTTGAACCAGCCGATGGCGGCGGGCGTCACGGCGGCCGCAGGGATTTCGCCCTTGCCGAGCGCGTCGAGGATGTCCTCCTCGAACATGAAAGGCGAAATGGCATGGCCGCCCTGGTTGATCTTCATCGAAGCGAGCGAGCCGACCTGGACGCCGATGCGCTTGTCTTCTGCCAGATCCGAGAGCGCCGAGACCGGCAAATCCTTGGCAACGGCGAGCATCACCCCGCTGCGATGATAGGGGCGCGATGGGCGGAGGCCGAATTCGGACAAGGCCGCCTTGTCGCCGATGGCGTCGAGGATGATGTCGCAGCCAGCCCGGCGGAGCTGGTAGCTGTTGAGCACCCAATTGCGGTTGAGCGCCACGCCGAGCCGCGCCGCGAGCGCTTCCGCGATCTCGATCTGCAGACCCGGCGGTTCGCCGCGCCGGTTGGCATAGGGCAGTGCGTTCGGATGGGCACAGAGCGTCAGCGCGCCGCCATCGGTGATCGATTGCAGCGAGCGTGTCGCCGCGCTGTCCGCGCCGGAGAGCGCGAGGCCGGCACCGAGCGCAAGGGTCGTCGGGATTGCCCAGCGTTTCATTGCCCAAGCCCCCGGATATAGGCGAGGATCGCCTTGATCTGATCGTCTTCGAAGACGTGGCCGAATGCCGGCATGGCACCCGTCTTGCCCTTCTTGATGCGATTGACGATGAAGTCGTCGCTCAGCTTGTTGCCCATGAGCTTCGGCCCTTTGCCCGCAACCCTGCCGCCGTTCTGATGACAGAAGCCGCAGGTCCCGGCGAACAAGGTCGCGCCGTCAATGGGTTCGGACGATGCTTCGGCCGGCTTCGCCTCGGACTTGGCCGCTGCGTCTTGTGCCGGCGGGGTTGCGTCCTCGGCGGCGGCCGGCGGCTGGAAAACCACCTCCCAGGCCCCGAGCCAGGCGATGGCGAGGATTGCGGGCACGGCCCGCGACAATGAGGCGGCGGAGGCGCCAGATCGCCCCCCGCCGCTCCCCGGCGCTTTATTGCTTGAGCGCATAGACAACCAGGACACCTGCATCCTTCGGCATGCTCTTATACGGCTCTCCGAACAGGCCCGGATAGTCGTCCGACACCATGCCGCCGATACCGGCCGGGACGGCGATGAACTGCTTGCCGCCGGCGCTGTAGGAGATGATGCCGCCATTGTGCCCGGCGCCGTCGTAATGCGACCACAGCTCCTTGCCGGTCTCGGCATTATAGGCGTGCAGCGTGCCGCGCGCGTCGGGTACGAACAGCAGATTGCCGGCCGTGGCCAGCACGCTGGCGAGCGGCGGCTCGGGATAGGTGATCTCCCATTTCTTGTCGCCGGTCACCGGGTCGCGGGCATCGAGATGGCCGCGAATGTCGCCGTCGAGCGGCTTGATCATCTTGAAGTTGGCGCCGATGTTGAGCTGCGCCATCGGCTCGGTGATGGGCGTGGTCTTGACGACCTCGAGGTCCATGCACCATTCCTGGGCGATCTTGTAGTAGAGCCCGGTCTTGGGACTGTAGGCGCCGGCATTCCAGCTCACGCCGCCGGCGATGGCCGGGCAGAGCGGCGGGCTGACCTTGCCGAGAGACAGGTCGCGGCGGCCGATCAGTTCGCCGGTCTTCGGATCGATGTCCTTGACGAAATTGATGTTCTTGGCGATCCGCCAGACATTCTCGATCTTCGCGTCGGCGCGGTCGTAGACGAAGACGAAGCCGCCTTTGTTCGGATGCACGACGAGCTTCTTTCCGTCGCGATCGATCATCACGAATTCGCCGACCGCCGAGTCGAAGTCCCAGGTGTCGTGCGGCAATTCCTGATGAAAGAATTTCAGCTTGCCGGTGTCCGGATCGAGCGCGATGACGGAGCTGGTGTACAGGTTGGTGCCCGGGCGCGGGCCCTTGGTCTTCCAGTCGCTGCCCGCCCAGTCATACAGTGGCGACGGGTTGGCCGTGCCGAACCAGATCGTGTTGCTCTCCGGATCGTAGCCGCCTGGCATCCAGGCGCCGCCGCCGCCGGTGCGCCATGAATCGTTGCCCCAGGTCTCCTTGGCATCCTCCGTGCCGGCGACGGTGAAGAACTCCCATTTCTTCTCGCCGGTCTTGGCGTCGACGCCGAACAGCGGGCCGCGCGAGGTCCACTCGCCGCCCTGGCTGCCGATGATGACCTTGTCCTTGACGAACAGCGGCGCGCCGGTAAAGCCGACGGTCAGCTTTTCGGAATTGACAAGCTTGGTGTCCCAAACCTCCTTGCCGGTCTTCATGTCCAGCGCGATCAGGCGCCCGTCGACCGTGCCGACGAAGACCTTGCCGTCGCCGAGTGCGACGCCGCGATTGTAGGGCGAGTGGGTTTGCTGGGCGACGAGTTCCTCATTGAGTTTGGGGAAATACGACCAGATCAGCTTGCCCGTCGCACCGTCGAGCGCGAAGACGCGGCTGTAGGAGCCGGAATAATAAAGCACGCCGTCGGCAGCGAGCGGCATGGTCTGCAAGCCGCGCGTCGAGCGGCCGGGCAGATGGATCCAGGCGACTTCGAGATTCTTGACGTTGTCGGCGTTGATTTCGTCGAGGCCGCTATAGTGATAGGACTTGTAGCTGCCGTGATAGGTCAGCCAGTCGCCGGGCGTCTTGTCGGCGTTCTCGATCTGCGTGGAATCGACAGCCGATGCCGGCTGGACTGCGAACATGGCGGCGATCGCGACCGCCGCGCAACTGGTCATTAATCGTGTCTTGAATGCCATCGTCGTTTCCTCCGGCTTGTGCCGTCGCGGGCGGTCGTCGCCGCCGCGATCTTCTTGTTTTCGATTGTTGTTTCTCGAGCGCGAGACAGCGCATCACGCCGTCCCGCATCCGCCTGCCATCAAGGCAGCAGGGCTCCTTGGGTCTCCACATAGACCGCGTAGACCGAGGTGCTCGCGGTCATGAACAGGCGGTTCCGCTTCTTGCCGCCGAAACACAGATTGGCGCAGGTCTCGGGCAGATGGATCTTGCCGATCAGGTCGCCGGTGGAGGTAAAGCAGCGCACGCCGTCCTCTTTGGGATCGGCCCAGCCCATGCTGCACCACACATTGCCGTCGATGTCCGTGCGCACCCCGTCGGTAAAGCCGGGCGCGAAATTCTCCGCGAACACCTTGTCGTTGGTCAGCTTGTCGCCATCGACGTCGAAGACCCGCATATTCGACCGGCCGCCATGGGTAAGCCCGCTGTCGCAGATGTAGAGCTTCTTCTCATCGGGCGAGAAGGCGATGCCGTTCGGCTTGTCGAGGCCGTCGGTGACGACGGTGGCCTTGCCGGTCTTCGGATCGAGCCGGTAGACCTGGGCAGGGAGCTCGACCTCCGCCTTGTGGCCTTCGTAATTGCCGAAAATGCCATAACCGGGATCGGTGAACCAGACGGCGCCGTCGGCGGCGACCGCGGCATCGTTGGGCGCGTTGAGCGGTTTGCCGTCGAATTTGTCGATCAGCACGGTGATGGTGCCGTCATGCTCGGTGCGCGTGACCCGGCGCGCGTCGTGCTCGCAGGTGATCAGCCGGCCCTCGCGGTCGCGCGTGTTGCCGTTCGAGTAGTTCGACGGGGTGCGATAGACGCTGACATGGCCGTCATCCTCCAGCCAGCGCATGATCCGGTTGTTGGGGATGTCGCTCCAGAGCAGATAGCCGCCGTCGCGGATGTAGACCGGGCCTTCCGCCCAGCGAAAGCCGGTCGCGATGCGCTCGATCGCCGCGTTGCCGACCTTGTATTTGAACCGCTTGTCGAGCGCCTCCACGCGGGCGTCGGGATAACGCCAGTTCGGCAGATTTCCGAGCGGCAACGTATCGGCCGCAACGGATTTCGTCGCCGCCGCGGTTGCGACTGCAAGGCTGGCGCCGAGGAAGACGCGTCGATCCAGCGAGCCCGAAGGGAGCTCCGCTTGTTCAGAAAGCTTTGCTATTGGACGTCTCTCCATGGCGATTACTCTCCCGTCAGCACGAATTGTCTTATTGTTTAAAGGTGAAACGACGCCCGAGATTCTTCATCGGGCGGAGTCGAACCCGCTACCGTATTGCATGCCTTTTGTTTGTTATTCAGGATTTATTGCTTCGGCGCGCGAATTGTATTCACGACCAAATTCATGAGTAAGCATAATATGATGTTCCAGCATAAGCAACATTCTATTTTTGCCCGATAATTTGTGACACGAAGTAAATTTACATTTTCTATTATGGATTATTTCCCGCATTGCAGCAAAAATAGACGAGACTTATTTAAATGAGCACAAGTAGTTGAAATCATGAATCAAATCGCGCGCAAGCTTTGTTGCGGCAATTTCCGCTCTGCAACACGAGAGGATGGTCGCGGCTAGCGGTCTCTCCGGCGACACTCAAATTTGCGTCGCGGGCGGTGGTAGCCTACTGCTACACACGATCGATCCCAGCTGAGGCCGGCCGAATGGCGTCAGTCCGCATTGACGGGATCTGGCATTATTTCTTCGGTTTCATCTTTTCCATATATTTCGCCATCTCTGCGCATCGATCGACGAGATCCGCCTTCGGCGTGAAATAGACGAAATCGTAGGGCTCTCCCAATCCGGCGACGGTTTCCACGTAGTCGGAAGGCGAGGTGTGCTTGGGGTCAACCTCGAAGAACGCAATCGATGTGATCGAGGCGTTCGGCAAGGTCTGCTTGATGAAGCTCGGAACAGCCCAGTCTTTTCGCACATGGCCGGAGCCGGCGATCAGCACGGCGCCTTCCTTCGGCGTTGCCGCCAGCACGATTTTTGCCAGATGAGCGTCGGTGGCGCGCTGCACCATGATCATCGGTTTCACGGCTGCCTTGGGAAGCAGATTGCAATGGCCCTCTTCGATTTCCTTGGAGAGCGCTTCCACAATTCCCGGCTTTACCGGCTGATCCAGCTTGAGATCCAGGATCAATTTTGCCTGGGACGGATCCGATTTGCCGATTGCCCGGCTTGTTTCGCGATCGAGCGCCCCGCCAAGCAACGGCAGGTTCGCGGAAAGCACCGCTTCGGCGATCGGCTGGTAGATGGTCCAGGCCGGCCAGCCGCGTTCCTCCCATTGCAGAAACTCGCCCAGTTTGCCGGCGTCTTTCGAGCCGCTTTGAAGATGACGGTCCAACGCGGCCTGCATGCTGCCAGGGATCATTTCCATAACTACGGCGGGATGCCGTCCGGCGCGAACCAGCGCATCGATCATCTGCGCCTGCAGGCGATGGTGATCGGCATTATTGTGGATTTCGCCGAGCAGAACGAAATTGGCTTCCAGCACGGCGGTTTCGAGTTGCTCCGGAGTGACGGGTTTGAAATCCGAGGTCCAGATCGTGCCGGCCAGCGGATGGTCCTGGTAATGCGGTGAGAGCCATTGTCTTTCCGCGCGAGCGAGAGGAGCGGCCATAAATGAGGCGGTCACGAGCACGGCCGTGAGGATGAACAAACGCTTGGCCGCCTGGCTTAGCGACGGCAGCTTGTACGCCGATTTTGGAGTGGCGCGATCGGCCGTAGCGGGGTGCGCCAGTATGTTATGCATTGAGTGACCTTTCGAAAGTGCGGCGCCGCGGTTCGCGTCGGCTCGGCGGATCGCCTTGACGATCCCTACCTCCGAAATGGTGCAGACATGCGGCAGGTGGCTGATCGTGGCCCCGGCTCGGACAAAAAATCTCTCCGCTCTGCCGAATAAGACGCCGCCCTGCCGTGTTGTTCACGCATCGAAATCGAAATGCGCCAGCCGTTGCCGGAAAATCCGGCTCACGGGATGCCGTCCGGCGGGCGGAGCCAACGAGAGCATGATCATGAGCAAGCGCACCCGTCCCGTCGTTCCGCCAGGCGACGTTCGTCCAAGCGCGATGACGTGATGCGTCCGCCACGATTTAACCTTTGTCTTCCTCCTCTTTACACGACAGAAGCGCCATCGACACCCAACGCATTCCCCCAGAGGCCTTATAAATCAAGGTGAAGTCCGTCTCTTATGATTTTCTCCAACTCTCTGCGCATTTCGCGTGGATGGAAATGCGACCCCATCCGCTGCCGCGGAACGTGTAGATCAGGAGCCCCGGATGTCGCGCGACACCGTCACCGATAACGCTTTTACCCATGGCCCGCTCGGCGCCATCTTCGCAAGGACCGCGCTTCCCATCATCCTCGTGATGAGCACGCACGGACTGCTCACCGTCATCGACGCTATCTTCCTCGGCGTCTATGTCGGCCCCGATGCGCTCGGCGCCGTCACCCTGATGTTTCCGATCTATATGCTGATCGTCGCCCTGACCTCCCTTGTCACCAGCGGCATGTCCAGCCTCATTGCGCGGCATCTCGGCGGCGGCAGGTTCGCCCAGGCGCGCGCCATTTTTTCAGGTGCGCACGGGCTGGCGCTCGCGATCAGTTGCGGTCTCATTCTACTCTTTCTGGCATTCGGGCGCCAAGTGACGCTGCTCGCGGCCGGCGGCTCTGCGCCGCTCGCTGAAATGGGCCATACATATCTCTCCATTACCGTTCTTTTTGCGCCGCTCGTCTTCTTGCTGTCGGTGAATTCCGATGCGTTGCGCAGCGAGGGCAGGGTCGGCTTCATGGCGGCGATGAGCCTCCTGGCTTCGCTCGCCAATATCGGTTTCAACTACGTTCTGATCGTCCTTCTCGGGCTGGGCGTCGCGGGCTCTGCTTGCGGCACGGTCATGGCGAATGCTCTGGCCTTCTCCATCATCCTTGCCTTTCGCCTGCGCGGCCGAACGGAACTCAGGCTAAGCACAGTCCTGCGACACAGCCCGATGACCGGGTGGCGCCAAATCCTCGCGCTCGGCGCGCCGCAGAGTCTGAACTTCATCGGTATTGCATTGATCTCCGCCGCCATCATCGCCGCGTTGCAGATCGAAGCGAACGATAGCTACGACGCGACGGTTTCCGCCTACGGTATCATCACCCGCATCATGACCTTCATCTTCCTGCCGCTGCTGGGGATGTGCCACGCATTGCAAGCCATCGCCGGCAACAATTATGGAGCGCATCTCTGGCACCGCTCGGATGAAAGCTTGCGGCTGGGAGCGAGCGTCGCGCTTATCTATTGTCTCGTCGTGGAAATCGTTCTTATCGGCTTCGCCCATCCCGTTGCCCGTCTCTTCGTGGGCGATGGCGAAGTCGCAGTCGAGGTCACGCGGATCATGCCGGTGATGCTTGCCATGTTCTTTGTCGCCGGACCGTTGGTGATGATCGCAGCGTATTTCCAGGCGATCGGCGACGCCGGGCGAGCGGCGGTTCTCGGACTTGCAAAACCCTATGCCTTCGCGACCCCACTGATCTTTCTGTTTGCTTTCGCCTATGGCGAACAGGGGATCTGGTTCGCCGGCCCTGCCGCAGAAATCCTGATGCTCTGCCTGACGGCAATCGTTCTGATGAGCTCGGCGCGGGACAACAAGCTCAAATGGGGGCTGTTCAAGATGACAGGTCCGGTGGCGGGATAAATCATCGAGGGCATCGATATCCGCCAAATTTCTCGGCGATGACGAAATCGGCCTCCGCCCACTGATAGCAGCCCGTCTTGATGCAACGTGCCACACGGCTCTCGCACGCTTGCGGGCAGCCGATACGGTCGTCACGAAAACGCAAGTAGCAGATCTTGCGGCAGAGGTAGCGCTGCCCGTCGCAGAATTCAGACACTTCTCTTGCGGTCAGCGCATTGTCAGAGTTTGGCCGGTCGGCCGGGTTGGTCTCACGCGGCAGATCCGATGATATCGCTGGTGGTGAAGGATTCAGCTTCGCCTGCGGTGAAGCCTCCCGGGATTTGACCGGCGGCACGCGGTCCTTCGGCTGGGGCTCCGGCGGAATGCGGCTGAGCGCAGATCGTGTTTGGCTGTTCTCTTCCAGAATGAAAAGTCGCTTCCTCGGCGGGTTTTCCGGTTGAATGGCAACAGAAGCAGATCGGGTTTGCCTTTGCTTGCCCTCCCCCAGAACGAGAATGACTTCAAGATCGAAACGGCCCTGAAAATCATAAGGCACAATCAGTTGCAAATTCCCCAGCTCGGAAAGCGAGACCAACCAGGCATTGCCGCTCAGAATGCCGCTGGACAGCCTGATCTGGCTTGGAATTCCCTGGATCAGGACAAGGCCGGAGAGAGTTTTCGCAGCGCCGGTGATGGAGATATTCATCGGAACTGTCTGTCCCGGCGTGCTGGTGATGTTCGGGACGTTGAAGCTGAGGGCCTTGTTCTGCACGCGCCCTCGTTCCTGTAAGGGGGCCTCTTGGCCAAAGCTGAAGGATAGACCCGCGAGGAGAAACGACACCGCACCGACAATGAGCACTAAGCGGGAATTCACACGCGATACCCTGGCATTGACCCAGCCCCACCAAAACACAATCGCTTGATAGTTTTTAGGCTGAAATTGGTCGACAACAGGATGATTGCAAATTTAGCTGAGATTCCAAAGAGATTCGGCCCTGATCGTCATGATTGCAGCGCTGCATGTCCTCTCCGCAACAGAGGCTCGGCTCGCCGCATGATGGCGATGAATGACGCTGGCGGATCAATGTGTGAGACGCATCGCTCATGCGAGCATCGCAAGGCCCGACGCGATCTTGCCACCCGCCATCGTTCCGGCAGGAGATCAGCAGCGGTCGTTTAGCGAATGTCGGAAAAGGTGACCTTGCGCGACGGGGCGGGCATGTTAATTGGCCGCGCCGAAATCGACCGTGACGCCTGCGTCCTTGGCCTTGGCGGTCGCCGCTTCGGGCTGACGGTTCGGCGGCTTTGGGTGCGTAAGTCGCCTCGAGCGCTGCTGAGTTCGAGCGTCCGATAGATGGAGCTGACGGGGCTGTCGCGGATGACATTTCCGGCTTGCGCTTCGAAATATTCGCTGAACCCCCGTTCCATCTCGGCGAGCGGCGGCAGCGCCTCGAATTCCGGTTGCGGCCCTATCGGAGCGGATGTGCGAAAGTCCATGTGCAAAAATCCTCAGACGTTGACCTGAGGGTGCACTGCGCCGGAATCGCGGTCAATAAAAATGCGGTATTATCTTACCTCGATGCGTTTGATCAAAGCATGTGATCGTTTATTACTCGCTGATCAACGATATGCGGGCCGCACGACATTGATGGATTTTGGATACGGCCTCTTTCATATCGGCACGGTCGCGCGCTGATCCCGATTGAAAATAAGCACGCTGTGCATCGCGATATTCACCTACAGCGGCGCGATGCCGGAATTCTACAAAACGGTAGGCTGGGGTGTCGAAAATCATGTACTCTCCTTGCTGGATTGTTCATTGCGTCAGCTTCTGCCGACAAGCGGCCGGGACAATTCCCGGCAGCCAATGTCCTACGCAGCGTTATAGGTGTTTAGCACCTCAAGCAGCGAGACATGTACCTTCATAACGCTCTTTCCATTTTCCAACTATTTGGCGTCGGGGCATTTCCGGCAGACGCCTCGCGCGTTTTCGTTTCGCTGCTTCAAACTCAAAAATTTGCTTCATCAGAACCGCCCGGCTTTCCGGCGGAAGGATATGAAGCAGATACATCATGCGGATAGCCAAATCCGCAGCTCCCAACCCCTCCACATGGGCCTTTTCGTAATTCGCGATGGTTTGGCTGCTGACCGACAACAGGGCGCCCAGCTCAACTTGGGTCAAATTCATCTGCTTTCGCAAAAAGCGAAATTCGGCGCCCGTCATCTGAGGCCCGCTCTCAATGATATGGAGCCCGATCGCGCGGTACAGTTCTTCTATGTTTTCTATGCTCACCAGATCGCCATAATCGGGATCGTTTTCTACGGTCACCCCATTGAGCAGGTAGACATTAGGCAGCCCCACACCTTTAAGAGGGAACGGCTTATCAAGCAAAGGCCGGTCCTTGATGTAAAACCTCGCTTCCGTCATCGGTCCATCCACTCCACCGTCTTTATTATTAATTTTTCTTCTCTGACGACGATTGTTGCGACGCCGGCATCTCTTCCATCCAGGGAACACTTGCCGGTAACCAAACAGCTCCATTCACCCGGATTTTTTCCGGGGTTTATTGCTCCTTCGATCTCGCCCAGCCGCAGCAGCTTCAGAACATCGAGAATGTCGATGGTGTTTCGCTCATCCAGACGTTCAAGCGCGTGGGCCCGATAACTCACGTTCTTACTGTCCTGAGCCAGACGCCTAATGACCTTCATCAGGTCACCCGGATGCGGTGGTTTCTGAGGCTTTGCCTTTGGCTGACGTCTAATCATCCACCTATAAATCTTATAGGCTTTTGATTCGTCAATCTCAACGATCAAGTTGTCGCAAAGTTTCGAGAACCTTTCCGAGGTGAGCTTCGGGCACCACACTGACGGACTGCCGATCCGCCCAAGCCGCCTTGGAGCGTCAACCACCGGTCAACCACCAACGAGCACTGGAAGGCTTACGGCGGATTGCCGTGAAACCTTGTGAACCTATTGATTTATAAGGAATTTAGATTGGCGCGCACGGGAGGACTCGAACCTCCAACATCCCGCTTCTGAGGCGGGCAACTCTACCGATTGGCCCACGCGCGCATTTTTCGGACCGAAGCAGTATGGCGGAGAGGGAGGGAGTCGAACCCCCAAGGCCTTTTCAGGCTCGCGCGGTTTTCGAGACCGGCTCCGTCGCCAATCGGATTGCCTACCCTTATTGTGCCGGCGCCGCGTGCGAGGCGAATCCTCGAACCGGAGCCGCAGCGCGCAGCGATAATGGACCGCTACACGCAGTTCGAATGGCGGAGAGGAAGGGATTCGAACCCCCACGGCACAGTAAAGGCCAGCCGCGTTAGCACCGCGGTTCCGCTACCCAGCAATCTTTCGGATTACCCCTCCGCAGCGCCTGAAGAACAGGCGCGCAAAAGTCAGCTCGAATATCGTAGTGAGCTGCCGGATCGACTTGAGAGTCGATAATTATGGAGAGGTGTGTGTGTCATAATGCTTATTCGATAGCTCGAGACGCAAAAATTGTCAACGGATTACTCTGTCGACGTCCGCTTATTTTGTCGCCGTTCCTCGCGATGCCGATACAAACCCGTCTCCGCGTATTGGGCCGTCCAAAGCTTTGTCGCGAATGAGCCCCGCTCGGTTCACGCTCATTGGCCGAACGCGGGTGTGGACGCGGCGCAAAGGCTGGATTCCCGCCCGCGCAATGATGATATAGTCCCCACATGGGAGTGAGTCGAAAGCAAGAGTTGGAAGCCGGATCTGCCGCGGCGAGCCGGTCCGAGCAAACCGTGCGCCAGCCCGAAGGCGGGAGCGGCGTGCCGATTCCGCTGTCGCAGCGGGCGATGGCGAGTGTCGTGCCGCCTTATTTCAACGGCCTCAATCCGGAGCAGCGCGAGGCGGTCGAGACGCTCGACGGCCCGGTGCTGGTGCTCGCGGGCGCCGGCACGGGCAAGACGCGCGTGCTGACCACGCGGATCGCGCATATCCTCGCGACCCGCCGCGCTTTCGCCTCGCAGATCCTCTCCGTCACCTTCACCAACAAGGCCGCGCGCGAGATGAAGGAGCGCGTCGGCCACCTGGTCGGAGGCGCGGTCGAAGGCATGCCCTGGCTCGGCACGTTTCACTCGATCGGCGCACGCATTCTGCGTTATCACGCTGAGCTCGTCGGCCTGCAACCGTCCTTCACAGTGCTCGACACCGACGACCAGCTTCGCCTCCTGAAACAGGTCATCGAGGCCGAGCGGCTCGATGTGAAGCGCTGGACGCCGCGGCACCTCGCCGGCCTCATCGATAGCTGGAAGAATCGCGGCCTGACACCGGACAAGGTGCAGGCCGGCGAAGCCTTCGCTTTCGCCAACGGCAAGGGCGCGGAGCTTTACGCGGCCTATCAGAAGCGGCTGAAAGAGCTGAACGCGGCCGATTTCGGCGATCTGCTGCTGGAAAACATCCGGCTGTTCATCGAGCACCCGGAAATCCTGAAAAGCTTCCACGACCGCTTCCGCTTCATCCTGGTCGACGAATATCAGGACACCAATGTCGCGCAATATCTCTGGCTGCGCCTGCTCGCCCAGGGCAGCAACAATGTCTGCTGCGTGGGCGACGACGACCAGTCGATCTATGGCTGGCGCGGCGCCGAGGTGGACAATATCCTGCGCTTCGAGACCGACTTTCCCGGCGCCAAGGTGATCCGGCTGGAGCGCAACTACCGCTCGACCGCCAATATTCTCGCTGCCGCCTCGCATCTGATCGCCAACAATGAAGGCCGGCTCGGCAAGACGCTGCATACCGACGGCGCGGCGGGCGAGCGGCTCACCGTGCGCGGCGTCTGGGACGATGAGTTCGAGGCGCGCGCGATCTCGGACCAGATCGAGGAGCTGCGCCGCGACGGGCATTCGCTCAACCACATCGCCATTCTGGTCCGCGCCTCCTTCCAGATGCGCGCCTTCGAAGACCGCTTCATCGCCATCCAGCTTCCCTATCGGGTGATCGGCGGCCCGCGCTTCTACGAGCGCCAGGAAATCAAGGACGCCATCGCCTATCTCGACGTCGTCCATAACCCGGCGAACGACCTCAAATTCGAGCGCATCGTCAACGTGCCCAAGCGCGGGCTCGGCGAGACTGCCGTGCGCACCATTCACCAGTTTGCCCGCGCTGCCGGCGAGCCGCTGTTCCATGCCGCACGCACGCTGGCGCAGACCGAAGAGCTGAAGCCGCAGGCGCGCAAGCCGCTCAATACTCTGGTGCGATCCTTCGAGCGCTGGCGCGGCCTGCTGCAGACCATGCGCCATACCGAGGTCGCTGAAGTCATTCTCGACGAGTCCGGCTACACGGCGATGTGGCAGAACGACAAGTCGCCTCAGGCTCCGGCACGACTGGAAAACCTGAAGGAGCTGATTCATTTCATGGGCGAGTTCGACACGCTGGGTGCATTCCTCGAACATGTCGCGCTGGTCATGGACGCCGACCAGGCCTCCGATGGCGACCGCGTGAGCGTGATGACGCTCCATGCCGCCAAGGGTCTGGAATTCGACACGGTGTTCCTGCCCGGCTGGGAGGAGGGCCTGTTCCCGCATCAGCGGTCGCTCGACGAAAGCGGTCTCGCCGGGCTCGAGGAAGAACGCCGCCTCGCCTATGTCGGCATCACCCGGGCGAAGCAGCGCGCGCATATTTCCTTCGCGCAGAACCGCCGCGTTCACGGTCTGTGGCAGACGGCGCTGCCTTCACGCTTTGTTGATGAGCTTCCCGACGCCCATGTCGACGCCGTCCAGGAGAGTGGCGGAATGGGCGCCTATACGCGTGCCCCAGGCTTCTCCGACGTCTGGGAAGGCCGCACGGACGGCGGCTATTCGAGCCCCGGCTGGCAGCGCGCGCAGACCTATTACCAGCAGCAGACCGAGCAGAAGCCGCAACGGCAAACGCGCCGCGGAGGCACGGTCATCGAGGGCGAGCTGGTGGCATCGAGCAGCGGCGACGCTTGCGGTTTCGATGTCGGCGAGCGTATTTTCCACGATAAATTCGGTTATGGTCACATCGCCGAGATAGACGGTAATAAGCTGACCGTGGATTTCGACAAGGCTGGCCGGAAGCGAGTGGTTGCGTCCTTCGTAATGCGGCCCTGAGCTCGTCTCCCGCTTTCCGCTTGTCGACTTTCATAATAAGATGCCGCGCGCCGTCATACGCGCTTCACATTGGCCCGCCGATAGTCGTGGCTTGATCACCAATGCAAGCCGAGGGATTCGGGAGTGATTTGATGAATGAAGTCAGCCCTATCGCGGTGGCGCAACCGGCTCTGTCTGAAAAGGCTTTCATTCCGATTTCAAGGTCCGATATCGTCCAGGCCCTGCTGAAGCCGGATCATTGGCCGAGTTCGACGCAGCAGGCCCAGGCATCCGCCGTGCTGAACAAGATCGGTTTGCTGCGGCAATACCGGTCCGGCGTGCTGCTCAACGATCTGAGCGACCTCTACGACCCGTTCAATCCCGACGACGAAACGGTCAATCTGGTCGAGGTCACCGAAATGGAGCGCCTGGAGAAGCGCCGCATCTTCAACGCCAAGCTCAAGGACCTGATCACCAGCGCCAATTACCGCGAGTTGAGCCCGGACGAACTCGAAGAAGTGCTGACCAGAGCCCCGCCGGACGGCGTCCATGTCGACGTCGACTTCCACGAATACGAAGTCCGGCTGATGTTCTACCGGGGCGAAGCGCGCAAGAAGAAGAAGATCCGGGACATCCGCAAGCTCTTCCTCAAGCATAAGACCTATGAGGTTCCGACATTCGAACGGTTGTTCCTGGCGATCAAGTTCAAGCCCGCAGAAACCCGCGTCCGCGAGATCATGCATGAGGACGATACCGATGAAGAGAAGGCGCTGAAGAAGCTGCGAAAGATCCGCCGCATGCTGCCGCCGAGCTTCTCGACCGATCACATCTACATCAAGGTCTTCAAGAATATCCCGCGTCACGACGTGGAAATGCTTTTCCCGAATATCCGGGTGAAGATGAAGTACCGCGACAAGCTGCAATTGGGCGGCAGCGCGCTGTTCGGCACGCTGACCTGGGCGGTCGGCACCGCTTCCAAGCTGCTGGTTGCGGTCGCGCTCTCCCCGATCATGCTCGCGGGGGCGCTGCTGACCGGGGTCGGCGGCATCATGTACGCCCAGATCCGCAACATCTTCATCACCCGCGACCGCTATCGCATGCAGCTTGCGCAAAGCCTCTACTTCCAGAATCTCGCCAACAATCAGGGCGCGCTGGCGCTCATGGTCGACGAGGCCGAGGAAGAGGACGTCAAGGAAGAAGCGCTGCTCTATATCCACCTGCTGCATATGCCCGTGCACATGTCGCAGATCGAGGTGCTGCGCGCCCGCATCAACGCCTTCCTGCACGAGACCTTCGCCGTTGAAATCAACTTCGACATTCACGATGCGCTCGACCGGCTGAGGTCGCTCAGGCTCGTCGAACAGACCACCGGAGGCGATCTCCGCCCCGTGCCTCTCGATGAGGCGAACCGGCACCTGACCGATGTCTGGTGCGCTCTGGCGGGCAACCGTTAGCCGATGGCGGTCTATAAAGCGCAGTTTCTCGCTTCGCGAAGCGAGGCCGAGCATGTGGCGAGCCTGCTCGCGGAAACGCTCGATCCGCCGCCCGCGATCAGCGCCTCCGAGAGGCCCGACGGCGGCCTGCTCGTGGAAATCTATTTCGACGACCGGCCTGATCCGGCCGTGCTGAGCGCGCTCGGCGAAGGCGATGCCGGAGCCGGCGCTCTGTGCGCACTGACGGTTGAAGCGGTTCCGGAGGAAGACTGGGTGGCGATCACCCAGCGCGGGCTGCATCCGATCGAGGCGGGACGCTTCTTCATTCACGGCAGCCATGATCGGCGCAAGGCGCGATCCAGGGCCTATTCCATAGAGATCGAAGCCGGCCAGGCGTTCGGCACTGCCCATCACGGGACGACGCGCGGCTGCCTGATCATGCTCGACCGGCTGGCGCGGAAAGGCCGGCTCCGGCGCGTACTGGACCTCGGCACCGGGTCGGGCATCCTTGCCATCGCAGCGGCGAAAGCCTTATCCGATGACATTCTCGCCACCGACATCGATCCCGTGGCGATCCGCGTGGCGAACGAGAATTTCGCCGATAACGGCGTCGCGCGCCGGGTGAGGGGCATCACCGCCGCCGGGCTGCACGATCGCCGCATCGCCGCCCGCGCGCCATTCGAGCTGGTCATCGCCAACATCCTGGCCGGGCCGCTGATCGCAATGGCTCCAGGCATCAGCCGCACCGTCGCGCCCGGCGGGCATCTGATCCTCTCCGGGCTGCTCGATGCTCAGGCGCGGGAGGTCGGCGCAAACTATCTGGCGCGCGGCTTCATAATCGCCGCGCGGCTCTCGCTCGAAGGGTGGGCGACGCTGCATGTGCATCGGCCTGGCGGGCAATAAAAAACCGCCCGGCTGCATCTCCGGGCGGATTTTTTATCATAATTCCGAACAAGCTATGTTCTGAGAGCGCAGCTCAACTAGTGCTTTGGCTTGCCGGTGATCTCGACGATCTGTGCGTTGGTGAACCCAAAACGACGAAGCGTGTCGTTATCCATGGTGTTCAGGTAGCAAAGGATCTGCCGATTCGCTTCTTTTTGTCTTGCTTCGATTACCCGGTCGAGCACCCGGCGGAAAAAACCTTCGCCGGAACTCTGTCTTTCGCCGGCCGGGAAAGACGCGTTGTAGGTGGTTGCCATGATCTTCTCCACTTGCGGGATGTGTTATGACCAAATAGTAAATTTGTTATTTGGTTGATTTCGAATATCGCACTGCGGGCCATGGTTGAGTAGACGGCATGCTGCATCGCAGCAATGCGTATCACGCATGGTTTCGCAGGCGTGAAGAAGTGTTTGCCCTGGCCTTGATCGCCACACCGTTCGAGCTTAGAAATTCTTATGTTCCAAAACTTTGACGACATCGGCGGACCGGCCCATAGCGCCGAACGCCTGCGGTTGCTGAGGCAGGCGCTCGAAGCGGTCCAATTGACCGGCTTCCTGCTGCCCCGGTCCGACGAGTTTCAGAATGAATATGTTGCGCCCGACGCGGAGCAGCTCCTGTGGCTGACGGGCTTTTCGGGCTCCTGGGGCACCGCCGCCGTTCTTCGGGATGCAGCGGCTTTGTTCATCGACGGGCGCTACACGCTCCAAGCCGCGGCGCAGGTCGATGGCGCGGCCTATGAGATCATCAATATTGCCGACACCTCGATCACGAGCTGGCTCGAGGCGCATCTGAAGCCGGGCGACCGGCTGGGCTACGATCCGCGCCTGCACACCATCGCCCAGATCGGCGGCCTGACCGCGAGCGTCGAAAAGGCGGGCGCACAGCTCCTCGCCGTGGACACCAATCCGCTCGTCACGTTGTGGACCGACCGCCCGGTTCAGGCACCCAAGCCGGTGGCGCTGCAGCCGCTCGAACTGGCGGGCGTCGAAGCGCGCGACAAGATCGGCGCGATCCAGCAGCAGCTTGCCAAGACCAGGCGCGACGCCGTGGTGATCACGGCGCTCGAACTCGATCGCATGGCTGTTCAACATCCGCGGCCAGGACCTGCCGCACACTCCGTTCGTCCACGCCTATGCAATCGTGCCGGCCGAGGGCAAGGCGCTGCTCTTCATCGACGAGCGCAAGCTGACGCCCGACGTGCAGGACGCGCTTGGCGGCGTGGCAGAGATCGCCGCCCCTGACCGGCTGACCGACAGCCTGACGGCGCTCGGCGCGCGGAAGGCGGCCGTGCAACTCGATCCGGCGAACGCCTCGCAATGGTATTGGAACGTGCTGACCGAGGCCGGCGCCGTCATCGTCAAGGACCGCGACCCGTGCATCGTCCCCAAGGCGCGCAAGAATGCCGCCGAGATCGCCGGCAGCCGTTCCGCCCATCTGCGCGACGGGGTGGCCGTAACCCGGTTCCTGGCCTGGCTCGACGGCGCGGCGCGAGGTGGCGACCTCGACGAAATCACCGCCGCCAGGCGGCTTGAAGACTTCCGCCGCGCTGGTAACGCGCTGCGCGACATCAGCTTCGATACCATCGCGGGCGCCGGGCCGAACGGCGCCGTCGTCCACTACCGGCCGACCTATTCGACCAACCGCCGGCTCGAGGCCGGAACCCTGTTCCTCCTGGATTCGGGCGCCCAATATCAGGACGGCACCACCGACATCACCCGCACCATCGCCATCGGCGAGCCGATGGCCGAAATGCGCCGCCACTTCACCCTCGTGCTGAAGGGGCACATCGCCATCGCCACGGTCCGCTTTCCCAAGGGCACGCGCGGCTCGCATCTGGACGCGATGGCGCGGCGGCCACTGTGGCAGGCGGGGCTCGACTACGACCACGGCACCGGCCACGGCATCGGCAGCTTCCTCTCCGTGCATGAAGGACCGCAGAGCATCGCGCGCCGCGAATCGGCCGAGCTGGAGCCCGGCATGATCCTGTCCAACGAGCCGGGCTATTACCGGACCGGCCAATACGGTATCCGCCTGGAAAACCTGATCCTGGTCACCGAGCCCGAGGAGATCCCCGGCGGCGACCGGCCGATGATGCGTTTCGAGACACTGACCTTCGCCCCGTTCGACCGGCGGCTGATCGAGCTTTCCCTGCTGACGCCAAAGGAGGCGCAGTGGATTGACCGCTACCACGCCGAGGTCTTCGAACGGCTGAGCGGCGGCCTCGACGGGGTGACGCTCGACTGGCTGAGCCAGGCCACCGCGCCGCTGGTCCGATAGGCGGTCGCACCACCTGATCGCTTCTCAGCGTGCTATCGCCGCACCGAAAGGCGCGTGCGCCCGGCGCATTGGCCGGGGCGGCGTATCGTGATCTCTATCCTCTGGTTTGCGCGCAATTTTGCAGCAAGCCGGTCCCATCCCGTCTTCACGGGGACGTGCTTTTGCTGATCGTTGCTTTAAATGAAGACGAAATCGTCCTGATGAAGGTCGACGAGTGCGACGCCGCTCAATGTGATCGTATCCAGGGCGTCGACGGTGATCACGGTGTCCGCGCCCGTCTGCGCGCTATGGGCGAGAACGTCGTCAAAGCTCTGGAAGCCGAACAGCTGCATCTCGATGACATCCTGCGAACCGGCGCCGGCCTGGAAGTCCGTGATCACATCATTGCCGAAAGCCGGACCGAAATGGAACGTGTCGTCACCCAGGCCGCAGATCAGAATGTCGTCGCCTCGGCCGCCCGCCAGCCAGTCATTGCCCTCGCTCTCCGCCGCCGCCCCCGAACAACGTGTCCGCACCGCCGGCGCCGTAGAGCGCATTCGCCCCGGCGTCGCCGCTGAGGAAGTCGTCATAGGCCGAGCCGAGGAGGTTTTCGATGCCTGTGAACGTGTCGTTCTCCGCATCGCCGCCGCTGGCGGAGGCTGCCGATATGTCAACGCTCACCGCGGCATTGGAGTAGGTATAGACCAGCGTATCCGAACCGCCCTCGCCGAAAAAGGTGGTCGCCTCCGGCTCCGCCGATCAGGAAATCGTCCCCTTCACCGCCTTGCAATGCATCGCCGCCCCCGCCGCCAATGAGAATATCGTCGCCGTCATCGCCATTCAGCTTATTGCTGCCGGAATCGCCGATAAGCCGATCGTCGAACCGCGAATATTTTCGATGCTATCCAGAATGTCGCCTTCCGCATCGCCGTCACCGCCGTAGAGAAGGTCTGTGTTGTCACGGCCATAGAGCCGATTGGCGCCAATTCCCCCATACAGCCAGTCGATACCGCCTTCCCCCAAAGGTCGTCGGCGCCGGCCTCGCCTTAGCGGAAATCGTCGCCAGTGCCGCCGAGGATCGAAATCGTCGCCTCCATTTCCAAAGAGGTGGTCGTTTCCGCCGTTGCCCAGAATAAGCTCGTCGTCAGCGGAGCCATGCCACGTATCGTCGCCGCTCCCGAACGAGTAAACCTTTTTGCCCATAGCCGTTCTCCATTGTTTGGTAGGTACTGCAGGATGCGCGCTGTCGGCACGGAGAGGCCGGCCGGCGTGAAGGACCGCACGGCTGATTCGTCACTTGGGGAAGGAAAACGGTTTGCCCTTGATGCGAGACACGGCTGTCGCGGATGGCGATGCGTCCGCAGGAGCGCAGCCCGCTTAAGCTGGATCGCCTGGTCCGAGATCGTCACGGAGGTGAGGATCCCGTAAATTCTCGCGCCCGCGAGGCACTTGCACGTTTTCAGGCGGACTCGATCTCGACGGATGGGCCTAGCGCGAGAAGAAGTCCTCGAACCAGTTCTTGGATTTCGTCCGCCGGCCGCCGCCGCTGCTGCTGGCGACAGGGGTGCCGAGTGTGGTGTCGCGGGATGAGGGGGTGTCGCCGAACAGCGTGTCCCATAGCGACCCGCCGCCGGTGGGACGCTGCCGTTCTTCCGCGACCAGGCCGGCGCCGCCGGGCAGATAGGCGGGCTCCTTGTTCACATGCGCGTAGATCATCAGGTCGCGCCAGATCATCGTCGGCAGCGAACCGCCCGTCACGCGCTTCATCGGCTTGAAGTCGTCATTGCCGAGCCAGACGCCGGTCACGTAATGCGCGGTGTAGCCGATGAACCAGGCGTCGCGGTAATCCTGGCCGGTGCCGGTCTTGCCCGCCGCCGGATGCGGGTCGATCGAGGCCTGATTGCCGGTGCCGTATTTGATCGTCGCCATCAGCATGTCGTTCATCGCCGCAACGTGCTGTGCGCGGATCACACGGCCCCAATTCGTGCGGCCGATATCGAAGACCACATTGCCCTCGGCGTCCTTGACCGATTTGATGATGTGCGGCATGGCGCTGTAGCCGCCATTGGCGAAGGGCACATAGGCCGAAGCCAGCTCCAGCAGCGACACCTCGGACGTGCCCAGCGCGATCGATGCGTTCGGCTCCAGCTTCGATGCGATGCCGAGCCGGTGTGCGGTCTTGATGACGTCATCCCGGCCCGCCCATTCCGACAGCCGCACCGCCGCCGTATTCAGGCTCTTGGCCAGCGCGTCCCTGAGCGTTACGTCGCCAAGATAGTGGTTGTTGTAGTTCGCGGGAGTCCAGTTGCCGATGCGCAAGGGGCCGTCCCGGACCATCGAGTCCGGCGTCAGGCCCTTCTCCAGTGCGGTCAGATAGACGAAGGGCTTGAAGGTCGAGCCCGGCTGTCTTTTTGCCTGCACGACGTGATTGAACTGGCTCTTGGTGTAATCGCGCCCGCCGACCATGGCCCTGACGGCGCCATTGCGGTCGATGATCACGGCTGCCGCCTCTCCAGCGTCGAGGCTCGCGCCGTGCTGATCCATCTGGTCCTTGACGATGCGCTGCGCCACCGCCTGCATCTCGTAGTCGATCGTAGTCTCGACGACCATGTCGGCCTTCAGGTCGAGGCCGAGTTCGGGGAGTTGCTGCACGACCCAGTCGATGACGAAGCCGTAGCTTTCCGACGGCAGGTTGTTGCGCAGTGTCGGCGGGTTCGCCAGCGCGGCCTCGTAGTCCTGCTCGGTCAGATCGCCGGCGTTCCGCATGCTGGCCAGCACCACCTTGCCGCGCTCCAGCGAGCGTTCGTAATTGTTGGTCGGGGCGTAAAAGGTCGGCGACCGGATCAGGCCGGCAAGGATCGCGGCCTCGTAATTGCCGATCTTGCTGACGCTTTTGCCGAAATAATGCTGAGCGGCGGCCTCCACCCCGTAATTGCCGGCGCCGAAATAGATCCGGTTGAGGTAGAGCTCCAGGATCTGGTCCTTTTCGAAGCGGTATTCCAGCGAGAGCGACAGCAGGACTTCCTCGACTTTGCGCCAATAGGTTCGCTCCGGCTTCAGGAACAGGACCTTGACGAGCTGCTGCGTGATCGTGCTGCCGCCTTCGACGACCCGGCCGGCGCGGTAATTCCGATAGAAGGCGCGCATGATGCCGATCGGATCGAAGCCGTAGTGGTAGTAGAAGCGCCCGTCCTCGGTATCGAGCACCGCCTGGATCAGGTGAGGCGGCATGTCGCTCAGCTTGATGTGGTTCCGCCGCAGGCCCTTTTCGGAAATCACCTTCTGGTTGGACGCCAGGATGGTGATCTTGGCGGGCTGCTTGCTGAGCCCGGCCTTGAGCGGATCTTCGGCCATCAGCGAGTAGACCGTAACCGCGCTGACGAGGATCACCGCCAACCAGACGGCCGTCACCGTGCTCCAATAGAGCACGAAACGCGCGGCGCGGTATTGCCAGGAGCGCGGTCTTTTCGGCTTTTCCGGATGCGGCGCTCTTTCGGGCGCGGTCTTCTGGAAGATGCGCTTCAGCCGGTCGGGCAGCGCGGCGCGCGGCTTCGGGGGCTCATATCCTGCCGCGTGCGCTTGAGCCGCGGCCTCCTGCGCCTCCTGCTCCCGGCGGATGAAGCTGGGCATCGGCTCGGCGGCAGGCTCGCGCGGTGTGAAGGGCTGTCGCGGCGCGGGAGCCGGCGGCATCTCGTCCATGTCCGGATGCGGCTCGGCGAAACCGGATTCGCGTTCCTTCTGCGCCTCCAGCGATTCCAGCAGCGACGGCCGCGTGCGCCTGCGGAAAAACGGACGGTCGCCTGGATTGTCGGAGGTCATGCCGGCACAGCTTTTATTACGCGGAACGGCGTGATCCTAGCCGCCGCCCGCAGGGAATCCAACCGGATAAGTCTTTGCGCTGTAACTGAGGGAAGATTTTGACGAAATGGCGGTAGCTACCCGGCTTTTTTTACAGCTTGCGTTAGCTTCGTAAACCTCTGAGACGCCCTCAGGACGAGGAGCCTTTGAGCTTGTGCTCGGAAACGCCGAGCGCGTCGGCAAGGCGGGTTTTGGCCGAGCCGGGGCGCAGCGGCTTCTGCTGGCTTTCATGGGGCGACCAGCCGGACAGGTGAATGATCTCGAACGTCGCGCGGATCCGGCCGCCATCCGCCGGAAAGCGTTCGGCGTAAATCTCGGCGGCGCGCATCAGGGTCGCCCGGCGCAGCGGCGTGCGGCGGCGTTCCGCCAGCACATTGCCGGCGCCCATGGCGCGCAGATCGAGCATCAGCGCCAGCGGCGAGGCGTAGGTCACGGTGACGGTGTCGCTGTCGACGACGGGAAGGGCAAAGCCGGCCCGCTGCAGAAGCCCGCCGATTTCGCGGATATCGGCCATCGGCGACACGCGCGGGCTGATCCCGCCTTCAAGCTCGGACTCGGCCGCCATGAAGGCTTCGCGCAGCTCGGCGAGGGTTGCCCCGCCCAGCACAGCGCCGAGAAACAGCCCGTCCGGCAGCAGGGCGCGGCGGATCTGGATCAGCGCGCCGGGCAGGTCGTTGACGAGTTGCAGCGAGAGGGCGGAGGCGACGAGGTCGAACGCGCCATCGCGAAACGGCAGCAATTCGTCGTCGGACTGGACCTTCGGGGCTGGGCAGGCCGCCAGCAGCGGCGCGCTCGCCTCCGCACTGACGATCAGCTCGGCTTCGGGCATCGCCGCCACCAGCGCGTTCGTCAGCACGCCGTGATTTGCGCCGAGCACGAGGATGCTGGAAAAGCTGCGCTGCACCGCCTGAAGACGGTCGGCCATGTCCTCGACCGCCCGCGTCAGCAGGAAATCCGGCAGGTCCCCGGCGCGGGCGGCGCGGTCGCGGCGCGTCCGCAGCAGGTCGCGGTCAAAGAGGCGTGGGGCGCTCACGATGCGTCTACCCGGTTTGTTACGGTCTTGCGCCAGATGTAAGCGCGACTAGCTTCGAGAGGAAGGGCAAAGGAGCGATCGCGTGGACGCTGCTGGGGAAAGCGAGGAGCCGGAAGGCTTCGGCCGCATGTTTTCGGACCTGCGCCGCTGGTCGCTTGCCCATCTGCGCTATGCCGCCGATCTGATCCTGCCGCCGATTTGCCTGCATTGCCACGAGCCGATCGCCGATCACGGCGTGCTATGCGCGCATTGTTGGCAGCAGATCGAGTTCATCACGCCGCCGCTTTGCGAAAGGCTGGGCACGCCGCTGACCTACGGCAACGACGAGCGGCCGCTGTCCACCGCCGCTCTACGCGATCCGCCGGTGTTCGGACGGGCGCGCGCCGCAGCGCGCTTTACCGGCGTCATCCGGCACCTAGTCCACGGCTTCAAATATGCCGACCGGCACGAGGCCTCCGACATGTTCGCGCGGATGATGCGCAGCGCAGGCGCTGAGTTGCTGCGCGATGCGGATGTGCTGATGCCGGTGCCGCTGCATCCGCGCAAGCTGTGGAATCGGCGCTACAATCAGGCGGCGATCCTGGCCTGGAAGCTTTCGGCGCTGACCGGGCTGCCTGTCGACGTTTCCTCGCTGCGCCGCGCGCGGGCAACGCGCAGCCAGGTCGGCCTGTCCTCGGGCGAGCGCCGGAGCAATGTCGCCTCGGCCTTTGCCGTGCAGCCGAGCGCCGCCGATTTCATCCGCGGCAAGCATGTCCTGCTGATCGACGACGTCATCACCACCGGCTCGACGCTCAGCGCCTGCGCCCGGTTGCTGAAAAATGCCGGCGCATCCGAGGTCGATTGTCTTGCGGTCGCCATGGCCGGCAGCGATTCCGATGGAAGGGGCGCTTAGGGCATGATCATCTTGAAGAGAGCCGCCCCGATGGGCTTGGCGCCGGTCTCCGCGGCTCACTAAAGATTTTTATATCGACACCATGTAGACTTGCGCCAAACCGTGCGGCACGGCAAGGTTTCCATATACCTGCCCGTCCGCCAATAAAAACAGCCGGGGTCCCATGGACGAAAAATCTCTGCGCGAAGCAGCTCTCGACTATCACCGTCTGCCCAAGCCCGGAAAGATCTCCGTAACGCCGACCAAGGGGCTGATCAACCAGCTCGACCTGTCGCTCGCCTATTCGCCGGGCGTCGCCTATGCCTGCACCGCGATCGTCGAAGATCCGCGCCAGGCGGCGGCGCTGACCTCGCGCAGCAATCTGGTCGCGGTGATCACCAATGGAACCGCGGTTCTCGGCCTCGGCAATATCGGCCCGCTTGCCTCCAAGCCGGTGATGGAGGGCAAGGGCTGCCTGTTCAAGAAATTCGCCGGGATCGACGTCTTCGACATCGAGGTCGCGGAAAACGATCCGCGACAAGTTCATCGACATCGTCGCCGCGCTGGAGCCGACTTTCGGCGGCATCAATCTCGAAGACATCAAGGCGCCCGAATGCTTCGTCATCGAGCGCGCCCTGCGCGAGCGGATGAAGATCCCGGTCTTCCATGACGACCAGCACGGCACCGCCATCATCGTCGCCGCGGCGGTGCTCAACGGGCTCAAGCTCGCCGGCAAGGACATCGGCGAGGTCCGGCTTGCCGGATCCGGGGCAGGGGCTGCCGCGCTGTCCTGCCTGGAAATGCTGGTGACGATGGGCGTGAAGCGCGAAAACATCTTCGCCTCCGACATCGACGGCGTCGTCTATAAGGGCCGCACGGTCAACATGGACCCGGAGAAGGCGCGCTTCGCCCAGGAGACCAGCGCGCGCACGCTCGCCGAGATCCTTCCCGGCGCGGACATTTTTCTCGGGCTGTCGGCCGGCAACATCCTGACCGCCGACATGATCCGGCAGATGGCGACCGACGCCGATCATCATGGCGCTGGCCAATCCGACGCCGGAGATCATGCCGGAAGTCGCGCGCGAGGCCCGCTCCGACGCACTGATCTGCACCGGCCGTTCCGACTACCCGAACCAGGTCAACAACGTGCTGTGCTTCCCCTATATCTTCCGGGGCGCGCTCGATGCCGGGGCGACGACCATCAACGAGGAGATGAAGAAGGCGGCCGTCTATGCGATCGCCGACCTCGCCCACGCCGAAGTCTCCGACGTCGTCGCGACCGCCTATGCGACCCAACAGACCGGCTTTGGCCCGGAGTATCTGATCCCCAAGCCTTTCGATCCGCGCCTGATCGAGAAGATCGCGCCGGCCGTCGCCCAGGCCGCGATGTGGAGCGGCGTGGCGACGCGGCCGCGTGCCCGATATCGAGGCCTATCGGCAGCGGCTCGCGCAGTTCGTCTATCATTCCGGCGCCAGCATGAAGCCGGTCTTCGACGCCGCGAAAGCGTCGCCCAAGCGCGTCGTCTATGCCGAGGGCGAGGAGGAGCGGGTGCTTCGCGCCGCCCAGGTCGTGGTCGATGAGGGCCTCGCCTTCCCGGTGCTGATCGGCCGGGCCGACGTCATCGCCCAGCGCATCGCGAATTTCGGCCTGCGGCTGAAGCTCGGCGAAAATTGCGAGGCGGTGAACATCCTTAGCGACACGCGCTATCGCGACGTCGTCGCCGAATATTACGAGCTGACCAAACGCAAGGGCGTGACGCTCGCCGTCGCACGCGAAGCCATGCGCACCCGGCCGACGCTGATCGGCGCGATCCTCTTGAAGCGCGGCGATGTCGACGCGATGCTCTGCGGTACGACGGGCGTCTATGTCGAGCATCTGCGCTTCGTGCGCGACGTGATCGGGCCGCGCAACGGCGTCAAGACCTTCGCTGCGATGAACATGCTGATGCTGCCGGACCGGCAGATCTTCATCTGCGACACGCAGGTGAACCGAAATCCGACGGCGGAGCAACTGGCCGAGATCACCATACTCGCCGCGGAGGAAATGCGCCGTTTCGGCCTGATGCCGCGCGTCGCCATGCTGTCGCATTCGAGCTTCGGCTCGTCGGAATGCTCCGAAGCGCAGACCATGCGCGACGCGCTGGCGATCGTCGAGGCGAGCGACCCGGATCTTGAAGTGGAAGGCGAGATGCAGGGCGATGCGGCGCTGTCGCCGCGGCTGCTGGACGGCGCCATTTCCGGCGCGCGGCTGAAGGGCGATCCCAATCTGCTGATGATGCCCAATCTCGACGCCGCCAATATTTCCTATAGCCTGTTGAAGATGGCGGCCGGCAACGGCATCACCGTCGGCCCGATCCTGCTGGGCGCGGCCAAGCCCGTGCACATCATCGAGCCGTCCGCGAGCGTCCGCCGGATCGTCAACATGACCGCGCTGGTGGTGGTCGATGCCGCATCGCAGCGGGTGGAGGCTTAAGGGTCGGCCGTTGTCACGAGGGGGCGGCTTGTGCCCCTCCATCGGCCCAAAATGCATCGTCATCCCCGCGGAGGCGGGGATCCCGTAACCCGCGGATTCCATTGGGTACTGGATCCCCGCCTCCTCGGGGATGACGATGCAGTAGCGGCACACGACACGCGGCAAGAACTCGCAAATCGTGAAATGGCCTCCAGCGCGGTATCCGCCCGCAACCTAGCGCCTTGGTTTGCCTTGCATTTTCCGCACGCCCCAGCAGCCTCCCCCCACGCCACCAGTGAAAAAACCGCCGCCATTCCCGGAAAGCTCTTGCGCGTCCAAAGCTCGCCGCATATGATCAGTGAAGATTTTTGATTTTCTTCACTCGTCAGGAGGGCGCCGAACGCCAAGCCATGACCGTTCAGCATAGCGACATCGAACCCAGAGTCAGGATCCTCGCGGAATCGGAACGCCTTTTCCGCCACTACGGCTACGCCAAAACCACCATGGCGGACATCGCCGAGGCGTGCCAGATGTCGCCTGCCAATCTCTACCGCTTCTTCGAATCCAAATCCGCGCTGGTCAAGGCGATCTGCGGAAAGATCACCACGGATATCGAAACGCGGCTGGTGCAGATCGTAAGGACGGAAGCGTCGGCGGCGCAGCGTATTGAATGGTTCATCCAGGAGTGTCACCGGCACACGCTGGAGAACCTGCTCGATCATCGCAAGGTCCACGAGATGGTGGTGATCGCGATGGAAGAACAATGGGATACGGTCAAGGCGCATCTCGGCCGGGTGCGCGCCTATATGCAGCGGATCATCGAGGACGGCATGGCCTCCGGCGAATTCCCGGTGAAGGACGCCGAATTTGCCTCGCGATGCGTCCACGCTGCGACAGCCTATCTCTGCCATCCCGTCATCGTGGCGCAGAAGCTCGACGACGAGAACCGGGTGCCGCCGGCCGAGATGGCGAAATTT
Source organism: uncultured Alphaproteobacteria bacterium (assembly GCA_963727575.1). GTDB lineage: Bacteria > Pseudomonadota > Alphaproteobacteria > Rhizobiales > Rhodomicrobiaceae > JAHQVI01. The sequence continues at coordinate 38,259 of CAVSIA010000030.1, forward strand.
CTGGTTCGGGCGCTGAAGACGCCGCCCGAATGATCATGGTTTGGAACCGTTTTTGAAGACGCGCATGCCCAGGACAGGAGTTCGCAATGTCTCGATATCGTCCAACGCGCCCCTCTTTTTTGCCTTTCGCTGAAGAAAGTGGGAATTCATCAGAATTTTCTCCTCATCTCTCAATCGTCAGGCTAACCGCCGTTGCCTGTCTCGCCTTGGGGCTGAGCGCCTGCCAGGAGGAAGCCAAGACCTCCGAGGCTTTGCGGCCGGTCAAGGCCGTCGTGGTCCAGAAGCAATCCGGCGACGTCATCAAAACCTTCTCCGGTGACATTCGCGCCCACACCGAAAGCGCGCTCGGCTTCCGCGTCGCCGGGAAGATCGTCGAGCGCCTTGTCGACGTCGGCGACCGCGTCACCGCGGGCGAAGTTATCGCCCGCCTGGACGACACGGATCTGGTGCTGACCCAGAACAGCGCGCGTGCCGCCGTCGCCTCGGCCAAAACCCGACTCGCCGTTGCCAGGGACGCGCTCGGCCGCGCCGAAACGCTGCAGCCCAAGGGCTACACGCCGAGTTCCGTAGTCGATCAGCGCAGGCTGGAGACCGACGCTGCCGAGGCCGCTCTCCAGGCTGCCGAAGCCCAGGCGCGCCAGGCCGCGAACGCCACCGGCTACGCCGTTCTGAAAGCCGACAAGGACGGGATCGTCACCGCCGCGCAGGCCGAGGCCGGCCAGGTCGTCGCCGCCGGAACGCCCGTGGTGATCGTCGCGGTATCCGGCGACAGCGAGGTTGCCCTCAACGTCCCCGAGCAGGACATAACGCGCCTCGCAATCGATCAGAATGCGGACCTGACGCTCTGGGCCGACGACACGGTGAAGGCCAAAGGCCGCGTCAGCGAGATCGCCGGTCAGGCCGATCCCGGCTCGCGCACCTATGCCGTGCGGATCGCGATCGAGAACCCGCCCCCGGCCATGCGGCTCGGTATGACCGCAACGGCGGCGATCAAGCTGAACGCGCACACGCCCTATCTCCCGATTCCGCTGACGGCTCTGACCGAGATCGGCGGGCGCAAGGCGGTGTTCGTCGTCGATCGCACCAGCTCGAAAGTCACCTCGCACGTCGTTGAGACGGACGGCGTGACGGAAAACGGCATGAAGATCGTATCAGGACTTGAGCCCGGCGACGTGGTCGTCACCGGCGGCGTCCAGTTCCTCACCGACGGGATGCAGGTGCGGCTGCCCGAAAGCCTCGTGCAGACGGCGTCCGCAACCGATCCGAATGCAAATCGTTAGAGCGGCGCCTTTGCGTCATGCCGCTCCAAGCGCTTGGAATCGATCGCTGTTCATGATTTCGGATCGGTCCGGTCCAAAGTCGTCGTGATGTAAGGTCCGTTCTCGAAAAGGTGGGGTTAAGTCATGTCGAAGCCGTTCCCGCTCCCGGCTCAGCCGCCTCGCAAATTCAACCTATCCCGCTGGGCGATCCAGCATGGCAGCCTGACGCGATTCCTCGTCGTTCTCATCCTCGCGGCCGGCGCCCTGTCGCTGTTCAGCATGGGCCAGAAGGAAGACCCCGACTTTACCTTCCGCGTGATGGTCATTCAGACCTCCTGGCCGGGCGCTTCGACGCAGGAAATGCAGGATCAGGTCGTCGACAAGATCGAGCGCAAGGTCCAGGAAGCCCCGCATCTCGATTTCGTCCGCTCCTATACGCGCCCCGGCAGCGCGGTGACATTCGTCAACTTCAAGGGTTCGGCCCGCGGACACGAGATTACCGATGCTTTCTATCAGGTGCGCAAGAAGATCGCCGACATCCGCCATACGCTGCCGTCCGGGGTGATCGGCCCGTTCTTCAACGACGAGTTCGGCGATACCTACATCACGCTCCATGCGCTGACCGGCAACGGCTTCTCCTATCCCGAGCTGAAGGCGCAGGCCAAGCGCGTGCGCGATATCCTGCTGCGCGTGCCCGGCGTCGAGAAGGTCGATCTGATCGGCACTCAGGACGAGAAGGTGTTCATCGAGATTTCCTCGAAAGTGCTCGCCGAACGCAACATCTCGCCGCTGGCGATCCGCGAGGCGCTCGCCGCGCAGAACACGCTGGAGCCGGCGGGCGCGGTGGAGAGCGACGAACGCTCCGTGCGCGTCAATGTCGACGGCTTCCTGTCGACGGTCGAGGAGATCCGCGAGCTGCGTCTGCGTCTCGGCAATGAAACCATCCGGCTGGGCGACATCGCCACGGTGACGCGCGGCCTGCAGGATCCGCCGGTTGCGAAGGTGCGTTTCGACGGCCAGGATGCGGTGATCCTCGGCGTGGTCATGGCCGACGGCGCCAAGGTCACCGATGTCGGCGACGCCATCGGAGGGGCGCTGAAGACCGTTCAGGCTTCGCTGCCGATCGGGCTCGAGCTCGGCCAGATCGCCGATCAGCCGGACGTCGTGCGCAAATATGTCGGCGAGTTTCTCCAGGCGCTCGGCGAGGCGCTGGTGATCGTGCTGGCCGTCTCGTTCCTGTCGCTCGGCTGGCGCGCCGGTCTGGTCGTTGCGCTCACCATTCCGCTGGTGCTTGGCGCAACCTTCCTCACCATGTCGGTGATCGGCATCGACCTTCAGCGCATTTCGCTCGGCGCACTGATCATCGCGCTTGGCCTGCTTGTCGACGACGCGATGATCGCGATCGAGATGATGGAGCGGAAGCTGCAGGAAGGCTTCGACAAGATGAGCTCCGCGAGCTTCGCCTATGAGTCGACCGCCTTTCCGATGCTGACCGGCACGCTGATCACCGTCTCCGGCTTCATTCCCGTCGGCTTTGCCGCCTCGACGGCCGGCGAATATGTCGGCTCGCTGTTCTGGGTGGTCGGCATCGCGCTGATCATTTCCTGGATCGTGGCGGTCTATTTCACGCCGTGGATCGGCCATGCGCTGCTGAAGCCGCACAAGACGGCCGAAAAACCCAAGCACGAGCCGTTCAAGGGGCCGTTCTATCGCCGGCTGCAACGCTTCATCGACTGGTGCGTCGGCCACCGGCGGGTCGTCGTCGCGCTGACGCTCGTCGCCTTCATCGCAGGCATCGGCGGCTTCGCCTTCATCCCGCAGCAATTCTTCCCGGCGTCGAACCGGCCCGAAGTGCTCGTCGATCTGTGGCTGCCGGAAGGAACATCCTTCGAGCAGACGGAGACGCAGGCCAAGCGCGTCGAAGCGGATGTGCTGACCGAGGCCGGCGTCGCCAATGTCACCACCTTCATTGGCGAAGGCGCCCCGCGCTTCTATCTGCCGCTCGATCAGCAGCTCCGCAATCCGAACTTCGCCCAGCTTCTGGTCATGCCGAAATCGCTGGAGGAGCGCGACCCGCTGATCGACAAGATCCGCGCCCACCTGGCCGAAAACTATCCGGACATCCGCTATAAGGTCGACCGGTTGTTTAACGGTCCCCCGGTCGGCTGGCCGATCCAGATCCGTGTCACCGGCCCCGACCGCAACCAGGTCCGCGGCCTCGCCGACAAGATCGCCGACGTCATGCGCGGCAATTCGCTGATCCGCATGGTGCACAATGACTGGCTCGAGCCGGTGCCGACGCTGAAGCTCGACATCGACCAGGACCGGGCGCGTGCCATCGGCGTTACCTCGCAGGCGGTTCGCCAGACGCTGCAGGCCGTCCTGACCGGGATCACCATCGGCGAGTATCGCGACGGCGAGGAAACCATCGGCGTCGTGCTGCGCGATGCATCGACGAGCCAGGGCGCGCTCAGTGCGGTGGAAGGCGCCTATGTGAAGACCACGCGCGGCGACGCCGTTCCGCTCACGCAGGTTGCCAGCCTGAAGGTCGCAGCTCGAGCCCGGCATTCAGTGGCGGCGCTCGCGCCTGCCGACGATCACGGTGCGCGGCACCGTGCCGGACAATGTACAGTCCCCGGACGTAACCAAGGCGATTTATGCCAGCTCAAGCCGATGCGCGACGCACTGCCGCTCGGCTATCGCATTGAAATGCAAGGCGCAGTGGAGGAGTTCGGCGACGAGTCAGGCCTCGATTAACGCCAAAATGCCTGTCATGCTGTTGTGCATAGTGTTGCTGCTGATGATCCAGTTGCAGCATTTGGGCAAGACGCTGATGGTGATCGCTACAGGACCGCTCGGCCTGATCGGGGCCGCAGCCGCGCTGCTCATATTCCAGGCGCCATTCGGCTTCGTCGCCATCCTCGGCGTGATCGCGCTCGCCGGCATGATCATGCGCAATAGCGTCATTCTTGTGGACCAGATTCAGCAGGACCGCGAAGCGGGCCTGCCGATGCGAGAGGCAATTGTAAGTTCGACTGTCCGCCGTTTTCGTCCTATCGTTCTGACCGCGGCGGCGGCGGTGCTGGCCCTGATTCCGCTTTCGACATCCCTCTTCTGGGGACCGATGGCGAAAGCTATGATGGGCGGCCTCATCGCTGGAACGATTTTGACTTTGACCTTCCTTCCGGCCCTATACGCCCTCTCCCTAGGCATCGACGGGTCGGGAGTCAAAGGTCAAGGGACGCCGGAGCAGCCTGCTGACCCCGAACGGCGGTCTGTTCCGGCGTATCCATTCATAGCTGCGGGAGAATAGGCTCGCGGAAATGAGAATGCGGGAAGGCAGTCCGGATGGACGCCTTCCCGCGGTCGGCCTCAGGGCCGCAAATAGCCGAGCACAACGTCGATCGTGTGCTTCAAGCGTGCATCATGCGCTTCGGGCGTCGTGAGATCGCGACCGGCAAGCGGTGACAGCGTCTTGGACGCGGAAACGAAGAAGGTTCCGAGCGCGGCAATCGTCAGATAGAGGTCCAGCGGTTCGACATCCTGCCGAAACACGCCGTCGCTCTTGCCGCGATCGACAACATCCCTGAGCAAATCGGTCAGTGGTGCATTGGCTTCGCGAAACCGGTCGGACCGCGAGGCATTCTTCGCTCCGAGCATATTCTCCGTCGCCATCAGGCTCAGCAGCTCGGGATGCTCCATATAGTATTTCCAGGTGAAGCGGATCAGCTCCTCGATCGCCAAGGTCGGCGCGACGTCTGCGAGCTTCAATCCGCCCTGGGCGACGCGCAGCGCTGCGTAGACCCGTTCCAGGATGGTGAGGTAAAGCTCATCCTTCTTGCCGAAATAATGATAGAGCATCCGCTTGTTGACATTCGCGCGCGCGGCGATTTCATTAACGCTCGCGCCGGCGAAGCCGTTTTCAACGAATTCCGCGGTTGCCGCATCCAGAATCGCGCGCCGCGTCAGCTCGGGATCGCGCTGTCCCGGTATTCTCGGAGAGTTCGTAATCATTGCGATCCCCGTTTCCTGACTTCGAACTCCAGTCGCATTGGCCGGCCGTCCTCACTGTCCATTGTTCTGCTGTGCTCCCATGCGTAACCCGCCATCGGGATTGGGACAAATGTCAATCCTCACACGTCGCTACCGAACAACCCGGCGTCTCCTCGCATCGCGAGAGATGCCGCTTCCGTTGTTCCGGAAGCCGATCGGCCACTTTCGCTGTTTCATACTGGGCCGGTCTTAATTAATAATACGTGCCGGATCAGCTGGAGGATCACTGAGCGGAATAAATTTCTGCAAAAATGAGGCGCTCGGTGTTCACACTCGGATTTGACAAGTTGTAGGCGCTTGCACTCTGCATCTTTGATCATTTTTCATGCAGATGCACAAAGAATAAACAGAGCGGTCTCGCTCGTCTGCCTTGCGCACCTGACACCTACGGAATTTCGATAAACGAAACCAAAGGTCCGTTAAGCCGAACGACAGCTATGCCGGCGCGCGCAGCTTGCAATGCGCCGGGATGAAGCGCACATTAATGTTATCCCGAGGGGGGCCGGCGGTAGTCGGCTGAGATTGCACTGAACCCCGTGCGACCACCCTTTGAACCTGATCCGGTTAGAACCGGCGTAGGAACGGCTGAGTGGACCAAACGCCCGAAATCCCCGAAATCACCACCGACAGGCTGATCCTGCGCAATTGGCGACCGGGCGACATCGAGCCGTTCGCCGCCATGAACGCCGACGCGCGGGTCATGGAATTCTTTCCCGCCACGCTGAACATGGCCCAATCCGAGCTGGTGCTGAAATTCGTCCGCTCGCATTTCGACACCCACGGCTTCAGCTTCTGGGTGATCGAAGACAGGGCAAGCGGCGAATTTGCCGGCCTTTGCGGCTTCATGAGCATCGCGGGCATGCTGCCCTTCGCCCCGTGCGTCGAGTTCGCCGTGCGGATGCCGATCAAATTCTGGGGGAGCGGGCTGGCCACCGAGGCCAGCGCCGCGCTCCTCGATCACGGCCTCGACGCGCTGCAACTGCCGGAAATCGTCGCTTACACCTCGGTCGACAATATCCGCTCCCGGCGCCTGCTGGAGCGGATCGGCATGGTTCGCGACACGGACGCCGACTTCATCAATCCGATTCTGACACCGGACCACCGCCTGCAGCCCTTCGTGCTGTACCGGGCGCGCGCCGGCCGCGACGCCGCGAACGACAATCGCGGCGCAAACATCCGAACCAGGGAGGAGCAATCATGAACAAGCCCCAACGCCCGAAGAGCTTCGAGCCGTTCCGCGTCACCACAGGTCCGCTCAGCAACCGGACCAAGATCTATGTCGGTCCGTTGCAGGTGCCGCTCCAGGAGATCGCCACCGGCGAGGGCCCGTTCCGCATCTACGACACCAGCGGTCCCTACACCGACGGCACGATCGCTGTCGATGTCGAGCAGGGCGCCGCGCCGATCCGCTCCGACTGGATTGGGCAACGCGGCGACACCGAGGCCTATGAGGGCCGGCCGGTCAAACCGGTCGACAACGGCAATGTCAGCGGCGACCGCCTTGCCAGAGCGTTTCCGAACATCCGTCCGCCGCTGCGCGGCATGGGCGACCGCCCGGTAACGCAGCTCGAATATGCGCGCGCCGGCATCGTCACCAAGGAAATGGAGTATATCGCGGCCCGCGAGAATCTCGGCCGGGAGGCGGCGCTGGAGCGCGCGGCGGAAGCCCTGGCAGACGGCGAGAGCTTCGGCGCGGCGGTGCCGGAGCATATCACCGCGGAATTCGTGCGTTCGGAAGTCGCGCGTGGGCGCGCGATCATTCCGTCCAACATCAACCATCCGGAACTCGAGCCGATGATCATCGGCCGCAACTTCCTCACCAAGATCAATGCCAATATCGGCAATTCCGCCGTGTCCTCCTCGGTCGAGGAGGAGGTCGAGAAGATGGTTTGGGCGATCCGCTGGGGCGCCGATACCGTTATGGACCTCTCCACCGGCCGCAACATTCACAACACCCGCGAATGGATCATCCGCAACGCGCCGGTGCCGATCGGGACGGTACCGATCTATCAGGCGCTGGAGAAGGTCGACGGCGATCCGGTGAAGCTCGACTGGGAGGTCTATAAGGACACGCTGATCGAGCAATGTGAGCAGGGCGTCGACTATTTCACCATCCATGCCGGCGTTCGGCTGCGCTACGTGCCGATGACCGCGACCCGCGTCACCGGCATCGTCTCGCGCGGCGGCTCGATCATGGCCAAGTGGTGCCTCGCCCATCACCGCGAGAGCTTCCTCTATGAGCGTTTCGAGGAAATCTGCGATATCATGCGCCGCTATGACGTGTCCTTCTCGCTGGGCGACGGTCTGCGTCCCGGCTCCATCGCCGACGCCAATGACCGCGCCCAGTTCGCCGAGTTGGAGACGCTGGGCGAGTTGACGAAGGTCGCCTGGGCCAAGGGCTGCCAGGTGATGATCGAAGGCCCCGGCCATGTGCCGCTGCACAAGATCAAGGTCAATGTCGAGAAGCAGCTCGCCATCTGCGGCGAGGCGCCGTTCTATACGCTTGGTCCGCTCGTCATCGATATCGCGCCGGGCTACGACCACATCACCAGCGCGATCGGAGCGGCGATGATCGGCTGGTTCGGCACGGCGATGCTCTGCTACGTGACGCCTAAGGAACATCTCGGCCTGCCGAACCGCGACGACGTCAAGACGGGCGTGATTTCCTACAAGATTTCCGCTCACGCCGCGGACCTGGCGAAGGGCCACCCCGCCGCGCAACTCCGCGACGACGCACTGAGCCGCGCCCGTTTCGACTTCCGCTGGCAGGACCAGTTCAACCTCTCGCTCGATCCCGACGCCGCGCGCTCCATGCATGACGAGACCATGCCGAAGGACGCACATAAGGTGGCGCATTTTTGCTCGATGTGCGGGCCGAAATTCTGCTCGATGGAGATCACCCAGCAGGTGCGCGACTACGCCGCCAAGCTGAACGCTCCGATCGAGGAGGCCAAGGACGCCGGCATGGCCGAGATGAGCGAAAAGTTCAAGGAGATGGGCGGGCAGGTTTATGTTGATCAGACGACCCCGAAGCGTAGCGGGTAAGCGCCCCGGAGACCGATCCGGCAGGGGGATTCGGTATGCTCGCTGCGGGCGCTCGCCGCATCATGCGAAGCTTGCCCTGTGCTTGGAGCCGGGAGGTTAGGCCTATGTCGATCCCGAAGAGACTTCGGCTAAGATTAAACATCCGGTAAGCAGTCGCGAACGCTATTGCAGATAGTCGAAATGGATTAGCCTCCCCTTCAATGGAGGCTGATCCATGACAATTCCCGACTACCAGACGCTGATGCTGCCTGTGCTCCGGTCAGCGGGCGGCGGCGAAGTTCGCATCGCCGATGTCATACCGAAGCTTGCGGCGGAATTCGCGCTCACGGACGACGAGCAGGAGGCATTGCTCCCGAGCGGTCGGCAGACGATCTTCGCCAATCGCGTCCATTGGGCGAAAACCTACCTGAAGCAGGCCGGCCTGATCGCCCTGCCGAAGAGGGCGCATTTTCAGCTGACGGAGCGCGGCCAGCAAGCGCTCGTGGAAGCGCACAGGATCGACAATGCCTATCTGTCAAGCTTCCCTGAGTTTCTGGAATTCAAAACGCGGAGCCGGGTCGAGAAGGCAGACGAAGAACCGGTCCAAGCCGAACTCGCGGACGCGACGACCGAAACGCCGGACGAAGCCCTCAGGCATGCGCACAAGGAAATAGAGACTCAACTCGCCCAAGACCTGTTGGATCGCATCGTCGCCGCACCACCGGATTTCTTCGAGCGCCTTGTGGTAGCGTTGCTGCTGTCCATGGGCTATGGCGGCTCTGCAAAGGAGGCGGGCCGCGCTCTGGGCCGTTCCAATGATGGCGGCGTTGATGGCGTCATCGATCAGGACGTTCTCGGTCTCGACCGGGTCTATGTGCAGGCCAAGCGCTACAGTCCTGGCAATAATGTCGGCGCATCCGCGATCCGTGATTTTTTCGGAAGTCTTGATCGCTTCAAGGCCGCGAAAGGTCTCTTCGTTACGACGTCGGCATTCACGCAGGACGCGCAGGAAACTGCGCGCTTCTTGAGCAAGCGCATTGTCCTCATCGACGGAGCGCGTCTTGCGCAGCTGATGATCCGCTACAACGTCGGATGCCGCGTGGAGGAGACGCTAGAGTTGAAGAAAGTTGATGAAGAATTCTTTGATGATTGAGCGAAGATGGCGGCGGAAACGTTCTCCAGGAGGAGCCCATGGACGCCAGTGAACTCAAAGCCTTGCAGGCCCCGATCAAGGACCGCTATCGCGAGACGCCGGAGGCGGCGGTCATTCTGCTGAAAGCCGAAGGCGTTGTCGGCGAGGGCGTGACCTGCTCCATCCAGACCTCCAAGGCACTGATCGAGGCGGGGCTGCATCCTTCGGCCGGCGGCACCGGCATTCATGCCTGTTCGGGCGATATGCTGCTTGAGGCGCTGGTCGCCTGCGCGGGCGTCACGCTGAATGCTGTGGCCACGGCGCTGGGCTTGGATATCGGCAATGCCAAGGTGCGGGCCGAGGGTGACCTCGATGCGCGCGGCACGCTCGGCGTCGCCAAGGACGCGCCGGTCGGATTTCGCGACATCAGGCTGACGTTCGACATCGACGGCCCGCTGACGCCGGAGCAGAGGGCGACCCTGCTGAAGCTCACGGAGCGCTATTGCGTCGTCTATCAGACGCTGCGTAATGCACCGGCCATCGCCGTGAGCATGTCCGGCACGGAATAACATCGGGCAGCATCGGCACTCGTGTCGTCGCCGCCCCGGTGCGGAGGTGAGAAAGCGCGGCATCCCTCAGGCTGTCTCCGCGCCTTCTCCTTGTATTGACATTATTTCAGCGGCTCGAAGACGCGCTGAAGTCGATAGTTCAGCCCGACTTTCAGCGTGTGAATGTCGTTCTCGTTCCGGAAAACGTCGCCGTCGAAGTTTCCGGACCGATCGGAGCCGAAATCCATGTAGAGATATTCGACCTTCATGGACAGATCGGGCTGGAAGGCATATTCCACGCCGCCGCCAAGCGTCCAGCCGGCACGCATGTCATGCAGCTTGGTGTAGTCCTCCTCGACGATGACACTGTCGACCCTGGCGCTGGCTCGGTTCTCGATATCCGCAAGCGCCAGACCGCCCTTCATATAGAACAGCCAGCGGTCCTCGCCATAGCCGATCCGGCCGGTCAGCGTTCCGTAGCCGCCATATTCGGCGGCGGCAAAGCCGGTCGAATTGCCCTGGCTGTCGTCCGCGCCCAGATAGCCGAGGTCGGCTTCCGCGCCGACGACGAAGGCGTCCATCTGCCAGTTGTAGCCGACGCTGACGCCGCCGAGCCAGCCGTTCGGATGCACGTTGAAACCGCTGACCGCCGTCGAAGGCGTCGCCCGCACCTGCGCCCTCAAGGTTCACGGACGACGACGAGCCCCAGCCATAGCCGAGATGGCCGCCGATATAAAACCCTGTCCAGGAGAAGTAGGCCGGAGGAACGACGATCGGGTCGCCGTAATCTTTGTAGCTGCGATTATAATCGGGAAGATCTGCTGCGCTGGCCGGGCTCCAGGCAACTGCCATCAAGGCGGACGCGAACACGATACGCGACGCCACACGAACAAACTTGTACATGCTGTCTCACACTTTCGATACTGATCTGAACAAACCCAACTGAACGAACCCCCCGCCCGGCAAAGAGAAATTACGCATACGCCACGGCTTCACGGATCGGGAAAGCGCGGGAAACATACACCGTTTTTCGCGCAATGGTTGCGTTTATCCAAAGTTATTCGATCAGAGATTGCATTTTCCGCGACGCCTGCGGCGAACATGCAACTTATGCGGGTACACGCTATCGTTATTTGGCCAAGTGTCAGGCCTATCTTTACTGCTCCGGTAACGAGACGATGTCCTGTCAGGAACCTTCGAGGCGCCCGATGACCAGCCACCCCGCACACCCTCCAATTCGCCCTCTGCCCGCCTTCTGCCGGGCCGCCCTCGTCGGCCTCGCGCTCATGGCGATCCTCGGCGCGTTGCAACCCTCGAACGCGCAGCGCGCCGACGACCCGGCCGCCGCGGCGCTGATTTCGCGCAATGCCCGGTTTCATCCCGCGGTCGCCGAGCATGGCATGGTCGCCGCGCAGGACCGCATTGCCGCGGAGGTCGGCGCCGACATTCTGCGCAAGGGCGGCAATGCCGTCGACGCCGCGGTGGCGACCGGTTTCGCGCTGGCGGTCACGCATCCGCAGGCCGGCAATCTCGGCGGCGGCGGCTTCATGATGGTGGCGCTGGCGAAGCAGAAGAAGGTCGTGGCGATCGACTACCGCGAGATGGCGCCGAAGGCGGCGACGCGCGATCTGTTCATCGGCGCGAATGGCGATGTCGACAACGAGAAGGCCCGGTTCACGCGCGCCTCGGCCGGCGTGCCGGGCACCGTCGCCGGCCTGATCCACGCCCTGGAAACCTACGGCACGATGAGCCTCGCGCAGGTTCTGGAGCCCGCGATCCGGCTTGCGGAGGACGGCTTCGCGGTCCCGTGGGGGCTGGCATATGCCATGGGCGAAAACCGCGAACGCTTCGCCAAGGACCCTTCCTCCGCCGCCTATTTCCTCCACCCGGACGGCACGCCCTACGCCGCCGGCGAAACGCTGAAGCAGGCCGATCTCGCCACGACGCTGCGGGCGATCGCGGAGCACGGGCGCGCCGGCTTCTATGAGGGCCCGGTCGCGGCGCAGATCGTCGCCGAGATGAAGCAGGGCAACGGGCTGATCACGGAAGACGACCTGAAGGCCTATCGCGTCGTCGAGCGCGAGCCCGTGCGCGGCACCTATCGCGGCTATGAGATCGCCTCGATGCCGCCGCCGTCCTCGGGCGGCACGCATCTGATCCAGATGCTCAACATCCTGGAAGGCTACGACCTGAAAGCCACCGGCCATAACAGCGCCGACTATATTCACCGGCTCGTCGAGGCGATGCGGCGCGCCTATGCCGACCGCGCCAAGCATATGGGCGATCCGGCGTTCTGGCAGGTGCCGGTCGCCGGGCTGATCAGCAAGAGCTATGCCGACGGGCAGCGCAAGACCATCGATCTGACCAAGGCGACCAGTTCCAAGGATGTCTCCGCTGGCGATCCGCCCGCCAAGGAAAGCCAGGACACGACGCATTTCTCGGTGATGGACAAGGACGGAAACGCCGTCGCCAACACCTATACGATCAACTTCGCCTTCGGCAGCGGCTACTCCGTGGACGGAGCGGGCTTCCTGCTCAACAACGAGATGGACGACTTCGCCGCCAAGCCGGGCGTGCCGAACGCTTACGGCCTGATCGGCGGCGACGCCAACGCCATCGAGCCGCAGAAGCGCCCGCTCTCCTCGATGACGCCGACCATCGTGCTGAAGGACGGCGAGCCGGTCATCGCAACGGGCAGTCCGGGCGGCAGCACGATCATCACCGTGGTCATGCAGGTGCTGCTCAACGTGTTCGATTTCGACATGAATATCGCCGAAGCGACGGCGGCGCCGCGCATCCATCATCAGTGGCTGCCCGACAACGTGATCACCGAGGACGGCGTGTCGATCGATACGCTCCGCATACTGCAGTCGCGCGGCTTCATCCTGCCGGCGGACGCGAACGGGCAGCTCACGCACCGGGTTCTCGGGCGCGCCAACTCGATCATGCGCACCGGCGGACTGCTGTTCGGCTCGGCCGATCCCCAGCGCCGCGGACGGGGCGATTGCGGGATACTAGTGGTTCGAATTTAACGCTTCGAACCACGCCGTTTTATGCTCATGGATCGAATTGACATGACATTCTAATCACTTACCTCGGCTTCATCGCACGGCAAACAGGCATTCACAATGTCATGTTCGATCCACCAGGCGCAGGCGTCACGGCGCTGAACGCCTGCTGAATAGGAAGAATATTTTGTAACAAAAAATGGCGTCGCCGGGGGTGGGCGACGCCAATTACATTTATTGCTCTTGAAGCTTAAATAGTAACGACAAAAGCCAATTTCAACGGACAGAACATTACAAGTTGTTCATTGAGAACAAATACTGCAATTCGAAAGAATGACCTCGTCGGGGGAACATTAAGCAAAGAGGCATTCGATATGACTGGATTGAGATTTTCAATTGCCGCGGCGATCATCGGCTTTGCTGCACTCCTATTCGGGCCGGCGCAGGCCCAGGCCGCATCCATTTCGCCGGGGGCGGCCATGGCGCTGTCGAAGGATGCAACGGCCACGGGCGCCGGACTACAAAAGGTGACTTATGGATATTGTCATCGCTGGCGGGTGCGCTGCGCCAATCGCTGGGGTGGCATACGCCGCGCTATTTCCGCTGCGTCCGTGACCACGGCTGCCGCACGCCGGCCCGCCATTATTGCCGCGACTGGCGCCGGCGCTGCGCCTATCGCTGGGGCTGGCACACGCCGCGCTACCGCCGCTGCATCCACCGGCACGGCTGCTGAGCGTCCGTCCACGTCAGCCTAAGTCATAGTCTATCGCCAAGCCCAGGGGCGCGTCCGACGGACCGCCCCTTTTCGTCCTTCGGAGAACGCTCCGCGGCCCGACGAAACGCCCCAGCGACCAAATCGCGACGCGCGCTCATCACGAAAAGTTTCGCAAACGCGCGTGGTTGTGAACCGAGTTGAATTGAAGAGTTCCACGCAGGGCGCGACAGTTATCCTATCGGCGATCGAGGCCGAAGGTCTTCGGACTGCACCCTGGACGCGAGCCGATAGCAGCCGCTCGCGCTCTCCCCCTGATCGCCAGATCGAGGAGCACATCATGCTGACGGACAGATTCTATGGACAGCACTCCAGCGCGTCGCCCGCCGCGATTGCTCGCCTTCGAGGATGCCGTCCATGCCGTCGCCGCGCACCGCCCGGTCGGCGACGCTCTGTCCCGCGCGCTCGATGCCGACGCCGACCTTGTCTCTGCCCATGCCCTCGCCGGATTCGGTGCGATCATGCTCGGGCGCAACGAAACCGCCTCGCAGGCTCTCGCCGCCCAGCGCGCGACCCGCAAGGCAATGGCGAGCCATAAGACACTCACCGCGGGCGAAGCGGCGCTTGCCATGGCGCTCGATCACGCGGTCGCGGGCCGTCTGCGCGATGCCGCCGATACGCTCGAGCTGCATCTGGAGACGGCGCCGGAGGATTTCCTCAGTGCAAAGATCGCCCATGCCCTGCGTTTCATGCTCGGCGACCAGGACGCCATGCGCCGGCTCACCGGCGATCTCGTCATTCGCGCGCCGGAAAGCGGGGCGGGTTACGGCTTCCTGCTCGGCTGTCATGCCTTCGGCCTGGAGGAGGCCGGCGCCTATGCCGATGCCGAAGCCGTCGGGCGCAAGGCTGTGGCGATCGAGCCGGCCGATAGCTGGGGCCTGCACGCGGTATCGCACGTCTTCGAGATGACCGGACGGATCGGCGAGGGCCGCGACTGGCTGAACGCCTCGCGCCCGGTCTGGTCGCGCTGCAATAATTTTTCCTTCCATATGGCCTGGCACCTGTCGCTCCTCCATCTCGAGGCGGGCAACAGCGACGAGGTGCTGACGCTTTACGACGAGGAGGTCCGGCCGGTTCAGACCGACGATTTCCGCGACATGTCGAATGCGGTGTCGATGCTCTGGCGGCTCGAACAGGAGGGCGTCGACGTCGGCGACCGCTGGACCGCGCTTTACGACATCGCCCATCGCCGCCGCGCCGACACCACCTATATCTTCGCCTCGCTGCACTACCTCCTCGCCCTGATCGCGGCGGGCGACATGAGCGCGGCGGAGGATCTCGTCGCCGCTCTGCGCGAGCGCAAGACCGAGAAAGACGATCAGGGCCGCGTCGCCCGCTATATCGGCCTGCATGTCGCCGAAGCGCTGATCCGGATGCCGGGCCATTGCTCCAGGTCGGGGCCATGCCTCACCGAGATCGCCCGCCGTCTGCCCGCGCTCGGCGGCAGCAATGCCCAGCGCGACGTGTTTCTGCGCGCGCTCATGGCGGTCGCGATGCGCAGCCAGGATTTCCCCTCGCTCAATGCCATCGATTCGCTGCGCGGCGAGCTTCGTCATGAGGACCGCTTTCACCAGGCGATCGTCGACCGGCTGGAAAATGGGCCGCTGCGCGTGCCGGCCGCACAGCCGGAGCGGCACCACGGCCACATGGATCTGATCAGACTGATGTAAGCCGCGAATGCATTCTTGGGAGGACGTGATGGGATATTTCAAATTTTTCGGGAGCCTCGGCGCGCTCGTGATGGCCGCGTTCGTCGTCGCCACCTCGCTGACCGCGACCGCAGGTTCCGAGCCGAGCGCGATCAACACTCTGGGTACGGACGGCGTGGCCATCAAAGGCTACGATCCCGTCGCCTATTTCACCGAGGGCGCGCCGCATAAGGGCAGCGCAGAATTCGCCGCCGAGCACAACGGCGTCAAATGGTACTTCGCCAGCGCGGAGAACAAGACACTGTTCGAGGCCGACCCGGACAAGTACACGCCTGCCTATGGCGGCTACTGCGCTTTCGGCGTGTCGCAGGGCTATCTGGTCAAGATCGAGCCCGACGCCTGGTCGATCCGCGACGGAAAGCTCTATCTGAACTACGACAAATCGGTGCAGACCAAATGGGCCAAGAAGCCTGCGAAATACATTCAGCAGGCGGATGAGCAATGGCCGGGCCTGGTGGCCAAGAAGTAATCGCGGCCGGTTACCCGGTCTGCCGCCTGAATGTGACGAAATCTGATCCGCGTTCCGCCGGGGAACGCGCTACGTTGGAGACGCGACTATGGGAGCACAAGCAGTCAGGACGTCGGCCGCCGAGGCCGGCGCAGCCACGATCATCGGCACGATCCTTCTTGCCGGCATCGCCTCGGAAATCACCTGGGAGGTCTGGGCGCGGTTCATCACCCCGCTATGGGTCGGCGGGCCGCTGGAGCCCGCGGCGCTCGTTCAGCAGGTCTTCGGGCTCAGCAGCCGCCTCACCGCCGAGCTGATCCACGCCCTCGTCGGACTGATCGCCTACCCGTTCGGCTATATCTTCATCGCCCGCCCGCTTGCCAAAACCATCGTCCCGTGGATGCCCTGGTGGATGGTCGCCATCGGCTACGGCATCGGCCTGTGGATTTTCGCACTCTATATTATGGCGCATCTGTTTGCGGGCCAGCCGCCCTTCCTCGGCTTCGTCACTCTGACCTGGGCCTCGCTGGTCGGGCACATCCTTTTCGCGCTCGCGGGTGCGGCTGTGGTAAAGGCGCGGCTCGGCTGAAAATTGTGCAGGGGAGCGTATTTGCGCGCTTCCCTTCACGCAATCCCGCCGCAATCCGCCTATAACGGTCCTCCGCTCCGCCACAGGCACAAAGCATGACGCGCGTCGCCGATCTCGCTGCCCAGACCCTCTACGCTCATGGCGTCCGATGCGCATTCGGCATGCCGGGCGGCGAGGTCGTCACGCTGATCGACGCGCTGGAGAATGCCGGCATTCGCTTCGTTCTGTGCCGGCACGAGACCGCCGCGGCGATGATGGCGGCCGGGGCCTCGGCCGTGACCGGCGCGCCCGGGCTGCTGGTCACGACGCTCGGGCCGGGGCTCGCCAACGCGGTCAACGGCATCGCCGATGCCTCGCAGGAGCATGTGCCGCTGATCGTGATGTCCGGCGTCGTCGAGCACGGCATTCGCGGCCGCTACACCCATCAGATTTTCGACCAGGCCGCTTTGATGCAGCCCTTGGTCAAAGGCAGTTTCGAGATCGAGGCGCGCGGGGCCTCGGCGACGATGGCGCGAGGCGCTGCGGCTGGCGTTGCGTGCGCCGGAGGGGCCGGTCTTCGTGCAGCTCTCGCCGGATACCGCGGCCAAGACGGCGGCGGAGTGGCGAGACTCGCGATCCGGCCGGCGCAGGCGCTGACGCTGGCGATCGATCCTGACAGCGTCGCCGTCGCTGAGGTCGCCGGGCGCATCCAAAAGGCGCGGCGGCCGCTGATCCTTGCCGGTCTCGAAGCCGTTCGTTCCGGCGCGGGCGAGGCCATTCTGCGCCTGATGGAGCAAGCCCAGATCCCGCTGATCACCACCTATAAGGCCAAAGGGCTGGTCGACGAGACCCACGAGCTGGCGCTCGGCGGGGCGGGCCTTTCCCCTCTTGCCGACAAGGAATTGCTGCCGCTGGTCAAGGCCGCGGATCTCGTTCTCCTTGCCGGCTACGACCCCATCGAAATGCGCGCCGGCTGGCTCGATCCGTTCGCAGCGGATGCTCATGTCGTCGACATCACCGCCTGCCGTGCCGACCACGGGATGCACGACGCGACGGCGGCGGTCGACGCCTCGCCGCGCGCGTTTTTCGAGGCGGTGCTGCAAAAGCTTGGGGATAAGTCGGGCGCCCAGCCCTGGCCGGGCGAGGCGCCCGCCGCCACGCGCGAGCGGCTCCACGCCGCGTTCGCACCGCCGGCCGGATGGGGACCCCATGCCGTCTTCGATGCGTTGCAAAACACGCTGCCGCAGGAGGGGCTGATCACCGTCGATAGCGGCGCCCACCGGATCCTTCTCAGCCAGCAGATGCGGATCCGCCGGCCGCTCGGCCTCATGCAGTCGGCCGGCTTCTGCACCATGGGCGCAGCCGTTCCGCTCGCCGCAGGCGCCAAGATCGCGCAGCCCGGCAGGCCCGTCGTCGCGGTGCTCGGCGATGGCGGCCTGGAGATGGGCCTCGGTGAACTTGCCACCCTGCGCGACGAGGGAGCCCCCGTCGTCATCGTCGTGCTGCAGGACGAGAGCCTTGCGCTGATCGAGCTGAAGCAGGCGCAGGCGGGCCTTGCGCGACGCGGCGTAACGCTCGGCCGGAGCCGGTTCGAGGACGTCGCCGCCGCTCTCGGCGGAAAGGGCTGGCGCGTTACATCCCGCGACAAATTCGAAATTGCGCTTTCAGCAGCGCTTCATGAAGACGGCTTCAGCGTCATCGTCTGCGAAATCCAGGTTCAAGATTATGTCGGAAAATTTTAAAGCCGCCGCCCACAACCGCGACCCGCGCCTCGACTTCTTCCGAGGCGTCGCGATGTTCATCATCTTCATCGCGCATACGCCCGGCAATAGTTGGGTCAACTGGATCCCGGCCCGCTTCGGCTTTTCGGATGCCACGGAGATTTTCGTGTTCTGCTCCGGCATGGCCTCGGCGATCGCGTTCGGGCGCGTGTTCGAGATGCAGGGCCTCGCCATGGGCACCGCGCGCATTCTGCATCGCGCCTGGCAGGTCTACTGGGCGCATATCGGTTTGTTCCTCGCCGTGGTGACGTTGCTGCTCGGCATCGACAAGCTGCTCGACACCGGGGGTTCCTATGCGGCCGCCCTCAATCTCAACGCGTTCTTCGAGCACATCCGCGAGTGCATCTTCGGCCTGCTGACGCTCACCTATGTGCCGAACTATTTCGACATTCTGCCGATGTATTTCGCCATTCTGCTGATGGTGCCGCTCATGGTCTGGCTGCGTTGGCAGCATCCGGTTGCGCCGTTCGTCATTCTCGGCGGTTGTCTGGGCCGCGGCCAGCCGGGGATGGCTCGACCTGCCCGCCGAGCCCTGGAGCGACCGGTCCTGGTTCTTCAACCCATTCTCGTGGCAGCTGATTTTCTTCACCGGCTTCGCCTTCATGCGCGGCTGGCTGCCGACGCCGCCGATCCGCAAGAACTGGATGATCGTCTGCGCCGTTATCCTCGTGGCCAGCTTCCCGTTCTCCTCGCACAAGATGCTCTGGGGCTTCACCGAGTTGCAGAAGATCACCGCCAGCCTGTTCCCGCTGACGATCAAGATGCATTTCGGCATCCTGCGCTACATCCACTTCCTGGCGCTCGCCTATCTCGCCTATTCCACGGTGACGCTGCTCGGCGCGCACTTCTCCGGCCCGTTGGTCAACATCGCCCGCAAAGTCGGGCAGCAGTCGCTGGCGGTGTTCCTGTCCAGCCTGCTGCTGGCGCAAACCGCGGGCATGGTCTTCAACCTGATCGGCAATTCCTATCTGGCGCTGGCGCTGGTCAATCTGGCCGGGTTCACCGGGCTGGTGGCTGTCGCCCATGTTGTCGGCTGGTTCAAATCCACGCCCTGGAAGAAACCGGCGGTGGCTAGAAAAAAGGAAGATCACGGGCCCGCATCCGCTGGGGCGGGTGAATTCGGAGGGATGGGACGCGGGCAGGTGTCGCCGGCGGAATAGCGCTCGATCATTTTAGTGGAACCACCGTATTCGCAATCCCCGCGCAGGCGGGGATCCAGCAAGCGTGTGCGTCTGTGCAGGACCGGATCCCGCTTTCACGGGGCTTTCGTCAGAGGTTTCCGCAACCGATTTTCGGTCGGCGATCAGCGGAAGTAGAACGGCATGGTGAATTCCCGCTGGCCGGCGGTCGAGCCGTCGGGCGCAGCGGGGAACGGCACGGCGCGGCGCAAGGCCGACAGCACCGCGCGGTCGAGCTCCGGCTTACCGCTCGATCGCGACAGCCGGGCATAGGTCACGCCGCCGCTCGCCGACAGCCCGAACGCTACTTCCACCGTGCCGGACTGCCCGAAGGGCGCGCGCGGCCGGTTGCGGATGAAATGGGTGCGAACGCGCGCGCCGTAGCGCTGCAGCTGACCCGGATCGACGGACGGCCTGGCGCCGGATTTTCCTGTGCCGCCCCGCGACGCCGTCCGCGATCCCGCCCCGGAAGCGGCGGCCCGGCCGGACGTGCGGCTTGGCTCGCGCCGGTCTTCCTCGCGTTGCGCACGCCGCTCGGCTTCCTGTTCCTCTTCCGCCTCCCGGCGCGCTTCGCGTTCGGCTCTCTTCCGGCGCTCGGCGTCGGCCTTCTCACGCGCCTCGGCCTCGGCTTTCGCCCGCGCCGCGGCTTCTTCCCGCGCTTCACGCTCGGCCTTGAGCCGTGCCGTCTCCGCCGCGGCGCCGGAGTCTCTGGCGGGGGCGCGGACCGCTGCGGCTCGGCATCCTCCGGTGTCGCCGCCGTCGCCGCGGGCGTTTCGTTGGGCGCCGCGCCTGCGATCCGCATTTGCGAGAAATTGAGGTCGATCGACGCCGTCGCCACCGCTCCGCCGCCACCGTCATGCTCCTGGCCGAGGAGATAGGCGAGAGCTGCCGCATGCAGGCCAAGCGCAAGCGCGACGCTCACAACTCCAGCGGCATAAGCGTGTTTCGGCGGCGCGACCATCCCGTCACCCCGCCTTCCCGACCGCGATCAGCCGCAGCGTTTCGATGCCGGCGTCGTTCAGCTTCTGCAGCAAAGGCAGGATCGTGACGGCCGGGGTCTGACGGTCCGCCTTGATGTGAAGCGCGGCGTGGGGCTGGGCATCGAGCGCCTGCCTGATCGCGGCGACGGCCTCGTCCGGCGGCAATGTCCGGCCCTGGAAATGCAGCACTCCGCTCGTTTCGACCGAGAGCACGGGACTATGCGCGTCGATGGTTCCGTCCGTTTCGGCCTCGGGCGGCGCGATGTTCAGACCGTCGCCGATCCGGATCGTGCCGGCGATGAGAAAGAAGGTCAGCAGCAGGAACACCACATTGATCATCGGAATGAGCTGATCGTGGCGGTTGCGTTCGCGCGCGCCGTCGGCCAGCCAGTCCTCGCCGAGATCCCGCCAGTGTCTCCGCCGCCCTCTCATGGCGCGCCTCCTCGTCCGGCTGCGGGATGACGATCTCGGTCTTGAGCGGAGCCTCCTGCCGCGTCGCATTCAGCACATCGATCAGAAGCTGGAGCGGCACGTCCGCTCGCGGCGCGATCGCAACCACCGTCTCGCCGCCGCCGGCCGGTTGCGCCCGGAGGGCTTCGCCGAGCGCGAGGTTCAGCGCGCTGACCGGGATCGGATCGCGGGCGCCAATTTGCGCGGTGCCGTCCGCACGCACGTCCACGGTGATCCTCGCCGCGCCCTCGGACTGTGTCCCCGGCGCCGCCAGCGGCAATCCGCGGCTCGTCGCCGAGGGTGACATCGACCGGGACATAGCGCTGGAACTGCGTCACCAGCATGAAGAAGATCAGCAGAATGAAGGTCACGTCGATCAGCGGCGCGAGCGAAATCGAGGCCCGCCGCCGGCGCCCCGGCAGATCGAAGGTCGCCCGGCGCGCCTGCATCAGAGCAGGCCCCCGGCATCGAGGCTGGCCAGATAGCGGCCGACGATTGCCGATGTCCGCTGGCGGAAGGCGTCGATCCGGTTCTCGATCAGGTTGAAGGCGATGATCGCAGGGATCGCGACCGCCAGCCCGAGCGCGGTGGTCAGCAGCGCCTCCCAGATGCCGCCGGCAAGCACCGAGGGATCGGCCTGCGCGCCGAAGTCCTGGAGCGCCTGGAAGGCTTTGATCATGCCGAGAATCGTGCCGAGCAGGCCCAGGAGCGGCGCGATCAGGCCGGTCAGTTCCAGCGTGCGGTTGAAGCGCGACAGCTTGAGGAGATATGCGGTGGCGGCGTCGCGCATATCGGCCTCGATTCGGGGCAGGGCGGCGTCGGCCGCAGCGAGCTTGGCGCCGACCAGCAGAATGCGTGCGACCGGCGCGGAGGACGCCTCCAGCACCTGCGTCGCCTCCCGGTCCCGCTCGCCCATGCGCCGCAGAAACTCGTTGGCGGCGGCCGTCCGTCCCAACCCGGAGCGTGCCAGCGTCAGCGTCTTGAACAGGATCAGCGAGGCCGAGAGCACGGAGAGCGCGACGAGGAGCGCGCCGACCGGCCCGATCAGGCGGTAGATCCGCTCCGCTTCCGCGGCAAAAGAGGTGCTTTCCATGGGAAATTTCGGTCGCCAAACACTCGGCCGGATAAGACCAAGATTGTTCGGCGGCCGCAAGGGCGAAGTGAGCGCCTGCGATATGTCGCCGCCCGCACGCGCGCATAGAAGCGCCCGGCGCGGTGGCCGGGCGGATGCGAGATCAGCCGTCGACGGCTAGAAGTTGATGTTGTTGACCACCCAGGCGCCGGCCGCGGCGGCAAGTCCGGCCAGGATGGCGGGCGGCAATGTCTTGATGAAAACGGTCAGCAGCGTGGCGAATGCCGACAGCGCCTTTTCGCCGGCCTCCAGCAATTCGCGGGCTGCCCGATAGAGGAGGTAGATCACCGCCCCGGCCGTCAGTACGAGGAGCGCCTGCTTCCACAGCGGCAGATCGCCGAGCGTGTCCCACGGCACGTTGAGAATCTGCTCGACCGACCACCGCCAGACCAGCTCGATAAAGCGGAAGATGGCATTGAGGCCCTGTTTCAAGAATTGCAAAAGCTGGTCGACAAGTTCCATGTCGAGTTCCTTTCCCCCAAAAGGACGCGCCCGCCGCGCTGCCCGGTGCTGGCGGTAAACGTCGGGGGCCGCTTAGCTTGAACGCTAAGTGAGCATTCCATATGAGCGGCCCAAAGACTGAGTGTGCCACGGCGGCGCGCCGGGGCAAGCGCAAATCGCCGACAAACCGCGCGATCCGGCGCGATTTCGGGCGGTTTGGGCCGGGACGGCACGGCTTTTGCGCCCGTGCCGCCTCCGTGGCGCCTAATCGGTCTTCTTGGTCGTCCGGCGCATCGCCTGCCGGGTGCGCGGTTCGGCCCGATAGATCGAGCCCTCCAAATCATCCACCGAGAAGTAGATGAAGCCGTCCGGGCCGTTGCGCACGTCGCGGATCCGGCCCAGTTCGTTCTTCTGGAAGCGCTCCTCGCGGACCACCTTATTGTTGTCCATCGTCAATCGGACCAGAACCTGTCCGGCAAGACCGCCCAGCCAGATCGTATTGTGCCACTTGGCGACCGCGCCATGATAGATGGCCAGACCCGACGGCGCGATGGACGGGACCCAGTAATAGACCGGCTGCTCCATGCCCTCGGCATGGGTGAGGCCCTGATTGATCAGGTTGCCGTCATATTCGGTGCCGTAGGTGATGATCGGCCAGCCGTAATTCTTGCCGCGCTGGATGATGTTCAGCTCGTCGCCGCCCATCGGTCCGTGCTCGTGCGCCCACATGATCCCGGTTTGCGGGTCGATCGCGAGACCTTGCGGATTGCGATGGCCGTAGGTCCAGATTTCCGGACGCGCGCCCGCTTGGCCGACGAACGGATTGTCCTGCGGGATGCTGCCATCGCGGTTGAGCCGGATGATCGAGCCGTGAGCGTCGGAGAGATCCTGGGCGCGCTTGCGGTCGTAGCGGTCGCCCAGCGACATGAACAGGTAGCCGTCCTTGTCGA
This sequence comes from uncultured Alphaproteobacteria bacterium, assembly GCA_963727575.1. GTDB lineage: Bacteria > Pseudomonadota > Alphaproteobacteria > Rhizobiales > Rhodomicrobiaceae > JAHQVI01. The sequence goes on from CAVSIA010000030.1 coordinate 61,692, forward strand.
AGACGATGCGGCCGCCGAATTCCTCAAGACCGCCGGCGGGCGGGCCGCTCTCGTAGATGATCTTGCTGTCTTCCAGCTTGTAGGTGTCGAGATCGAGCCTGGCTTTGAGCAGCCGGACCGTCGCCGCGCTGCGGTCGCCGTGGACAAGCGAGAGAAAGATCGTCTTGTTGGTCGCGAAATCGGGATCGAGGGCGACTTCCATCAGACCGGCATGATCTTCGGTCGGCCGGGGCGGCAGGCAGCAGAGAACCTTCTGCTCGCCGTTGCTCATGGAGACAACCTTGAGCTCGCCCCAGCGCTCGGAAACGAGCAGCCGCCCGTCGGGCAGGAAGGCGATCGACCAGGGGTGGTTGAACGGACCGGCGACGCGGACCAGGCTGAAATCCTGCGCGTCGGCGCTCACCTCGGTGAGCTTGGTTGCGGTCGTCGGCTCGGCCGATGCGGGAGCAGCGGCAGAGGCGGACAGAGTGAGGCCGAAGGTCAGGCAAAGGATGCGAAACGAGTGCGACATGCACGTGGCCATAGGTTTCCAGGGTTGCGAAAGCGTTCAAATTGACGTGAGCGAGCTGAACGCAGGCTTACAGATTTGACGCTATAAACGCGTGGGATCGCGGTGAAACTTGGGCCGCATCGGGTTGTGCACGAAAATTGCTTGCTGTTGCCGCATTCCAGGCGCACATTCGCGCCGCATCGACGCTGGCGATCGGGCTGTGTCAGCGCGTCCCCGGTCTGAATAATTTACCGATTCATCAATCCTATCATGACGACAATCATCAAGGTCTCGGACCTTTCGAAGACATATGCGAGCGGATTTCAGGCGCTGAAAAATGTCGATCTGGAGATCCGGCAGGGGGAGATATTTGCCCTGCTGGGACCGAACGGCGCCGGCAAGACCACGCTGATCAGCATCGATTTGCGGGCTCGTCAATCCGACCGGCGGCTCGGTGACCGTGGACGGCCACGACATCATCAGGATTTCCGCGCCGCCCGCTCGCTGATCGGCCTCGTCCCGCAGGAACTGGCGACGGATGCGTTCGAAAAGGTCGATTGCGACCGTCAGTTCAGCCGCGGCCTGTTCGGCAAGCCGCCCGATCCCGCGCATATCGAAAAAGTCCTCAAGCAGATGTCGCTCTGGGACAAGCGCAACAACCGGATCATGGAGCTGTCCGGGCGGCATGAAGCGCCGCGTCCTGATCGCCAAGGCGCTCGCGCATGAGCCGCGCATCCTGTTCCTCGACGAGCCGACTGCGGGCGTGGACGTCGAATTGCGGCGCGAGATGTGGGAGGTCGTGCGCGGGCTGCAGATCGTCGGGCGTCACCATCATCCTGACGACGCACTACATCGAGGAAGCGCAGGAGATGGCCGACCGCGTCGGCATCATCAACCGCGGCGAGATCATCCTGGTCGAGGACAAGCAGGAGCTGATGCGCAAGCTCGGCAAGAAGCAGCTCATCCTCGATCTGCAGAAGCGGCTGGACGCCATGCCGGACGGGCTGGGCGATTACGGCCTGGAGATCGCCGACAATGGCCGGCAGCTTGTCTATACCTACGACACCCAGGCCGAGCGGACCGGGATTACCGCGCTCTTGCGCACGCTTAACGAGAGCGGAATCCGGTTCAGGGACCTCAACACCAAGCAGAGCTCGCTCGAGGAAATCTTCGTCGATCTCGTGAAGAACTCAGCATGAATTTCCGCGCAATCAAGGCCATCTACCTGTTCGAGATGTCGCGCTTCTGGCGGACGATCTGGCAAAGCATCGTCTCGCCGGTCGTCTCGACCTCGCTCTATTTCGTCGTGTTCGGCTCCGCCATCGGCTCGCGCATCACCGAGGTCGAAGGCGTCAGCTACGGCACATTCCTGGTGCCGGGGCTGATCATGCTCAACCTGCTGACGCAGAGCATCACCAACGCCTCTTTCGGCATCTATTTCCCGAAATTCACCGGCACCATCTATGAGGTGATGTCCGCGCCGGTCTCGTTCCTGGAGATCGTCATCGGCTATGTCGGCGCGGCGGCGACCAAATCGCTGCAGCATCGGGCTGGTCATCCTGCTCACGGCGGCGCTGTTCGTGCCGCTGCATATCGCGCATCCGTTCTGGATGGTGTTTTTCCTGCTCATGACGGCCATCACCTTCAGCCTGCTCGGCTTCATCATCGGCATCTGGGCCGACGGCTTCGAGAAGCTGCAGATCGTGCCGCTGCTGATCATCACGCCGCTGGTCTTCCTTGGCGGCAGCTTCTATTCGGTCGGCATGCTGCCGCCGTTCTGGCAGAAGGTCACGCTGTTCAATCCGGTGCTCTATCTGATCAGCGGTTTTCGGTGGAGCTTCTACGAGATTTCCGACGTCAGCGTCGCCGTCAGCATCATAATGATTTCCCTCTTCCTGACCGCGTGCATGACCGTGATCTGGTGGATCTTCAGGACCGGGTACCGGCTGAAGACCTAGAGCACGATCCGGAAAAGCATGTCCTCGCGAGGGCGGGGACGCGAGGTGGCTTTCCGAAAAATCCAACGCTGAAACAAAGAGATGGAGCGGCGCAGGCGGGTCCGGCTAAAGTTTCATCGCTTGAGAGCCTCATTGGATTCCGATGGCGATCGGATCGCCGGCTCCGATTTCTTGTTTGGCCGCAATTTCTAAACGATCAACCGGTATCCACATGATCGGAAATTGCTCTAGCTTCCGTGGATCGCCCGCGGACATAAGCGTCGGCTCCCAGCTTCCGGTTCGCATGGTCCGGGGCGACGCGGGGCTTGCTCTCTCCGCCATGCTCTATATCAAGCACAAGCGAATACGCCCCGCGGAGAGCGGGGCGTCGCGACGCGTCGTATGAAAACCGCTTGGAAGTCCGCGCCGCATCAAACTGCGGCGGGCGGCGATGCGCTGCGGCTAGTTGCGGCTCGCGTGCTGCAACTGTGCGGCGGCTTGCTCCTGGGCGGCCGCATGCTCATGGATCGAACGGTGTTCATCAGCTTCGATCTGAACGAACTCGTTCTTCATGATATCGACCTGGCCGGTGGTCAGGATATGGTCACCGCGGTCGCCTTGGCCGGCCGGCGCAACGCCCGTGAAGGCCACGGTCTGCAGCGACTTCTTGGAGAAATTCTCCTGAGCGAGCAGTTCCGAACTCGGCTTGTACGAGGTGTTCGAAACGACATGGACGACCTTATAGCCCTCCAGCTTCAGCTGGGTGAGGAAGGAGTCCATCGCATCGGCCGTGACATCTTTCAAGTCGTGAAACAGCAAGATGCCGCCGTGCATCCGGCGCAAGCGCACCATCGTCTGATTGATGAGCTGCTCCGGCGTAAGCCCGTGCATCGTATCGTCCGACACCACATCGACCGACCACACGCTGATATTGCGGCTGGCGAGATAGGCGATCAATTCAGGCGAATCGTTGAGGCCTGGAAAGCGGAAGAAGGGCGCGATCGGCTCGCCGAGCGCATAGGAGGTGGCAACGAAACCCTTCTCGATCTCGACCTTGGCTTCCTCGAGCGGCAATTTGCTCAGGTCGCGCGGATGCGACCAGGTGTGTGTCGCAATCGTATGACCGCGCCGGGCGGCTTCCTTGACGCCCGCGGACATGAACACTGCCATACGGCCGACCGTGAAGAACGTCGCCTTCACGCAATGGCGGTCGAGCACTTCGAGAATGCGGTGGGTGTTCTTCGGATGCGGTCCGTCGTCGAACGTCAGCACCACTTCGTTCTTCCGAAGCGGGGCGGATTGCTTATATTGCAGACGTCCAAACTGTTTGCCGCCGGTGGAATCGATGGCGATGGTGCGGGAGAGGCCAGTCGTTCTCGGATCATCGGCACAGTCGGCGGCAAGCGCATAGGAGCTAGAGCCTGCCAGCAGAGTTGCCACCGATACGATCCTAAGCAAACGATACATCAGTTCCCCTTCCAACGCATGACCCTGACAATCGGGTTCCATTCTGATCCGCCCCCCCGATAAGACAAGCGATATTTGGCTTCTCGGTCCGGTTGCGCAGCGCTTGTTGATTCTTTGCTACAGCTATGAAAGCCTGCCTCAAATCCACTCATTTTTCCCAACAATTCAACAATTTCACGGGCGGTTCGGATGTCCTTCAAAGTTGCAACCTGGAATATCAATTCCGTAAAAATCAGGGTGGAATCCGTCGCCGACTGGCTTCGCAGCGCCCAGCCCGACGTGCTGTGCCTCCAGGAGCTGAAATGCGAAGATAAGGGCTTTCCCCGAACGATCCTTGAAGATCTTGGATACAATCTCGCGGTGTTCGGCCAGAAAACCTATAACGGCGTCGCGATCCTGTCGAAATGGCCGATCGACGATATCACGCGCGGACTGCCGACGCTGCCGGAGGACGAGCAGTCGCGCTATATCGAGGCCGTGATCGCGATGCCCGACGGCGCGGTGCGTGTCGCCTCGATTTATTTGCCGAACGGCAACCCGACCGATACGCCGAAATTCGACTACAAGCTTCGCTGGATGGCGGCATTGCGCGACCACGCCAAGGCTTTGCTCGCCTATGAGGAGCCAATGGTGCTGGCGGGCGATTACAACGTAATCCCCACGCCGGCCGACGTGTACGACCCGAAGCTTTGGGAGGGCGATGCGCTGTTTCTGCCGGAGACGCGCGAAGCCTTCCGGCGCTTGCTCAATCTGGGACTGCGCGATGCGATCCGCCTCTGCTCCGACGATCCGGCGCTTTACACCTTCTGGGACTATCAGGCCGGCGCGTGGCAGAAGAACAACGGCATCCGCATCGACCATCTGCTGCTCTCGCCCGAAGCGGCGGGGCGCCTGAGCCAGGCCGGCATCGACAAGCATGTCCGCGGATGGGAAAAGCCGTCCGACCATGTTCCGGTCTGGGCGGTGCTCACCTGAGGATTGGGAAAGGCATTCAATGCGGGCGCCCGTGGAGCGGCGCGCCCGCATAAGCTCAGCGATTGGTCGGCTCGGCCGCCGCCGGCGAGACATTCGCTCGGGTGGTCTGATTGCCGAAGCGGTCTGTCCCGTTGGCGATGTCGAGCTTCAGGCCTTTCAACTCGCGTGTCGGTGATTTCGACGGCGCGGGAACCTCGACCTGACCGGCGACCGTTGCCACGGTCTCCAGCGAATTGGTGTGCGGATTGCCGTGGACGCTATTCCACTTGTCGACGAGCGTCAGCGCCTCGTCCTCGATGTCCTTCGACGCGGTGATCATCGCATCGTCATACATCGAGCCGATCCAGGCCCGGTTCTCTTGCGATGTGCGTTCCTTCGCTAGCATCAGCAGAGCGAGGCCCGAGGCGGCACGGCGTTTCATCACCTTGCCTTCCCACATCATCAGGCCGAGCAGCGCCTGCGCCGGCGGGAACTGCTTGCGGGCCGCGCTATCCAGCGAGTTGATGGCAAGCGCGGTGTTCTGCGGAATGCCTTCACCGGACAGATACAGCTTGGCCAGCTCGAACAGACTTTCCGGGTCCTGCAAGATCATGCCGCCATGGAAGAACAGCTCCGCCGCCGCGCTCATATTGCGCTGCCAGCCGATCGCATTCAGCCCCTTGGCATAGCAATTGCCCGCTTTGCGGAACGCCGCGCCGACGGGGCCGGCGAGCGGATGGAAACGGTCCACCTTCTCATGGCTGTCGACGATGCTGGTGTAGATTTCGCAGGCCTTGACCCGGTCCTGAGGGACCATCTTTCCCTGGTCATAGACATCCGCCAAGCGAAGGGACGCGGCAACATTGCCCCGTCCGGCCGCTTTTTCGAGCGCGGCAAGTCCCACGTCCGGCTGCCCGGTTTGAAAAGCCGCTTCCGCCACGCGCAGCTCATCCGAACCAAACACCACCGGCGACTCTGACGCGACGCTAACGCCTACCGATACGCAACTCAGCGCGAGCGCTGAAACTATTCCGAAGACCTGCCGCATGCTACTGATCCGCATAACAGATTGTTTCTTTTTTTGCCCTCGGATGGGTTGCCGACCCCATCCTTGCGGAACCGGTGTTCCGCGCATTCCCTGCAAACGCCCCGATCTCACCCGCATTCCAAGGCGCCGACCCGCCTTCAACAACACCCGCACCGCGACACAGCATGCCGAACATTCCGCCCGCGAAAGTTCGCCCCACACCAACTTTTCCATCGACTACGGCCACGGCGAATCCTTTGAGTCGGCCAGCCAGAATGCATTCATCGTACCGCACGATACGGGGCATATTGAGGCAAACCCTGGCCATCATCGTGTCAGACAGCCATTTCTCGCGGCCGTTGCAATCCGGACTCACCCCGCCCGAGGCGGCACCGATCCGCGGCGCGACGCATTCGGCGGCATGCTCCGCGCTCGCCGCCATCCGGTGCGCCGGTGAAACATCACCCGCTTCATCACCGCCCGCCACGGCTTCGTTCGGCTGCGGCGCGCAGTAACGCTGGTCACGAAGCTGACCCTCCGGTGCCGGCAAAACATGTCGGTCCGAAAGCGGCTTCTTGTTGAATAGTTCCACGTTCATCAGGGCGCTATTCCACTAAACATGAAGCTTAATTTTGCTACTCAGAAATCATCTTACCGAATGACGGCGCTTGCGCCTGCCTTAGAGCAAAATCGTTCAAATTTTCTGTAACTTAAAGTATCTGCATCCCGAGCTATGCACCCTCGGTTGTCCAATGGTCGGGGACCTTTATGGCGCAAAAGAGGCAGTAATGCCGCAGTGCGTGGCCTATACGCAACAGAGCCATTCAAAGCCGTGTGATCCCGAGTGCAGGCAAGAGGCAACCGGCGCAGCAAGGCGCCGGCTTTTTGCGCGATCGTGGCTTTGATGCAACTGAGAGCGGATCGGGAAACGGGGACTCCGGTGTCCCCTCAGATTGCGCGGCGCGCAAATATAGAGCGGGGCGGCGGCGGCCGCGTATCTCGGTCCCGAATAACCCGCGCTATGCGGCGGCTTGCAGCCGTTTGAGCGCCTCGTCGAGACGCTTCTGCGCCTCCGACGCCTGGACCCGTCTTTCGCGGTTCTCCTCGACGACGTGCTCGGGCGCACGCGAGGTAAACTTCTCATCGGAGAGCTTTTGATCGAGCTTTTCGATCTCGCCGCGCATCCGGTCAATTTCCCGCTTCAGCCGCTCGCTCTCGGCCTCCAGATCGATCACGCCGGCCAGCGGCAGCGCCAGCACGGCGTCCTTCATCACGATCTGTACCGCGCCTTTCGGGGGCGCCTTTTCGAAGGCGATCGAGTCCAGCCGCGCAAGGCGCGACAGCGTTTCGATATGCTTTTCGGCACGCGTCCTGACGTCTTTCGACGCCCCGCAGATCAGCAGCGGGATCTGCGCCGCGGGCGGCACGTTCATCTCCGAACGCACTGAACGGACTTCGGAAATCAGGTCGATGACCCAGGCCATCTCCGCATCGGCGGCTGCGTCCTGAAGCCCCGACAGCGCTGGCCAGTCCGCCAGAATCAACATGCTGTCGCGCCCGCCGCGCCTCGCCGATACTCTGCCAGAGCGCTTCGGTGATGAAGGGCTTGAACGGATGCAGCATGATCAGAATGGTGTCGAGCGCCCAGGCGAACATGGCTTGAGTCTCGGCCTTCGCGGCTTCGTCGGCGCCGCCCAGGATCGGCTTGGCCAGTTCCAGATACCAGTCGCAGAAGGTATGCCAGACGAAATGATAGATCGCGCCGGCCGCCTCGTTGAAGCGGTGCTGCTCGATGCCTTCGGTGACGGCTGCGGCGGTGCGCTCGACCTCGCCTGCGATCCAGCGGTTGACGGTTTGTTTCGCCGCCTTCGGCTTGAACGCCTTGGCCGGCAGACAGCCGTTCATTTCGCCGAAACGGGCGGCATTCCAGAGCTTGGTCGCGAAATTGCGATAGCCCTCGATGCGCGCCATGGACAGCTTCACGTCGCGTCCCTGGGCCGCCATCGCGGCGAGCGTGAAGCGCAGCGCGTCGGCGCCGTAGCCTTCGATGCCGTTCGGGTAATCCTTCTTCGTGTCGCGCTCGATCCGCTTGCGGTCGTCCTTCTTCGCGAGCGCGGCGACACGCTTCTCGATGAGATCGTCGAGCGTCACGCCGTCGATAATGTCGAGCGGGTCCATGACGTTGCCCTTGGACTTCGACATCTTCTGCCCCTTCTCGTCGCGGACGAGGGCATGGATGTAGACCGTCGGGAACGGCACGTCCTTCATGACATAGAGGCCCATCATCATCATCCGGGCGACCCAGAAGAAGATGATGTCGAAGCCGGTGACGAGCACCGCGTTCGGGTAGTAGCGCTTCAACTCCGGCGTCTCTTCCGGCCAGCCGAGCGTCGAGAACGGCCAGAGCGCGGAGGAAAACCAGGTGTCGAGCACGTCCGGGATCGCGCCAGATATATATTTTGTTATTGTCTGCGTAAGATGAATTTAAAGCCTCTTGAAAGCTATCAACGATTTTAACATCTGCCCCATAATATCCCTGCGCCTGACGAAGTGCGTCGTCTTCTATAGTTGAAATAAAACGAGCAAGTTCTTGATCCTGAAAAGCGGGATAGGAGACGTCTAAATTGCTTTGAGGATTTTTGTTTTTTTTGGGACCATACCACGCCGGAATGCGATGCCCCCACCACAGCTGGCGCGAGATGCACCACGGCTCGATATTCTCAAGCCACTGGAAATATGTCTTCTCCCAGTTCTTGCGGCACGAATTTCGTGTCGCCATTGCGGACGGCTTCCAGCGCGGGCGCGGCCAGCGTCTTGGCGTCGGCGAACCACTGGTCTGTCAGATAAGGCTCGATGACGACGCCGGACCGGTCGCCAAAAGGCTGCATGATGCGTCTTGTCCTCGACCTGGATCATCAGGCCGCGCTCAGTCGAGATCGGCGACAATCGCCTTACGCGCCTCGAAGCGGTCCATGCCGCGATATTTCTTGGGCACGTAATCGGCGTCCAGCATCCGCGCCTTGGTGTCCATCAGGACATACATCGGCAGATCGTGACGCTTGGCGACCTTGATAGTCGTTGAAGTCATGCGCGCCGGTGATCTTCACCGCGCCGGAGCCGAAATGCGGGTCCGGATATTCGTCGGCGACAACAGGGATATAGCGCTCGGCGAGCGGCAGCAGCACGCGCTTGCCGACGATCGGCGCATAGCGCTCGTCGCTCGGGTGAACCGCAACCGCGCCGTCGCCCAGCATCGTCTCGGGGCGCGTCGTGGCGATGGCGATATAGTCGCGCTGCTCGCGGAAGCGTGATGTTGCCGTCCGCGTCCTTCTCGACATATTCGTAGGTCTCGCCGTTTTCCAGCGGGTATTTGAAGTGCCAGAAATGGCCGTCGACCTCCATGGTTCTCGACTTCGAGATCGGAAATCGCGGTTTCGAAATGCGGGTCCCAGTTGACGAGGCGCTTGTCGCGGTAGATCAGCCCTTCCTGGTAGAGCTGGACGAAGACCTTGCAGCACCGCGTCCGACAGGCCCTCATCCATGGTGAAGCGCTCGCGCGACCAGTCGCAGGACGCGCCAAGCCGCTTGAGCTGGCCGATGATCGTGCCGCCCGATTCCTCCTTCCACTCCCAGATGCGCTCGACGAACGCCTCGCGGCCCATGGCTCGCGGCGATCAGGCTCCTGGCGCTCCATCAATTGACGTTCGACGACCATCTGCGTGGCGATGCCGGCATGGTCGGTGCCCGGCTGCCAGAGCACGTCCTTGCCGCGCATCCGCTCGAAGCGGATCAGGATGTCCTGCAAGAGTGTTGTTGAGCGCGTGGCCCATATGCAGCGAGCCGGTCACGTTCGGCGGCGGGATGACGATGCAGAACGGTTGCGCCGAATTGGCGTCATTGTTCTTCGAGCCGGCGCGAAAGGCACCGGACTCTTCCCACTGACGGTAAATCGAAGCCTCGATTTCCGCGGGCTTGTAATGTTTTTCGAGCATTGCAGGACGATCGATTAAAGGAAATCCGCTATTGCCGAGCACTTAATCGCGAGCAGGATTAAGCGTCAACCCGCTCTGTCGGATTGCCGGTGCGAAAGACCGGGAATTCGTGCAAATCAACGCCGCGCGACGCCTTGTGCGCGCAGCTCAGCGAGACTTCCCTGTCGTGTCGCTGAGTTCCTCGCGTACCGCCTTCTCGACGATCCGCGGCAGGTTGTCGTTCAGCCATTGAACGATCAGAGGCTTGATCATTTCCTTGATGCTGTCTTCCAGACCTGCGGGAAAGCTGAAATCAGCGCCGGGCGACGCCACGACCTGGGCCGGATCATGCGGCGGCAGCTCGGCCGCCGGAGCCTGAAACTGCGGCGGAACGGCGGGCTGCTGCGCTGCGGGTGCGGGCTCGGCCTGTTTCATCTCGCGCCGCGGCGGCGACAGCTCGGCATCGAGCGCTGCGTATGCCGCCGATGGGTCTTCGAACATAGCATCCGCATGGCGGGGAAAAGCGCGATCCGTGCGATCCGAGGCCGGTTTCGGCTGGTCGAGCCCATGGTCTGCCGAAGTCTCGGCCGGCTCGGGCTCCGGCTTCGCGGACGGTGTAGCCGCCTGCGGCGCCTCGCTGCTCACTCCGAACGGCAGGAACTCCGGATCGGGTGGAAACGGCAGGTCGGGAAGATCCTCGTCCGCGGCGGATGCTGCGGCAACCTCATCGTCGAAGTCGTCCTCATCGTGGCGGTCATGATCGGTCTGGGCCAGAGCCAACTCCAGCGAATCGGCGATCTGGTCCATGAACGGCTTATCGGCATGAAGTGCGCTGGCGACCGAGGGCGCCCCCAGCTTCTCGGAGGCAAAGTCGGCAACGGTCTCGCGCGCCAGCTTGGCCGCCTTGCCCTTCGCACCTTCGCGCTGGTCAGAATCGGCGCCCGCGGCATCGCTTTGCTGCGTACCGCTGCCGAATACACGCGTCAGAAAATCGCCGACAAAACTCTTTTCGTCGTCGAGATCGTCCTCATTTCCATCGGAGATGGTCGGTGAAGAAGGGGCTGGCGCCGCGCCGGCCGTTTCGTCGGCGGCATAGGGAAACGGCAGGGCCGGTCCGGATTCGGGGACGGGCATCTGCACGCCCTCGGCCCATTGATCGCGACCCGCTATGCCGCGCTGGTGTTCGGGCGCCTCGTCCTGGGGCTCGATGGATTGCACCGGGGGAACAGGCTGCCTCGAACCGCGGTCGCCCTCAAGCCGCCTTGCCGACCAGACCGGACGGGAATGCGTCCGCGACGGCGCCTGCTGTGCGGTCGGCTTCGGCGGCGCGGCGTCCCTTGGTTCGGTGGAGTGCGCTGCGGAGGCAGGTTGCGGAGCCGGCTCGGCGGCAAATCCACTTTGCCGCGCGGGAGGCATGAATCCCCGCACCGCCGGAATGTCGTCGTCCTCGGCTTCGAAATGCTGCGGCTCGCCAGCGGCGCCACGGTCCCCGGAGGACAACCGATCGACCTCGGCCGCGACATTCGAGAACACGCTATCGAGGCGGCGGCCGGGCGGCGCATCGGCGTTCGGGCGGTCCCGGCCAAAATGCCCGGTGCTTTCTACTTCGTCGGGTTCATCGCCGGCTGGCGCGGCGAAGGCGCTCTTGTGCGGCTGCGTGCTCTTCGAGCATGAAATCTTCTGTCAGTTCGAGGATCTCGTCCTCGCTCTCGGCGCGCGGGACTTCGAATGGATCGGATGCCTCGAAACGCGGCTGGTCGTCGTCCTCGGAATGCTGGCGGGCGCGCGGATCTGTTGCGGTGCGGGGAAACGCGTGATCGGCGGCCGAGCTTTTACCATGCACGCCGTCATCCGCGATGATCCGGCAAATCGAGGCCAGGATCTCTTCGATTGAGGGCTCGGTTGATTGCTCTGGCTTTCGCATCAATACCTCCGCCGTCCACGAACGGCATGCTGTGCCCGGCGCCCACCGGGATCACCTATGCATCGCACAAATGCGTACAAGATGGGAGCGATGAATTATCGTTTAACAACAACACCGCTCCCCCAGTTCCGCATTATGAGCAACTCGGGAGGCACACTCAACTCTTAGGAGAGAAATTCACCGCCAGTGTTCGGTATAGGCAGGACCGTCGCCCGAGGGCTGATGCGGCTTCCTGCCGGGCGCTGTGACGGGAGCGACGACCGGCTCCGCTTCGCTCTCTTCAACCGTTGTGCTCCAGCCGATCCACTGATGTTTCACCTCGCGATAATGCTGCGTGGGATCGTATTGCTCGACCTGGAGACTGACGGAGGCCGCGGAGAGATGGCCGACCGCGGAGATCAGCGAATAGGAAGCGACGACGAAATTACGACGCGATGTTGCAAGATTGACACGCGCAGTCAGCAATTCCTGCTCGCTGTTCAAAACGTCGAGAACCGTGCGCTGACCGACCTTTTCTTCTTCGCGAACGCCTTCGAGCGCCACCTGGCTCGCATTCACCTGCGCTTCGTCCGACGCGATCTGAGCCCGCGAGGCGGTGTAATCGCCCCATGCGGAGATCACCGTGGCCCGAACCGATTCCCGCGCCTCGTCGATCTGATGGCGAAGCTGCGAACGGGTCTCGATATTCTGACGAATCCGGGCCGAGACTTCACCGGCCTGATAGATCGGCACGGTGAGCACGCCCGTGACCGTGGCGACGTCCTGACGGTCGGCGCCGATCGAGGACTGCCCGCCCTCGGTGCGGCTGTAGCTCGCCTGAAGATTGACGGAGGGCAGCAGCTCGCCCTTGGTCTGCTTGATCAGATGATCCTGCGAGCGCTCGCGGAACAAGGCGGCCAGGATCTGCGGATTCTCACCCTCGCCGGTCGCCAGGGCTTCGTCGAGCGAGCGCGGCAATGCGCGCGCCGCGCCGGGATTCTTTACATTGGACGGCATGTGGCCGACGAGCTGGGCATAGACGGCGCGGCTTGCCTGCAACTGCGCACGGGCGGCGCTGATCGCCGACGACGCACCGCTTGCCCGCGCGCGGGCCTGGGCGACGTCGGTCTTGGTGACCTCGCCGACTTCGAATCGATCCTGCGTGGCCCGAAGCTGCTCCTGGAGCACTTTCAGATTGTTCTGCTGAAGCGAGAGCACGGCCTGGTCGCGGACAACGTTGACATAGGCAGTCACGGCGTTCAGCAGCACCTGCTGCTCGATCGAGCGCAGATCTTCGCGGCCAGCTTCGACGATCGCTTCGGCGCCCTTGACGGCGTTGAGCGTGCGGAAGCCGCTAAAGACCGGCTGGCTCAGTGTGACGGAGTAGCTGCGGGGCTCGATGTTCCCCGCCGTGCCGGGAATGTTGGTGTCGCTGCGCTGCCAGCTTTGCGTGACCTCGCCTCCAACCGTGGGGCGAAAGCCTGACCTCGCACGAGGCACCTCCTCATCCGTCGCCCGGAGCTGCGCACGCGCCGCCTTCAGGCTGGGATTGAACAGGTAAGCCGCGGATAAAGCGTCCTGCAAGCTCTCAGCACGCGCGGTGCTGCCCGGAACAAAAAGCGCTGACGCGAAAAAAACTGCCGCCAGAGTTCTTGCGAACCCCGACCTACGTACCTTGTGAACCGCCGCTGATATCGTCTCAGGTCCGCACTGCATGCCTGCCTGATCCCTTCGAAGCACTTGGTCGAATGCCAGGAGGGGGCACCCCGAATTATCGCTCACCCTCATCTTGGAATCACAATTAATGATCGCGGACGGAGAGGGGAAGGCGAAAAGGCACGAATGAGGCGTTAACGAGCCGTTTTTCAGGTCTCGTTGCTTTTTTGCCGCGTTCACACGCTAGGGTTGTTAGAAGGTGAAGGCAGGCTTGGCTTCGAAGCCCGGCAGAAGCGGGGCGCCGGCGTCAAATCCGACAAACTCCTGAAATCGTATTGCCAATTTTCGTGAACAGGCGCGCCTTCGGAGCGCTGTTGGTTCCCATCACCGCAACCAGGCGTCCGCCCGGAGCGAGTTGCTCGAAGAGTTTCAGCGGCTCGCGCTCGATACGGCCATTCAGGAAGATCAAGTCGAACGGCGCCTCGCCGGGAGCCCCCTCATCCAGCGGACCGGTGGCGAATTTGGCGTTTGTGAGTCCCTGGTCGGCGAAGGCGTCCTTGGCGATCGCGGTCAGCCCCGCGTCGTCGTCGACCGCGACCACTTCTTTCGCCAGCTTCGCCAGGATCGCGGTCGAATAGCCGGTCGCAGCGCCGACATCCAGCACCCGGTCATCCGGCTTGACGCCGGCGAGCTGAGCCAGCTTGGCGAACACCATCGGCGCGAGCAAGTAGCGGGCCGGATGTCCGTCGCGCGCCGATTCGACCTTCAGCGCCTCGTCCATATAAGCGAGATTGCGCTGCGACGGCGGAACGAAGATCTCTCTCGGCGTGTCGGCCATCGCCTTCAGCAGCGCGACGCTGGTGACGGCGTTGGGGCGAATCTGCAATTCGATCATCGTCTCGCGTTCGGCCTTGTAGATGCTCATTGGATACGCTCAGAGAAAAATGGTCCCGCGATCGCCGCGGAAGCGAATTGTAGCTTGGCCGGACATTAAGCCGATCGGGAAAATTTTGCCAAGCCCTAAGGGTTCCGGATGGTTGCAAACAGTGGATAATGCACGCATCGGACGCGCATCTTTCAACAGGATATCGTTCGCACGCAGCTATCCGGTGCGGCGAAAAAAAAGAGCCGCATAAAGCGCCGAAGCACCTTATGCGACTCCACCATCCCGCCCCGACGAACGCGGTCCACGATCCCCCCGAACGGGCCGTGTCCGCCTACTGACAGGGTGGATGCCCTCTCCCTTTTATTGAGGCTTATCTCTCCCTTTATTCCCTAAGCGATCGTCACGCCGCCATCGGCGACGATGATCTGCCCAGTGATGAAACTCGCGGCCGGCGAGGCGAGGAAGGTCGCAACCGTCGCGATTTCCTCCGGCTCGCCGATCCGTCGCAGCGGCGTCGTCGCGTTGCGGCGGGCGAGGCGCTCCTCGTCCTCCCACAGCGCCCGGGCGAAATCGGTCTTGACCAGTCCCGGAGCGACGCAGTTGACGCGGATGTTCTTGCCCGACCACTCGACGGCCAGATTGCGGGCCAGCGCGAAGTCGGCGGCCTTCGACATGCCGTAGGCGGCGATCATCGGCGAGGCGCGCAAGCCCGCGATCGACGAGATGATCACGACATTGCCGCCGCCGCGCTCGACCATGCCCGGTATGGTCATGTTGCAGAGCCAGAGATTGGCCTTGACGTTGGTCGCCATGATCTTGTCGAAGGCGTCGTCGGAAAGCTCCTGCAGCGGTCCGAACGCCGGATTGGCGGCGGCGTTGCAGACCAGCACGTCGATCTTGCCGAAGCGCTCCGTCGTGCCCTTGATCAGCGCCTCGACCTCGGTCTTGCGGGACACGTTGCAGGCGATGACCACCGCCTCGCCGCCCTCGGCCGCAATCTCCTTGGCGACCTCCTCGCATGCATCGGCCTTGCGGCTGGACACTACCACCTTGGCGCCCTGGCGCGCGAGCAGCTTGGCGGTCTCCTTGCCGATGCCCCGGCTGGAGCCGGTTACGATGGCCACCTGGCCGTCGAGGCGAAACGGGTCTGTCATTGAGCTTCCTCGATCTCTTTATGAGCCGTTGGCGATCTCCCAGCCGCGATCGGCGAGCAGAATGCCGGCCGGCGCGGTCTGGAGCGCGGTTGAGTTCGATGCATTCCCGGCAAGCGCCCGCGCGACAACGCCCTCGATGATCACGGCGAGCCGGAACAGCGAGAACGCCTTGTGAAACGGCGTCAGCTTGGCCGGGTGGCCGACCTTCTCCGAGTAGGCGTCGATGAACTCGGCCTCGCTCGGGATGCCGAGCGCTTCCAGGTCGAGCCCCATGAGGCCGTCATAGGCGTCCGCCGGCAGGTTGTAGCGCATCACCGAATAGGCGAGGTCGGCGAGCGGATGGCCGAGCGTCGACAGCTCCCAGTCGAAGATGGCGATGACGCGCGGCTCCGTGGCATGGAACATCATGTTGTCGAAGCGGAAATCGCCGTGGCAGATCGCGGTCTGGTCGTCGTCCTCGGGGATGTTCTTCGGCAGCCATTCGACCAGCTTGTCGATGGCAGGGTTCTCGCGCGTCCGCGAGCTTTCCCACTGCTTGCTCCAGCGGCCGATCTGGCGGGCGAAATAGCTGCCGGGCTTGCCGAAATCGGCGAGCCCGACAGCGGCGTAGTCGACCTTGTGCAGGCGGGCGAGCGCATCGGCCATGCCGAAATAGATGGCCCGGCGGTCCTCGCGCGCCACCTCCGGCAGGGTCTGCGCCCAGAACACCCGGCCGTGCATCCGCTCCATCAGGTAGAACGGCGTGCCGATCACCTCGGGGTCGTCGCAGAACAGATAGGTCTGCGGGACCGGCACGTCGGTCTGCGAGAGCGCCGAGAGCACGCGGTATTCCCGGTCGACTGCATGAGCGGACGGCAGCAGCTTGCCCGGCGGCTGCTTGCGCAGCACATACTCGCCTTTATCCGTGATCAGCACGAAGGTCGGATTGGACTGCCCGCCGCCCATCTGTTTGATGTCGATCAGGCGTGCGCCCATCTTGTCGGCGAGGAGCCGCTCCAGCCGCGCCGTCTCGAAGCGGTGCGCGGGCCGCACCTCGACCGTTTCGGGGGGCGGAACCCGCCGCCCCGTCGGCTCATCGGTTGGCCCGCTAGCCTGCATTGCCGTCCTCCCGGCGCCGGTTCATATATTTGCGCAGCTCCACCTTGGCGACCGTCTCGCGGTGCACCTCGTCCGGGCCGTCCGCAAGGCGCAGCGTGCGCACGCCGGCATAGGCTTTGGCGAGATGGAAGTCCTGGCTGACGCCGCCGCCGCCATGGACCTGGATCGCCCGATCGACGACCTTCGCGGCGACGTTCGGCGCGACCACCTTGATCATCGCGATCTCGGCCCTGGCTTCCTTATTGCCGACCGTGTCCATCATATGCGCGGCATGCATGGTCAGCAGCCGCGCCTGGTCGATCTCCATGCGCAACTCCGCGATCCAGTGGCGCGTCACGCCGTGGTCGGCGATCGGCATGCCGAAGGCGACGCGGGATAAGGCGCGCTCGCACAGCGCTTCCAGCGCCCGCTCCGCGACGCCGATGGAGCGCATGCAGTGATGGATGCGGCCCGGTCCGAGGCGGCCTTGGGCGATCTCGAAGCCGCGGCCCTCGCCGAGCAGGATGTTCGAGGCCGGCACGCGGACATTCTCGAAATTGACCTCGGCATGGCCGTGCGGCGCGTCGTCATAGCCGAACACCGTCAACGGCCGCATCACCGTCACGCCGGGCGTATCGGCCGGCAACCAGGATCATCGACTGGCGCTGATGCTTGGCCGCGTTCGGATCGGTCTGCCCCATGACGATCATGATCTTGCAGCGCGGGTCCATGGCGCCGGACGACCACCATTTGCGGCCGTTGACGACATAGTCGTCGCCGTCGCGCTTGATCTCGGTACGGATGTTCGTGGCGTCGGACGAGGCGACCGCGGGCTCGGTCATGGCGAAGCAAGAGCGGATTTCGCCGTTCATCAGCGGCTTCAGCCACTCTTCCTTCTGCGCATCCGTCCCGTAGCGGGCGATGGTCTCCATATTGCCGGTGTCGGGCGCGGAGCAGTTGAAGGCTTCCGGCGCGATCCCGGATCGTCCCATGACCTCGCAAAGCGTCGCGTATTCGACATTGGTCAGCCCGTCCGAAAACTCGCGCTTCGGCAGAAACAGGTTCCAGAGGCCCTCCGCTTTCGCCTTCGCCTTCAGCTCCTCCATGATCGGCGGCACGCTCCACCGGCTCGGCGCGTCGTTGAGCTGCTGCGAAAAGATCTCCTCCGCAGGATAGACATGCTCCTTCATGAAGTCGGTGACACGTCGTCTCAGCGCTTCGGCGCGTTCGCTTGTGGGTGGTAGCATCGTTTCCTCTCCAATCCGTGTTTGTTTGTTCGAACCGCAATCTACACGATCTCGAAGAGGCCGGCAGCACCCTGGCCGCCGCCTATGCACATGGTCACGACCGCATATTTGGCGCCGCGCCGTTTGCCCTCGATCAGGGCATGGCCGGTCATGCGGGCGCCGGACATGCCGTAGGGGTGGCCGATGGAAATCGAGCCGCCGTTGACGTTGAGCTTCTCCGGCGGAATGCCCAGCCGGTCGCGGCAATACAGCACCTGGCTGGCGAACGCCTCGTTCAGTTCCCACAGGTCGATGTCGTCGACCTTCAGCCCGGTGCGCTCGAGCAGACGCGGCACGGCGTAAACCGGGCCGATGCCCATCTCGTCCGGCTCGCAGCCGGCGATGGCAAAGCCGCGGAACACGCCCATCGGGGTGATGCCGCGCCTTGCCGCCTCGGTGTCGGCCATCAGCACGCAGGCGCTGGCGCCATCCGAAAGCTGGCTGGCATTGCCGGCGGTGATGAACTGGTCGTCGCCGCGCACCGGCTTCAGCGAGGCGAGCCCTTCCAGCGTCGTCGTCGGCCGGTTGCACTCGTCCTTGGCGGCGGTGACGGTGTTTTTGCGAGATCTCCTTGGTCTCCCTGTCCTCGACGGCCATCACCGTCTCGATCGGCACGATCTCGTCGTCGAACAGCCCCTCCTGCTGCGCCATTGCCGTGCGCCGCTGGCTGAGCAGGGCATATTCGTCCTGCGCCTCGCGGGTGACGCCATAGCGCTTGGCGACGATGTCGGCGGTCTCGATCATCGCCATGTAGATGTCCGGCTTGTGCTCGAACAGCCAGTCGTTGCGATAGAACTTCTGATTCATGTTCATCTGCACGAGGCTGATCGACTCGAGGCCCCCGGCGACCATGACCGGCGCGCCGTCGTGGACGATGCTGTGCGCGGCCGCGGCGATGGCCTGCAGACCGGAGGAGCAGAAGCGGTTGATGGTCATTCCCGCAACCGAGACCGGCAGGCCGGCCCGCAGCGCCGCCTGGCGGGCGATATTGCCGCCCGTGGCGCCCTCCGGTTGCGCACAGCCCATCACCGCGTCCTCGATCTCGCCCGGCTCGACCCCGGCGCGGCTAACTGCGTGTTTGATCGCGTGGCCGGCGAGATCGGCGCCATGCGTCATGTTGAACGATCCGCGTACGGCCTTACCGATCGGAGTACGCGCAGTGGAAACGATGACCGCCTCAGGCATTGATTTTCGATCCCATAGAAGTGTTGGTGCCAGCATTGTTCGCTTTGGTGCGCTCTTCCTGCTTCAGCTCGACTTTCGACAATTTGCCGACCGCCGTGCGCGGAAGAGCGTCGCGGAATTCCAGATGGGCGGGCAACTCGTGACGGCCCAGCTTGTCGGCGAGGAAGGCGTTGAGCTCCTCGAGGGTGAAGCGCGGGGCGCCCGGTTTCAGCTTGATGAAGGCTTTGGCCGACTCGCCGCGATAGCCGTCGGGGATGCCGATGACGATGACCTCCTCGACCGCGGGATGCTCGTAGATCGCCTGCTCGATCATCTGCGGATAGACGTTGAAGCCGCCGGAGATGATCATGTCCTTCTTGCGGTCGACGATGAAGAAGAAGCCGTCCTCGTCCATATAGCCGATGTCGCCGGTCAGCAGATAGCCGCCCTCGACGATGGCGTTCGCCGTCTCCTCGGGCCGCTTCCAATAGCCCTTGGTTACGTTCGGGCCGCGCACGCGGATCTCGCCCGTCTCGCCGGGCGGCAGCAGGCGCGTCGGGTCGTCCAGCGCGGCGACGTCCATCTCCACCTGCGGCAGCGGCAGGCCGATCGTGCCCGGCGGAGTCGTCCATATAGGCGGGAACGTTGGTGCCGGCGGGCGTGGTCTCGGTCATGCCCCATCCGCCGCCGAGCCGCCGCCCGGTGATCTGCCGGAAGCGGGTCTCGATCTCGACCGGCAGCGGTGCGCCGCCGGAGCCGCAATAGGTGAGCGAGGACAGGTCGCGCTGGCCGATGTCGGGACGGCTCGCGAGCGCAATCCACATGGTCGGCACGCCCGGGAACGACGTCGCCCGGTTGACCTCGATGTCGTGCAGCGACCTGGTCGCCATCGAAGCGCACCCGGAGCAGGATCAGATTGCCGTTCCTGACATGCCGCAGCAGCACCGAGGTCAGCGCGTAGATATGGAAGAAGGGCAGCACACCGATGACGGTCTCGATGTCGGGCATTGTGATGTCGGCCTGGGCAGCGCCGGCGGCCTTGGCCCATATGTCGTAGATCGAGATCGTGGCGGTGAGATTGGCGTGGCTGATGATCGCGGCGCGCGGCTTGCCGGTGGTGCCGCCGGTATATTGCAGCAGCACGATATCGTCGGGAGTAACGCTGGCCCATGAGGATCGCTGCGGCGCATCGGCCATCAGCCGGCTGAACGACACGACGCCCTCCCGCTCGGGGATCGGTACCAGCGGGATCGGCGACTCGCCCCATTCCGCGTCGTCGCCGACGATCACCCGGTCGACGAGGCCGCGGTCGAGCATCTTCAGCGCGTTGGGCAGCATCGTGGGGAAGTTGGTCGTCACGATCGTGCGCGCGCCGCTGTCGGTCAGCTTGTGCTCCAGCTCGCGCTCGGCGTCGAGCGGGCTGAGATGCACGAGCGTTGCGCCGGCCTTGGCGCCGCCGAAAAATGCGATCGGGTGGTAAGGCACGTTGGGCAGATAGAGCGCAATCGGGCGGTCCTGGCCGTGGCCGAGAGACAGAAAAGCCGAGGCTGCTGCCTCGGCCTTGGCGCCCAGTTCCCGATAGAGGATATGCTTGCCGCGGAACTCGATGACCGGACGTTCGCCATAGTCGCCGACCGCCTTGTCGAACATGGCGCCGATGGTGGTGATATCCAGCGGCGCATCCCAGGCCAGCCCGGGCGGATAATGCTTTTCCCAAGCGAATGGGCGTTGGCTCATTGGTCTATTCCAATCGTTTAGAGCGGGATGACGAAGCGGAAATCCGGTTCCCGCATTTCCTCATCGCGCTCTAGAGCGAGCTGAAACCCTTGCCCTCGGCGGCGAGCCGGGTGAGCAGCGGCGCGGGGGCAAGGCTCTTGTCGCCCACCTGGTCCGCATACTGGCTGAGCCGGTCCGCGATGGTGCCGAGGCCGACCTGATCGGCGTAGAACATCGGCCCGCCGCGTGCGATCGGCCAGCCGTAGCCGTAGATCCAGACCACGTCGATGTCGCTCGGGCGCATCGCGATGCCTTCCTCGAGAATCCGCGCGCCCTCGTTGATCATCGGGTAGGTCATGCGCTCGAGGATCTCCTGTTTCGAGATCGGGCGGCGCTCGATGCCGAGCTGCTTCGACGTCTCCAGAATGAGCTGCTCGACTTCCGGGTCGGGACGCGGGACACGCGAGCCGCCTTCATAGATGTAATAGCCTCGGCCGGTCTTCTGTCCGTACCGGCCTTGCTCGCAGAGCGCGTCGGTAATTGCGGCACGGGTGCCACGGCCCTTGCGGATGCGCCAGCCGACGTCAAGCCCGGCCAGGTCGCCCATCGCGCACGGCCCCATCGGGAAGCCGAACTCGGTGACGGCGGCATCGATCTCCTGCGGCAGCGCGCCTTCGAGCAGCAGCCGCTCCGTCTCGGTCGAGCGGCGCGCCAGCATACGGTTGCCGATGAAGCCGTCGCAAACGCCGCTGATCACGCCGACCTTGCGGATGCGTTGGCCGACGTCCATCGCCGTCTTCAGCGCTTCGTGGGAGGTCTTGGCGCCGCGCACGATCTCCAGCAGTTTCATAATGTTGGCAGGCGAGAAGAAGTGCATGCCGAGCACATCTTCGGGCCGCTTGGTCACCGAGGCGATCTCGTCGACATCGAGCGTGGAGGTGTTGGAGGCGAGGATCGCGCCCGGCTTGGCGGCGGCGTCGAGCCTGGCGAAGATCTCCTTCTTCAGCCCCATCTCCTCGAAGACGGCCTCGATAATCATGTCGGCGTCCTTGACGCCCGCTTCGAAATTCGTCGTGCCCTTGACGAGGCCGGTCCGTTTCTGCGCCTCCGCTTCGTTCATCCTGCCGCGCGCGACGCCCTGTTTATAGGTCTCCTCGACCGCCGCCATGCATTTGGCCAGCGCGTCCTCGCTCGTCTCGATGATCGTCGCGGGGATGCCGGCATCGGCGAAGGACATGGCGATGCCGCGTCCCATGGTGCCGCCGCCGATCACGGCGACCGTGTCAACCTTGCGGGACTTCACCTCGCGCGGCATGTCCGGCACTTTGCGCGCGGCGCGCTCGGCGAAGAAGATGTGGCGCTGGGCCTTGGCCTGATCGCTGCCGACCAGGGTCATGAAGAATTCGCGCTCCGCCTTGACGGCATCGTCGAACGGCATCGTGGCGGCATTGCGGACGGCCTTCACGCAGACCATCGGCGCTTCCAGGCCCCGCGCGCGCTTGGTCAGCGAGCCGGCCAGCTCGTCGAACGCGGCCTGATCGAAGGCGAGCTTGTCGTCGCGGTCGCGGACGCGGCTCAGCGGACGGTTCTCGGCGAGGACCTTGCGGGCAAAGGCGATGGCCTCGGCCATGACGTCGCCCTCGGCAAGCGCATCGACGAGGCCGAGTTCGTAGCCCTTCGCCGCGCGAATCGGGTCGCCGCTGACGATCATCTTCAGCGCCTGCTGCATTCCGACGACGCGCGGCAGGCGCTGCGTCCCTCCGGCACCCGGCAGGATGCCGAGCTTCACCTCGGGCAGGCCGAGCTGCGCTTTCGGATCGGCGACGCGGAAATGGAAGGTTAGGGCAAGCTCCAGGCCGCCGCCAAGGGCGACGCCGTTGATCGCGGCAACGGTCGGCTTGTTCATTTCGTCGAGCAGCGTGAGCACATCGTGAAGCGAGGGCGATTTCGGCGGTTTTCCGAACTCGGTGATATCGGCGCCGCCGCTGAAGGCCGCGCCCGTTCCGCCGACCACGATACCCTTCACGGCATCATCGCCGCGCGCCTTGGCGAGCGCGTCGCAAAGCCCGGTGCGGACGTCATAGCCGAGGGCATTGACCGGAGGGTTATCGATCCGAATTACGGCAACTTCGCCGTCCTTGCTAAAGTCAACACGAGGTGTCAAATTGGTTTCCTTCCCTAGGCTGGAGGGCTTTATTTTCCGCCGTGTCCGACCCTTAATTCTGCACTGCGGAATTAAATTCTGCGGAATTGACAACGAGCTTATGTTGTGGTGTCCTCCTTGTCAACGAGACGCAGGTAGAAAACCTGCTGCATTTCAAGTGTGATGGGGCTGCTTTTCTTGTAAAGGCATCGGCTTTTCGCCAAGTCTTCAAGTCCCATTCTTGGACAGGCAAATGGGGAGGGGAAACATGAACGCTGAACGCGTAATAAAAACGCATATCAAAACTCTATTTATACACCACGCCGGCCACATTCGTTCTCTTTGAGGTAGATAGAGACAATGTCAGAGGCGTTAGGCGGCGCAGGACAGCCGCTCCTCGAAGTTCGTGACCTTACTGTCCGTTTCGGCGGCATCGTCGCGCTCGACAGTGTATCATTTCAGCTCGAACGAGGACAGATCCTCGGATTGATCGGCCCTAACGGTGCCGGCAAAACGACGCTGTTCAACTGCCTGTCCCGCCTCTACCAGCCCTCATCCGGCGACGTCATTGTCGAAGGCCGGTCCATCATCAATCGGCCGGCTCACCGGATCGCCGAGATCGGCATTGGCCGCACCTTCCAGAACGTGGCGCTGTTCGACCGGCTGACCGTGCTCGACAACGTTATGACCGGCGCCCATGCGCGCGGCCGCAGCAATCTCATCAACGATGCGCTGGCTCTGCCCCAGGCACAGCGGGAGAGCAAAGCCCAGCACGCCAAGGCGATGCAGATCATCGACGAGCTCGGGCTCCAGGACGTCGCGCTCAGGCCGGTTGCCGGACTGCCGTTCGGGACGCTGAAGCGCGTGGAGATGGCACGGGCGCTCGCGGGGGAGCCCAAGCTGCTGTTGCTCGACGAGCCGGCGGGCGGCCTCAATCACGAAGAGGTCGACGAGCTCGGGCAGTTCATCCGCGGCATCCGCGACCGGCACGGCATAACAGTGCTCCTCGTCGAGCATCACATGGGGCTGGTGATGTCGATCTCCGACCGCGTGGTCGTGCTGAATTTCGGCCGCAAGATCACCGAAGGCGCGCCGGCCGACGTCCAGCGCCACCCTGAAGTCATTCAAGCTTATCTGGGTGCGGCCGCCTGATGACCGATTTGCTCAAAGTCGAAGATCTCAGAGCCTATTACGGGACCATCCCGGCGCTTCACGGCATCGCCTTCTCGATCCCGGAAGGCGGTGTGGCGGCGCTTCTCGGCGCGAACGGCGCCGGCAAGACGACGACGCTGCGCGCCATTTCCGGCGTCATCCGCGCGACCGGCAGCATCGTCTTCGACGGCCGGACGATCATCGGTCTACAACCCGAAACGATCGCGCAACTCGGCATCGCCCATGTGCCTGAGGGACGCGGGACGTTCAGCCGTATGACGGTTGAGGAGAACCTGCGGCTCGGGGCCATCACACGCTCCGACAATGGTGCCGTATCGAGCGATATAGAGCGCTGCTTCAGCTACTTCCCAATCCTGAAGCAGCGCTTCAGTCAACAGGCCGGGACGCTGTCGGGCGGTGAGCAGCAGATGCTTGCCGTGGCGCGGGCGCTGATGCTCAAGCCGCGGCTGATGCTGCTCGACGAGCCGTCGTTCGGCCTCGCGCCTTTGATCGTGCGCGATCTGTTCGAGATCCTGCGCCGCATCAATCGCGAGGAGGGCGTCAGCATGCTGGTCGTCGAGCAGAACACATCGCTGGCGCTGGAGTTCGCCAGCGAGGCTTATCTTTTGGAAACCGGCCGGATCGTCCTGTCCGGGGCAGCTAACGAGATTGGCGCTGACGAGAACGTGCGCCGCTCCTATCTTGGCTATTAGCAGAGAGCAGGCATGGAGCTTTTTCTTCAGCTATTCCTGAGCGGACTTGCCTCGGGCGCGATCTATGCGCTGATGGCGCTGTCCGTGGTCATGATCTACCAGGCGATCCACCATCTGAATTTCGCCCAGGGCGAGATGGCGATGTTCTCCACCTTCATGGCCTGGCAGATGATGGCCTGGGGCGTGCCGTTCTGGATCGCCTTCTTCGCCACCATCGCGATTTCGTTCGTCGCCGGCGTGCTGATCGAGCGGATCATCTTCCGGCCGATCCACGATGCGCCGGTGCTTTCGCATATCGTTGCCTTCATCGCGCTGTTCGCGATCATCAACAGCCTTGCCGGCTTCATCTGGGACTTCACCATCAAGCCGTTTCCGTCGCCCTTCGGCAATGCGCCGCTGTTCGGCAACGGTCTGATCAGCATGCATCAGGCCGGGATGATCGGCGTCACCGTGCTGCTGGTCTGCATCCTCTACGTCTTCTTCCGCTACACCAATATCGGGCTCGCCATGCGCGCGGCGGCCGAGAACCCGGCTTCGGCGCGGCTGGTCGGCATTCGCGTCGGCTGGATGACGGCGCTTGGCTGGGGCATGGCCTCGGCGATCGGCGCGGTGGCCGGTCTGCTGATTGCGCCGGTGGTGTTCCTGGAGCCGAATATGATGCTCGTCATCCTGCTTTACGGCTTTGCCGGGGCGGTGCTCGGCGGGCTGACGAACCCGGCGGGCGCGGTGTTCGGCGGCTTCGCCGTCGGCATCGTCGAGAGCCTGGCGGGGACGTACATCCCGGTCATCGGCTCCGAGGTCAAGCAGCCCATTGCGCTCTTTCTGATCGTCCTGGTGCTCGTGTTCAAACCGACCGGTCTTTTCGGCCGCAAAACCGTGCAGCGGGTATGACGATGAGCGTGGAACAGCGAGTCGATATCGGCGTGCGGTCGAAATCCTCCGGGACCGGAACGAGAAGCCTGCAGATCACGGTCTCGCTGATCGTGACGCTGATCCTGGCGGCGGCGGTCGTGCTGCCCTTCGCGCTGAAGAGCTTCGTCATCTTCCAGCTCACCATGGTGATCATCTACGCCATCGCCATCATGGGGCTGAACCTGCTGACCGGCTTCAACGGCCAGTTCTCGCTCGGCCACGGCGCCTTTTTCGCCGTCGGCGCCTATACGGCAGCCATCCTGATCGAGCATTTCGGCGTCAACTACCTGCTGACCATCCCGGCGGCGGCATTCGTCTCCTTCCTGTTCGGCGTGCTGTTCGGCCTGCCCGCCTTGCGGCTCGAAAACATCTACCTCGCTTTGGCGACATTCTCGCTGACGGCGGTCACGCCGACGCTGCTCAAACTTTCGCCCTTCGAGGACTGGACCGGCGGCGTTCAAGGCATCTTCCTGCTTAAGCCCGATGCGCCGTTCGGCCTGCCGCTCAGTCAGGACCAGTGGCTGTATTTCCTGACGCTGGGCGTTTCGTTGTTCATGTTCTGGATGGCGCGCAACATCGTGCGCAGCCGCACCGGCCGGGCGATCCAGTCGATCCGCGACAACCCGATCGCGGCGAAGGCGATGGGCATCAACACCGCCTACTACAAGACGCTGATCTTTGGCGTGAGCGCCCTGTATACGGGCGTCGCCGGCGCGTTGTCGGCGTTCGTCGTGGCGTTCGTTGCGCCTGACAGCTTCACGGTGGCGCTGTCCGTCAGCCTGCTGGTCGGGCTGGTCATCGGCGGCGTGGGCTGGCTGCCGGGCGCCTTCATCGGCGGCGCGCTGATCCTGTTCCTGCCGAACATTGCCGAAGGGTTCTCCAAGGGCCTGTCCGGCGCTGTCTACGGCGTGATTCTGCTCCTGGTCGTCTACGTCATGCCGATGGGCGCCGGGATGCTATGGCTCGCACTGCGAGAATATCTCAGTCGAAGGAGGAAAGAGAGCACATGATTTCAACCAAGTTTCGCTATCCGGCCCTGGCGGCCTTAGCGTTTGCGTTCGCCGCGGGCCCCGCGGTCGCGCAGAAATACGACACCGGCGCGACGGACACCGAGATCAAGATCGGCAACATCAATCCCTATAGCGGCCCCGCCTCGGCCTATGGCACGATCGGCAAAGGCATCGCCGCCTATTTCAAGATGATCAACGATCAGGGCGGCATCAACGGCCGTAAGATCAACTTTATCAGCTATGACGACGGCTACAGCCCGCCGAAGACGGTCGAACAGGCCAGGAAGCTCGTCGAAAGCGACGAAGTGCTGTTCATCTTCCAGTCGCTCGGCACGCCGACCAATTCGGCGATCCACAAATACATGAACGCCAAGAAGGTGCCGCAGCTCTTCGTCTCCACCGGCGCGACGAAATGGGGCGATCCGGAACACTATCCGTGGACGATGGGCTTCAACCCGAGCTATCAGAGCGAGGGCCGGATTTACGGTCAGTACATCGCCAAGAACAATCCCGACGGGAAGGTCGCGGTTCTCTACCAGAACGACGACTACGGCAAGGACCTGCTCAAGGGCCTCAAGGACGGCCTCGGCGATAAGGCCAATCTGATCGTCGCGGAAGCGTCCTATGAAACGTCCTCGCCGACGATCAATTCCGAAATCGTGAAGCTCAAGGCGTCGGGCGCCGACATCTTCGTCAATATCGCCACGCCGAAATTCGCAGCTCAAGCCATCCGTAAGATCGGCGAGCTGGGTTGGAAGCCGCTCCACATCCTGAACAACGTCTCCGTCTCGGTCGGCGCCGTTCTGAAGCCCGCCGGCTTCGACAATTCCAAGGGCATCATCTCGACCGGCTACATCAAGGAGCCCTCCGATCCGACGTGGAAGGACGACGAAGGCATGAATCGCTGGCGCGCGTTCATGGACAAGGACTTCCCCGAGGGTGACAAGACCTCCTCGTTCACGACTTACGCCTATGCGGCGGCTCAGACCATGGTCCAGGTGCTGAAGCAGTGCGGCGACGACCTGACCCGCGAGAACGTGATGAAGCAGGCGGCGAGTCTGAAGGACTTCCATCCCGACGTCTTCCTGCCCGGCATCGACATCAACACGGGCCTGAAAGACTTCTTCCCGGTCGAGCAGCTTCGCATGATGAAGTTCGACGGTACGCGCTGGGAATTCTTTGGCGAGGTCATCGACGGCAGCCTTAGCTAATCGCTCCGCACCCGCGAAGCGGCAACATGAATGTCGACGTCGGGGCGCGCTCGAAAATGGGCGCGCCCCATGCGGCGAAGTCAGTCAACGAGAGGTCGAACGCAAATGGAACTGCGGTTCACGGATGAGGAGAACGCCTTTCGCAGCGAAGTCCGCGGCTTCATGCAGAAGGAAATTCCGGCAGGCATCCGCCGCAAGCTCGGCGAAGGCCAGGAGGTCGGGCGGGACGATCTCGTCCGCACCCAGCGCATTCTGAACGCCAAAGGTTGGGCCACCCCACGCTGGCCGGCCGAATGGGGCGGGCAGGCCTGGACGCCGGTGCAGCACTACATCTTCATCGAAGAGCTGCAGCTCAATTGCGTACCGCCGCCGCTGCAATTCAACTGCGACATGGTTGGCCCGGTGATCGCCCGATTCGCCTCGGAAGACCAGAAGCGCAAGTTCCTGCCGCGCATCGCCAATCTCGACTACTGGTTCTGCCAGGGCTTTTCCGAGCCCGGCGCCGGGTCGGACCTGGCCTCGCTGAAAACCCGCGCGGTCCGCGACGGCGACCATTACATCGTCAACGGACAGAAGACCTGGACCACGCTCGGGCAATATGCCGATTGGATCTTCTGCCTGGTTCGCACCGATCCGGCGGTGAAGAAGCAGGCGGGCATCACCTTCCTGCTGATGGAGATGAACACGCCGGGCATCACCGTGCGCCCGATCATCACCATCGACGGCCGCCACGAGGTCAACGAGGTGTTCTTCGACGACGTGAAGGTGCCGGTCGAGAACCGTGTCGGCGAGGAAAACAAGGGCTGGGACTACGCCAAATTCCTGCTCGGCAACGAGCGCACCGGCATTGCCCGCGTCGGCGCCACCAAGCAACGGCTTTCGCGGATCAAGCAGATCGCCAAGCAGATGCCGGCCGGCGAAGGCACTGTGTGGGACAATCCGGCGTTCCAGGCGCGCTTCAATCTTGCGGAAATCGAGCTGAAGGCGCTCGAGATCACGCAGATGCGGATCATCGCCCAGATGCAGCGCGGCTCGAACGACCCGCGCAACAATTCGGCGGCCTCGATCTTGAAGATCAAAGGTTCCGAGCTACAGCAGACCGCGACCGAGCTTCTGCTCGAGGTGGCCGGTCCGCATGCACAGGTCTATCTCGGCCATCACATCGAGGACGGCAGCAACGATCCGATGGCGGAGCTCGAATGGGCGAGCCTGGCCGCCGACAACTACTTCAACTACCGCAAAGTCTCGATCTATGGCGGATCGAACGAGATCCAGCGCAACATCATCGCCAAGGCGGTTCTAGGGTTCTGAGGATTTCATGGATTTCGACTTCACGGAAGAACAGCAGCTTTTGAAGAGCGCCGTCGAGCGACTGATCGGCGACAATTACGCCGAGTTCGAACGCCGCGCCGGCTACCAGAAAGAGGCCGGCGGCTGGAGCAAGGCGATCTGGCAGGACTACACCGCCATGGGGCTGACCGGCCTTCCGTTCGATGAGAGTGCGGGCGGCGCCGGCGGCGGGCCGATCGAGACGATGATCATCATGGAGACGATCGGCCGCGGGCTTTGCCTGGAGCCGTTCTTTTCCACCGTCGTGCTCGGCGGCACGGCGCTGAAGCTCGGCGCGAGCGAGGCGCAGAAGCAGACGCTCATTCCGGAGGTGATCGGCGGCAGCACGCTGGCGCTCGCCTATACGGAGCGGCAGTCCCGCTACGATCTGTTCGACGTCGAGACCGGCGCGCGCCGCAACGATGGCGGCTATATCATCAACGGCCAGAAGAGCGTCGTCATCCACGGCGACAGCGCCGACCACATCATCCTCAGTGCACGGACCTCGGGCGAGCGCCGCGACCGGCGCGGCATTACGCTGTTCGTGGTCGACGCCAAAAGCCCCGGCCTCGACATTCACGGTTATGCGGCCCAGGACGGGCAACGTGTCGCCGAGCTGACGTTCTCCGATGTCTCGGTGCCGGCATCCGCGGTGCTCGGCGCCGTCGACGAGGGCCTGCCGATCCTCGAAGCCGTCATCGACCACGGCATCGCCGCCATTGCGGCCGAGTCGATCGGCGCGATGGAGGCGCTCCACGAGCTGACGATCGACTATCTGAAGACCCGCAAACAGTTCGGCGTCACCATCGGCAGCTTCCAGGCGCTTCAGCATCGTGCCGTGGATATGTTGGTCGCGCTCGAACAGGCGCGCTCGATGGCGATGTTCGCCGCGATGATGGTCGAGGCCGCGCCGGATGAACGCAGCAAGGCGCTATCCGCGGTCAAGGTTCAGATCAATCGTTCCGCGCGGTTCGTCGGTCAGCAGGCAGTGCAGCTTCATGGCGGCATCGGCATGACCATGGAGTACAAGGGCGGCCATTATTTCAAGAAGCTGACGATGATCGAGACTTTATTCGGCGATACAGACTTTCACCTCGCCCGGCTGGGCCGGACGGAAGGTTTGCTGGCCGATCGAATGCATGATGCAGTTGCCTAAAGATGCGGCAGTTCGGAATTTTTCGGTCAAAATGGCCGAGCAATAGAACACCCCGCGTATACCGATGCATATAACCTGCCACCCCAAAGAATTCGGGGTTGCCAATACTGTAGCAACGCACACAAGGTCCAGAGCAGTGGCCAACCGCTCGGGTTGCGTTGCTTTTCGGCCGGATCGCGGTTGGGGATATTTTTCTCGCCTTTCGAATGTTGCAGACAAGCAACGAATGCAAAATGGAATCGCGATTACTTGGCCAAAGCGATCAAATTCGCTTCATTCCGCCAGTTCGAGGTTTTAAAACATAAGGGACTAAGCACCAGGGAAAGAGGAGAAGTCCATGTTTCGGGGGATGGGAGAGAAGTCTGCCACGGTGGCAGGCCTCGCCTTATTATTGGCCTTAGCTCCGGGGGGAGCAGCGAAAGCCGCGGATCTCGGCGGTGGCTGTTGCGCGGACCTTGAGGAACGCATCGCTGAACTTGAGGCTACGGCCGCGCGGAAAGGGAACCGCGTCGTGTCGTTGCAGATCAGCGGCATGGTAAACGAAGCAATCCTTGCTTGGGATGACGGCGTAGAAAGCGACGCCTACATCGTCGGCAACACGAGCGCGCAGTCGCGCCTCGACTTCAAAGGCGAAGCAACGATCAGCCCGAATTTGAAGGCGGGCTTCTTCATCGAGCTTGGCGTTTTCAGCGAAGCGTCCTTCCTTGTCGATCAGGAATCCGACGAAGCGCTGAACAAGGCTTTCTCGGATAATATCTTCATTCGCCACAATGCGCTTTACATCGACCACTCCCAGCTCGGTCGTCTGTGGATCGGCCAGACGTCCGGCGCGACAGACAGCATCACCGAGATCAACGTCGCCAAAAGCGTGATCGTTCGTAGCCCCGGCGCTCAGATCTTCGACGGGTTTTTCCAGACCCGGCTGGAGAACGGCAAGTTGTCGGGTGTTCGGATGTTCCAGTACTGGGGCGGCGACACGACGCAGGGACCGGGCGAAGGCCATCGCTACGACCTCGTGAAATACGAATCTCCCTCGATCGCAGGCTTCAAGGTCTCCGCATCGTGGGGCGAAGACGACATGTGGGACGTCGCGCTGCGCTACGCCGGCTTGGTCGGCGGCCGTGTGAAACTCGCTGCCGGCATCGGTTATGGGTCGTTTACCGATATCGGAACGAACAACGGTTGCGTCGACGTTGGCAATGGCGTCGATTGTCATCAGCTCGGCATGTCCGTCGGCGCGATGGATATCCCGACCGGCTTGTTCGCCCACGTCGCTTATGGCACCAAGACGGACAACGCCGTCGAGGACGATGCTCTGTTCAGCGGCGACAACACCGACGATATGCTCTACATCCAGGCCGGTATCGAAAAGAACTGGTTCGGCCCTGGCGCAACGACGCTGTTCGGCGAATACGAGACGTTCGACTCCGGTTTCCGCCGGACGGGCGGCGCGATCGGCTTTTTCGACAGCGCCAATACGGAGATCTGGGGCATCGGCATCAACCAGAGTTTCGACTCTGCGGCTCTCGACTTGTATGCCAGCTACCGTAATATCAGCATCGACTCGACGACTGCAGGCGAGAAAACCAACTACGAGGATTTCCAGGAAGTTCTCGCCGGTGCGCGCATCAGTTTCTAACGACGAGATCTGATCCCAATCATCTCGGAAAGCCGTCCCAGCATTTGGGGCGGCTTTTTGTATAATCCAACCAATTTACAAGTGTTGCGGTAGAACTGATGTTCCCATCTGCTTTATATCCAAAAAAAGAAATAATTCTTTGTGCCCCGGTGAACCGGGATGGCGAATAAGATGTTATGGAGAGATCGGGCAGCTCTTTACAGCGGTTTATTCCTACCGGGATCTGCTTGATCTATTCTAATTTTTGGTGACAAAGACCACTGTCAGTTCCGCACTGCGGAATATTTTTTGTGGTCGGTCGGGCCCGAACGTGCTACATCTCCGTGCTTCGCAATGCGCGGGGTGAGCCCCATATAGGCTCGCCTGAGCGCTCGCTTGAATAACGCTTCGATCCGGTTGCCGGGGGCAGCAAGACCGGCGGGCGAAGGAACGTCACGAAGAGACATGGCTCGAAAACGGCTGAACTTCACGGAAGACCATGGCGGCGCGGCGGCTGCCTCCGGCTCGACCGAAGACAGGCATTTCGTTGGTGCTCTGGCGCGCGGGCTTGAAGTCCTCGCCTGTTTCCGCAAGGGAGAGACGCTGCTCGGCAATCAGGAAATCGCCGCCCGCTGCAAACTGCCGAAGTCGACCGTCTCGCGGTTGACCTACACGCTCACCAAGCTGGGCTATCTCCATTACGTCGAATCGGTTGCGAAATACCGGCTCGGCACTGCCGTGCTCGCTCTGGGCACCAGCATGCTGGCGCGGCTCGATGTCAGGAACCTTGCGCGCCCGCTGATGGGCGAACTGGCCATCTTCGCCCGGGCCACCGTCGCCCTGGGGGCGCGTGACCGGCTGAGCATGACCTATGTCGAATGCGTCAGGGGTCACGCAACGATCTCCCTGACCGTCGATGTGGGCTCACGGCTTTCGATCTCGACAAGCGCCATGGGGCGCGCCTTCCTTGCGGCCTGCACGGAAGACGAGCGCGCGCCGATTCTCGAGGACATCCGCGCGATCGACAAGGTGAACTGGGCGAAAACCCGCGAGGGGATCTCCAAGGCCATCGCCGATCACCGCAGCATCGGATGCACCTGCTCGTTTGGCGATTGGCATGAGACCGTCAATGCCATCGCGGTCGGCTTTCGGCCCGGCGGCGGACTGCCGGCAATGGCGGTGAACTGCGGCGGACCTTCGATGGTGGTCTCGCAGGACTTTCTTCTCGAAGAGGTCAGGCCGCGCCTGATTCGGCTGTGCAAACGCCTTGAGGGCAGCATGGGCAACATTCAGCCGCGCCCGGAGGACCCCGACCCGGTGCACGACCGGCTAGCCCCGAGCTCGGTCATTCTATAGAGCCTGCGGCCCCGACCGAAGGCGTGCCCGGCTCGCGCTCGGCGGAACAGCGGCACGCGGGCATCCAATTCCGATCATCGAGGGAGACCTGGCGAAGGCGTTGCGCGCTGAGTTGTCGGACGGCTGCGCGCCGCAAAGATGGTGGAGGGAGCTGGATTCGAACCAGCGTAGGCATAGCCAACGGGTTTACAGCCCGTCCCCTTTAGCCACTCGGGCACCCCTCCAAGAGGTTTCGCCTTCATTCCGTTCAGGAAAATGCCGCGGGGCAAGGCCATCGGCGAAAAGGCTTGAGGTTGATAACATCGCATCGCCTGCGATGCAATGCGTGCTCAACCTTGACACGACTGCCTTATAGGCTGGATGAACGCAGAGCGCAATGGCGCTGAGTGCATCTTTCCGCGCTCCGTGCATGCCGGATCCGCGGCGTTGTATCGATGCCATTCTCACAGCAGGAAGGTCGACGTCCCATGAAGGCCAAACAGGCGCGAACCGGGCCGAAAAGCGTGCCGCCGAGCCGATGGCGCGGTCAAGCGCGCGAGGTCAGCGACAAGGTCCGCATCTACGGCGTTCACGCCGCTGAAGCCGCGCTCGCCAACCCGGCGCGGCAGATCACCGCGATCCACGCGACGCCGAATGCCGCGCAACGCGTCGCGGCGATGGCCCGCCCCGGCCTGCCGGAGATTACGCCGGCCACGCCCAAGGACCTCGACCGCATGCTCGGGGCCGACACCGTCCACCAGGGCATCCTCATCGAGGCGGCGCCGCTGCCGGAGCTCAGCCTCACCGACCTGCCCGACGCGCGTCTGATCCTGGTTCTGGATCAGATCACCGATCCGCATAATGTCGGCGCGATCCTGCGGTCCGCCAGCGCGTTCGGCGTCGATGCGGTGGTCACGACGGCCCGCCACAGTCCGCCGCTCGGAGGAGCGCTGGCCAAGGCCGCGTGCGGCGCGCTCGAACATGTCCCGGTCATCCTGGTGCCCAACCTTGCGCGCGCCATGGTGGAGATCGGCGAGGCCGGCTTCATGCGGGTCGGTCTGGATTCCGACGGCGAGACCGCGCTTGAGGCTCTCGAGGCCCCGGAACGGGCCGCTCTGGTGCTCGGCGCCGAGGACAAGGGCCTTCGCCGGCTGACCCGCGAGCATTGCGAGGCGGTCTGCGCTTTGACGACCTTCGGCGCGATCGGCAGCCTGAACGTCTCGAACGCGGCGGCGATCGCTCTCCACCTCATCTCCCATAAAATAAGAAGCCGCCCGGCGCTCTAGGCAATCCGGGCGGCCAACTTCAAGGCGATCAGCGCGATTACCGATATCTGTGGTGATGGCGATGATGCGGCGGAGCGTCCTTATAGGAATTCTTCGCGGATGCAGCCGGGACGGCCATGAATCTCGTCGGCAAGCTTGCCGAGGACATTGAACGGCCATTCGTCACGATGGCACGTGCGGCCAACAATGGCGTCGGTGAGCAGATAGATACCCACGCCGATGGCGATTGCGCCGCCGTCGGCCTTAGCCTGATTGATAGAACCGGCCGTCATCGTGGCGGAAAGTGCCAGTGCGGCCACTGCTGTTGAGATCGCTTTCATAGTCCCTCCGTCAAACACGCCGTACCGCATTTTTTGCGGCGTTACACTTGTGACCGTAAAAATTGCGAGCAATACGGCTGAAGTCTAAATATCGCCTGAAGGATTACCGTTTCATGAATGAACGGCCAGGCGGGATTTCGACTTGCGCTGATTGCCGCCTTATTCCGGGATTTTTTAGAACGCCTTAGTCGCAATGGACCGGGCGATAACATTTATTGTAACCGGGCTCGCATTCGACATCGCCCCAGCAATTCCGGTAGCAGTCGCCGCGGACCCAGTGACAGCGGGGCTCGCCGCGATAGCAGTGCTCCCGGTCGTTGGCGCGGGCGGACAGAGCGCTGAGACCCAGCACGCCCAAGGCCACGCCGGCGCCGAAAGCGGCGTTGCGGCCGCGCCTAGCTTCCGCGCTGTCCGTGGCGACGATGAGAAGGGATGCCGTCAGAAGCAGTGCGATGAGGACGGCGGGAAGTTTGCTCAACATGACGATCTCCATCGCTGTTGAATGATTGAAGGGATCTTGCCCGTCGCTCCGACGGGGCGGCTGGAAAGACAGCGCCGAGTTTAGGCCCCGGCCTCTGAAGCGGCGTTTAAGCAGATCCGTAGAATTGAGGCGATCGCGGCTGGAAATATCGCATGTGGCCAGGCTGCAATCTCAGCGCAGATCAGTGAAAATTTCGGCCCTTCGGCAAGGTCTGCATCGCCACCTCGTCATCCGGCTGCTGGATCTTGCGGTGAACATAGGCGCGGCGATCCTCCTCGACGGGGCGGCGCACCTCATCGCCCGGAGAGAGAAAATCGCCTGCCGCCGGCGCGGTCTCGGCGAGCTTCGCCAGATGCCCGCTCATGTCGAACATCTCGCGGGCGACGACATGGATCACGCCCTGCTCGCTCTGAAGCTGGCCGCGCACGCCGAGCAGCCGCGCGCCGAGTACGATCCGCCGGTATTCCTCGAAGACTTTCGGCCAGATGATGATGTTGGCGATGCCGGTCTCGTCTTCGAGCGTGGAGAAGATGACGCCGGACGCCGTCCCCGGCCGCTGCCGGATGAGGACGATGCCAGCCACTTTGACGAAGCCTCCCGAGGTCAGGTTCCGCAATTGCGCCGACTGCAGATAGCTGCGCCGCTGGAATTCGCCGCGCAGCAGCGCCATCGGATGGGCTTTCAGCGACATGCGGATGGCGATGTAGTCGGCCAGTACGTGCTCGCCGAGCGCCATCGCCGGCAGGGACACGTCGGCCTCGCGGGCGAGCGGGCTGCTCTGGGTGGCGGCAAAGAGCGGCAGGCCGGCGAGCATGGCGGCGGGCGTGCCGGTCTCGGCATAGCGGGAGACGGCCCACAGCGCCTGCCGGCGGTCGAGGCCGATCGAGCGGAAGGCGTCGGCCTCGGCGAGGATCTTCAGCTTGCGGACGGGCAGGCCGGTTCGCGCGGCGAAGTCGTCGAGGGTCGATAGCCGTCACCCCGCGCCTTCTCGATGGCTCCCGCGTCGTCTGAGCTTAGCCCCTTCACCTGCCGGAAGCCGAGCCGCAGGGCATGATCGGGGTTTCGCCCCCTTCCCTCGCGGGAGAGGGCGGCGCGGAGCGCCGGGTGAGGGGGGGCTGACTCGCCGCAAAGTGTGAACTCGCTGATAGTTCCACACCCCTCACCCACCCGCCTTCGGCTGGAGCCCTCTCCCGCAAGGGGAGAGGGCAGATTCGCGGCATTCTCAGTGCCCGACCCTTGCCCCCGGACAGAGAGGGCATCACAAATCGCAGGATTAGGAGGAGTGGACCCAAAGCGTTCGCCTTCGGGAGAGGGCAAGAGCGATTGCGGCGTCCGAATGCCCCCGCGCGCCTCCAGCGTGCAGTCCCAATGGCTGTGATTGATATCCACTTCCCGCGCCTCGCCGCCATGATCGCGGAAGTCGCGGACGATCTGGGCGGGGGCGTAAAAGCCCATCGGCTGGGAGTTGAGCAGCGCGCAGGCGAAGACGTCGGCGTGGTAGCATTTGATCCAGGAGGAGACATAGACGAGCAGCGCAAAGCTCGCCGCATGGCTCTCCGGGAAGCCATATTCGCCGAAGCCCTCGATCTGGCGGAAACAGCGCTCGGCGAAATCGGCGTCATAGCCGTTGCGCTTCATGCCTTCGACAAGCTTTTCGCCGAAGGTCTGGATCGTGCCGGCATGGCGGAAGGTGGCCATGGCGCGGCGAAGTCCGTCCGCCTCGTCGGGGGTGAAGCCGGCCGCGACGATGGCGATCTTCATCGCCTGCTCCTGAAAGAGCGGTACACCGAGGGTTTTCTCGAGCACCCCTCTCAGCTCCTCGCTCGGATACTCGACCTCCTCCTTCTTGTCGCGCCGGCGCAGATAGGGATGCACCATGTCGCCCTGGATCGGGCCGGGGCGGACGATGGCCACCTCGATGACCAGATCGTAGAATTTGCGCGGCCGCAGGCGCGGCAGCATCGACATCTGCGCCCGGCTCTCGATCTGGAACACGCCGACCGTGTCGGCCTTGCAGATCATGTCGTAAACGTCGGACTGGTCCCAGGGGATGTTCGCCAATGTGCATTGCCTGCCATAGAGGCTTTTGAGCAGATCGAAGCTCTTGCGGATGCAGGTCAGCATGCCGAGGGCGAGCACGTCGATCTTCAAAAGGCCGAGCTGGTCGAGATCGTCCTTGTCCCACTCGATCATGGTGCGGTCGGCCATGGCGGCATTGCCGATCGGCACGATGTCTTCGAGCAGCCCGCGCGTGATGACGAAGCCGCCGGTGTGCTGGCTGAGATGGCGGGGAAAGCCGGTCAGCTCGCGGGCAAGGCGGACGGCGAGCCGCAGGTTACGGTCGGCCGGGTCGAGCCCGACCTCGCGGATGTGGCTGTCCTCCACGCCCTTGGACGACCACCACCACATCATGCCGGACAGCGCGCCGATCACCTCCTCGGACAGGCCCAGCGCCTTGCCGACCTCGCGGATGGCGCTCTTGGCGCGATAGGTGATGACGGTGGCGACGATGCCGGCGCGGTCGCGGCCGTATTTTTCGTACACATACTGCATGACCTCCTCGCGCCGTTCGTGCTCGAAATCGACGTCGATATCCGGCGGCTCGCCGCGCTCGGCGGAGATGAAGCGCTCAAACAGCAGGTCGATCTCGGCAGGGTTGACGGAGGTGATGCCGAGATAATAGCAGACCGCGGAATTCGCCGCCGAGCCGCGCCCCTGGCAGAGAATGCCGACGCTGCGGGCATGGCGGACGAGGTCGAAGACGGTGAGGAAGTAGCGGGCGTAATCGAGCCGCTCGATCAGCTCCAGCTCGTACTCGATCTGCTTTCTGACGCTCTCCGGCACGCCGTCCGGATATCGCCGCCTCATGCCTTCTTCCGTATGATGAACGAGGGCTTCCTGCGGCGAAGCGAAGGGTTCGTAAGGCTCGTCGGGATATTCGTATTTCAACTCGTCGAGCGAAAAGCGGCAACGCGCGGCGATCTCCACGCTGCGGGCGACGGCCTCGTCATAGTCCGGATAGAGGCGGGCGATCTCGTCCGGGTGCTTCAGATGCCGCTCGGCATTGCGCTGCAGGCGGTAGCCGGCATCGGCGATGGTGCATTTTTCGCGGATGCAGGTCAGCACATCCTGCAGCGGCTTGCGGTTGGGCGCGTGATAGAGGCAGTCGCCGACCGCGACCATCGGCGCGCCGGTTTCCTTGCCCAGCTTCGCCAGACGCGCCAGCCGCCGTGCATCCTGCCCATCGAAGACGAGCGCCGCGCCGATGAAAACCTGCCCCGGAAACCGGCTGGCGAGGTCCCAGGCGGCTTCGGCGAAGGCCTGGGGCGGCTCCTCCGCAGGCGGCATCAGAATGAGGATCTGCCCCTCGCCATTGCGGATCAGATCGTCGAGCCAGAGATAGCATTCGGCTTTCGGCGCGCGGCGATTGCCGCAAGTGAGCAGCCGGCAGAGCCGTCCCCAGGCGTCGCGGTCGGTCGGCAGGCAGGCGATTTCCAGGCCATGCTGCGAAGTGTCGCCGGGGCTCGATCGGGGCAAGCCCGCCCTATTCCTCGTCGCCCCGGCCTTCGAGCGGGCCGCCCTGTCTTTCGTCGCCCGGCGGCCGTTAGGCCGAGCCGGGGCCCAATAGCACATCGGCGCGGGATGAGATCGTCGAAATGCGCGCAGGCCCCGGCTTGGAAGCCGGGGCGACGCCGGAAGGACGGGGAGGTCTCCGTGCGATCCTCCATCCTATCCTGCAAAACCAGACGGCAGCCGGGGATGTATTGCAGCCCGGCCTGCTTGGCCGGCTTATGCGCGCGCACCACACCGGCGACGCTGTTGCGGTCGCAAATGGCGAGCGCCTTATAGCCGAGCGCCGCCGCTACGACGGCCAGTTCCTCCGGGCGCGAAGCCCCGCGCAGAAAGCTGAAATTGCTCGCCGTCACCAGCTCCGCATAGGCGCTCATGGGAACAGCCCGTGCATGAACCAGCGCTGGTGCTCGCTCTTGCCGTAGACGCCTTCGCGGTAGAGCCAGAAGCGCTGCCCCCGCTCGTCCTCGACGACATAGTAATCGCGTGCCGCCGGCACCTTGCCGCCTCCGCTCTCCTGCCACCATTCCGGCGAGATGCGCTCCGGTCCCTCGGCGCGGGTGACGTTGTGATGGCAGCGCCGCCAGACGAATTTGCGCGGCGGGTAGTCCGGCACCAGCGCGATGGCCGTGATCGGCTCGGGATGCGGCAGCATCATCAGCGGCCGGGGCAGGCACATCGGCGACGGCGCGGCCGACGCCCTGGGCTGGGCGGCGCCAGTGGCGGGGATCTGAATGCTGGCGCGCTCCGGCCAATGGCTTTCGGCAAAGGCAAAGCGCGTCACCGATTTTTCGCCCAGCCTTGCCGCCACCCGGTCGAGAAACTGCGCGATCTTCTCCTTGTCGTTCTCGCCATCCGAAACGCTGCCGAGAATATCGGTCTGCCGGTTGACGAGCGGCTCGGCGCACAGGGCATAGAGCGCGACCGCGTCGAAACCGAGCGTCGGGTCGAACCGGCCTTCGAGCGCGGACAGCTTCTCCCTCAGCACGCGGGCGACATGCTTCGGCGCGGCGCTTGGCCGGGCCATCTGGAAACGCACCTCGCTGACGCCGTTCTGGGTGTCGAACAGCGCCAGGGTGAAGCGCCGCGCGCCTTTGCCGTCGGTCTGCAGGCGTTCGGTGACGCTGTCGATGAGGATGCGCGCGGTTTTCTCCAGCCCCTCGAAGGCCGTCAGCGGATCGGCGAATTCTAAACGCGCGGCATAGACCGGCTCCGGCATCAGCGGCGAAAGCGCCTCGCCCTCCCGCCCGAGCGCCTGATCGAGACGGCAGGTGATCGCCTTGCCGAGCCGGGCCCTGAGGCTCGCGCGCGGGATCTGCAAAATCTGGCCGACGGTCTTCAGCCCGAGCCGTTCCAGAAGCGCTGCGCCTTCCGCGCCGATCCGCAGCGCTTTCACGGAGAGCGCCGCGAGCGCATGCGCCTCTTCGCCCGGCGGCACGACGACGGACGGCGTCTTGGAAAACCGCGCCAGCCCCCAGGCCGCGCCCGCCGTGCTCGCCATGGCGCCGCGTGCGGCAAAGCCAAGGCCATGCAGGAAGTGGACGATACGGTCGAGCATCGCCTCTTCGCCGCCGAACAGATGCGCAAGCCCGGTGGCTTCGATCCACAGGCCGTCCGGCTGGTCCGGCGCCGTCCATGGACTGAAGCGGTTGCAGATGGCGGCCAGTCGCTTCAGCTCGCGCGCCTCGCCCTGCGGCTCGTGCGGGGCGGCGGCAAGCGAGGGCAGCATGGCGCAGGCATCGGTGAGCAGCATGCCCGTCTGCAATCCGGCCTCGCGCGCGGACCTGTTGAGCCCGGCGATGCGTTTGCCGCCCTTGCCCTTGGCAATCACCGCCAGCGGCTTGGGCGAAGCGTCACGCAGCGTCACGCCGCCCTTTGACCGCGCTTCGAGCCGGTCCGTCCGCCAATAAGGGAGCCATATGGAAACCACGCGTTGCATCGAACTCCATCTCCCATTCCCGTGGCGGAAGACCGCCCATGCGTTCCAGGCGAAGCTGCAGGCGGGGCGGTCCCAGAAGCCGATATCCGCCATGCTCGCCTTCGGACCGGCTCGGCCGGGCCGATATCCGCCAGCGGCCCTGAGCCGCGGTCGTCCCCTCGCTCTGCCAGTGGCGCATGAGGAAAAACGGCGTGCCGCTGGCCGCGCTGCGCAGTTTCAGCCGCCGGCTGGAGGCGAAGCCGTAGAGGCGTTCTTTCGGGCCGGACATGCCGATCACCGCACCGAAAGCGCCCGAGGCAATCGCCTCTTCCAGCGTCCACAGCAGATCCTTTTCCTTCCCCGCCGTGATCATCAGAACCCGGTCCGGCTCGATGCCCAGGGCAGGCAGCCCATAGCCGTAAAGCCCGCCGCGCTCCTGCGCCTCGCTCGCCAATGCGCAGTAGCAAAGGTTTTTGCTGCCGCCTGCCATTGCCTTTGCCGCCATCGAAAAGGCGAGGGCGAGCGTCAGGCTCTCATCGCCGGGGGCTGCGGCGAGCA
Organism: uncultured Alphaproteobacteria bacterium; assembly: GCA_963727575.1. GTDB lineage: Bacteria > Pseudomonadota > Alphaproteobacteria > Rhizobiales > Rhodomicrobiaceae > JAHQVI01. Next base: position 103,092 of record CAVSIA010000030.1, read on the forward strand.
GCTCATGAAAGCCCGATGCCAGCAGCGCCTCGGGCCCCGGCTCCCGCGCCTCGGCCGGCACCTTGCCCTCAGCCGAAGCCAGCCGGAGCACGGCCGGCTTTTTCCGCTTCGCCTGGGACGGCCCGGCGCGGTATAAAGTGGGTTGCGGCGACTGCATAGCGGCATTTGTTCTCTTTTTGTTCTTGCCCTAAGGAACGCCATTCGCCCCCTTCTGTCAAGCCCCTCGCATTCGCGGATACATCTTCCGCGCCGGCAATGTTACAGATAGGAAACGCTTTCGCCCGAAGGAACCAAAGCATGGACATTCGCAAGGCAGGAACCAGCCCGACCCGGCGCGCCAGCCCCGACTATTTCACCGGCGCGGTCTGGCAGGACGTCATCATCGAAGCGCCGGAGCCAGCCCGCATCCGCGCGCTGCGCGTCAGCTTCGAACCCGGCGCGCGCACCAACTGGCACACCCATCCGCTCGGCCAGACACTGCATGTGCTGAGCGGCGTCGGCCGGGTGCAGACCCTGGGCGGCCCGGTGCGCGAGATCCGCCCCGGCGACAGCGTCTGGATTCCGCCGGGCGAAAAACACTGGCACGGCGCCGCGCCCGACGTAGCCATGGTGCATCTGGCGCTCCAGGAGGCCGAGAACGGTAGCCAGGTGAATTGGCTCGAACCGGTGACGGACGAGGATTATCGGGCGGCGCCATCGGCGTGACGAGGCGGAGCGTGCGCGGCGGCGTTCCGTGCGAAATCTGGTAGGACGGGGCATCGCAGCCGCCCCCCGCACTCCCTCGACGTTTTCGTGTAGACGAAGCCCTCGCCGTCGAACAAAATCGACACGCCGAACACTGGCGGCATCCCGCAGGAATTCCTTGATTGCGCAGCAACCTGCAATCACGTAGTGAAAAGTCAGGCTCGGCGCATAATCAGGAGCCCCGCGCATCACGCGCCCCGGCTGCCGAACAGCCACTCCGCGCCAGGCTCCCTCTCAATGCCGGCTTAGCTCAGTTGGTAGAGCGGCTGATTTGTAATCAGTAGGTCGGGGGTTCGAGTCCCTCAGCCGGCACCAATAAAATCAATGAGTTAGATGAAAATAATCTGTTCGACCAAATTCCCTAGTGCCACTGTAGTGCCAATCTGAAAAATGGACGAGTGGCGGCATCTGTCGCAAAGATTGCCTCGGCGGCGATCTTCGATTGTCCGAGACCTCCGCTTGTTTCCCCGTTTATGGGCTTGATCGAGAGTAACTGTCTCTGGGGAACGGAGATTTCTCACCGCAACCTCGCAGTGATGGTGCAATCGAAGCACCGGAGAGTTTCGGCTTCACTGTAACCGGCCAATCAGAACCTGCTGCCGCATCGTTCACCTCCCTGACGACGTCAATAACGACGTCGTTAGCGACGCAAGCTTACCCCCTCGCCGCGCGCGTCAGAAGGCGGTGCTGATCGGCCGGTTACACTTCTCGCGCTACATCTGGCTTGGAAGCTGTGCACGACCATGAAAGCCAGCGATGTCACCGAAACGCTGACCATGGCGCTTCAGGCCTCGGGGCTCGATAGCGCCAATGTCGTCCATCGGCCTCGGCTATTATCCGACAACGGCTCATCCTACATTGCCGGCGATCTTGCCGAATGGCTGGAGGCGCAGAACATGACCCACATTCGTGGCGCACCCAACCATCCCCAAACGCAGGGGAAAATCGAGCGGTGGCACCAGACGCTGAAGAACCGCATCCTTCTGGAGAACTATTTTCTGCCGGGCGATCTTGAAGCGCAGATCGATGACTTTGTCGGCCATTATAACCACCGGCGCTATCATGAAAGCCTCGGCAATCTCACGCCCGCCGATGTCTACTTCGGACGTGGCGCAAACCATTTTGCTGGACAGAGAAAGGATCAAGAAACAGACCATCGAAAAACGCCGCTTGTTACACGCGCAGGCGGCTGCTTAAAATCCAACCTGAATGAGCAAGAGCCTCCGCTAATTCAAAACGCCATCTGTCTCAAAGATTACGACGACGGACAGTTCGCACTGGCTTGGTGACTTACATTGAGTGTAGATGCGCCGATAAGATGGTTGGCATAGTTTATCGAACGGTCTTTCCTTGCTCCAGCAAAGCCAACAGCTTAGAGCCTAGACTCTGAAGTTTGGACGAGGCGGCGTGGGGCTTTGTCTGGGTCAGTCTCTTGACCATGACGGAGATCATTGCGAGCTTGGCGAAGCCTTCGGCGGTGATGGCGAGGGCTTCGTAGTGAGCCATGAGGCGGCGATTGCGACGGAGCCATGAGAAGGTGCGCTCGACCCCCCACCGTCGCCTGACGATCTTGAAGCCGGCGTCCTTGTCGGTGCGCTTGACGATCTCGAGCGTGACCGGCTGGGCTGCGAGGTCGGCCTCGAGCTTCGGCCGGCATAGCCGCCATCAGCGAAAATTCTTGCGAGGAACGGGAACAGCCGGCGCGTTTTGCTGATCAGAGCAGCCGCGCAGTCGCGATCCTGCACACTGGCTGGAATGACCTCTATGCCCAGCAGCAGTCCTATGGTGTCGACAAGTGCGTTGCGCTTGATGCCCTTCGTCTTCTTGCCGGCATCGTAGCCGATCGGATCGGCATGCGCCCCCCTTTTTCCGTCGCTTTCACGGCCTGCGTGTCGATGATGGCAGCGGTTGGAGATGCCTCTCGTCCTTCGGCTTCACGGCACCGAACGAGCAGGACGTGATGGATGCGGTCGAGCACCCCATAGCGCGTCCACTCCCAGAAATAATTGTAGACCGTCGAACGCGGCGGGAAGCATTTCGGCAACTGCCGCCATTGGCAGCCGGTGCGTAGCACATAGCGCACCGCATTGAAAACCTCGCGCATATCGGTGTCCCGCGGCCGGCCACCAGAGCGTGGCGGCGGCAGCATCGGTGCGATCAACATCCACTCGGCATCGGTGACATCGCTCGGGTAACGGTCTGTATGCGGCGCATGCTGAATGCGCGCCTCGCTGCTCCACATCGCAGCCTCCCTCATGATCGGCTGCCGCATACAGAATCACAACCGATTCCAGCGATTCAAGAACTTTCAGGACAGATGGGGTGATTGGGGTCTCTCTCCCGGTGAGCGTGGCTGCTCCTCTCAGGATGATAGAGCGTGGTCCGTGTGAATCGGCCACAAGCATCGAGGAGGAGCAGCCGTGGGATACTTTGCCGGGTTGGACGTGTCGTTGGAAGAGACCGCCATCTGCATTGTCGATGAAGCGGGTCGGATCGTGAGGGAGACGCGAGCGGCCAGCGAGCCGGAGGCGTTGGTCGCGTTCTTCGGGACGTGGCGCTGCCGATGGAGCGGGTCGGCCTGGAAGCGTGCTCGCTGACGGCCTGGCTGCACGAGGGGCTTCGGCGGCCGGTATGCCGGCGATCTGCATCGAGACCCGGCAGGCCAAGGCGGCGATGGGGGCCATGCCGAACAAGACCGACCGCAACGATGCCCGCGCGATCGCGCAGATCATGCGGACGGGCTGGTTCCGGCGGTGCATGTGAAGAGCCGCCGTGCCGGCTCTGGCGCGCGCTTCTGGTGGCGCGGCGGACGGTGCTCAACAAGATGCGTCGATCCGAGAACGTGGTGCGTGCGATGCTGCGCGAGGATGGGCTGAAGGTCGGCACGCCGAGCCGCAAGGACTTTGCGAACAAGGTGCGGGAGATGGCGTCCGGCGATACCGAAGCCGCGGTGCTGACCGAGCCGCTTCTGGCGGTGCTGGGCACCATGATCGAGCAGTTGCAGACGCTGACCAGGCGGGTGCTCGACAACGTGCGAGGGCGAGCCGACCTGCCGGCGTCTGATGAGCGTGCCGGGTGTCGGCCCGATCACCGCGCTGGCGTTCCGTGCCACGATCGACCGGCCGGACCGCTTCCGGAAGTCGCGCGATGTCGGCGCCCATCTCGGGCTGACGCCGCGGCGCTACCAGTCCGGCGAAACCGACATCCAGGGCCGGATCAGCCGATGCGGCGACGAACTGGCCCGCACGGCACTCTACGAGGCGGCCCATTCGTCTGCTGATCCGCAGCGACGAAATGGTCGGCCTGCGAGCCTGGGGCATGAACGTCGCCAAGCGGCGCGGCATGGCGCGCGCCCGCGTCGCCGTTGCCCGCAAGCTCGCCGTCATCCTGCACCGCATGTGGAGCGATGGCAGCGAGTTCCGCTTGGGCAAGGAGCCTGGCCAGCAGGCCGCCGAACTGGCCGCCGCATGAAGCATCAGGAGGAACGAGCTACCAAGCATCCGCCTGAAAGGGCGGAGCCGGGTCGTTCCCGTGGGGACGATGGGCGAGGCGATCTCGTTGAGAGTCCGGAACCTGCGGCGAAAGCCCGCAAGGTCGTGAAACAGATTGAGACGCCTCGCCCTCCTGACCCCATCATGCGGCGGCCGTGCGCCGACCGCGAAGAGAAGCGAGTGACCCACGGGGGCGATGCCGCAAAAGAGCATTTTCGGAGCTGGAGTGGGGGTCGAAGCGGCCGCAAGCCCCGCCTGCTGATAGAATGCAGCCGTGCTCGGCCGCTATCAAGGCCAAGCCGCTCGGTGAGCGGTGGCCTTCGGCCAGCCTTGACCGCGGTCTGCGCGCGGGCAGCCGATCGTTTGCGCACGGCCGGGACAAACGAACGGTCTCCGGCCGAACAAACGAACGTCGGTCGTGTTTGAGGCCATTATGAACGCGGCGTAACACATACGAAATTGAAAGAGGCGAAAAAAAGAATGGGGAGCTGCTTGACTTCAAACACCCCAATCAGAGAAGGCTCTTAGTAAGAGAGTTAGTGCTAATAGGCTTAGCAATCAGCTAGATGCAAAAGAGCTCACTTCGCTGTTAACTTGATTTCCAATCCCTGAAACTGAGTCGAACCCCCTATTGACGCACGATGTGGTCGGCGATATAAGGGCGCGATGCGGTTGCTGTGGCAGCTTAACATCCTTACAAGCAAATCCTCTTATCCGATGATTACCAGATAGGGTTTGATTGTTTTGGAGAAGCTCGGGGTGAGAATTACCCGGAGTGCGGCAGCTTGTGCTAAATTGCACGAAGATAAATCATTCAGTCCTCGAAAGATGCAGTTGCCAACAGACTTCTGAGCAATGATTGTTACGGGTGGCAAGGGTGTCTCCCGGGGTTGGACCGCATTACCGTTCAGCTCAGCTGATCAGCCCAATTTTGCAAGTTCGCGGCGAGGTGCCGCTGAGCTTTTCGACAGCCTGCCAAGGGCAGCTAACCCGATCCATGCATGAGGGACCGTTGTTTGCGGCTTGGCGAAGCGCATGCAGGCCTTCGAGCGGGGATCGAGGCTGATGGGATGCCCGAACCTGGCTGGGACGCGTTGAGGGTTTCCGGGAAGGCTCGGAAGGGGCGCTGCGCCCCGGCGCTTACGGCAGGGTTTGCGCCAACCGCCCGGCGATGCAGCAGAACCAGTCCTGCTCGGGACAGCCGGTCGGCAGATGGACGCGGATGCGGGCGGCATGCTCGATGACGCGGGCAGCGATCTTGATGAGCTTTGCGCGGATGGTGGTGAACTCGGCCTTTGGCGAGTGGGGCGGCTCGGGGAATGGCGTTGCGCAGTATCAGCATCAGCCAGTAGGCGGCGGTGTGCAGCGCCAGCCGGACCTGATTGGCAACCGGGCTGTGGCAGGAGGTGCGGTCGGAGGCGAGCTGCGTTTTATGCAGCTTGATCAGGTTCTCGGCTTGGCCGCGCTCACAATAGACGGCTTCATAGAGATCCCGCGCGCGGCCGGGCAGCGAGGTGACGACGTAGCGGATATCCAGGCCCAGCGCTGTCGCCTCAATGCGCGCCATGACCTTGCGCGGCTTGTCCCAGCTCTTGGCCTGATAGGGGAAGCTGGTGAAGGCGCGCATCGTCTCGGCGCCCGCCTCGGCCCGGCGCACGCACAGCTCGTCGGCGGCCTCCCGGCACAGACGGTCGAGCGCGGCGTTCCCGGCCAGGCCGAAGATGAAGCCGGTGGCATTGTCCTCGCACCATTCCATGGCTTCCGGCCGGCCATAATGGCTGTCGCCCCGCCACGTGATGCGGGTCTTTGGGAAATGGCGGCGAATGTGCCGGGTCAGATGCTTGATGACCGTGCGCACCTCCATCGCCGCCTGGCGTCTTGCCCTCGCGCAGGATGACCACCACCGGCCTGCCGCTCTCCACATGATAGACATGGATCGGCAGAAAGCAGCGGCAATCATCGTGGGCGTTCCAGAAGGACAGCTGTTGGCCGCCATGCACGGCGTCGACGGTGTCGTCGATGTCCAGCGTCATGGTCTCGGGCGGGCGCGGAAAGCTGGCGCAGAACTGGTCGACCAGCGCCACAGTCAGGCGCGCCGCCTCGATCCGCGATGGCATGTTCTCCAGGCGGCTCATGGTCGATTGCGAGCATAGCGGGGCGCCGCTGCGCGGACATCGGCCGACGGCGAGCTTCAACAGCGGATCATGGCGTAGCCGGTCGAGATCGTTTGCATCCTCATAGCCGCAGGCGATGGCGAAGATGCGCGTCTTGATAAGCTCCGGCAAGGCGTGGTCGATGCGGGAGAGATCGCGCCGGTCGCGGATGGCGCCGGCAAGACGGTCGGCAATGCCGAGCCCGCGTTCCGCCTCGCGAAGCAGCAGCAAACCGCCGTCGGATGACAACTGCCCGCCATCGAACGAGGCTGTGAGCTTCTTGCGTCGGACGGCTGGCAGGTCGAACGAGGCAGGAATAATCGTCGGACATGGCGGGCGTGGCGCTCCCAGGTGATCGGCGGCAAATCGCTTCGACAACGAATTGCTACGCCAATCCAACGACTTACGCCATGCCCGCCAAACAGTCCGCGCCACACACATGCATAATGCGGGCTAAATTCACACCACAATATCAAGGCAGCTGTTGCTAGGTAGCATAGTAGACATAGTTTGCCGTCATCTAATGTTTCATAAAATCCGAGAAAGCGACAGCTAGAATTACACCCAAAAAAAGGGGTGGTTGTCTTTCGCGCCTTACTATTTGGATGTTTCATATGCTTTAAGATTGCATCACATCTATATCGCCGCGAATAAAAATTCAATCAGTATTGAGGAAATAACAATGAGCAATTCGACGCGAGAACAAGGAGATTTCAGATCTTGGTACCTTGCGCAGTACAAACCTCGCAATCTTGAAAGGGCTGAACTCAATCTACGACGCCAAGGGTTCTCGATATTGTGCCCAAAAAAACTAACAGAATTATCGAAGAACGGCTCGAAATCGCAATTAAAACCGCTATTCCCAAACTAGCAAGACCAACCTGAAACCAAGAAAAATACATAACA
>CAVSIA010000031.1:0-23708 GCA_963727575.1 uncultured Alphaproteobacteria bacterium
TACTGTAGCTCTTCTTCGACCATTACGTATTGCTCGATCACATGGGTCGCGTTATCGGTGTGTTTGACGAACGGAAAGCGATATTCCAGACCGGCAACGCGCGGAGCCGCGGAAGGCGGTGGTGCCGTCTTCCGGATCGTCGGGCGAGATCGGGTCGTTGAAGCTTGTGGTCTTGTAAAGGTCCGCACGCGCCTGCATGAACGGCGTGATCACCTCGCCGAGCGGATCGGTGTACGGTGCCGACGCCATTTCGACCTGATTGATAATGCGGTGCGACATCGCCGCCATCGTCGCGCGTCAGGCTGAGCACGTTGGAGTCGAAGCCCAGCTCGCCGCCGAGAATCGGATCGGCGTAAATGTAGTTGTAGTCGATGGACGGGGCGACGATGGAGTCGGACTGGTTATCGTCCAGGGCCGTCAGTCCGCCGAAATGATAGAGATTCGCGGCAGAAGTAATTCCGTTCGCTCTGGCCGACGAGGAAGATCTCGGAAACCCGGTCGGTGGCAAAGACGTCGTCCAGCTTGTAGAAACGGCGGAACGTATCATCGCTCTCCACCGTGATGTCCCAGCCCCATTTCCACCATGAGCCGAGATCGAACACGCCCTTGGTCTCGATGCTGCCGCGGAAATCGTTGCCGCTATGGATCATCCGAATTGTCGTCGAATACGCCGGCCGCATCGACCCGGTAGCTGCCCGTCGCGAGACGCTGGCGCCAGTCGGCCTTGAGCAGGAAGCCCGCTTCCGTCGTCACGATCGGCGTGACGGTCAGGTCCGAGCTTGGCGAGAAGGAGTAGTAATAAGGAATGCCGGCCGTGAAGCCCAGATCCTGGGAATGGCCGAATTCGGGCGTGAGGAAGCCCGAGCGCCGCTTCACCGTCGGATCGGGATAGTAGAAATACGGGATCCAGATCACCGGCAGGCCGAACATTTCCAGCGTGCCGTCCTCGAAATAGATGTTCCCCTCATCCTTCTTGTGCGTGATCTTATTCGCCTTGATGCGCCAGATCGGCGGTGCGTCCGGATTGTCGGCGCACTGCTTACAGGGCGTGAACACGCCGCGCTCGAACACCGTCGTGTTGCCGTCCTTGCGATAGGCGCTGGCAGCGGCGATGCGCGCCTCGTCCTTGGTCACGGCGCTGAAGGAGCGAATGAAGCCGTCGCGGAAGTCGTCGGTCAGGGTAATGCGGTCGGCGTTGATGAGCGCGCCGTCCGGCTCCTTGATGCGCACATTGCCGACGGCGTTCAACGTGTTGGCGCGCTGATCGTAGGTCAGCTCGTCGGCCAGCAGGGCGTAATTCTTGTAATAGACCTCGACATTGCCCTTGGCGATGATGCGGTCGTTTTCCTTATCGGCGACAAGCTCGTCGGCCTGCAGCAGCAAGCGGCTGATTGGTCTCGTTCTTGCTGACCTGCGGCTTCAGCATGTCCTGTTTGAGCAGGTCCTGCTTTTCGGCAAGGGCAGGGGATGCGCCGAGAGGAAGCCATGCCAGGCACGCAATCACTGCCGCCGTCGCCGCCGAGCGCGCGGACACAATCGCAAACGAGCCCGAACAGCCCGTAGCCAGCCAAGGCCTGCGTCCCTCTAGCAAAGCCTTAATGCCCATCCCTCACCCATCTTCTTGATACAGCAGGACCGTCAATGCCAATAGACTCGCTATGGCGATTGGCGCCCATGCCGCCACCCCCGTGGTTATATAGCCGGACATGCCCAATTTGCGCGACAGCTCGATAAGGATGAAGACACCGAAACCGCCGCTCAACCCGGTGATCACCATAGTCTGGATCTTCCCGAAACGAAAGGGTTTGAGCGCACAAGTCGCGGCCAAAAGAACCATCGCGATCATGAGGAAGGGCCGTGCCAGAAGTTGGTCGTACTGAAGACTATACGGGGTCGTATTGAACCCCGCTTTCTTGGCAAATTCTATAAAATCAGGAAGATCCCAAAACGATACGCTCTCAGCGGTATCCGCGCTCTTCTTTACCTGGGTTTCATCCAGGTAACTGCTTACCAGATACTTTTTATATGACTGCGGGCATGCCGCCGGGACTTGAGACACTTGCGTTAACGAGTTCCCAGTAACCTTGCCGCAAATTCGCCTTATCTGCTTCGATTCTCTCAATAAATTTTTTGTTGAGATCAAATTGCAACAGCGTCAATCCGGCGAGCGTCGTGCCGCGATCCGCACTGGCCCGCGCATAGATGATCGAGGGGCCGTCGGGGCCGTCCTGGCGGAGCCAGAGCGCGGTATCCTGATTCGCCCGGCCGCCGCCCTGAGCCGTGAATGTGTTGGCGAACATGCGGTCTGCGGCGAGCTTTGCCTGCGCCGCGAGCGGATTGTAGACGGTCGCCGCAAAGATACCGATGATCCCCGCCACGAGCAGGGACGGCAGCAGGAACTGCCACACCGAAACGCCCGACGCGCGCACGATGGTCAGCTCCGAGCTGCGGCTGAGCATCAGGAACGTGCCGATGGCGCCGATCAGCACGGCGAAGGGCAGGATCAGCTCGGCGAAGGCGGGCAGGCGGAGCAGGGTGAGGAAGACGACATCGAAGGCGGAGGCGTCGACCTTCGCCGCCTCGCGCATCATTTCGACGAAATCGATGAAGAACACGATCATCACGCAAACGCCGTAGACCACCAGAATCATGGCGAAGAGCCGTTTGGCGAAGTAGCGGCCTAAGGTGTTTACAGGGCTCATCGCGTTTTCCGAGCTTGCATCGACGCTAACCCGCCTGTTCGGCCGCCCGGCGCCGCCGGAACGGATTGAATGACAGCGCAGGCAGCGAAAGCGGCCTGATCTCGTAATGGATCATCGCCGCCGCGATCACAATGCCGACCACGGGGACGCCCCAGACGATCAACAGCCCGCTTGTATCTTTGGTCGCCATATTGACGCCAGCAAGGCCGACGACGCGCAATGTTGCCGAAACCGCGAAAGCGGCGAACAGACTTTGCATCCGGCCGTCGCGCGTGGTGCGCGGATAGGCGAGGTGCACGCCGACGATGAGCACGAACAGGATGGAATAGAGCGGATTGGACAGCCGGTCGTGAAGCTCGGACTGGAATTTGCCGGCCTGGCGCTGATAGAACGGATCGGTGGTGTCGGGATTGAGCAGCTCCCCGAGGAAGCGCTCGCGGGGCTTGAAGTCGCGCGGCCCCTCTTTCGGGCCGAACTGGCTGATATCGAAGAGATAGCTGTCGAACACGACGATCTGGACGGTTTTGGAATTGCCGTCCTGGCGCTGGATATGACCGGTGCGCATGATCAGCAACGCCTGGTCGTCCTCGCGCTTCATGATCTGACCTTCTTCGGCCAGATAGGTCATGATCTGGCTGGGGTCGCGCTCGTCGTGGATCATCAGACCCTTCAGAAGGCCGGTATTGGTCCGCTCGGCGATATGGAGGGTCAGCCCGGCCTCGGGGGAGGAAAACTTGCCCGGCTGCAGCACCTGGGCGATCAGGTCGGTCCGCACCTTGATGGCATAATCGCGCAGCACGCGCATCGATTCCGGCGCCAGATAGGCGTTGGAGAAGGCGACGAAACCGGCGACGACGACCGCCAGGAGCAGGTAGGGCCGCATCACCCGCCAACTGGTCGACCCGGACGCCGACAGCACGATCAGTTCGCTGTCCCCGCTCAGCCGGTTGAGCGTGTGCAGCGCCGAGATCAGCAGCGCCACGGGCGCGACGATCGCGATCAGGTTCGGCATCGCCAGGAGCGTGATCTTCAGGAAGATCAGGAAGCTTTGCCCCTGATTGGTGACGAGCGAAATCTGGCGCAGCGCCGTCGTCATCCACACGATCAGCGTCAGCGTGACCAGGATCATCACCAGCGAGGTCGCCGTCTGGCGGAAGATGTAGCGGCCGATTATATCCATGGGCAAGAGCCCGGGAGCCGGCACTTCGAGGTTGTCATGGCTCTTGCCGTCTCACGCTAAGATGGCAGATTTTCGACTGAGCATCACTTGACGTTGCATCATGATACGGCTTGTGTAGAGTAATGGCACCAACCACGCCAGACCTGAATTCGGGGTTGTCCATATTCATCGGGCATGCGGTTCAGAGCACGACGTTTCAATCAAATTCAGCCATCTCCCGATAGCGGCAATAGGGGCCCTGTGGCCAATGACGGAAAGTTTTACGATCTCTTTTGGACCAATCGACGGTGCCAAGGGCCCGGTATGCGTGGCCTTCAGCGAAACCGACCTTGCGTTCTCTCCCGCCCTGAAAGCGGTGGATTCCCGCGCGGGCGGGCTGGTCACGCGGGCGGCGCGGATCGCGAAATTCTCCGGCGGCAAGAAGGATGCGCTCGATCTGATCGCGCCCGCAGGCCTCGATTTCGAGCGGCTGATCGTTCTCGGGCTGGGGACGGCCGGCAAATATTCCGAGACGGATTGGCTGGCGCTCGGCGGACGGCTGAAAGCCAGGCTGGCGGGGGCAAAGGCCGCATCCGCGGAGGTGCTGCTGGAAAGCGGCGACGGCAAGCCGGTCTCCGGTCAAAATGCGGCGCTGGTGGCGCTTGGCGCGACCTTGCGCGGCTATGAGTTCAAGAAGTATAAAACCAAGAAGAAAAAAGATAACAGCGAAGATGACGACGAGTCGAACGGGCTCACGTCGCTGCGGATTCTTTGCAGCAGCCATGCCGACGCAACCGCCGCGTATGAAAGCATGCGCACGACCGGCGAAGGCGTGAATTTCGCCCGTGATCTGGTCAACGAGCCGCCGAACGTGCTGTCGCCGGAGGAATTCGCCTCGCGGGTCTCGGCGCTGTCCAGCTCCGGCCTGCAGGTCGAGGTGCTCGACCAGGCCAAGCTCGAAGAGATTGGAATGCGCGCGCTGCTCGCGGTCGGGCAGGGCAGCGTGCGGCCGAGCTATGTCGCCATCATGCGCTGGAACGGCTCGTCCGACGCCGACGCCAAGCCGCTGCTGTTCGTCGGCAAGGGCGTGTGCTTCGACACCGGCGGCATCTCGATCAAGCCCGCCGCCGGCATGGAGGACATGAAGGGCGACATGGGCGGCGCGGCCGCTGTCACCGGCGCGATGCTCGCTCTGGCGAAGCGCAAGGCCAAGGTCAACGCCGTCGGCATTATCGGGCTCACCGAGAACATGCCCAGCGGCACGGCTCAGCGCCCCGGCGACATCGTCGCCTCGCTGTCCGGCCAGACCATCGAAGTCATCAACACCGACGCCGAAGGGCGGATGGTGCTCGCCGACATCATGTGGTACGCGCAGGAGCGTTTCAAGCCGCGCGCCATGATCACGCTGGCGACGCTAACGGGCGCGATCATCGTATCGCTGGGCAAGGAACATGCGGGCCTGTTCTCGAACAACAATTCCCTGGCCGATCAGCTCAGCCAGGCGGGCCGCGAATCCGGGGAAAAGGTCTGGCGCCTGCCGCTGGACGAGAAATACAACAAGATGATCGCGTCCAAGGTTGCCGACATGAAGAATATCGGCGGGCGCGGCGCGGGCTCGATCACGGCAGCCGAATTCCTGCAGCGCTTCGTCACCGGCGGAGACGCCATGGGCGCATCTCGATATCGCCGGCACGGCGATGGCGGCGCCGTCGACGGACATCAACCAGAGCTGGGGTTCGGGCTACGGCGTCATGCTGCTGGAACGGCTGACCAGCAAATTTTACGAGACGGCGTGAGTTTCCTCACGCCATCCAGGAGTTTGTTTTCCATAATACACCTTATGCGAATCAGCGTTAACTCTATGTCAAGGCGGCATTTCGCCATGAGAGTCTCATGCGGTGCCGTATTTGGGCATTTGCCGCAGCGCGCCGAACCGATCGCAGTGTCCGGCCGCCATGGGTGACGATGGCAAGGCCGGGGTCGCCGGCGTCTCCGCTGAGATCGACCGGCTCAATGCGCAAGCGGCCCAGGATGACCCACTGAACCTCGGCGACCTGCTGGCGCTGATGCGGGTGCTGCGCGATCCTGAGCGCGGCTGCCCCTGGGACCGGCAGCAGGATTTCGCAACCATCGCGCCTTACACGATCGAGGAGGCCTATGAGGTCGCCGACGCCATTGCGCGTGACGATCTCGCCGGCCTGAAGGACGAGTTGGGCGATTTGCTCCTGCAGGTGGTCTATCACGCCCAGATGGCGCAGGAAGACGGCGATTTCGACTTCGCCGCGGTCGTGGATGCGATCACGCGCAAGATGATCCGGCGCCACCCCCATGTTTTCGGCGACGAGCAGGTCCGGGCGGTCATCGAGGTGAGCGGGTTGTGGGACCGGATCAAAGCGCAGGAAGCGCAGGAGAAACGCGACGGCGCGGCGGCCACCGCAAATAGCGGCGCGGCAAGCGTGCTGGACGGCGTTCCGGTCGGTCTGCCGGCCTTGATGCGGTCGGTGAAGATCCAGAAGAAGGCCGCCAAGGTCGGCTTCGATTGGGGCGATGCGGCGCCGATCCTCGACAAGATCCGCGAGGAGCTTGGCGAATTGGAGGTCGAGATTGCGGTCGACGCGCAGGAGCGGATCGCGGAGGAATTCGGCGACCTGTTGTTCGTCATCGCCAATCTCGGCCGGCATATTTCCGTCGATCCGGAAGCGGCGCTGCGGGCCGCCAACCTCAAATTCGAACGACGCTTCCACCACATCGAAAGCGCCCTTCGGAAGAGCGGCGTCAGGCCAGAGAGCGCGACCTTGGAGCAGATGGAAGCGCTGTGGCAGGAAGCGAAGATGCTTGAAAAATCAAAGAGTTCGCCTGAATAAGCGAATCAGAACGCTCGCTCTCCGTCCCGGACGAAGCCAAGCAAGGCGTGCTCGCCTGACGTGCGAGCTGGCCCCGGCCCTTCAGCGGTGCGCCGCGTCGGATTGCAGATATTCGAAGCGCTTCAATTCCGCCGCGCCGAGCTTGGCCTCGATCCGCGTGAGCCCGTCGTCGCAGTCCGTCCGGCTGACGATTTCGCCATGCTCGTACAGCCAATGGATCAGTGCGCCCTGATCGACGGCCAACTCGAATGTCCGCACGACATGGCCGCGCGCCAGATAATCGGAGATCCGGCGGCGGAGCTCGTCGAGCCCCTGCCCCGTAACGGCCGAAACCAGCACCGGGGCGGGCTGCGCTCTCGCCGCCTGGGCCGAAATCGCGGCCAGCTCCTCCGCGCCGAGCAGATCGATCTTGTTCCAGACTTCCAGGATCTTGCTGTCGTGACCCTGCGTGTCGACGCCGAGCTCGGCGAGCACGCTCTCCACGTCCTGCTTCTGCTGGAGTGAAAACGGTGTCGCGATATCGCGCACATGGAGGATCAGATCGGCCTCGGAAACCTCCTCCAGGGTCGCCCGGAACGCTGCGACCAGCGTCGTCGGCAGATCGGAAATGAAGCCGACCGTATCGGACACGATGGCGACGCCGCTCGGCAGCGGCAGCCGCCGCATGGTCGGGTCGAGCGTGGCGAAGAGCTGGTCTTCGGCGACCACGTCGGCTCGCGTCATCGCGTTGAAAAGGCTCGATTTCCCCGCATTCGTGTAGCCGGCCATGGCGATCGTCGCAAAAGGCGTGCGCTTGCGGCTCTCGCGGTGGAGCGCCCGGGTCCGGCGAACGGATGCAAGGTCGCGGCGAATGGAATCGATGCGCTCGCCGATCACCCGGCGGTCGGCTTCGATCTGGGTTTCGCCCGGACCACCGAGAAAACCGTAGCCGCCGCGCTGTCTCTCAAGGTGGGTCCAGCTTCGGACAAGCCGGCTGCGCTGATAAAGGAGGTGCGCCAGCTCAACCTGGAGTCGGCCTTCCTTGGTGCGTGCGCGTTCGCCGAAAATTTCCAGGATCAGGCCGGTGCGGTCGAGAACCTTGACGTTCCAGGCGCGTTCCAGATTGCGCTGCTGAACCGGAGTAAGATCGTGATCGATAATGGCGAGCCCGGCGTCCTCGGCCTGAATGATGCCCTTCAGCTCCTCGACCTTGCCGGGACCGAAAAGCGTGGCGGGCCGGACTCGCGAGAGCTTGACGATGCCGCTCTGGGCGATATCGAGTTCGATCGCGCGGGCAAGCCCGACGGCCTCCTCCAGGCGCGCCTCCGGCGGCACCTCGTCACGCGCAGAAGCCGCGACATCCTTCGTCCGCGGCCGATGAGGGACCACCGCGCCGTCGCGCCAGACGGGATGGAGCACAATCGCGCGCATGACATGGCGCAACTCCTGCCCTGCAACAGGAGCGCGGCCGCGCCGCCTCACGGGAATCGTCGTGCCCTTCGCGCGTCTGGCCGTCAATGAGCTTTACGCTCCTCCGTTTTGCTCTCCGTCCATCAGCTGGATCGGGCCCCCGGGCATTATCGTCGAAATCGCATGTTTATAGACGAGTTGAGAATGCCCATCCCGGCGCAGCAGGACGCAAAAATTATCGAACCAGGTCACGATGCCCTGGAGTTTGACGCCGTTCACGAGAAAGATCGTGAGAGGCGTCTTGTGCTTCCTAACATAGTTGAGAAAAGTGTCCTGGAGGCTTTGTACTCGTTCGGCGGCCATGTTTTTTCCGTTGTTGTTGAGGGGCAGTTCAACCCGCCCGCATTATGGAATGGGTCCTCTTCTTTTTCAGAGTGTAACCACCATTTTTGTCATTTTGTGCCCAATGTGGTTACATGTTAAGGGATTTATCGACCCTTGAGCGCCTCCGGTTCATTCAGCAAGCTGTCATGTGACGAAGTTTCGGCGAAATCGTGAAAAATCCGCCGGAACTTTAACGTCAGAGGACCGGGCCGGCCGTCGCCGACTGGCTTCCCGTCTATGGCGACCACGGGCATCACCAGCCCGGTCGCCGACGTGTTGAACGCCTCTTTTGCAGCCCCCGCCTCTTGGACCGTAAACGCTCTTTCCACAAGGTTTAACCCCTGTTTGCCGACAAGTTCAACAAGCACGGTACGCGTGATACCGCGCAGGATGCCAGAATTTGCCGGCCGGGTGATCAAATCACCGTTTTCTGAAACAATCCAGGCATTACAGGACGCCCCTTCGGTGACATAGCCGGCGTCGTCGACGAGCCAGGCCTCTTCCGCCCCCGCATCCAGCGCGGTCTGCCGCGCGAGCGCGTTCGGCAGCAGCGCGACGGTCTTGATATCGACCCGCCGCCAGCGAATGTCGGGCATGGTCACCACGCGAATGCCCTTCGCCGCCTTGCGCTCCGCCGATGAGGACGATTTGCCGCGCGCGATGCACACCACGGTTGGCGGCGTATCGTCCGGCGGAAAGGCGAAATCCCGGATAGCGACGCCGCGGGTGACCTGGATGTAGACAAAGCCGGTGCGCACCCGATTGCGCCGCACGGTCTCGCGCAGAACGACACCCAGCGCGCGCCGGGTCATCGGGGGATGCATGCTCAACTCATCCATCGAACGATGCAGGCGGTCGACATGGCGGCGTTCGTCGATGAGCTGCCCTGCCCTGACTTCGCACACTTCATAAACGCCGTCGGAGAATTGGAAACCCCGGTCCTCGACGTGAACCATGGCCTCGGCATAGCGACAGTAGCGACCATTGACGTAAACGATGCGCGTCATCCGGCGCAGTCCTCCAGACATGCCATCATTGTCCGGCACCGCTGACGATGCCGGGATCCATCGCCGCCTTCATGGGGCAAACCGTAGAAATGCGGTATTATCTCGTTGTCGGCAAGGGCTTAATGGCGAACTTCAGACCCTCGCTCATTGGAATTGACGCCGAGCGCCCGCAGCTTGCGGTGCAGCGCCGAGCGCTCCATGCCGACGAACTCCGCCGTCCGCGAGATGTTGCCGCCGAAGCGGTTGATCTGCGCCATCAGATATTCGCGCTCGAAGATCTCGCGGGCGTCGCGCAGCGGCAGCGACATCAGATGCTCACCGCCCGAGCCGTTGGGCGATAAAGGCACGTTCGAGCCGATGTCGTCGGGAAGCATCGAGGCGGTGATCACCGAGTTCCGGATCGCCGCTGGTCATGATCATCAGCCGCTCGATCAGATTGCGAAGCTGACGGACATTGCCGGGCCATTCATGCGACTGCAGCACGGCCATGGCGTCGTCGCCGATGCGCCGCAGCGGCAGGCCGGTCGAGAGCGAGATCTGGTTGACGAAATATTCGACCAGCTCGGGATGTCTTCGCGCCGTTCACCAAGCGCGGGCACCTTGAGCGGCACCACGTTGAGGCGGTGATAGAGATCGGTGCGGAAGCGTCCGCCGGCCATCTCGCGTTCCAGATCGCGGCTCGTCGAGGATACGACGCGCACATCGACCTGCACTTTCGGTCCTCCGCCGACGCGCTGGAATTTCTGCTCCACCAGCACGCGCAGCAGCTTGCCCTGCGTCTCGATCGGCATGTCGGCGACTTCGTCGATATAGAGCGTGCCGCCATGCGCTTCCTCCAGCGCACCGACCTTGCGCGGCTGCCCGCCATTCTCCTCGGTGCCGAAGAACTCGTTCTCGACGCGGTCAGGCGCCATGGCGACCGCGTTGATGGCGACGAACGGCCCGCTGACCCGGCCGGAGAGCTGATGCAGAACGCGCGCGGCCAGTTCCTTGCCGGCGCCGGAGGGGCCGGAGATCAGCACACGGCTATTGGTCGGCGCGACCTTTTCGATGGACTGGCGCAGGCTGTTGACCAGGGTGGAGCGGCCGATCAGATCGGTGCCATACGCGCTGCGCTCCTTCAGCTCCTTGTTCTCGCGCTTCAGCTTGGAGGCTTCGAGGGCACGCGTCGTCACCAGGATCAGCCGGTCGGCCTTGAACGGCTTTTCGATATATTCATAGGCGCCGCGCTTGATCGCCGCGACCGCCGTTTCGATATTGCCGTGACCGCTGATGATGATCACCGGCAGATCGGGATGGCCGCGCTTGACCTTGGCCAGGACTTCCAGACCGTCGAGACGGCTGCCCTGCAGCCAGATATCCAGGATCACCAGCGAGGGTCGTCGCTCCTGAATCATCGCCAGAGCGTCATCGCTGTCCTTGGCCAGACGTGTCGAGAAACCTTCGTCTTCCAGGATCCCGGAGACCAGTTCCCGAATGTCGGCCTCGTCGTCAACGATCAGGATGTCAGACGCCATAGCTTACTCCCTCTTTCCCGCCCTCATGGCGGTAGGTTTGCTCACCGGCGAATGCGTCGCCGCGCCCATCTGAAATTTCCGTAATTTCCGCTGCCTCTGCCGAGCGGCTCACGGGGATCACGATTCGAACCACCGCGCCGGTCACGGCCCCGTTCTCATCGAACGCATCATCGAGTTCGAGCACGCCCTCGTGCTGCTCGGCGATGCGGTGGACAATGGCCAGGCCGAGCCCGGTGCCCTTCTGCCGCGTCGTGACATAGGGCTCTGTCAGGCGGTTCCGGTTCTCGGCAGGGAGGCCGCACCCGTTGTCGGTCACCTCGACCAGGCCCCGGCTTCCCATCGATCCGACTCGGGCGACGATGCGCCCGCGATAGTCGTCTCCTTTTTGGCCCGATTGCCGCGCCGTCGCAATCGCTTCTCCTGCATTTTTCACGAGATTCGTCACGGCCTGGGTGAGCAGGCGCCGATCGCACTCCACCATCAGCGGCGTTTCGGGAAGCTCCATGCGATATTCGATGTCGGAGGAGCTCATCTGGAACAGAATCACCGCCTCCTTGACGATCGCGGAGAGGTCGTGAATCTCGAAAACCGGCTTGGGCATCCGGGCAAAGGACGAGAACTCGTCGACCATCCGCCCGATATCGCCGACATGGCGGATGATGGTGTCGGTGCAGCGGTCGAAGATCTCGCGATCGGTGGTGATCGCATCGCCATATTTGCGGCGGATGCGCTCGGCGGAAAGCTGGATCGGGGTCAGCGGGTTCTTGATTTCGTGGGCGATGCGCCGGGCGACGTCCGCCCAGGCCGAGGTCCGCTGCGCAACGACAAGCTCGGTGATGTCGTCGAAGGTGACGACGAAGCCGTAATCCGTGGTCCCGCCGGCTTCCTGCGTCACGCGGACGGACAGCATCAGGTCCGCTCCCTCGCGGCGATAGGAAATCTGAGCCTGCGCCGCCCTGCGGCCGCGACCCGACGCCTTGGCGACGATCGCGGTGAATTCCGGCACCGCATTGGCAATCGGCTTGCCGATCAGATCCTGCTCGTTCCGCCCGAGCAGCTTGGTCGCCGAACTGTTCACCAGCGTGATGACGCCCTGAGCGTCGACGCCGATGATGCCCGCCGTCACGCCCGCCAGCACGGCTTCGGTAAAGCGGCGGCGTTCATCGAGCGCGGTGTTGACGCCGACCAGGGCGTCGCGCTGCGTCTTCAGATCGGCGGTCATGCGGTTGAACGTGGCGGCGAGATTGCCGGTGTCGCTTTGCGGGCTCTCCACCCGCACGGCGACATCGAGATTGCCGCTGGAAATTTCCTGCGCGGCGCTGATCAGGCGGCGGATCGGCGCCACGAGACGGTTCGCGAACCACAGGCCGACCCAGATCGAGGCCAGCAGCAGCGTCAGCGCGATGACCACATACATCATCGCGAAGGCGACCTGCACGCCGAAGCGGCGGTCCTGAAGCGTCCCGTACTCGCGGACATTGGCATCGGTCCGGCGCAGATGACCGATCACCGTGGGATCGACCGGACGGCGGACATAGAGATACAGATTGTCGAAATTGGAGAGCCGCTTGACGGCGCCGACGCCGCCGGTGAGCGTCAGGCCGGCATCGACGATCCGCCCGTCCGCGGCCTGCGCGAGGGCCGATTTCGGCGGGGCATCGAACGTCGCGCCTTCCCGCTTCATCACCTCGATGACCGGCTGCCCCTTGCTGTTGACCAGGTAGGCGTAAGGCAGGCGCCTCTCGACGGCGAGCGCGGCCGCATAGCGCCGGAAAGCTTCCGGATTGTCATCGAGCAGGCGCGCAGAATTTTCCATGTCGCGCGCCATGCCCAGCGCATCGGCGCGCACGGTCTTGCCGTGCTCGATGAGATAGGCGTTCGCCACCTCGACGGAGTCGTGGATGATGGTCTTGGTGCGGTCGGAGAACCATTGGTCAAGGCCGCGATCGAGCGAGATGCTGGCGAAGATCGCCAGGAGGATCGCAGGGAACAGCGCAACGACGCTGAACAGGCTGACGATGCGGATATGCAGCCTCGCGCCTGCCGCCTCTCTGCGCCGGGCGCGCCAGAGGCCGAAGAGCTGCAGGCCGACGATGGCGAGCATCGCCGTGATCAGCACGCCGTTGATCAGCCAGACGGTGATCACGACGTAATGGGTCGGTGCGATCGAGGTCAGGCCGGTCAGCACGAAATAGGTGCACAGGCCGGACAGGATCGACAGGATCACGATCAGGAGGCCCGCCTGGAACATCCGGCGGCCTTTGCGCCGCTGACGGACGTCGTCCTCGCGGTCGTAGGAGGACAGCGCCGCAGTGCTGGCTTCACGCAGCGAGCGGCGCATGAGCGCCCTGCCCCGCGTGATCCGCCGTTTCATGCGGCGCACGGCCGGACTGTTGCGATCGGTCAGCTCGGATGCGCGCGCACCGACGGCCCTGCCCGCATCGCGCACCGCGTGCGCCGTCTGCGAGCGTCCCGCCCTGTCCACGCCAGAGCGGACGATAGCTATCGTCTGATCCAGCCAATGTTTAATTGCCGGAAGCAACGCCGTTCCCTCCCCTCGCCAGCGCAGTGGCGGCGACATTCAGGACGCCCGTTCTCCCCGTGCCGGAAGGAGAGGACCGTGCCTGAGCTGGTGCAGCATAATCACCCTGTGGCAAAACGGAAACAGATTTTGCGACAACTGCGGAAAAAATGTGACGTTTGGCACCGCAAAGATACGGATCTAGTAAATAAATTCGTTGCGCCCACGCCGCACCGTGCGCTTTCGCGCCTCGCCAGCCGGGTGCTTTTCATAACCAGGTGGATAACATGGAAAACCGGGCGTCGGTGCCCCCTCGGGCGCCAATCCGGGCGACCGAACGCGCGGCGTGCGGCGTCGATGTGCGCTGCTGGCACGCTCGACGCCGCCGCCAAGATCGGCCCTGCCCTACGCAGGCGTACGTACGACGCGAAGCTTGTGGTCCTTGATCTTCTTGCGCAGCGTATTGCGGTTGAGCCCCAAAAGCTCGGCGGCCCGGATCTGGTTGCCCCTGGTCGCGGCCAGGGCGGCAATGATCAGCGGGCTCTCCACATCCCGCAAAATGCGGTCGTAAAGGCCGGGCGGCGGCAGCGACTCGCCGAAGCTGCTGAAATAATCCGCCAGATAGCTTTCCATCCACTCGCTGAGGCTGTTGGCCTTGCTCTCGCTGGCGTCGAGCCGCGACGGCTGGCTGGTCGACAGCTCGGACTCGATGATGTCGGCCGCGATCACTTCCTGCGAGTATAGCGCGGTCAGACGGCGAACCAGGTTTTCCAGCTCGCGGACGTTGCCCGGCCAGTGATAGCGCTTGAGACGATCGAGCGCCTCCGGCTGGATGGTCTTCTGCGGCAGGCCGTTCTTCTTGGAATGCTGCAGGAAGTGATGGACGAGGTCCGGCACGTCTTCGAGGCGCTCGCGCAGCGGCGGCAGACGCAGCGGCACGACATTCAGCCGGTAGAACAGATCCTCGCGGAACAGGCCCTGGCTGATCTGCTGTTCGAGATTCTTGTTGGTGGCGGCGATGATGCGCACATCGGTCTTGATCGGCGTGCGCCCGCCGACCGTCATATATTCGCCCTCCTGAAGGACGCGCAGCAGCCGGGTCTGCGCCTCCATCGGCATGTCCCCGATTTCGTCGAGAAAGAGCGTGCCCCCGTCCGCCTGCTCGAACCGTCCTATGGTTCGGGCCTGCGCCCCGGTGAACGCGCCCTTCTCGTGACCGAAGAGCTCGGATTCGATCAGCTCGCGCGGGATCGCGGCCATGTTGATGGCGATGAACGGCCCCTTGCGGCGCTGGCCGTAATCGTGCAGCGCGCGGGCGACCAGTTCCTTGCCGGTGCCCGAACTCGCCGGTGATCATCACCGTCAGATCGGTGTGAATGAGCCGCGCAATGACCCGGTAGACGTCCTGCATCGCCTGGGAGCGGCCGATCAGCGGCAGGTCCTCGGTCTCAGGCGGACGCTGATTGGCGATCTTGGCGCCCTTCGGCTCACGCAGCGCGCGCCCGACGACGGCGACCAGCTCCTTCAGATCGAACGGCTTGGGCAGATATTCATAGGCGCCGCGTTCGGCGGCCTTGATCGCGGTCGTGAAGGTGTTCTGCGCGCTCATCACGATGATCGGCAGCTCCGGCCGGATCTTCTTGATCCGCGGGATGAGCTCGAAAGCGTTCTCATCCGGCATGATCACGTCGGTGATGACGACGTCGCCGTCACCCTGGCTGATCCAGTTCCATAAGGTCGCGGCGTTGCTGGTTGCCCGCGACGTATAGCCGGCACGGGCGAGCGCCTGGTTTACGACTGTCCGGATCGCCGCATCGTCATCAGCGATGAGAACATTGCCACGTCCCACTGCTTAAACCTCCTGCTTCCGTCTGTCCGGGTTCTGATACATCGGCATCATCACCCGGAAGATGGTATGATAAGCTTTCGTCTCGCATTCGATGGTGCCGCCGTGATCGCCGATGATCTTGGCGACCAGGGCAAGGCCAAGCCCCGTACCGCCGGCCTTCGTGGTCACGAACGGTTCGAACAGATGCCGCTTCAGCTCGTCCGCAATGCCGGGGCCGTTGTCGGAAACGGTGATTTCGAGGGGCAGGCTGACACGGGTTTCCGAATTGGGCAGCGAGATCCGCAAGCCCGGCCGGAAGGCGGTGGTCAGCACGATATGGCCGTCATTGCGCCCCGACCCTGATCGCCTCTGCGGCGTTCTTCACCAGATTGAGGAACGCCTGAATCAGCTTGTCGCGATTGCCGGGCACCGGCGGCAGCGACGGATCGTAATCCTGGGAAATGACGATGTTCCTGGCGAACCCGCTCTGCGCGAGCTGGCGGACATGGTCCAGGACGGTGTGAATGTTGACCGGCTCCATCTTCAGCGGACGCTCGTCGCCGAACACCTCCATCCGGTCGACGAGATTGCAGATCCTGTCGGTCTCGCGGCAAATGAGCTGGGCGAGGGGCTGATCCTCCTCCAGCGCATTCGCTTCGAGGAGCTGGGCGGCGCCGCGAATGCCCGATAGCGGGTTCTTGATCTCGTGAGCCAGAACCGCGGCCATCCCGGACACCGAGCGCGCCGCGCCGCGATGCGTGAGCTGGCGCTCGATCATCTGCGCCATGCTGCGCTGCTGGAGCATAAGGAGGACATGTCCGCGATATTCCGGGAGCGGCGAGGCGAAGACATCCACAGGGCGCTGACCGGTGGCGTCGGGCAGACCGAGGTCGACCGCATATTCGTTCACCGTGGCGTTCGACTGCCGCACCTGCCGAATCAAGGCGAGCAGCGGGCTGGCGAAAGCCACGAGCGTGTCGGCGCGCCGGCGCTTCAGCACGGTCTCGCTCATGCCGAAGAACACCTCCGCAGGGAAGTTCGCATAGACGATGCGATCATCGCCGCGCAGCACGAGAACGGGGTGCGGGAGAGCGTGTAGCAGAATGTCCGGGGCTATGAAGGTGCCGCCGCCGCCCGATGCGGCCTGTTTCCGGTCTTTTGTGTCCGAGGTTGACAATCCGTGTGTTGTCCCGAACTTGATTGCTTAAAAAACTAGCAAATGAAACCTGCGGCTAATAGATAGGCATAATATCAGAGCTGGTTGCATTGTCATCAGAATTTATCGTGAGCCGCCGCGGGCCTAACCCATTGGCAAATCCGCCCCGATCCGATACCTGATGGGCCTTGCGCTTTTCGCGCCAATCGAGCGGGCCCACATAGAATGCAAAATGCTGCAATAATCGTCGCCGCCGGACGGGGCCTGAGGGCGTCCGAAGGCGGCGAGCGGCCGAAGCAATATCGGGCCGTCGGCGGTGTGCCGGTTATCCGCCGAAGCCTGATCGCCTTCCTCGATCATGACGACATCGCGTTGGTCCTGCCGGTCATCCATGCCGAGGACCAGGGGCTCTATAATGAAGCCACGGCAGGGCTTTTCTCGCCTAAATTGCTGCCACCTGTCGCCGGGGGCAGCACGCGTCAGGCCTCGGTGCTGGCTGGGCTCACCGCGCTCGGCGACGCAGCGCCGGACCGCGTGCTGATTCATGACGCGGCGCGGCCGTTCGTTCCCGGCGACGCCATCACCCGCGTTCTCGCCGGCCTTGCCGAGGCGCCCGCGTGCCTCGCCGCCCTGCGCTTGTCCGACACGCTGAAAAAGGAAGCCGGCGGGCGTGTCCACGGCACGGTGAGCCGGGACGGCCTGTGGCGCGCCCAAACGCCGCAGGGGTTCCACTATGCGGCCATCCTGGCCGCCCATCAGCGCGCCGCCGCCGAAAGCGGACCTGTGTTCACCGACGATGCGGCGATCGCCGAATGGCAGGAGATCCCGGTCGCGCTGGCGCTCGGCTCGGAGCGCAACATGAAGCTGACCACGGCGGAGGATTTTGCCCTCGCCGAGCAGATGCTGAGGGGAGATGCACCAATGGTGGAAACGCGGACCGGCACCGGCTTCGACGTGCACGCCTTCGAGCCGGGCGGCGACCAGGTCACGCTGTGCGGCGTCACCATCCCGCACGCGGCCGCGCTCATCGGCCATTCCGACGCCGATGTCGGCCTGCACGCCCTGACCGACGCACTGCTCGGCACGATTGCGGCGGGCGATATCGGCCTGCACTTCCCGCCCACCGACCCGAAATGGCGCGGCGCCGATTCCGCTCTTTTCTCTCGCACACGCTCGGCCTGCTCAAGCAAGCCGCCGCGCGCATCGTCAATGTCGATGTGACGCTGGTCTGCGAGCGCCCGAAAATCGGCCCCTATCGCGGCGCCATGCGCGGCAGGATCGCCGAAATCCTGGACATCGACGCCAGCCGCGTTAGCGTCAAGGCGACGACGACCGAAGGCTTGGGCTTCACCGGACGGGCTGAAGGCATTGCCGCCATGGCCTCCGCCACAGTCGAGCTGCCAAGAAAAGGCTGATACTCATGCGCGAACAACTGGTCAGACAAGCGGAAGAGGTGCTCGAATTCTGCCGCGAGCAGGGCTTCACGCTGGCGACCGCCGAATCCTGCACCGGCGGGCTCGTTGCCGCCTATCTGACCCATATCGCCGGCGCCTCCGATGTTCTGGAGCGCGGGTTCGTCACCTATTCCAACGAATCCAAGATGGAAATTCTCGGCGTGGACGCCCAGACGCTTGCCGAGGACGGCGCGGTGTCCCGGGAGACGGCGATCGGAATGGCGGCGGGCGCATTGTGGCGATCGCGCGCCAATCTGTCGGTCTCGATCACCGGCATTGCCGGGCCTGGCGGCGGTTCGGACGATAAGCCGGTCGGGCTGGTGCACTTCGCCATCGCCAAGCGGGTTTCGGTCTCCGAAGAGCAGCTCGACTTCCAGGCGCTTCATCACGAAGAGCGGTTCGGCGATATCGGCCGCGCGGAAGTGCGCGAGGAATCGGTTGGCGACGGCGTTCAGGATGATCCTGCAGGCGGCGACATTTTGAGCATCGGGCCGGGGCCGGGCGGCGGCTCGCTGGTCTCCTGTGACGGCCGGCCATAGACCTGGTCCGCGCGGGTCTCGAAGGCGTCGGCGAATTTGCGGAACGCCTTGTCGAACACCGTGCCCATCAGCGATTGCAGCAGCCGCGAGCGGAACTCGTAGGAAATCCGGAAGCCGACCTCGGAGGCGCCCTCCCCCGCCGGCCGGAACGACCAGACATTCTCCATGTGCTTGAACGGTCCGTCGATATAGGAGACGCGGATGTCGTTATTGGCGCGGTCGAGCGTCACCCGGCTGGTGAAGCTCTCATGCAGGAGCTTGTAGGCGACCGTCATCGTCGCGGTAATGACCTCGCAGCCATTCTCCTGGGTCCGGCTGCGAACCCGCATCGCCTGGCACAGGGGCACGAATTCCGGATAGCGCTCGACGTCGGCGACGAGGTTGAACATGTTGTCCGCGCTATGCGCGACACGGCGTTTGGTGTGAAAATGCGGCATCGACCCTTCAACTCTTGCCGACGATCTCGTTTCTGCTTCGGCCGCCGTGCTGGCGCTAACATACTGAGTGCGCTTTCCGACGCAAGACGTGATGAGCCCCGGGCGGCGCACGGCCCATCCTCCCATAGTACCCGATGAGTTTACTTATTTGCCAAACTGGGGCCTGATGGCGCATGCGCATTCATTTTGACGGGAGCGGCCGATGAGCTGGTCGGATCTGTTCGGTTTCATTGTCATATTGGCGACCGCGGCGGCCATTCCAGGCCCCGACATCGCCGCAATCATCGGCAGCAGCCTGAGCGGCGGCTTTTCCAGGGCGATGACGGTAATCGCGGGGATCATCATGGGGCACGCGGTGTGGATGATCGCCGCGGCGACCGGTCTTGCCGCGATGGCGAAGGCGCTGGGGCCGGCCTTTATCGCCGTCAAGCTTCTCGCCGTCGCCTATCTGCTCTATCTGGCCTGGAAGCTCTGGCGGGCGCCGGTGTCCACGGATGCAGCGACGGGCGATCCATCGCTGGGCGCGGGCGGCCGTGGCGTGCTCACCGGCCTGATGATTTCGCTCAGCAATCCGAAAGCGCTGGTGTTCTTCGGCGCGGTGGTGCCGAGCGTCTTGCCGGTCGCCTCGCTGTCGCTGGGGGATATGGGGCTGGTGCTGCTGCTCAGCTCGATCACCTTCGTTGCCGTGTTCGGCTCCTGGGCGCTGCTGGCCGCCAAGGCGCGGCGGTTTCTCGGCAGCGCGGCGAGGCGGCGGGCGCTCAATCGCACCTCCGCCGCCATCCTAGCCGGCACGGGCATCGCCATCGCCAGCCGGTGAGGCGGCGGCCAACTCCGCGAGCAGGCGGTCGGCTTCCGTGTCGGAGCCGACGCGGTGCAGCTTCACGTGCGGACCGTCGTTTGCCAGCGCGGTCATGATCCGCGGGACCTCTTTCGCGTTGAAATTCCAGACATAGCGCAGGAATTGCCAATCGATCTTTTCCGGGCAGCCGTCCGGCAGTCCTTCCCGAACGCGTCCGCGATCCTTGATGAAGCGCGTCAGCACCCGGCGCATGCAAAGGTGCCGTGGATAATCCAGCCAGATCGCGGTGTCCGCTCTCGGAGCGCGGACATGCAGGCTGCTTCTGAAATACGGGAGGGCCCTAATTAGGTGTTTAGTCCCGCTGTGTGATGGAGTGGATTTAGCCTGAACCGATCCGGTGTTTCTGTCCAGCATTTGCAAATGTATTCGTAGGACGTCAGTCCCTTCAGCGTTTTGAGACGCTTGGCATAATTGTAAGCGGCCAAGAAGGTTTGCAGGTGCTGCTCAAGCTGGTCGTGGCGGTCATAGTGATACCGCTTGACCGTAGCCTCCTTCAGTGTTCGGTTCATCCGCTCCACTTGCCCGTTCGTCATAAGTGAGCGCTTGCGCTCACGATAAACGATGGGGTGGACGCCCCCAATCGGCCCTGACGTGCCAAAGTGGCGGTGTTGGCAAGCGTGATTGAGGAGGGTCCTGTGACAGAAGTTCATATCATCGGTTTGGATTTGGCGAAGCGGGTGTTTCAGGCCCACGGCGCCTCATTGGATGGCACGGTTGTGTTCCGCAAGAAATTATCTCGCAACCAGGTCCTTGCGTTTCTTTCGTCGCAGCCACAATGCGTCGTTGCAATGGAGGCTTGCGCCAGCGCCCATCATTGGGGACGCGAGATCGGTGCGCTGGGGCACGAGGTTCGACTGATCTCGCCAGCTTATGTGAAGCCTTTTGTCAAACGCCAAAAGAATGACATGGCCGATGCGGAGGCAATCAGCGAAGCGGCGGCTCGAGCGAATATGCGCTTTGTCCCGGTTAAAAGCGCCGAGAAACAAGCTTCGGCCGTTGCTTTCAAAACGCGCGACTTATTTGCATTAGCTAAAACTTAACCGGACACATGGTGTTCTGGCCCCACGGCACAGAGATAGCCGAGGCGGGGCGCGGAGCTGGTCGGGGTTGCGGAGCGCCCCGCCTCGGCGGACAGGAGAACACCATGACGAAAGATCAGAAAGTCATTCGCGCCAAACTCGGATTGCTGGAACTGGCCAAACAGCTCGGCAATGTCAGCCAGGCGTGCAAGATGCTGGGTTACAGCCGCGACAGTTTCTATCGCTTCAAGGAGCTGTACGACAAAGGCGGTGAGTTTGCGTTGCAGGAGATTTCCAGAGCCAAGCCGCTGCTGCGCAACCGGGTCGCCGAGGAGGTCGAGGCGGCGATCGTCGAGATGGCCATCGAACAGCCGCCCTTCGGCCAGCTTCGCGTCGCCAACGAATTGAAGAAGCGCGGCATCACCGTGTCACCGGCCGGCGTTCGCTGCGTCTGGCTGCGGCACGATCTGGAGACGATGAAAAAGCGGCTCAAGGCGATGGAGGCCAAAATCGCGCAGGAAGGCGGCATCCTCACCGAAAGCCAGCTCGCCGCGTTGGAGAAAGCCAAGGCGGAAAAGGAAGCACACGGCGAGTTCGAGAGTGAACATCCCGGTTATTGCGGCGCTCAAGATACGTTCTACATCGGCAATATGAAGGGCGTCGGCCGGATTTACCAACAGACCTTCGTCGACACCTATTCGAAGGTCACCTTCGCCAAGCTCTACGACCGGAAGACGCCGATCACCGCAGCCGAGATCCTCAATGACCGAGTGATCCCGTTCTTTGAGAGCCAGGAGATCAAGCTCCAGCGCATCCTGACCGATCGGGGGACGGAGTATTGCGGCAATCCAGAGCGGCACGAATACGAGCTCTATCTCGCCGTCGAGGACATCGACCATTCCCGGACCAAGACCAAGAGCCCGCAGACCAACGGCATCGTCGAGCGCTTCCACAGGACGGTGCTGAATGAATTCTACCGGATCGCGTTCCGAAAGAAGCTGTACCGTTCGATCGATGAGCTGCAGGCCGACCTCGATGCCTGGCTCGAGGCGTTCAATCGCGAACGCCCCCATCAGGGACGATGGTGCTTCGGCAAAACGCCGATGCAGACTTTCCTTGACGCAAAGCCCATTGCAAAGGAGAAAATGATCGCAGCCTGACCACGTCAGGCAATCGAAACCCGACAGCTCTCCAGACACCGTCTGTCAGCTCGAAGTCTTAGCTTTTACAACTTATTGGTGCGGCAGCGATCACAGATGATCAATGCACTTCGTGGGCATGTCGGAGAATTTGGCCTCGTTGCTCCGCAAGGCATCGCTCATGCCAGCAAGCTGGGGGCCTGGGTCCGAAGCCCAGACTGCTGCCTGCCCGAAGCGGCGCGAGCCATGTGTCTCATTCTTGTCGAGATGATCGATCGCCTGTCAGAACAGATCAGCCAGCTGAATGTCGAGATCGCCAGCCGAGCCCGTCGTGATGAGACCTCACGCCGTTTGATGACAATTCCAGGTTTTGGTCCGATCATCGCGACAGCTGTTGAGACAATGGCTCCGCGGCAACCATCTTCAAACGCGGCCGTGACTTCGCTGCCTGGATGGGGCTAACGCCGCGCCAGCATTCGAGCGGCGGGAAGATCAGACTGGGGAGGACGTCTAAAATGGGCCATCGGGAATTACGCCGTTTGCTCATTATTGGTGCCAGCGCGGTTGTCCGATGGGCCACGAGGCGAAGGGATAAGGACAAGCCCGTGGCTTGCCCGCATGCTGGAGCGCAAACCGCCGATGCTGGTCATCATGGCGCTTGCCAACAAAATGGCACGCATCGCCTGGGCGCTGATGGCGAATGGCAGCGTTCACCGGCCCAGCCATGGAACGGTGGCGATGGGCTGACACACGTTACTGTCGGCTTTTCACACCGGCAGTTCATGTGAGAAGGTCTCCAGAACTTTATGGACAACGGTCAATAAGACGGGGTCGGAAGAACCAGACGCAGCGAACTGCGCAATTCAAGCGCGTATAAACGTAATGGATCCGATCCGCGTATTCCCATATGGGCCAGCGGCATGTGTAGAGCCGCAACGCAAGGCCGGACACACGTCAGCACCAGACCGTGTTGTAAAAGCCGGAGCAATAATCCCTCACTGAAGCGGCCGATTGGTTTGGCTGCGCCGGAGTAAAACTGCGGCAGTTAAGGTCCCTTGTCTGATTCGGCAGGGGGCGGGGGATGAAGACAGTGGAGCTTTATGCGAGGGTCCGGCACGCGGTGCTGATCGAGGGGATCAGCGAGCGTGCCGCGGCAGATCGGTTCGGCATCAACGCCCGAACGGTCTCCAAGATGCTGCGGTTCTCGGTGCCTCCGGGATATGTGCGGACGAAGGCGCCATTTCGGCCCAAGCTCGACGCCTTCACCGGGGTGATCGATGCGATTCTGGCGGGCGACAAGGATCGGCCGAAGAAGCAGCGGCACACGAGCAAGCGGATATTCGAGCGGCTCCGGGACGAGCACGGCTTTATTGGCCGGCTGACGATTGTAAAGGACTATGTGGCGGGTTGGCGCCGACGGACACAGGAGATGTTCGTGCCGCTCGTCCATCCGCCAGGGCATGCTCAGGCTGACTTTGGCGAAGCGATTGGCGTGATCGGCGGCGTCGAGCACAAGATCCATTTTTTTGCTATGGACCTACCGCATTCCGACGCGATTTTCGTTGCGGGCTATCCGGCCGAGACAACAGAAGCGTTCTGCGATGGGCATGTGCGGGCGTTTGCATTTTTTGACGGCGTGGCGCAGTCGGTTCTCTACGACAACACCAAGATCGCGGTCGCCCGCATTCTCGGCGATGGGAAGCGGCAGCGGACGCGGGTGTTCAGCGAGTTGCA
>CAVSIA010000032.1:0-152437 GCA_963727575.1 uncultured Alphaproteobacteria bacterium
ATAGTGCGAAAGTGACCAGGCTGGCGAGAGAGAGCGACCGTTTACACAGGCAGGCGACACGTTCAGCAACGACGTTGAAAGCTCCTCGAATGAAGGCACCAAGGCGCGCATCCCCATCCAGCATCACCCGGGGCCAGGGCCCATTGCCATGCAAGGCCCGTGCCATGCCTTTGCTTTTATTACAGGGACATGCGGGACCGGGCAGCGGCTCTGGAGGGCTGGGATGAAGTCCGGATGAAGTGCCGCTTTATTGAGCAGAGCCCATTTTCGCGGCGCTGCCGGCCGCTGTGATATACGGTGAGATCATAACTCATAAACGGCCCAATTCAGCGCGCAGTGTCGTCTCAATCGCCCGGAGAGATCCTCAATGCCTCCACGAATACGCCCGCATCTGTCCTTACGCGCTACGCATCTGCACAAGGGTCGCCGCCCGCAACGCCTAATCCGATGCCGAAATCCAGATCAAACAACACCTTACCCGTTCCCAACGCCATCCTCTTCCGATCCATCAACAACGTTCATCTCGGACGGCACGGTACCGGCATCTGACGCGGATCAAACCAATCGAGCCTCTGCGCAAAAAGTCCCGCCTTCCGGCATAGAGCGTCGATGGTCCGGTTCCGAAAGCTTACGCATCGAGGTAAACCCATTCCAATTCCTCTTCGCCCTGACGAAGTTGACCGAAGCCAGCTGTATCCTCGGACAGCGCGGTGAACAGGAATTGTCCGGTCACGGCGAGTGCGAGCGAGGCTTGTTCGACTGCGCGCTCGAAATGATCGAGGCCGGTATGGGAAAAAATTGACTGCGCAACGATGTAATCAAATTCTTGATTGAATATTGATAACGCAAAGTCGGCCGCGCTGCTGAAGGCCGGGCGCTTAATCGCCTTGATGTCCTTCCCTATCTCCTGCGCAAACGCTTCGCTCCATAACCACTCATTTGGTTCGAGCGCAAAATAGCGATCCGGCAACGATACTGGATCAGTAATTTTCCGGCGCGCAAAGATCCGCATCCGACATCCGGGCCCGATGTTCTTCGCGTAGACCCAAGGACGTGAGAAGTCGAAATTGGGTCGCTCCCATGAAATCATATTGATCTGGAGGGCCAACATACGCGCGGTAGTTCAGATCGCCCGGCTGGAGGTTTCGGGTCGCCAGAATTTCGCCTTCCAGCTGGATTGCATTCTCGGTCATTTCTCGTAAATCCATAAGCATATCAGACGGCATGAACGCGGCTGGACGGTACCAGCCCGCGCGGTTGAAGGGCATAAATATTGCAACTTCTCCACATCAACGCCCGTTAGGGATTTACCCCCTCTTGCACACCAGCGACGGCCGCAGCCAACGGTAAGACCGTGGACAGTGGGCGAAACAACTCGCAACCACAGATTGTGTTTGCTATGGCAGCTTCGACAGGTTGCCGAGGCTGAGGCGGCGAGAGGCCCGAAACGAGCATGGTACGATTCGAAAGACGCTTTGCTTCGGCAAAACGGTATTTGGGCGAAAGCGATTTCGAGCTGTTCGAGCCGACATTGAAGGCGTTATCGGTTCTCTTGCTGCTATTCGCAGTATTCCATGCGAGCCAACTCGCGAATTTCACCCTGTCCATCGACGATGAATACGCCGCATTCCGTGAGAATCCGGTCGTCTGGGTTTCTCAGGGGCGGTGGACGACATACCTGTTCGAGCGGTTCGTGCTCAGCCAGCCGGTCGTGCCGTTTCTGCCGATCGCGCTTTTCGGGCTGTGCTGCTCTGCGGGCTATCTGCTTTTCCTGCGTGCGATCGGCGAGCACCATCCCTCTGCTTCGTCGTTGGCGTTTTTTCCGCTGTTCGCGGCTTTTCCGACTTGGGCGTTCCTGACGGCTTTCCAGGCTAACACCCCATCGGCCGGGATCGGCCTTTTGCTGAGCTGCTATTGCGCCTTTCTCTATCGAAAGACCCGTGATCGGGCCGCGGATACGGATAGCCCTATGGGTGCCGTTTCGCGACTGGCCGCGCTTGGGCTGATCGGGGCCACTGCCATCGGCTGTTACCAGTCGTATCTGCTTTTTCTGGCTACGGCGTTGTCGGCATCGATCCTGGCAATGGGGCTTGCCGGCAAGCCTGCACGCGCCTTGCTGAAGGACGGTTTCGCGGCGGTCGCGATCCTTGCGATCTCGCTGTTGCTCTACGGCCTGATTCAGAAATTGTTCCTTGTCGTCCTCCAGGGCAACGTCGCATACATTCAGGACTTCGTTCGGCTCGATGATCTTTTCGATCGGCCCGACCGCGTTATATTGAAGCTGCTCAAGCAGATGCGCAGCGTTTATTTGGGAGGGGAGTCGACCTACGGATATAGCGCGCCTGTCATGGCCGTGTTTCTTGTTCTGGCCGTCGCCTGTATCGTCAACCATGCGCGCCAGATCGCGCCGCACCGGGGCGGCGTCATTGCGGGTCTGGCGATATTTGCTCTGCTCATCGCTCCGTTCGGCATGAATGTGCTGAGCGGCGGAACGATGCCGTTGCGATCCCTCGTTGCCGCGCCGCTTGCCTTCACCAGCATCGGAATCCTCGGGTTCAAATACGCGCCGCGCTGGGTGTCGCGCATCAGCCTGGTTGCGTTGCTGCTGGTGTGTTTCGCCTTCTTCAAGACCTTGAGCGGCTTCAACGCGGCGCGCGACCTGGTGCAAATCCATGATCGCCTCCTGGCTGCTTCGCTTGCGGAGCGTATTGCCCGTGTCGCAGGCCCGTCCGACCCGGGCAAGCCCTTGCTGTTCGATGTGTTCGGATCGCAACCGTTCCGGAGCCCATATCCCAAAAACGAAAACTCCACGATCGGCGCTTCGTTCTTCGAATGGGACGGCGGAAATCCCCACCGTATCGCTGCCTATATGAGGTTGATTGGTTTGCCGGTCTTGCGTGTCGTCGCCCCGGAACGCCGCGCCAAGTTGCTGGATGACTTCGTCCTGATGCCGGCCTGGCCTGCGAGTGGTTCGGTGAAGGCCGCCGCCGACGGCACGATACTGGTGAAACTGTCGGACGTTCCGAACCCGATCTACCGCCAATTGCTGGTCGGTCCGGACCCGTCCGGGGATGGCGACAGCGAGCCGTTCTATCGCTTGTCGGCGGCGGCAGAAGGATCATGGTCGACCTATGATGCCAAGTCGCAGCGAACCGGTGACGGGATCCTGCTGGATACGAAGAACGATCCTCAGTTCATGTTCGACACCAGCGCTCTGCAGAAGGTGGAGACTTGCAGCCGGATCGAGCTGCGCACCCGGCTCAAGATCGAACGGCCGACACAGGTTTGGGTCTTCTACAAGATCCCCGGCCAGACTGACTATCGCGGTGACACTTCGGCGGTGACGGAAATATCGCCGGCACCCAACGGCGGATTCGTCGATGTGAGCCTGCAGCTCATCAGCGGGAATGGCTTCGTGGATCCCTTCCGATTGGACCCGGTGGAGGGAGGTCAGCGCGTCACGATCGGAGAGATCGCGCTTTTCTGCCGGCACATGCGGCCGCGCTGACCGATAGCCGGCCGGTAAATGCCGACCGGGTCACGAAGGCTTCGCTTCAAACAATTTCCGCATCAAGACGAATGTAAGCAGCGCGTTCGACAGGATGACGATCACCAGGGCGATTTTCTCGTCGACACCGAGCGTGCGGACCAGGAACCAGAGCACCACCGAGCCGGACGCGTATTGAAAGACGTAGATGAGGGGGAACCGCAGCGCGGTTCGTCTCGACGCGCCCGTGTTGAACACGAAGAGGCTGTTCAACAGATAGGAAATGACGATGCCGAGGACATAGGCGGCGCCATAGGCGATCATGTAATTGGTGACGGCAAGCAGTCCCAGATAAAGACCATAGGTCAGGCCGGTATTGCAGATACCCGCGATCACGAATCGCTTGAATTTTACCGCGGCCGGGCTCAAATGGCATCTCGCTGCGCTGCGAGTGAAATAAATTCTCCGTATTCGCGAACATAGTCGTCCGGATCGTAGAGGTCGGAGGCAAAGACCAGCAGCACCGCGTCGGCCGGAATAATTGTACTGAGTGCCCCAGATCATTGGCGGAATATGGATGCCGAGGGTAGGGCGATCGAGGACAAACTCCCGTCGCGCGACACCGTCATCGACCAGCACATTGCATGTGCCGGCCAAGCAAATGAGGAACTGGTGGCACGCCTTATGGGCGTGCTCGCCGCGGGTCTCGCGCGAGGGAACATTATAGACGACGAAATACCGATTGGGATGGAACGGGATATTGCGTTCGAACTCGCCGACGGACAAATCGCCCCGGACATCCCGGAACTGCGGCAGCTTGAAGAGACGGACCCCGCGAACACCGGTGTCGATGACCTCCACCGTCTTGCGGTCGGCGTCCTTCAACGGGGACGGGCCGGTGCCGGGTTGCTCATCCGCATCCACATAGCCGACGATCCGGGCCGGATTGCCCACCACGATGGCGTTGGGCGGTACTGAGCGTGTCGCCACCGCACCGGCGCCTACGAAGGCGCCAGGGCCGATCTCAATACCCGGCAGGATCGTCGCATTGGCGCCGATCGACGCACCGCGTCGGACCACGGTGCGCAGAAATGTTTCGGGGTACGTCTTGCTGCGCGGAAATCGGTCGTTTGTGAAAGTGGCATTCGGACCGATGAACACGTCATCTTCGATGGTGATGCCGTCCCAGAGTTGGACGCCGCATTTGATCGTGACCCGATCGCCGACGCAGACATCATTTTCGATGAACACACCGTCGCATATGTTGCAGTCCAGACCGATGCGGGCCTGCGGCAGAATATGGACAAAGGCCCAGACCCGCGTGCCCTTTCCGATGTGCCGGCTTTCGCAGAGCGCGCGGTCATGCACGAAGATATCTTCCATCAGCTCTGGCCTATCGAGATTTTTTGGGTTTTGGTTTCGCTGGCGGGCCGGAACGAGCACGCCCGGCGCACAATGCCGATCGGCCGCTGCTTGGTATTTTCATAGGTCCGCCAGGCGTAATGGCCCACCAGACCGATCCCGAGCGTGTTAAGCGCTCCGAAAAAGCTGATCAGCTAGAATGGTTGTCGCGTAACCGGAGACCTGGATGCTGCCAAACAGCCTCGCGATCACCACGATCAGCCCGAAAACCGATGTGAAAGCGAGGCCTGAAAGACCGACAACCGTCAGTGCACGGATCGGAAGGTCAGTGAAGGCGAAGACGCTATCCAGCAGATAGTCGAATTTTTTCCGGAACGTCCACGCGCTTCGGCCGTATTTCCGTGCCCTCCGGCGATAGGTGACTTCGCTCCGCCGGAAGCCGATCCAGTAGACCAGACCGATCAGGGAGCTATGAGCTTCGCCGAGCTTGAGCAGCTCATCGCGAAATTGGATGTTGCACGCGAACAGATCGACGCCGCCATCGGGGATGCTCGGATTGACGAGCGCCTTGTAAATCCGCCAGAACAGGTTCGCGGACATTTGCGTGAGGGCCGGATCATCGCGGCTTTCGCGAACGCCGACGACGATGTCGGCGCTATCGTCCGCGAGCTTTTCCAGAAACGCCACCAGCAGCTCCGGCGGCTCCTGAAGATCGGCTGCGATCATGCCGAAATAGGGTCCGGCGGCTGCCTTGAGGCCGCTTCTGATGGCGGCGAACGAGCCGAAATTCCTGGCGTGCAGCAAAAGCTGGGAGCGGAACGGCGCCGCCGCGAGACGCGCCTCCAGAATAGCGGCGCTTTCGTCAGGGCTGCCATCGACGACGAAGACGACCTCCAGAGGCATGGCAAAGCGGGACTCGACGAGCGTCTGGATCTCCGACAGCGCCCCGATCAGCTCGGGAATAAAGTCTGCGTTCTTATAGACCGGTACAATCACTGAATATGTCACGTCACCACCCATTCACGGCTCGGATCACTGCGTCGACTTCCTCGTCGCGGAGCTCTGCATAGCAGGGGAGCGAGATGACCTGCGACGCGAGGCGCTCGGTGACGGGAAGCGTTACGCACTGTGTGGACGGGCCTATCCAGCCGGCTTGGCGGTGATCGGGAACCGGATAGTGGATATCGCATCCGATCTGCGCCGACTGCAGATGCGCGCGCAAGCTGGTGCGGTCCTCGCAGCGGATCACAAAGAGGTGCGCCACATAATCGGCCCCGCTCTCCGGAGGGCATTGCACCTTGGGGTTTGTGATCGCGCTGCGATAATGATCCGCGATCGAGCGGCGGCGTTCGTTCCAGCCTTGCAGAAACGGAAGCTTTGCCCGAAGAAACGCCGCCTGCAACTCGTCCAGCCGGCTGTTGCGGCCGGCGGACGCGGCGACATGGTATTTTCCGTTCCAGCCATATTGCCGGAGCGACCGCGCCCGTTCGGCAATGGCGGGATCGTTCGTGATGATCGCTCCGCCATCGCCCAAAGCACCGAGGTTCTTGGTCGGATAGAAGCTGAAGCTTCCGGCAGCGCCAATGCTGCCGGCCATGCCGCGCTCGAGCACGGCGCCATGTGCCTGAGCGCAGTCTTCGACGATCGGAATGCTCCGAGGGCTGCAGATCGCGACGAGCCTCGTCATATTGACCATCCGGCCAAAGAGGTGCGTCGCCACAACGGCGGCAAGCGGCTGCGATGCGATGATCTGCTCCAGATGCGCAAGATCGACCAACTGCGTCTCGGGCAGGACATCGACAAAAGCCGGGTGCGCACCGATCGCGCGGATGGCTCCCGTGGCATAACCGCCGGCATTGGCCACGGTCGCAACGCTTTGCCCTGGCGCAACGCCAACCGCCTTCAGCGCCAGTTCGAGGGCATCCGTCCCATTGGCGACGCCAACGGCGTGCCGAGCGCCGCAATAGGCTGCGAAGTCCTGCTCGAACTTTTCATTTTCGGACCCCAGCACATACCAGCCGCTGAAAATCACCCGCTCGGCCGCGCCGCCCAATTCACGCGCCAGTGTCTGGGTCTGTCGGGAGAGATCGTTGAATAGAACAGCTTGCACCACTTCGAAATACTCATCCAGGTAAAATCAATTCAAATATTGCGCCGGCTCATGAGGCGAGGGCCAAGCCATGTGCGGCGGCCGCCATTTTGAGCAGCGTATCATTGACGCTGCAGGCGTCCGTCATCGTGGACGTCGGCATCAGAACCGAGCCAGGGCAGCCTCGAAGGCGCTGTGCGGGGGCTCCGATGTCGAAAG
Source organism: uncultured Alphaproteobacteria bacterium (assembly GCA_963727575.1). Classification (GTDB taxonomy): domain Bacteria; phylum Pseudomonadota; class Alphaproteobacteria; order Rhizobiales; family Rhodomicrobiaceae; genus JAHQVI01. Next base: position 7,158 of record CAVSIA010000032.1, read on the forward strand.
CGCAAACGGGAAATCCGCCGGCGATCGCGATGGATAGCGCATAGCAATAAGTCTCGGGCCAAACGGACGGCAGCAGAGCGATATGCGCACCGACATCTTCGAGGCGGTCAAAGACTTCCCTCTCGGTATAGCGGCCGGTGACGCCGATCTTGAGCTTCCTTGCCGCCTCCGAAATACTCGTATAGCCAACGATGGTAAACGCGATGGGAAGTCTGCGCTGGAGCGCGTCGGCGGCACATCTCTGGAGGATTTTCGCCCCCTTGTGAGGTCCAATCGCGCCAATCACAGCGACTTTGAGCGTGCCGCCCAAGTACGGTCTTGCAACAAGGCGAGCATAGCCCTGGATATTCTCCGTGTGCGGACGCGACGCGAAATCGGGGCGCTGAAAATACCTTTGCAGCCGCTTCGCAGTGTCATCGCTCGGAGTGATGACTTTACGAGCCGATTTGAGAAAATCTGCGTACGTCTTTCGCCACGCGGCAATATCAGCCATGCCACTTGTCATGATGTCCGGGTGCACAATGCGCGGCATTTTGGTCAGGGCCTTCAAACAGCGTTGGCACTGCTCTTCGCCTTCCTCGCCGCAATAAATTCCACGCTCATTTATGAGATGGATCTGTGGACAGACGGACGCATAGTCATGGGCTACGAAATCAAAGGGCATTCCGAGTGCGGAGGCCACGCGCGGTATGGATTGAAGAAGACGTCCCGACCATCCGACGGTGCTGTGCACTTCGATCGCGGCAACCGACAGCGTCTGCAAAAATTGTGCGAAATCCTCTTCGTCACCGCCGATTTTGAAGTCGGGTAAATTCAGCAGTGCCGGCCGTCCATCGACCCCGGTCAGCCGAATTGTCGATGGATCTGAGGGATGAGGAACGGCAAGCAGCAAATGCTCGCCGTTTTCTGCCGCTGATGCCGCCCGATCCCGCAGATAGCGCTCAATGCCACCGCCCATCGAATGGGTGAAGCACAGGATGGTCCGCTCAGGGGCCGCTCTCAGTATCCGGCCAGCGTCAAGCCGTGCTCGCGCCTGCTTTGCCGGATCTGAGCCAATATAATCTGCGACTTCGGCGAGGTAGCCAGGATGCAGAGCCACCAGCGCATCCAGCCCGGCCTGCTTTGCCTGTGAAGCGTCTGCGCCAAACGACGTTTCGCCCGAATGAAACACGAAGACGTCCAGCGCGTGCAGGTTCCGCATGCCGCCAATGGAGGCATTGACGCAAAAGTCGTTTTCCTCACCGTATCCTCTGCCGAACGTCTCCACATCAAAGAGCCCGACCCGGTTCAACGCCGATCGCGTGACGTACATGCAAAATCCGACGCCGGTGGGAACTTCGACCGATTGGCGTTGATTAAGCGCTGCCGCCATCAGGTCGAGATCGCAGAACGCCGTCTCCAGCGCTGACGGATTGTCTTTGCAGAATACGGGATAGCTGCAGATGGTCCCATTATTCGTGAAGGGCGTAACGGAGGCCACATCGGGCGATGAAGCGTGAGCGCGGAGGCGGTCCAGCCAATCGTTGAAGACCAGGGTATCTGAATTCAATAGGAGGACATCGCGCGCCTCGTGCATTGACATGCCACGGTTGACAGTGGCGACAAAGCCGAGGTTCTGCTCATTGCGAAGCAATGTTATGAGGCCCATGCCAGCAAGACGATCAAGCGCCTCGGACAGCTTTGCGTCAGGCGACGCATCATCAATGACCAGCAGCTCAAAAGCGGTCTTATTTCGGCTCAATAAAACGGAATAGATGCAGGCGAGTGTTTCGTCATATCCGCGATAGACAGGGATAATCACATCGACGAGCGGAGGGGTACGCATTTGAGTGTTGTGCTCAATGCTCAGGGCGTCGAACAGATCCCAGTCGGGCGCAAGTGGGGTGTGCTTGAGCAGGGCTGCGCTTGGTAGCCGCAGGGGAGCGTTTTTCTCCATCCGATTCTGCATGCGCTTTGCGAAGGAACGCGACAACACCGGCTCAAATCGCAGCACGAGACGGCTTGACAGCGCTTTGCGATATCGCGAGTCACGGAGGGAACCGGTATTGAAATCCGCCGGCTGGTCGCCCGTCTGAGTCGCAAGCTGATCGCTCAGCTTGCGCCACGACCGGCGCATGTAGCGGGAAGCGTCGCGCGGTGCATGGGCGACCTTGGCGCCGAATGTTTCCACTCGCTGTGATGAGGAACTGCGCTCATTTTCCCGGCCGTGCTCCCGGAAATTCGCTTCGGCCCCGAGCATCTGCGCGACATCTCTCGTCGCTTGTTTCGGCACCTCGAGGCGCGCGGACTTGGCGTGCCACTGTTCCCGCGCACGCAATGTCGCTTGTTGCGCTTCCGCCAAGGCCTGCTGGAGCCTGCAGATTTGCAGGCAATGTTCGTTTGCTGCCCGCTCCATGATCGAAATCTGCTCTTGACGCTCGACCAGCACCGCCTTTGCTTTCTCCGCCGCGTCAAGGCTCGTGGCCAATTGCGATCCCATCCGCGCGATTTCCGGATCGAACAAAGCAGCGGCGGTACTGAATTCTCTGCCAATTCGGGCAAGCGTTTTCAGCGCGCGGGGGTCACCAGGCGAATGTTCCAGGATCTGAAGCGCGAGGTAAGCATCGCGTGCCCACGCAAGCGTCGGGTCGCTCTCGCTGTCCGGCTCGTCGCGCGCGTGATGACGCAGGCCCGGCGTCAAAAATTCGTCGATCTCTGACGCAGCGTCCGAAAACGGCCGCGGCCATTCAAGACCGATCTGGCCCGCGACGGAGGACATGGCCTCCCGCCAATCCATCAGCAGTCGGTCGTAGGATAGAAATGCGCGGGGAAACCGCCGAGCCGCGTATTCCGCGTCCAGCACGTAACGCAGCCACAGCAGAACGCTCTTTTCCTGACTGAATTCATTCCGCTTGGTCAGAGACCCCGCGACATCGAGCGGGTTGCGGAACGGTATGATGATGTGGGAGGAAACCCCCATCTCCTTGAGTACATCCAGGAAAAACGTCGCGAAGCGGCAGATACGCGGTTCTTTGAGGACGAAGAGGGCGGACGAACCGAATTCCTGATCGATGATGCTGCGGATTTCATCGCGCCGTTCCGCGGGAATCTCGCGCGTTCTCTCTGGCGATAGGGGCCGCCAATCATCCCATGAGCTGTGCAGATCGCGCAGGAGGGCGTCGTGGACCCTCACCAACTCCGCCGCCTCCCAGAATCCTTTTGGGTTATCCTCCGCCGGCCGCAGCGGCTCCCGCGGCAGTTGTGCGCCGAGCGCGCCGGCCACGCGCGTCAGCAGCGAAGTGCCGCTTCTGTGCATCCCCAATACGAGAACGCACCGGCGTGCGACCGTCTCCGTCATGATGGCCTCCATTCTGAGGTCAGCTGATGGTTGCGACAGTTTCGACGCATGGATCGCAACTCGCCACCGCGCGCTGACACCAATGGCCACCAATATTCATGTGTCAAATGCCTGAAAATACTTAGATGGGTGACGAGCCGGCCTGCCTGGTGACATGCTCCATTTGGCGCCGCCAAACACAGGTAACGCGTGGCAAGCTGCCCGATGTTCCAAAGATGCGTGGTGTCACTCGCGTCGCACAACATGCCGGTCGTGTACTGCAACCTAAGATTGAGGTCAACGTCGGGCAAAGAGCTATCACCGATATTCATCCGGATCTTTACAAGCAGATCGGCAAGGGGAAATCCGCCGTTATGTCGATGGAGCGGGCGCGCGCCTTCGCGCATACCGCACCGAGTGCTTCCAAGCGACGGCTCGGTGAAGCCGGGCAGGATCTCTTGTCGCTTGCGCTCCAATTCCGCGGCACGCCAGCCGCTGAACTCCCGAGTTTTATGATCCCGGAGCGCGCCGTTTACGCATTGGAGTCAGATCCACAACCCGGGGGGCGCTGGCCAGTGTCAAAGCGGGATCGTACTGTGAGGCTGGTAAAGTAACGTGCTCGGGCTAAAAAATGTCTGTCGCCTTCACCATCCGCTAGGTAGCGGGGCAGCCGTTGGCGGAGTGGGAGGGATTTCGAACCCTCGATACGAGTTTCCCCGTATGACGATTTAGCAAACCGTTGCCTTCAGCCGCTCGGCCACCACTCCAAGGCGAAATGTCGGGAATCACGTAACCCGCCGGCGCGACGTGCAGGTGCCGCGTCCGCCGACGTTATAAAGGCATTCCGCGCGTTATCGCAACCCCGATCGGAAAAATCGCACACCGCATTTGCGTGCAGGCCGGAATTTCCATCCGGGGCGCCGGTGAGACCGGCGGCGGGGCGTCTCGGTCCAGAGCAATGTCCGATCAAGCGGGGCCCGCTTGATCGTCGGAAATTGCGGCCAGACATGCAACGAGAGCCGGCGATCCGATTCAATCGGATCGAATGAGACTCTAGGAGAAACTGAAGGCCGAGACGTAGGTCCGCTGGGTCATGCTGAGCCCGGTCGGCGGCGTCGGAAACGCGGCTGCGCCGACGATCTGGATCGCGGCGCGGTCCAACTCGTCATGGCCGCTCGATCGCGCGATTCTAACGGTTTTCAGAGCGCCGTCATTGCCGAGAGAGAATGACACCAGCACCCGGCCCTCGATGCCGTAGCCGCTGATGGATTTCGGACCGACCGCGCCCTGGACACGCAGCATGAAGTTGTGCCCGCCACTCTGACAGGCTTTCGACGGACCGTCGCCGGCATCATTTGCCGATAAGAGCGAAGGAATATCCATAGCAACATCCCGATCAACGCTTAAACATATAGATAGAATGCCGCGCTCGGATTTATTCAAGATTGAGCCGCACCCGGATTTTTAAAGAAAGTTGTCGTCGCCGCGTTAACTCTACCGAAATTCGACGACATGCAGGCCGGACAGAGCGGGCATTTCCGCCATGGCGTCGCCCGCCTTGCCGGAGACCGGCTAAGTGGTTATGCAATGAGCGAATATGGAAACGGTAATACGATGTTCGCGAAACCATGAACGAGCGCGCCAGCGAAACGAAGAGGGTCCGCGGCTATTTCGGGATCGGGGCCGAGCGAATCTCCAAACCGCTGAATCTGGGCAACCTGATTCGGTCCGCGCACGCCTTCGGAGCCAGCTTCGTGTTCACCATCGGAGCCCATCCGCGAGCCTTGGACCTGTCCTCGGATACCTCGAAATCGCTCACCCGCCTGCCATATTACCACTGGCATACGGCTGAAGAGGTCCGCTTGCCGGACGATTGCAGGCTGGTCGGCATCGAGTTGATGGACGAGTCGCAGGACCTGCCGAGCTTCCGCCATCCGATGAAGGCTGCCTATCTGCTCGGGCCCGAAAAAGGCATTCTCATCTGAACAGCTTACATCGCGCTGTGATCACATCGTGCGCATTCCGACCCAGTTCTCGATCAACGTTGCCATGGCCGGCGCCATCGTCATGTATGATCGGGTACGCACGCTCGGTAGCTTCAAGCCGCGGCCATTGACGGTCGGAAGGTCACGCTTGTCACAGAAATTATGAAGAGTTGGTAATTTTGCCCTGGCCCGTCTGGTCAAGCAGTGATCAAATCGCTATAGGTACCCCGTTGAAATTTAAAGAATGCGGAGGCCTAGAAAGATGCGACTCGCGTCTGCCTGTTTAGCGGCTGCATTGCTGTGCGCCACATCGCCGGCGTTTGCGCAAACGGCGAAGCTTCTAAAGACATTCGACGATTGGCAGGTGTTCGTACACGAAGCGAACGACGAGAAGGTTTGCTTCGCTGCTTCCGCGCCGAAAGATATGTCGCCCAAAGGGGTCAACCGCGGCTCCGTCTTTCTGTACCTTACGACGTGGCAGAAAGATAACGTGAAGAATGAGCTGAGCATCAAGGTCGGCTACACTTTCAAGCCGGAGAGCACACCGACGGTGACGGTGGGATCGGACTTGTTCGAGCTTTATCCCAAGGACGACAAGGCGTTCATGCGCGATCCGGCGGAAGAGCGTAAGCTGGTCGATGCCATGCGCAAAGGCTCGTCGCTCACGGTCAAAGGCACCTCCAGCCGGGGAACCACGACGGAGGATAAGTATTCTCTGATCGGGCTCTCGGCGGCGTTGAGTCACGTCGAGGAAGTCTGCCCCTGAGACGACGCATTCGATTCGTCTGGGTGCGAGTTAGGCGGTCTTAATGGGTCACACCCTCCATGCCGGGCTTCCGGCGGATCAGGCGGCAGGCGATCATGCGTCTGCTGATGGCGTTTCCGAGGGCGTCCCGGCCGGGACGAGCCCGCTTATCGGGCTGAGTCGCGCGGAGCTGGCCGAGGCGTTTGCCGGGATCGGTGTCGCCGAGAAGCAGCAGCGCATGCGCGCCTCGCAGCTTTGGGGCTGGCTTTATGGACGCGGCGCGACCGATTTCGCCGTAATGACCAATATCGCCAAGGATCTGCGCGCCGCGCTCGCCGAGCGGTTCGATCTGGGCCGGCCCGAGATCGTCACCGAGCAGGTCTCCGCCGACGGCACGCGCAAATGGCTTCTGCGCCTGAAGCCGTCCCGGCCCGGCGAGAAGCCGCCCGAGATCGAAACCGTCTACATCCCGGAAGCCGATCGCGGAACGCTGTGCATTTCAAGCCAGGTCGGCTGCACGCTGACTTGCACCTTCTGCCATACCGGCACGCAGCGCCTTGTCCGCAATCTGACGGCCGGCGAGATCGTCGGCCAGATCCTGCTGGCGCGCGACCGCATCGGCGACTGGCCCGGCGCGGCCGCGCCCGACGAATGCGCAGGGCTGCCGGAGAGCGAGCGCAAGATCACCAATATCGTCCTCATGGGCATGGGCGAGCCGCTCTACAATTTCGACAACGTCAAGAGCCGCGATGGAGATCGTCGCCGACGGCGAGGGCCTGTCGATCTCCAGGCGCCGCATCACGCTGTCAACCTCCGGCGTCGTGCCGATGATCGAGCGGGCGGGCGCGGAAATGGGCGTCGATGCTGGCGATTTCGCTCCATGCCGTGCGCGACGATCTGCGCGACGTGCTGGTGCCGATCAACCGGAAATATCCGATCGCCGAACTGCTGGATGCCTGCCGCGACTATCCGGGCCTGTCCAACGCCACGGCGCATCACCTTCGAATATGTGATGCTGAAGGGCGTCAACGACAGCGTTGCCGAGGCGCAGGAACTGGTGCGCCTGCTGCCGGGCATTCCGGCCAAGATCAACCTGATTCCGTTCAATCCCTGGCCGGGCGCGCCTTATGAATGCTCCGACTGGGAGCAGATCGAGCGGTTCGCCGAGGTCGTCAACCGCGCCGGCTATGCAAGCCCGATCCGCACGCCGCGCGGGCGCGACATCATGGCCGCCTGCGGGCAGCTCCGCTCGGCCAGCGAAAAGATCAAGGCCAGCCAGCTCCGGGCCGGATGGCGCGCTTCCGGCCAATGCTGAGCGGACCGGCATCATGATCTGGCCGGCGATCGGCCGGATGCTGGCGGTCGTTTTCGCATTCATGCTCGGCTGTCATCGCCGCTGCGATTACGCTGTTCTTTCTCGGCGCGCGATGGGCGGCTCGAGCGAGGCCGTCGCCTATACGCCCCGAACAATGCCGGATGAGATGTCTCTCATCGTAAATGAAGGGTTCGGGGTCGATGGCGTTCTTCATGACAGTGACGCCGCTGCTGACGCTCCTGCCCGCGCGTAGCTGTCGCGGCCATCGGCGAGGTGGCGCGCATTCGCTCGGTGCTGTATTACATATGGCCGGCGGCGCGGCCGCGGCATTGATGCCGATGCATCACCGCGCCGGCCGAGGTTGCCGCAAACGCCACATATTCGGCCCAATATTTCGCCATCATCGCCACGGCAGGGTTTGCCGGCGGTTTGGTCTATTGGCTGATTGCGGGACGCAATGCCTGAGGGCTCCGCGCCTAGACTGCGCGATGGCATGCCGTCATTTGCGGATGACAGTCCGAAGACGATAGGTTGGTTGACATAGGCGGGATGCGCCGCAGCAAGACGGGAGACCGACCAAATGGATGAGATATTTCGCGCGCTTTTGCCGGTGCTGCTCGCCGCGGTCGCGGTGGTGCTCGTTCTGGGGCTTTGGAACATGATGCGCGGCTCCAATCCCGGCCGCAGCCAGACCTTGATGCGCTGGCGCGTCGTTCTGCAGTTCATCGCCATCATGCATCGCGATGGCGGCGATCTATTTCGTCGCATTGATCGGCCGACCGCTGCCGGCGAACGTGACATTTTTTCTGCACTTCCCCGAAAATCCGCGTCCGTAAAATCCCGAAAAATTTGACATCTTATCGAGGCTCGAACCAAGTGCAGTCGGGCACGACGAGTTGTGGGCATTGTATATGCGTTATCGGAAATCCAATCCCGAGCAGAACCATGCCGATACCCTCGCCTACGCCGCATCGAGGCCGTGCCCTCTTTGCATTCGCATCGCTGCTTGCCTCCACGCCGTCTCTTGCCGCAGATGGCGGCAGCGCGGCGCACGTTCCCGCGATCGAGGAGTTCCGCCTCGGCATTCTCGCCGGCGACCTTGATCCGGGCGGACGCAGCGACGGCCGCATCACCATCAATGCCGAGGTGCTGAGCCCGCAACTCGGCGGCAGCGACCCGGCCTCCGGGTTCTCACGCCTCTTGCATCCGCGTTTCCATCTCGGCGCTTCGGTGTCGACCGATGACGACGGCGTCAATCAGGCCTATGCGGGCCTGACCTGGACCTATGGTTTCGGCGAACGGCTGTTCTTCGAGACCAGTTTCGGCGGGGCGGCTCACGACGGCGAGACCGCCGACAACAATCCCAATTCCTATGGGTGCCCCGTGCAATTCCGGGAATCGCTGTCGGTCGGCGTCAATCTCACCGAGGCGCTGAGCATGATGGCGACGATCGATCACATGTCGAATGCCGGCCTGTGCGACGAGAATCAGGGCCTTACAAATGCGGGTGTTCGTTTCGGCTATCGGTGGTAATCTCCACGCTGAATCGCAGGCATGCAGCAGGGCCGATGGTTGTTCTAACGAAGATCTACACACGCACCGGTGACGACGGCACCACCGCGCTCGGCGACGGCACGCGGCTGCCGAAATACGATCTGCGCGTGGCTGCTTACGGCACGGTCGACGAGACCAATGCGACCATCGGCGTCGCCAGGCACGCGCTCGAGCCGGGCCACGAGGACGTCGACACGGCGCTCAAGCGCATCCAGAATGACCTGTTCGACCTGGGCGCCGATCTGTGCGTGCCGGACCGCGGCAAGGAGCTGCCTTACGAGCCGCTGCGGATCACGCACGATCAGGTCGTCTGGCTCGAAACCGAGATCGACCGCATGAACGGCGAGCTTCGGCCGCTGACGTCCTTCGTTCTGCCGGGCGGAACGGCGGCGGCCTCGGCGCTGCATCTGGCCCGCACGGTTTGCCGCCGGGCCGAAAGGCACATCGTAGAGCTTGCGGTGCGCGAGGCGGAGCCGGTCAGCGATCCGGTGATACGGTATATGAATCGTTTGTCGGACCTGCTTTTTGTGGCGAGCCGCTACGTCAACGGGAAGGGCAGCCAGGACGTGCTCTGGCAGCCGGGGCAGAATCGCTAACTGGGGAAGCGTGACGTGTTTGTGCCATTGTGGGATATGAACCCTCTGAAGCGGGTGCGCTTTCAGTATGTTACGCTTGGCATCGTCCTGGCCAACTGCGCGGTTTACTTCTTCTTTCAGATGGGGCTGCTTTATCCGGTCGGCGACAATGTGCTCGTCGCCTTCGCCGTGATCCCGAACGAGCTTATCCAGCAGGGGTTCCTCAGCCATCCGGTCAGCTCGGTGCCGCCCGAGCCGGTCCGCATTCCCGAGGGCATCACGCTGCTCAGCTACATGTTCCTGCATGGGAACTTCCTGCATCTGTTCGGCAATATGATCTTTCTCTGGGTCTTCGGCGATAATGTCGAGGACGCCATGGGCCATGTCCGCTTCCTGTTCTTCTATTTGATCTGCGGGATCTTTGCCGGCGTCACCCATGCGCTCGTCAGTCCGCAATCGAACATTCCGATGATCGGCGCGAGCGGCGCGGTCGCCGGCGTCATCGCGGCCTACCTGATGCTGCACCCCAATGTGCGGGTCTGGGTGCTGGCGTTCTATCGCGTTCCGCTTCGGGTCAGCGCCGGCTTCGCACTTGCGATCTGGATCGTCCTGCAGATCGCCAGCGCCGTGCTCGACTCCCAGGGCTCCACCGCCTGGTGGGCGCATATCGGCGGGCTGACGGCGGGCGCTGTTCTTATTTTGTTCATGCGCAGAGCGGGCGTCCGCCTGTTCGATCGCGCCACGGGGCTCGAGCCGCGCACATAAACGCGCCATTTGCCTCTGGGAACTGCACATTTCCCGCGCGCCGACCCGCCTGTGCGCATTGACTTGCCGACGGCGCCGCATTAGCTTCAAAGTTATTTCGCAATTGCGAAACCGATTTTACGCGGCGGTCCGGCGGCGCTCGCCGGCAATGCGGATAACAGGACCGATCGCGGGCAGGGGTGGTATGCGAGCTTGGAGGCGCACTGGATGAGGATATTGGTCCCAGTCAAACGTGTCGTGGACTACAATGTTAAGATCCGTATCAAGCCGGACGGAAGCGGTGTGGATACGGCGAACGTTAAGATGTCGATGAACCCGTTTGACGAGATCGCGGTCGAGGAAGCCATCCGCCTCAGGGAGGCAGGCAAGGCGACGGAAATCGTCGTCGCATCGATCGGTCCGCAGAAGGCGCAGGAGACATTGCGCACTGCACTCGCCATGGGTGCAGACCGGGCGATCCTCGTGAAGACCGACATCGCCGTGGAACCTCTGACCGTTGCAAAAATCCTCCAGAAAATCGCCGAAAAAGAACAGCCGCAACTGATCATTCTGGGCAAGCAGGCGATCGACGACGACGCCAACCAGACCGGCCAGATCCTGGCGGGGCTTCTCGGCTGGCCGCAGGGCACCTTCGCCTCCGAAGTCTCGCCCGAGGACGGCCAGCTCAAGGTCACCCGGGAAATCGACGGCGGGCTGCAGACCCTGATGCTCAAGCTCCCGGCGATCATCACCACCGATCTGCGCCTGAACGAGCCGCGCTATGCCTCGCTGCCGAACATCATGAAGGCGAAGTCCAAGCCGCTCGTGGAGATGGACCCGGCCGAGTTCGGCTTCGAGCTGGAGCCGCGGATCAAGGTGTTAAAGACGCTAGAGCCGGGTGCGCGCAAGGCCGGCGTCAAGGTTCATTCGGTTGCCGAGCTGGTCGGCAAACTTCGTGACGAGGCGGGAGTTCTCTAATGGCGATTTTCCTTATCGCAGACCATTCGGGCAACGTCCTCGCCCCTGCAACCGCCAAGGCTCTCACGGCGGCGCAGCGCATCGGCGGCGACATCGACATTCTCGTGGCCGGTAAAGGCTGCGGCGCTGTCGCCGAAGCGGCGGCCAAGCTCGGCGGCGTCCGTAAGGTGCTGCTGGCGGAGGCCGATCAACTCGAGCATCAGATTGCCGAAGAGATCGCCGCGCTGGTGACACCGCTGATGGCGGGTTACGACGCACTGCTTGCGCCGGCGACGACCACCACGAAGAATTTCATGCCGCGCGTCGCCGCGCAGCTCGACGTTCCGCAGATCTCCGAGATCATCGCCGTGGAAGCGCCCAACAGCTTCACCCGGCCGATCTATGCCGGCAATGCTCTGCAGACGGTCGAGACGCCCGCCGGCATGAAGCTGGTGATCACCGTCCGCGCACCGTCCTTTCCGGCAGCGGCGGAAGGCGGATCGGCGGCGGTCGAGACCATCGCGGCGCCGGCGGCGGTCGGACTTTCCCAGTTCGTCGCCGAAGAGCTGTCGGTTTCTGACCGGCCTGAGCTGACGGCGGCCAAGATCATCGTCTCCGGCGGACGCGGGATGCAGTCGGGCGAGAATTTCAAGCTGCTGGAGACCATCGCCGACAAGCTCGGTGCCGCGATCGGCGCGAGCCGCGCCGCGGTCGATGCCGGCTATGTGCCGAACGATTATCAGGTCGGCCAGACCGGCAAGGTGGTCGCGCCCGAGCTTTACATCGCCGTGGGAATTTCAGGCGCTATTCAGCATCTTGCGGGTATGAAGGACTTCTAAAGTCATCGTTGCGATCAACAAGGACGAGGAGGCGCCGATCTTCCAGGTTGCCGATTACGGTCTTGTCGCCGACCTTTTCCAGGCCTTGCCTGAGCTTGAAGCTGAACTTGCGAAAGCTGGCTATTGAACGGTAAGCCAATCGTTGAGGCGGAAATGACAACTATTGAGATGAATCCTCCGACCGCCGAACGTCACCAAGCGGCGGCGCCGCCCAACCCGGCGTCGATCAAGACAGTTGGCATCATCGGTGCGGGCCAGATGGGCAACGGCATTGCCCATGTCGTCTCGCTGGCCGGCTATAACGTGGCGCTCAACGATCTCTCCGAGCAGAGGGTCGAGACCGCGCTCGCCACGATCAACGGCAACATGACCCGGCAGATTTCGCGCGGCAAGCTCTCCGAGGAAGATCGGAACGATGCGCTGGGGCGGATCAACTATGCCGCGTCGCTGGAAGATCTCGGCACGGCCGACATCGTCATCGAGGCGGCCACCGAGGACGAGGACGTCAAGCGCAGCATTTTCCGCGCGCTCTGCCCGCATCTGAAGCCGGAAGCGATGCTGGCGACGAATACCTCGTCGATCTCGATCACCCGGCTTGCCGCGGCGACCGACCGTCCCGAGCGCTTCATCGGCATGCATTTCATGAATCCGGTGCCGGTGATGGATCTCGTCGAAATGATCCGCGGCATCGCGACGGAGGAGGTCACCTTCGGCGTGGCGCGGCAGTTCGTCGCCAGCCTCGGCAAGACCATCGCGATCTCGGAAGACTTCCCCGCCTTCATGGTCAATCGTATCCTGCTGCCGATGATCAACGAGGCGGTCTACACGCTTTACGAAGGCGTCGGCAATGTCGAGGCGATCGACACGGCCATGCGCCTGGGCGCCAATCATCCGATGGGACCGCTTCAGCTCGCCGATTTCATCGGTCTGGATACGTGTCTTTCGATCATGCAGGTCTTGTATGAGGGGCTGGCCGACTTGAAATATCGTCCGTGTCCGTTGCTGGTGAAATATGTCGAGGCCGGATGGCTGGGCCGGAAGACGCAGCGCGGTTTCTACGACTATCGCGGCAATGAGCCGGTTCCGACGCGCTAGAGCCGATTCCAGCAAAGCGGGCGCCGGTTTGCGCCCGTAAGATGCGCGGGCCCGACGCGGAGAGCGGTTCGCGGGCGGTGAATGACGACGGGTTGCGATTGATATTTTGACGATTTTTCGGCGTTTCCGATCTTTAGGCGCATTGACTTAGAACCCAAAAGGCATCACCTTCGCCGCGGCCGAATCCGCAGCGCGCATTCATCGATAGGATGGTGCACGGTGCATCGGCGCGAATGGAAAGATCTTATGCAGGACCTGGGAGTCGCGGCCGTCGGATCAAGTCCCACGGACGCTCCAACGCACCTGGTGCCGAATGACCAGCCATCGCCGCGCACGCGGCCAGGAGCGGCGGGTCGCTGTCCTCTTTCAGCACACTTCACGCGATGCGAACGGCACGAGCCGCGATCCGCACCAATCGAACCCGCTGTGGCGTCGAGCGTTTCATATGACGTTAAGGTGGGATTTCTTAAGCGTGTCCCGGTCGCGATTGGTCGAAAACCGCGTCGCCTCCAATGGCGATGAGACGGAAGAGCAGCATGTCGAGCGATAATACCGGTGACACTCAAGCCTCCCTTCAGCCTCCGATCTCTCTATACAACGATACGATCTTCGCTCCGATGAAGCGGGCGCCCTGCAAGAGGTGGGCTGAGCCAATGATGACCGGTGCTCTCATTTTGTCCGATGGAACCGTTTTTGTCGGCCATGGCCTCGGCGCAACCGGCAGGGCGGTGGGCGAGCTATGCTTCAATACGGCGATGACCGGCTATCAGGAAATCCTGACGGACCCGTCCTATGCCGGACAGATCATCACCTTCACCTTTCCCCATATCGGCAATGTCGGCGCCAATCCGGACGATATCGAGACCTCCAATCTGGCGGCCGTGTCCGGGGTTCGCGGCTGCGTTCTGCGGGTCCCGATCACCGACCCGTCGAACTATCGCGCGGTGCAGCATTTCGACGCCTGGCTCAAGCAGCGCGGCATTGTCGGCCTGTCGGGCATCGATACGCGCGCGCTCACCTCGCGCATCCGCGAGAACGGGATGCCGAACGCGATCATCGCCCACGATCCGGAGGGCAAGTTCGATTTCGAGGCGCTCAAGGCCGAGGCGCGGGCCTGGCCGGGCATCGAAGGCATGGATCTCGCCAAGGATGTGACGGCTGGGCAGAGCTATGGTTGGGACGAGACGACCTGGGTCTGGGACGAAGGCTTCGGCCGGCAGGCGTCACCGAAATTCCGCGTGGTCGCCATCGATTACGGCATGAAACGCAACATCCTGCGCTGCCTGGCGACCGCCGGTTGCGAAATCACGGTGATGCCGGCGACGGCGACCGCCGAGGACGTGCTGGCCCGTGGTCCGGACGGCGTGTTCCTGTCCAACGGCCCCGGCGATCCGGCGGCGATGAGCGATTACGCGGTGCCGACGATCCGCCAGCTCGTCGATGCGGGCAAGCCGGTGTTCGGCATCTGTCTCGGCCACCAGCTCCTGGCGCTGGCGCTCGGCGCCAAGACGCACAAGATGCATCAGGGCCATCACGGCGCCAATCATCCGGTCAAGGATTTCACCACCGGCAAGGTCGAGATCACCTCGATGAACCACGGCTTCACCGTCGATAGCGAGACGCTACCGCAGGGCGTCGAGCAGACCCATGTCTCGCTGTTCGACGGCTCGAATTGCGGCATCCGTCTCAAGGACCGTCCGGTGTTCTCCGTGCAATACCACCCCGAGGCATCCCCCGGACCGCAGGACAGTCATTATCTGTTCCGCAGATTCATCAATCATATCCGCCGCGAGAAGGATCTTGAGCTGGTCGAAGAGTAGTCTTTGTCCCGCTGAAGTGCCGATGTCGCTTTCTCACGCCACAATAAACCCGGCCGCGCATCATCGGCGATGGCGATCCTGCTCCGTGAGCAGACCAAGGGCGTGCTGAACGAGATTGCGGATACGGCCGGTCCGTCGGCTCGCCACCGGTCCGCGGCCCTATGCCGGCCGGCGCTGGCGGATCAGGCCCTCCTGCGCGACCGAGGCAACCAGCACACCGTCGCGGCTATAGATGCTGCCGCGGCAGAAGGCGCGGGCGCCCTCGGCGGAGGGGCTGTCCTGTACGTAGAGCAGCCATTCGTCGGCGCGGAAGTCGCGGTGGAACCACACGGCGTGGTCGAGGCTGGCCATTTGCAGCGACGGGTCGAACGGGCGTATCGAATGCGGTGCCAGGCCCGCGCTGAGCAGCGTGAAGTCCGACGCGTAGGCGAGCGCGCATTGATGCAGGCGCTTGTCATCCGGCATGGCGCCCTTGGTGCGGAACCACAGCCGCTGAACCGGATCGACCGGTCCCTCCGGCTTGAGATAGCGATCGAGACTGACCGGGCGCATCTCGATCGGGCGCTCCAGCGACCAGAAGCCCTGCACGTTGGCCGGGACCATGTCCTTGATCTCGTCCTCGCTCGGGAGCTGATCGGGGTCCGGCACCTCCGGCATGGCGAATTGATGCGAAAAGCCGGGCTCGGGATTGTGGAACGAGACGCTCATCGAAAAGATGGCGTGCCCGTGCTGAATGGCGACGACGTTGCGCGTGGTGAAGCTCTTGCCGTCGCGGATCCGGTCGACCTCGAACACGATCGGGATCTTTGGATCGCCGCCGAGCAGGAAATAGCAGTGCAGCGAATGCACCAGGCGGTCCTCGACGGTGCGCGCCGCGGCGACCAGCGCCTGGCCGACGACCTGCCCGCCGAACACCCGCGTCCAGCGATTCTGCGGGCTGTAACCGCGGAAGAGATTGACTTCCAGCGGTTCAAGGTCGAGGAGTGAAAGCAGACCGGTGATATCTTCAGCCATGTGCAAGCCGCTTTTTGACACTGTCTTATCGTTCATCAAAGAGCCGCACGGGCCGGAGGCTGTCAAGCAAATAGGGCCTCGGCGCCGGCCGCCCAGGCGGAGTCGCAGGCGCCATCGCGTGCCGCTTCGCCTGACCGCATGATCGCGGCGCGTGGCCGCCCGCGCGGATGCGGCCTCTTGGTCCGGCGGCGGCCTGCCGGTATATAAGGCGTAACGGGATTTCCGGAATGGCAAGCGGAGGCAACGTCATGGAAGCCGCCAATTACGACGTCGTCATCGGCGGAGGCAGCTTCGTCGGCCTGGCCCTGGCGCTCGGGCTCGCCAAATCGGCGCCGGGCACGTTTCGCATCGCCGTCGTCGAGCGGATGCCGGTCAGCGAGGCGAAAGCCGGCCGTTTCGATGGCCGCACCGTCGCGCTGACCGCGGCGGCAAAACATATGCTCGAAGCGCTCGGCATCTGGGAGCGCATCGCGGCCGACGCGCAGCCGGTGCTTGCCATCGACATCACCGACAGCAAGCTGGACATGCCGGTCCGGTCGGTGCTGCTCAACTTCGAGACGTCCGCCGGCGAAGATGGTCCGACGGCCTATATCGTCGAGAATGCCCTCCTGCGGCGCGCGCTTTACGAAGCCGCCGAGTCCGTCGAGGATCTCACCATCTTTGCTCCCGCCACGATCACCGGCATCGATCTCGGCGAAAACCGAGCGAGCGCGACGCTTTCCACAGGTGAGACGCTCCATGGTCGGCTGATCGTCGCCGCCGACGGCCAGCGGTCGTCCCTGCGCGAGATGGCCGGTTTCGGCCTGGTGGAATGGAAGTCCGACCAGGCCGCCATCGTCGGCACGGTCGGTCACGAGAAGCCGCATGAGGGCCGGGCGGTCCAGCATTTCCTGCCCTCGGGACCCTTCGCCATCCTGCCGATGACAAACAATCGCTGCTCGCTGGTATGGACGGAGCGGGCGGACGAGGCGCAGCGGATTATAGGTCTCGACGAGGCGGGCGCGCTGGCCGAGATCGAAAAGCGCATGGGCGGACGGCTCGGCGCGCTGACGCTGGCGGGAAAGCTTGTCCGCTATCCTTTGACGATGACCCTGGCGCGCGGTTTCGTGCGGCCGCGGATCGCGCTTGCCGGCGACGCCGCGCATGGGCTGCACTGGATCGCGGGGCAGGGGCTCAATCACGGGCTGAAGGACGCCGCCGCATTGACTGAAGTTCTCGTCGATGCGGCCCGCCTCGGGCTCGATCCCGGCGATCTGGCGGTTCTGCACCGCTACGAACGCTGGCGGCGGTTCGACAGCACATCATCCGCGATGAGCGCGGCGGCGCTGAACCGCATCTTCGCCAATGACAGCGAACCGTTGCGCATGGCCCGCCAGTTCGGCCTCAACGTCGTCAACCGGCTGCCGGCGCTCAAAGGCTTTTTCATACGCGAAGCAGCGGGACTGACCGGCGATCTGCCGAAGCTCCTGCGCGGCGAACTGGCCTGAGACGGCGCAGCCTCGGCGGCTCAATCCTCCAGCTTGCGCGCCTCGTCGGGCAGCATGATCGGCACGCCGTCCCGAATCGGGAAAGCCAGCTTCGCCGCGTCGCTGATCAGTTCCTGGTGCTCCCGATCGTATCGAAGCATGGTCTTGGTGACCGGGCAGACCAGCACCTCCAGGAGGCGTGGATCGACGGTTTTGCTCGGATCTTCAGCCATCTTCTGCGGCCTTTCCTTTCATTCGCCTTGCGCTCGCAGCGGCAAAGAAGCTACCTGCGTCTTCTCGTTCCGGGGGGCGGCGGACAGTCGCGCGACGCCGCGCCGGGTGCCAAGAAAAACTAACATCCGAAGCGCGATTGCGTTACAATTAGGGCGTGTTTTCAACGGCCGATAAGGTGTAGGCGTCTTGCACGCACAAATCCGGATGCGAAATCCATGACGGCCGCGCGGATGATTATCTTCGCAGCCTCGATAACAAATGTCAGCCTAAACTGATTTGATTCATACGCCCCTCGCGTCCTTTCACGGATTGTACCGTGACGAGACACTGACCGTCGGAGTTCGGCCGGGGTCTTGAACGCGTTGGCCGTGACTTCCAGGGAGGCGAACGGGAGAAATCGATGATCTTAAGTCCTCGCCGCATTGCCAGTAAATTTAGGCCTAAAGCGTTGCAGGGCGTGCCTCCGTTCGTCTTGCCGTTCCGGAACAAGCGCGGCAAACGGATGCCGATCATTGCGATCGGCCGGATGCATAAGATCTATGGCCGGATCGGAAATCTCGAAGTCCGGCTGGCCCGCTCCCGAGGGGATCTGCGGCGCGCTCAGAAGCTGCGCTATGAGGTTTTCTACGAGGAAATGGATGCGGTGCCGACCGCTGCGGCCATGCTGAGCCGGCGCGACGAAGATCCTTTCGACCGGATCTGCGACCATCTGCTGGTCGTCGATCACGGCGACCAGGTCAAGCAGGGCAAGCAGCCCTGGCGGCGACGGCCGCGCGTTGTCGGCACCTATCGCGTGCTCTGCCAGGACATCGCCGAGGCGAATGGCGGGTTTTACAGCCAGAGCGAATATGACGTCGCTCCGCTGGTCGCGCGGCACCCCAATCATTATTTCATGGAGCTGGGCCGCTCCTGCGTGCTGAAGCCCTACCGCAATCGCCGCACGGTCGAATTGCTGTGGCACGGCATCTGGACCTATGTCCGCGAGCACGGCATCGATGTCATGATCGGCTGCGCCAGCTTCCCCGGCGTCGATCCCAAGGCGCATGCCACCGCGCTGAGCTTCCTGCATCACAATTCGCTCGCGCCGAAGGAATGGCGCGTCAAGGCTCACGACCGCCTCGCCGTGAACATGAACATGATGCCGGCGAAGGATATCGACGCCAAGGCCGCGCTCAAGGGGATGCCGCCCTTGATCAAGGGTTATTTGCGCCTCGGGGCCTATATCGGCGAAGGCGCGGTGGTCGACCGGCAGTTCGGCACGACCGACGTGATGATCATTCTGCCGGTCGAAGCGATTGATTCGCGCTATTTCGGCCATTTCGGCGCACCCGAGGCAACGGTTTCGGAGCTTGGGTCTCCGATCGGCAAAAAGCTGAGTTGACCAACGGTTTCGGCCGTTTTACAGGCGCGCCCGCCCCCGGAATTCGGCGCGCCTTGTTCTTTCGCGCCGGCCTCGCCTATAAAATGGGCGGTAAGCCGGACTGTGGCCGAGGCTGACCCCGCAACGGCCGCAAGCATTGGGGGCGGGCGTCCGTCTATGAGTGAGATCTGGTCAATTTCCGGCGCTGTCGCGCTGTGGATCGGGATCAGCGTCGGTCTGTGGTGGCTGCACCGGCGCTGGACGCGCGCGCGGCAGGATCGCCGGATCGAGCAGGCCGAGCGGGCCGTCGTTCTCATCGACGAGGCGCCGGCGGTTTTCGATTTGATTCGCGCAACCGTTCGACTTGAAAATCCTCCCCGCAATCGCGCCGCCCGGCTCCGCGCCGAAACGCACGCGCTGCTCAAGCGCATCCAGGAACGCAGCAGCTTCTTCGACAGCGTCAACACGCTGCGGGTGCAGCTTCAGGCCTCGCTGGGCGTGGACGATCATCAGCCGCTGTCGGAAATGCTGCATTTGCGACGCGATCTTTGGGCGGCGAGCGAGATCGTTCTGGTGGAGGACCCGGCAAGCTTCGGCGCCACCTTCGCGCGAGGAGGGGGCTTTCGACCGTTTCCACGCCGAAGCGGTCGAACTGCTGTTCAAGGCTCCGGGGCCGGTCGCCGCGGACGACGATCTCATCGATCTGCGGCTGGCGCTGGCGCGCCAGGATGCGGAGACATTCAGCGCCGACTTGAAGGCCGCCGTCCAGTCGGCACGGGAGAAGGACCGGCTGCCGACCGTGTCCGAGATTGTCGCCTATCCGCTCGGATTTCTGCGTGCCGTTCCGGGCGGGTTGCGGGCGGCGTACCGGCTTGTGCGCGCCTTATTCGGCTATGCCTCGGATACCGCGTGCTCGATCCGCGAGTCCGAAGCGGTGGCCCAGGGGGCGGCGCGGCTGCGGCAAGCGCGGGAGGACTGGCCGCAGCGTCTGTCAGCGGGTTTCGAGCGGGCATCCGGCGCGGCGCGTGGAAGCGCCAGCGCATTGCGCGAGCATTACGACTTTCTCGTCGCCGCCCACGACTTCCAGGAGAAATACGAGCAGTTTCTGCGCCGGACGCCGGAGCTGACCGAACGCGGGCGCCAGTTCATCGCGCGGCTCGAATTGGCCGACCGTTCGGAACGGCTGCGCCTGACCTCGGCGAATGCCGCGATCTGGGTGGCCCGGCGGCTGCTGAACGGGCTCGCGCATTCGATCGCCGGGCTGCAACGGCTCCACGGCATTCTCCGGCAGACGACGCCCTGGGCGCTGATCGCGGCGCTGCTTGCGCCGGCTCCCGTTAACGGCCGGCGGACACCCGCTTTCCGGTCCTACAGCATGGCGCTTGCTGCCTCGGGGCTTAGCGAGGCGGAGGAGGAACCGGCGCGGATCGTGTCGCGCAAGCCCGTCGCATCGGCCAAGGCGGGCCGAAATGCGAAGTCGGCTCAAAGGGCGGCCGCAAAACCCAAGGCCGCGGCGCCGAAGAAGACGGCCGCACCGGCGCGAACCGAGAAAAAGCCGGTGGTCGCGGCAAAGCCCACCGCTGCGGCACCGGCCATGAAGCCGGCGCCGGCGCCGGTTGCTGCGAAGGGGAAGACGCGGATGGTGTCCCGTGCGGCCGAGATCCCCGCGCCGCCTCAGCCCGTCGTCAAGCCGGTGGTCCAGGTACCGAAATCAGTGCCATCGGCAACGCCCGCCACAGCGCGAGCGATCCCGGCACGGCCCATCGTCGCCGTCAAAGCGGAGACGCCGCCGAAACCGCCGGAGCCTGTCGAGGCGGCTGCGAAACGGGGCAGGTCGAAGAAGGCTGCGAAGAAAGCTGCGGCTGCCGCGGAGCCGCCTCCGCGCGTTGCCGCCCCTGAGATTGCTCCTCCTGCGGACGGCCTCGCGGCGACCAGGGAACCCGCATCCGCCGCTGCGACGGCGCCGCTGCTCGGGACATGCCCGCACCGCCGAAACCCACCGGCCGGCTGGGCCGGATGTTCGGTGCCGGACGCGATCCGAAGCAGGCGGACCGCTCACCTGGCGCGGCGACACAGCCGGCCTCGGAAGGCGAAGCGGCGAAGATGGCGCCCGCAAAGCCGTCCCCCGCGCCGGGCATTGCGGCTGCCAAGCCTGCGTCCCCGGCGGCCGCCGCGGCCAAGACCGCGATTCCATCCGCCATGGAACCGCTTCCGGCCATCGAGCAACCTGCGCCGGTTGCGGCAAAGGAGGTCGCTGACCTTCGCCAGCCGGATCGCGACAGCCGGGAGGCGGTGAAGCCGATGCAGACGTCGCGGAAGCGCGGGAAGCGCGACGCGACGCCGGCGCGCGGCAGGCCCGAAACAGTGCCGCCAGCCGTCGCCGTCGCCGCCGCACCTTCGGAAACGACGCGCGCGCCGATGGAGCCGCCCCGGTCTCTGAGCGCAATCGCAGCGGCTCCCGCAGACGCCGCGCCCGAGCCTGTCCGCTTCGAGCCGACCCTCGCGGAGGATCCGGCTCCGAGGCGCCCGTCCTTGATCTCGCGCATGTTCAAGGGGTGGCAGGCTCGGCGGGCCGAAGCCGAGGAGGCCGAGCGGCTCGCCGCCATCTCCGGCCGCGGCCGCCTCGCTACTCGAAGAACTCGATGCCTCGGCCGCCTCAGGCGCCGAGATCGCCAGCGAACCCTCGACGCTGATGGCGAAATTATCCGGCCTCGAAGAGCCGGTGGAAGACGCCGCCGAGACCGGGATGGAGGAACCCGAGGCCGAGTTGGCCGCAGGAGAAGAGGACGAAGGCGCCGATGCGGAGCCCGCCGAAGCCGACGATCCCGGACCGCTGACCTTGAGCCTTATGGAATTACAGGCCAAGATAGAGCGCAAGGAGCCGCAGATCCGCAGCTTTCCCTGGCTGAGAGGCTAGATCGATGTTCGTTACGTTTTTCCATGAGCTGCGCAGCGGCGGCGTGCCCGTGAGCCTGCGGGAATATCTATCGCTGATGGAGGCGATCGAGGCCGATCTTGCCGAGAAGCGGGTCGAGGATTTCTACTATCTGGCGCGCACGGCGCTGGTCAAAGACGAGCGCAATCTCGACAAGTTCGACCGGATCTTTGCCTCCGTCTTCAAAGGGCTGGAGCTGCTCCGCGATGCGGCCGACGCCGAGATCCCCGAGGAATGGCTGCGGCTTCTGACCGAGCGCTTCTTCACCGAGGAGGAGAAGGCGCAGATCGAGGCCATGGGCGGCTGGGACAAGCTCATGGAGGAGCTGAAGAAGCGCATGGAGGAACAGAAGGGCCGGCATCAGGGCGGATCGAAATGGATCGGCACCGGCGGGCACCTCGCCTTACGGCGCGCATGGCTACAATCCCGAAGGCGTGCGCATCGGCCAGGAAGGCAACCGCAATTTCCGCGCGGTCAAGGTCTGGGACAAGCGCGACTTCAAGGACCTCGACGATTCCGTCGAACTCGGCACGCGCAACATCAAGGTCGCGCTGCGCCGTCTGCGCCAGTTCGCCCGGCAGGGCGCGGCCGAGGAGCTGGATCTCGACAAAACCATCCGGTCAACGGCCCATCAGGGCTATCTGAATCTCGAATTCCGCCCCGAACGCCGCAACACGGTCAAGGTGCTGATCTTCTTCGATATCGGCGGCTCGATGGACTGGCACATCAAGATTTGCGAGGAGCTGTTTTCCGCCGCGCGCTCCGAATTCAAGCACATGGAGTATTTCTACTTCCACAATTGCCTCTATGAGAGCGTCTGGCGCAACAATGCCCGCCGCCATGCGGAGCGCATGCCGACCTGGGACGTGCTGCATACCTATCCGGCCGACTATAAGGTGATCTTCGTCGGCGATGCATCGATGAGCCCTTACGAGATTTCCCATCCCGGCGGCTCGGTCGAGCATTGGAACGAGGAGGCGGGCGCGGCGTGGCTGGAGCGGATCAACACGATCTACAAGAGCGCCATCTGGATCAATCCGGTGGCGGAGCATCTGTGGGACTACACGCACTCGATCAAGTTGATCTCGCAGCTCATGGGCGGGCGCATGTATCCGCTGACGCTGGAAGGGCTCGACAGTGCGATGAAGGAGCTGATGCGATAGGTCAGCGCCTAAGCAGAGTTCGGCAAAAGTGGCCCTTCCGGTTTTGCGAAAAACTCTGCGAAAACAAGAGAATCTAAGCGGGCATTCGTTGGGCAGCCAATGGATGTCTGCCTAGTCCGAGCAGCGCCAGATCTTGCAGGCAAGGCTTGCGAGCCAGTTCTGCCGGCCCTTGATTTCCTCGGCGGTCCATTTGTCCGCGCTCAGCACGCGCTGGGTGATCTCCAGGCAGTCATTGGCGAAGACCCGCTTTTTGGTGGCGAAATCGGCGTTGCCCAGCTCCCGGTTCAGCTTCGCCGCGATCAGCGTCATATTGCCGAGCCGGTAGACATATTTGTCGGCGCCGCCGGGGAAATCGCGACGCGACGTTTCCCATGAGCTGTCGTACCGCTTGGGGAGGATATGCTCCAGATCGGTGGCGAAGGGATCGGCCTGTGTCCGCAGGGAAGGGTTGGGCGACAGGTAATCGTTGATCTTGGCCAGGATGTAGCGCGCCTGCGCATTGCCCCGCACGATCTTGCGCGAAAACGCCGAATGGAACTGGCTGTCGTCGGGACAGAGCGGCGCCAGATATTTCCGGAACAGCGTCTGCGTATCGACGGTACCGGTGGCACGGATTTCGCGTGCCGCGTTGATGAATGGTCCGAGCACGTTGGCGGGGGTCAGATTGCAGATCGTGGTGTAGCGAAACGTGAAGTTGACCATCATCTGCGCCAGATCGACGAAATTGCGCCTGTCGACCTCGAGCGCCGCCAGCAGGACGATGAAAAGCTGATCGGTCCGCAGAATCTCGATGGTGTCGATCAGCTCGCGCAGCATCGGCTGATGGTCATGCGGAAAGGTCGCCCACAGATGGTGGCGCTCGGAGGACAGGGCGGCGTAGAAATCGGATGCTTCGCACAGGCTTTCCGAATAGGCGGCGGCATGGTCGGGCTCATGGATGCTGGTCTTGATGTCGGAGTAAAGACCGCGCTCGCCCATGGGCCCCTGCGACGAAAGCCAGTGATGGCGCACGAATTTGATGAGCCGTTCGCTGCCCAGATTGTGCTCCATCAGCTCCCAATTGCCCTGAACCTCGCCGAGCCGGTCGCGCGAAATCGAGAACAGATAGTTCTTGAGCAGATCGGATTCGGAAAGCTCCAGCCCGCGGTCGTTCAGCGTCTCGAACAGAACGAAGGCGTTGTAGTCGTCCTTGACCTCGATGCGGATGACGAAGACGCGGTTGTTCAGCGCCTCGATGATCGTGTTGGCGATATCCTCGATGCTTTGCCCTTGCGCGCGCAGCTCGCCGATCTTGCCATGCATGAAGCAGAAGCACTCCGCGATCAGACGGTTGGAGGGAGAAAGCGCCTCGTCGTCCGAGAGCCGGCTTATCTCCGCGATCGGCCGGCTGTGGAAGACGTATTTGTCGTAGAACGCCTTGTCGGTCTTGTTCAGCACCAGAGAGGGCGCGAAGATCTGGCGGCGATAGTCCGACTTCAGCAGGAAATCCTGCTCGATCATCGTGGCCAGCGGGGTGGCGCCTTCCGTCTTGAGGTGGCCGCGCAGCGCCGACAGCAGAACGACGGTTGTGATCAGTCTTTGCTGCCCGTCGATGACGACGAGCTCGGGCGCCTGGCTGTTGTTAATGACGATGGACCCGAGAAAATATTCGGGCGTCGCTCCGGCGAAGATCTTCGCCAGATCGGTCCAGAACGTGCTGAACTGGCTCTCATCCCAGGCATAATTGCGCTGATAGGGAGGGACGATGTAGGTGTCGCCGCCTCTCAACATGTTGCCCAGCGAAATGACCTGACTGGAAATCGACGTCGTCATTGGCGTGCAATAAGCTCAAGAAAAATGAGGGTGGGTGATTGGTTGATCGCCCAAAGGCACTAAGCGTAGCGAAACTCTTACCAAGCGGAAAGCACGAACATAGGTTTCGCAACCGCCCTGCGCATCGGGGAAATGCATGGGCAGTCCTGTAAGTCTAAATTGAGACGGGTGGGAGGCGTTTCCGCGTCAACGCATGTTTACGGTCGCCGGGAGGTCGCTATTTTTTGCCGAGCTGCGATTTTACCACAACGGCAAGGGCTTTGAGCGACTGGTGAGGCATGTTACCCGCCAGTACGAAGCGCAGCTCGTTCTCGCTCCAGCTTTCGGTCTCGACATCGCCGAACCGTCCGGGCGACATCGGCATGTCGAGGCCCCCGGCGCCGACATAGAGCGCAACCAGCGGCTCGGACTTGCCGAGATAGATGAGCTGCATGACCTTGTTGCCCCGATAGGACAGCATCTGCCCGCGGGCGAATTGCAAGCCCTGGTCCGAGAGGTCGGGGACGGTGGCGCCGCTGAACAGCTGGGAAAGCTGGAACCGCACCATTTCGGGATTGGTCTGGCTTTCGGCGCTGACGCGCATGGCGTCCTTGGTGAAGAAGGAATGGAATTCGGCAATGTCCTCCGGCCAGTTCGACGGCGGAAGCTGCACGATCTCCTGGACTTCGCCGCCGCGGACCATTCCGGCGAAATAACCGCCGGTCAGGCCTAATCCCGCGCCGACCAGGAGAAGAGCCGTTGCCATTCCGGCCTGGGCGAGCCGGCTGCCGGGCAGCGCAAGAGCGCCGGACTTGCCGCGCGCCGCGGTTTTTGCCCGTGCTGGGCTGCTCATGCCTTCGCGCAGCAGCGCGCCAAAGGTGTCGAGAAGCTGCGCCTGGGTCTGCTGCAAGCGGCTGACGCGGAAGGCGAGGTCGCGGTCGTCGCGCAGCAGGCGCGAGACAACCGTGGTCTGCGGCTTGTCGAGCTGGCCGTCGACATAGGCCATCAGCAGCTCGTCGCTGAGATCGATCATGCGGCCCATCCCTGTCTGCTCGGCGGACCGCCGGCGACACGGCCGATCCCGGCATCGACCGCCTCATGGGACCGCTCGCGCTGCTCGGCGTCGGCGAGCGTGGCATGGCTCTTCGCCAGGCGCGTGATGATCTCGGAAACCGGCACGTCGAAGATCTCGGCGACGTCGTCGTAAGACAGCCTTTCGCCGTAGACAAGGTGAAGTGCGCCACGCTGAAGCGGGCTGAGGCGGGACAGGCGTACGGCGAAACGGGCAGCGCCCGCATCGTTGGCGCGGCTGCGCGGGAGAAACAGGCGCGGGTCGATCCTCTCGGCGCCTCTGCCTTGCATGCGGCCGGTCCAGATGCGCTGCATCTGCATCAGCGCCCACAGGGGCAGCGGCGTGTGTCCCCGTTCCTTTGCCGTCCGGGCGAGCAGGTGATGGCGTGTCACGCGCAGCAAGGTCTGCGCCTGCGACTCGTCACCCGTCAGGGCCAAGGCAAACGACCGTAGGCGAGGCATCATCAACCCGAATTCGGAATGAATCTGCGACTTTTGATCTGCGACATAACCCATAAACCGGCTCACTCACACGAAACGGTAAGAATAGTTAAAAGGACCCCAATACCCTTCATCGCAGAGAATGGTTTACGTCCGGTGAATAACGCTCTCAAAATAGTACGGAATTCTACGGCGTGGTAAATGAGCCCTTTCCAGATCGTCGGCGGACCATTGCCAGCTTGCGCGCTGCTTGTGCGCGGAAAGTCGCTTAATTACAAATTTGAAGGTGTTACGTAAAAATCGACGGCAATTTGTTTGATAAGTTGTCTGGGTTTTGTTAGGATTAATAGATAATTTTTGTAAAATTATCGGCCATGCACGGCCGGCAATAGGGAGCTCATCCTATGGGTGTAGGTCAGGTTAACTTAGGCGCCCGGGTCGACGGATCCGGTGGAGGAATGCCTTCCGCGGAGATGATCGCCCAGTTCCAGAGCATCCTCCAGGCGTTTCAGAACCAGCTCAAGCCTGAGATGCAGGGACAGCCGCTGCAGACGCAGGTGCAGAGTTTGATCAATACGGCCGATATGGGCACGAAGGATCAGAAGCTGAATGCCGAGGAGTTGTCAGCGGCACTGAACATCTCGCCTCAGCAGGCGCAGGCATTTATCACCGCTTTCAATTCCCAGGGCGACACCGATAACGCTCTGGATCTTGAAGAGATGACAGGGGCGATGGAAGCCCTGAACAATCCCACGCCACCCGAGCAGGGCGCCGGCGGTCAACAGGCCGGCGGCGGTCAACAGGCCGGCGGTGGTCAGCAGGCTGGCGGCGGCCAACAGGCCGGTGGTGGTCAGCAGGCTGGCGGTGGTCAGCAGGCCGGTGGCGGCCAGCAGGCTGGCGGCGGTGGCGGCATGGGCGGCCTCCTCGACATCCTGATGAAGATGATAGACAAGAATGGCGACGGCAAGATCGACGAGGACGAGCTCAAGGACTTCGAGAAGAAGTACGGCAATGGCGACGGCGTGCTCACCAAGGACGAGCTGAAATCGGCGCTGCAGAGCCAAGGCGTCTCGGATGCCGAGATCGACAAGATGCTCGAGACCGCCGATGCCGACCAGAATGGCGAGATCAACGCCCAAGAGCTGAACAAGGTCATGGAGCAGAGCGCAGGCACGAGTCCGGGCGACGAGTAATCGACGTGTGAGCGGGTCGTGCAAGCGCCCCGGTCCGCGATACTCCCCTGACACACGTTGATTGAGAGCCGCGGCCCCGGCCGCAGCTTTCTCATGTCCGGGGGTGTGTTATCGAGAACTGTCGATGGCGTTGGAGTGCCAGGCTCGCTCCCCTGGCGCCAGTGAGGGGTCCGCACTTATGGCCTTTCGAGGATGAACATCCCAGGCAGCGACATCCGAATGGCATCCGTAGCCTCCCCCGTTGAACCGAGGGTTAATCGCCTCCCGTTTGCCAGCAGCGCCGCGATCTGCGTCCACTGCATCCGGGGGCAACACTTGCTTTCGATGACCAACCACGACGAAATCCCCGCGCAGGCGGGGATCCAGTAATCTTTTGAGTTTGCGGCGTCCTGGATCCCCGTTTCCACGGGGATTTCGTCGGCGTTTATCGAAGGCTATTCCGTCTTCGCCGATCCTGCCTTAGCCGCCCGTTCCGGTGGTCGGCTGGCTCTGCTGCAGGACCTGGGGCTGCTGCTCCGGCTTCGGCTGTTCTGCCGCCTCCGCCGCCGGCTTTGTCTCGGCGGGCTTTTCGTCCTTCGGCTTCTCCGCCGCCTTCACTTCCACCAGCTTCTCGCGCTTGGCTTCGACCAGCGGATTCACGGTCGCCTCGGCGACGCGGAATAGAAAATCATGCGCCGAGCTGGAGAAGAGATAGGCGCCGCCGCCTTCTTCCTTCTTGTATTTATAGACGATCGGGTCGCCTTCCTTGCGCTTCACCGTCACAGTGAAGTCGGCGGGCTCCACCTTGGCCAGCGCGTCCTTGCCCTTCCCCTGCACGGCGTCGAAGGCGGCCTGGGTCGCGCCGCTGACGATCGGCGGGATCTCGGCGTCCTTGACCTTCTCCTCCGGCTTCACGCCGGCGAGGGTGAACTTGCCGTCCTTCTGCTCCAGGGTGACGTCGCCGATCGAGATGCTGGCGATCTTGTCCTGCGGAATGTCGAGGAAGCGTCGGTTCATCCAGTCCGCGCCGCCGACGCCTGCATCATATGTGGCGATCGAGACGCTATAGATCTCGTCCTTGCCCGGCGTGCGCACATTCGCCTCGCGATAGGTCGGCGAGGTGCCGATCAGGAGCGCGCGCCTCTTCCTTGCCGCCGCTTTTCAGCACGATGCGGCGCTCGTGGTCGTCCTTCGTCAATTTGAAGCGCGAGGCCGCCTCGCTGGTGGTGGCGATCGGCCAGCCCTTCTTCAGCTCGGCCAGCTTGGAGAGCAGGCTGGTCACGCGATCCTCGGCGGCCGGGAAATCCGCCATGGACGGGATCACCCATTTGCCGTCCTGCTTCTTCAGCGTCACCGAGCTGGCGCCGGTCTGATCGATGGCGATCTCGTCGACCTTGTCCTTGTCGAAAGCCAGCAACGGCTTATCCGCCTGGAACGCCCCGTAATCCGAACCGCCGAAGCTGAGCGCCGCGGCAATTGCAAGCTGAACGGCAAGAACACCGGCCAGAATAAGGGTAAACCGCTTCATCGATCATGCTCCCTCGATGCCAAGCATCGCCTGATACCGGCGTTTCGCGCTCTGCCGGGACGCGCGCCGGACGATATACACAATTCCAAGTCCCAAAAGCGCAAGGCCATAATTGAGATATTCCCAGAAGGCCTGCGCGCTCGCCGTCATCGGCTCAAGAGTCCGCGAGAACTGGCCGCCACGGCTGCGCAGCGCCAGCAGGCTGCGATCCTCGAGCGACCAGTCGACGATGTTCTGCGCCAGGTTCAGCGGTGCCAGATACTGGGTCTGGTTGACGCTGGAGGTCAGGTTCAGAATGTCGTCGGACAGGAAGCTGGCCGAGCCGACCAGGATGATACGCGCGCTCTGCGGCGAACGTTCGATCACGCTGGTGATGGTCGGCTTCTCGTCCTTGGCGTCCTTCTTGTCGGCGTCGGGCTTGGCCGCGTCGGGCTTCTGACCGTCCTTGGCGTCGGCCTCCGCGGTCTTGGCGTCCTTGGCCAGCGGCGACGGCTTGCCGGCAAAGAACGACTTGAACTCGCCTTCCATCATCACCCCGAGAAGCTGGCGGCCGGTGGTCTTGCCTTGCTCGAAGCCGAGAATCGGGATAGGTCTTGAAGTCCGGCACCGCGTTCAGCGTGTCCGAGGGCCAGGAGCGCGGCGAGCTTTCCATCAGCCGGACCAGATTGCGGCCCTTGGCCTTTTCCTGGTCGACCTTGATCGGCGCCGCCCAGGACAGGGTGAGCTGATTGAGACCCAGCGTCGGCGCGTCTTTCTGGGCCAGCCCGTCCTGACGCACATCGACGAAATAGGGATAGTCGAGAAGCTGGATCTGCTGGACCTTGAGCCCGCCGACATTGCGCTCCACCGGGATCGGGAACGGCGTGTTCTGCGGGTCGAGCACCATGGCCTTGTCGAGCGTCAGCCCGTAGGAGCCGAGCCAGTCTTCCAGGCCGGTCGGCGTCGGCGTGATCTCCAGATTGCCACGCAGCGACGCTTTATAGGGCGAGGCCGCCACGACGATGGTGCCGCCCTTCATCAGGAACTGGTCCATGGCGAAGACCTGCTTCTCGTCGAACTGGCTCGGAGAGGCGACGAAGAGAATGTCTGCCGAATTCGGGCACGCGCCCGTCATTCAGGCTCGCATCCTCGACCGCGGCATTCTCGCGAAGTTTCTGCTCGAGAAGCTGGAAGGCGGGCGTGTCGCTGTTCGGCCCGCCGAACTGGGCTATCGGGTTTGGCGGCGGCGCGTAGAGGGCGACCGTGCGCAGGGCACCGGGCGTGAACCGTTTCAGCGCGGCGTCGATGTTCCGCTTGAGACCCGCCTTATCCAGCGTGTCCGGGAGCGGCACCTGCTCGACGCGTCCGCCGCTTTCCAGGAAGATGTGGAACCAGAACTGTTTCGGATCGAGCAGCCCGACGGCCAGCGGCCTGAGGCCATAGGTCTCCTGAAGCTGCTTGAAGGCGCCGCCGCCCTGGGCCTCGGGATCGACGATCTGAGCACTGAATTTATCCGCCGCGCCCTTCTTATAGTCGCCGATCAGCGCTTCGAGCTGCTTCTTCAGCTCCGGCATCGGGTCGGGCAGCGTGTCCGCCTTCGAGACATAGGCCGTCAGCTTGACGCCGCTCGGGATGCTGGCGCACGGTATTGCCGCCGCCGCGATAGGTGCTGAGCACCTTCTTGATCGCGCGCGTGATTTCATACTCCGGATCGCGCAACTCGACCTGGACGTCCTGGTTCTGCTGCGTCTTGACCTCGATCAGATCGCGGTAGCTCAGCGTGGCGTATTCGTCGCCATATTTGACCAGGATGTCGAAATAGGAGTTGGTGACCGAGGCCTGGTACTTGCTCGCCGTCTGGAACGGCACCGGCTTGATGCCGTATTGGCGGTTGGCCTCGGCTTCGAGCGCGGGCTGCTGCTGCGGATCGACGATCTCGACGCGGACCTTACCCTTGCCGGCGATCTCGTATTCGCGAAGCAGATCGCGCAGGCGCGGAACCAGCGGCGCCAGAAGCGGATGCGTCTCCGAGCTGAAATAGCCGCGGATCAGCAGCGGCTCCTGAAGCTGGCGCAGATAGGAGCGTGTGGAATCCGAGATCGAATAAATGTTGCCCGATGTCAGGTCCGCGCGCGCCCAGCCGAGCTGGCCGAGCCAGAAATTGGCGGCGATCAGGTTGGCGACGACCAGCACCGCGGCGAGCTGCCATTGCGAGTGTCTGCGCTCGCGGCCCTCGGCCGACCATCTCAGGCTTTCCAGCGAGTAAATGTTGAGCACCAGGAACACGCCGAAAATGCTGAGATAATAGTAGATGTCGCGCATGTCGATGACGCCGCGCGCGATGGATTCGAACCGCGAGCCAGTGCCGATGAGCCGGAGGATCTCGCTGCCGGTATTGCCGAACAGCTCGGTGAGCGCGTTCGAGCCGAGCAGATAGAAGATGCTGCAGACCAGCGTGGTGACGATCAGGCTGACGACCTGGTTATCGGTCCGCGAGCTGACGAAGAGGCCGATGGCGATATAGGCCGCCGCTAGCGCGAGCGCCGCCAGATAGCCGCCGAAGACGGGTCCCCAGTCGAGCGGGCCGACCAGCGAGACGGTGATCGGGAACGGCAGGGTCAGCGCCAGGGCGATGGCGACGAGCATGAAGCAGGCCAGGAACTTGCCGAGCACGAGTTGCAGCGGCGAGGCCGGCGTCGTCATCAGGAATTCGAGCGTGCCGGAGCGGCGCTCCTCGCTCCACATCCGCATCGTCATTGCCGAGATCAGGAAGATCAGCAGGACCGGCATCCAGTCGAGGAGCGGGCGGATGTCGGCGATGTTGCGGGCGAAGAAGCGTTCGAGCCAGAAGACGATGAACAGGAGAACGGCGAGAAACACGCCGAGGAAGATGAAAGCCGCCAGCGAGGAGAAGAAGGAGGAGAGCTCCTTCCGGGCGACGCGGAGAACATTATGCATGAGCCACCTCCGGATGGGCTGCATCGCGTGACGTGATTTCGGCGAAGACGGTTTCGAGATCGCGCTGCTCGGTATGCAGGGCGATCAGATCGAGCCCCTTGTCGTTGATCAGCCGGGCGATCTTCGGCGCGACCTCTTCGGGTGCATGGCCGTTGAGACTGAGATGGTAGGCGTGGGCATGGCCTTCGTCGTCCAGCGTGTCCAGCGTCAGCGCGCTGTCGAAGCCGGAGATCAGCGGCGTCATCGCATCGGGCGCACCGCTCGTCACCACGCGCAGACGCTGCTGCCGGTCGAGGTCGGCAAGCGCCGAGTCCAGCGCCAGCTTGCCGCGGTTGACGATGATCACCCGGTCGCAGATGGCCTGGACTTCCTGGAGGATGTGGGTGGAGAGGATGACGGTCGCGCGCTCGGCGAGCGATTTGATCAGCGAGCGCATATGCTTGATCTGTGAGGGGTCGAGGCCGTTGGTCGGCTCGTCGAGAATGACGATCTTCGGCTTGTGCAGGATGGCCTGGGCGACGCCGACGCGCTGGCGATAGCCGCGCGACAGGCTGGAAATCGGGGCGGTGGCCTTTTCGATCAGCCCGGTGTTCTTGATGACCTCGCGCAGCGCCGCCGGGCGCTCGGCTTCGCTGACGCCTTTCAGCTCGGCCGCATAGTCGAGGAAATCGACCACGGTCATATCCGAATAGACCGGGCAGTTCTCCGGCAGGTAGCCGATCAGCGATTGCACCGCTTCGCGCTCGGTCTCGATGTCGTGGTCGTCGATGGTGATCCTGCCGGCGGTCGGCTCGAGAAAGCCGGTCAGCATTTTCATGATCGTGGTCTTGCCGGCGCCGTTATGGCCGAGAAGACCGACGATTTCCCCCGCGGCGATCTTGAACGAAACGTCCTCGACCGCGGTGAAGTCACCATATTTGCGTGTCAGGTTTTCAGCGACGATCATGGGCTGTCCCACCTTTGCCTTTCAATTCGCTGTGCCGTCCGCCGGGGCCTGGGAAAAGCTTTCGCCGGCGCCTGGGAAGACGCGATCGAGCTAACACTTTTCGCGGATTTAGTAGCGTTAAGGTCTCTCTCCGATCTCGATAGATCAGGTCCCACAGACGCAGAGCCTTACACCCGGCCGAACCGTATTGTTCGGCGCCGAGGCAGGTGCATTTGATCTTTCGACGCAGGTCGGTTTGACTGAAGAACACTCCCGCCCCGAACGCTGGAAAGCAGCAGCGGAACGGAAGCCTTCCCCGGAACGCAATCTATTCCCCGGTGAATTTGCCCGTCAAGCCCCGACCGTGCGCTTCAATATTACCTTTTCGTAAGCAACCGAAGGCGGCTGGACTTGGACGCCATTTGGCGCGGAACGCGGGTGCGGCGCGAAGCGGCGAAAGATTTGCAGACGGATCTACAGGCGCACAGCCCTTACTACTCGGAGTATACGTCCGCCGATCAATCAAAATACTTAGGTTTGATCTCGGTCAATGCCTCGGCAGGGGTATTCATGGGCTGATAGAGCGCGCTTCACAAAACCATCCTCACCCGGCACTGCCGCAAAGAGCGCGACGAGGACAATCAAGGGAGAAACGCGAGCATGGCTCATCCCCAATTCCGGCGCGTCGAGCGGCAGGCTAGGCGCATGCATGACATGATGGATCGTCTGGAGGTGGACCCGGGCAAGCTCGCCCGGCTGCGCCAGGGGGAGGCGTATGCGGAGGCGCGGACGCGCTGTCTGGATTGCGTCGATGCCGACAAATGTCTTCGCTGGCTGGAAACCTTCGACCTGTCTCCCGACCGGCCGGATTTTTGTCCGAACATCGAGCTGTTCGAGACCTGCCTGACCGGACCCAAGGCCCCGTAGCCGGGCGCGTTTCAGGTCGCAGATCGGCCGTCTCCCGCCTCGCATGGCAGGGCGCGTAAGGTGTGTGCGGCGTTCAGTCGCGGATGGACTTCGCGCTGCTCTTGCGCAGTTCACCGTTCATCAATGTCACATCCGAGCCGTCGGCCTTGGCTTTCGCCTTCGGACCGGGGCCACGCATGTAATGCTTCTCCGGTCGGTACTGCTCCTCGACGGGGCGCGAAAACACCCTGACAAGCGCATTGTTCGACAGGATAAACCATAGCTTGTTCATTAGCTGATCTTTTGATTCCAGACTTTTTTCAGCGGTATCCGTAGTAGAATGCAACGACATGTTCAGCCTCAGCGAAAAACAACCAGCGTGACGCAGCAACGCCGAGTAGATGGACCGGCAACGCAAGCAGGATGACCGGCGACAGAGGGGGCACGGCAGCCGTCAGTCCCAGTGCTAGCAGAGGAAAGATGAACGCCGCCCCAAAACCGAGGCGACGCAATGTCTCCGCGTGCTTCCGGCCGACACGGAACACCATTTCCTTCATGAGGTAATTCGGTGAGGTGTGAGGCGCCTCGAAGAGGCGCGCCCGGCCGAGATGGGGCAGACCGATTGCCGTCTCTGTTGAAGAACCATCGGCGCCGAGGGGAGTTCCTTGCGCACGCGCGGTCCACCAGATCGCGGCCGCAGAGGCAAGCAGAACCAGCACAGCGCTTGCCGCGATAAGCGAGGCCGGAATGACGGTGAAAGGTAACTCCACGCTGGCCAAGGCGAGCGCACCGCCGGCGATCGCATAGGCCATGAACAGAAATGGTGTCGGCGATTTCGCCCAGCGCGGCACCGCCTTGATGCTTCCGTAGATCATCGACGTCGAATAGACGGTCGCCAGGGCGAGGAGCGCGGCGAGAATGCCCAGCGCGAGGAAACGCCCGGCGCCTGCCACCCAAAGCAGCGCGTAGAGGCCGAACGCCGCCAGGGTGGCGACGGCGAGCACGCCTTCGCGCGACAGCCAGGAGGTGTGCCATTGCGACAGAGCGCGCCACGCCCGCTGCGGATTGCCCAGATGCCAGAGCGAGGCCAGGAGGCCGATGCCCGCCATGGCGAGCGCCAGGCCGCAGGCGACGAAGCCGAACGCCGGATCGTCCGGCCCCAGTCCGATGCCCAGCCAGGCCATCAGGCCGAAACCGGCCCCTGACAGCGTTGAGAAGACGATGATGGAGGAGGCAGGATGCATGGTTCAGCCCAGCCTTTCCAATGCGCGGTCGAGCCAGCCGAGGAAGCCGTTCGCCTCCGG
Organism: uncultured Alphaproteobacteria bacterium; assembly: GCA_963727575.1. Taxonomy (GTDB): domain Bacteria; phylum Pseudomonadota; class Alphaproteobacteria; order Rhizobiales; family Rhodomicrobiaceae; genus JAHQVI01. The sequence goes on from CAVSIA010000032.1 coordinate 42,350, forward strand.
CGCGACGAGGTCGGCGAGGCGAAAATCGCTCGGCACGTCGATGTCGGCCTTCGGCCGAGGCGGCAGATATTTGTTCACCGGACGCGTGCCCTGCTCCGGCATCAGGTCGACGCCGCCGCGCTCGGCGACCATCCGGCTGACGGCTGAATCCGGATCGCCCAGATCGCCGAAATGGCGGGCGTTTGCCGGGCAGGCGCGGACGCAGGCCGGGACGCGGTCCTCTTCGGGCAGGTGTTTGTTGTAGATGCGGTCGACGCAGAGCGTGCATTTCTTCATGACGCCCGCCGCCGCGTCCAACTCGCGCGCGCCGTAGGGGCAGGCCCAGGCGCACAGCCCGCAGCCGATGCACATGCTTTCGTCGACCAGCACGATGCCGTCCTCGCCGCGCTTGTAGCTAGCGCCGGTCGGGCAGACGGTAACGCAGGGCGCGTCGTCGCAATGCAGGCAGGATTTGGGGAAATGGACCAGCTGCGTCTTGGCCTGCGCGTGTCCGTTGCCGCAGGCATGGCCATTCCTGCGGGCAGGCGCCGGCGTCACCTCGAAGCTGTGGACCCGGTTCAGCCATGCGCCGGACGGGCTGCCGCCATAGGCGTCCTGGTCGGACAGCGGCGCGCCATAGCCGCTGGTATTCCATTCCTTGCAGCTCACCACGCAGGCATGGCAGCCGACGCAGGTGTCCAGGTCGATGACCAGGCCGAGCTTCTTGCCGGTCGTTTGCTGCGGGAGGGCGGTCATGTCCACTCCTCCCCATAACGGACGCGCTCAGGACCCTTGGCCGACCGGCGAGGCTTGCGGCGGAAATGCCGGTTCGCTCTGCTCGGCGGGCTCGGCTTTTTCGATGCGGACGCGCAAATCGTACCAGGCGGCCTGGCCGGTGATCGGGTCGGAGTTCGACCAGCGCATGCCGTCATCGCGCTCCGGGAGCAGCTCGCTGATCAGGTGGTTGAGCAGGAAGCCCTTGGTCGCTTCGGGCGCGTCGGGGGAGAGCGCCCAGGCGCCCTTGCGCTTGCCGATCGCGTTCCAGGTCCACACCGTCGAGCCGTTGACGGCATCCATGCGCGCGATCTCGACCTTGATCCGGCCGTGATGCGAGGTCAGCCAGACCCAGTCGCCGTCCTGCAGGTCATGTGCATCGCAGACAGCGCCGGGCACGTAAAGCGGGTTGCGGCCGTGGATCTGGCGCAGCCAGGCGTTCTGCGAGCCCCAGGCGTGATACATGGCGGCCGGGCGCTGGGTGATGGCGTGCAGCGGGAAGCCGTCCACCATCTCGCCCTCGAATGGCGGATACCAGATCGGCAGCGGGTCGAAGGTTTCCGCGATCCGGGCGCGCAGATGCTCCGGCGGCTGACGGTCGCCGAAGCCTTTGGCCGCGAGCCGGAACCGGGCGAGCGTTTCGACGTAGAGCTGGTAGACATAAGGCTGGGGCGCATCGAAGAAGCCCATGCCGACCGCCCAGTTTTGATAGTCGGCGTTGAACGCCTTGAAATACTGCGCGGCCTTGGGGATGTGGACGACGCTGAAGCCGCCATTCTCGATATAGCGCTCGATTTGATCGGGGTTCGGCGCGCCGCGTCCGGTTTTGTCGCCATCGCCGCGCCAGCCGCTCAAGGGGCCGACGCCCGGACGCCGCTGGTGATTGGCGATATAGTCGGCATAATCCTTGTAGACAGGCGCGCCGGTCTCGTCGGCAAAGCCCGGCAGCCTCAGCCTCGCGCCAAGCTCGATCAGCGCCGACTGGAAGCAGCGCACGTCGCGGTCCGGCGTAACCACCGGCCAGCGTATCGCGTCGGCGGCGGCGTCCATCTCGGAAATCGGCCGGTCGAGCAGCGAAATGCAGTCATGGCGTTCGAGATAGGTGGTGTCGGGCAGGACGAGGTCGGCATAGGCGACCATCTCCGAGGAATAGGCGTCGGAATAGATGATCTTCGGGATGACGTAGTCGCCGTTCTCGTCCTTGGCCGAGAGCATCTCCATGGTCCCCGCCGTATTCATCGACGAGTTCCACGCCATGTTGGCCATATACATGAACAGCACGTCGATGCCGTAGGGGTCGCGCGCATGAGCGTTGGCGATCACCATATGCATCATGCCGTGGGCGGAGAGCGGGGCATCCCAGGTGAACGCCTTGTCGATGCGGGCCGGATTGCCGTTCGCGTCGAGCGCCAGATCCTCCGGGCCGCGCGGAAAGCCCAGATGCGGGCCGTTCAGCGGGGTATTGGCCTCCCAGCCGCAATGCGGCCGCGGATGGGCCTCGACGCCCTTCGGATAAGGCGGCTTGAAGCGGAAACCGCCGGGACAATCGACGCTGCCGAGCAAGAGCTGGAGCACGTGCAGCGCGCGGCAGGTCTGGAAGCCGTTGGAATGGGCGGAGATGCCGCGCATGGCATGGAAGCTGACCGGCCGGCCGATGAAACGCTCATGACGCACACCGCGCATATCGGTCCAGGGCTGCTCGATGGTGATGGCTTCCTGGAATGCCTTCTGCGCCAGCTCGGCGGCCAGCCTGCGGATCGTCTCTGCCGGGATGCCGCAGCGCTCGGCGACGGCGTCGGGGCTATAGGTGTCGTCGAGCACGTGCCGTGCCAGCAATTCGAACACCGGGCGCGCCGTCCGGCCATCCGGCAAAGCGACCTCGCCCTTGAGCGCAGGCTTGACGCCTGCCTCGTCAAAAGGGCGGATTTCGCCGGTGACGCGGTCGCAAATCAGCGCCTTGCCGTCGTCGCCGCGCGCGAAAAGTCCTTCGCTCTCGGAGCCCTCGTCGCAGATCACCAGCCAGGGCGCATTGGTGTAGCGGAGGAGGAAGTCGAGATCGACCTGACCGGCCCGCACCAGCTCATGGGCGAGCGCGAGGATGAACAGCCCGTCGGTTCCCGGCGTGATGCCGACCCATTCGTCGGCGATGGCGTTGTAGCCGGTGCGAACCGGATTGACGGCGACGGTCTTGACGCCGCGCCGCTTCAGCGTGGCGAGGCCCATCTTGATGGGGTTGGAATCGTGATCCTCGGCGACGCCGAAGATCATGAAATATTTGGTGCGGTCCCAGTCCGGCGAGCCGAACTCCCAGAACGCGCCGCCCAGCGTGTAGATGCCGGCGGCGGCCATGTTAACCGAGCAGAAACCACCATGGGCGGCGTAGTTCGGCGTGCCGAATTGCTGCGCCCACCAGGAGGTCAGCGACTGGCTCTGGTCGCGGCCGGTAAAGAAGGCCAGCTTGTTCGGATTGGTCTCGCGGACCGGCTTCAGCCAGGAAACGGCGAGATCGAACGCCTCGTCCCAGCCGATTTCCTTGAATTCGCCCGACCCGCGCGGACCCGTGCGCAGCAGCGGTGCGCGCAGACGGGCCGGCGAATAATGCTGCATGATGCCGGCGGAGCCCTTGGCGCAGAGCACGCCCTTGTTCACCGGATGGTCGCGATTGCCCTCGATATAGCGGACCTTGCCGTCGCGCAGGTGTACGTCGATGCCGCAGCGGCAGGCGCACATATAGCAGGTGGTCTTGCGGACCTCGTCGGAGACATAGGGGGAGGTGTCGAGTTGGTGGTCGTCTTTCGGCTGAGAACCGCCCGGCGATTGTGGGCCGATGAACGCCATGTGGGGGAATCCACTCCATGCGATGCGTGTTGCACTTACGCGAACTTGCGCATTATGACAGACGCTGATTAATCGATCCAACGAATTAGTCTTGTCAAATCAATCGAAAAAATCGATGATTTGCCCATGACTCTGGAACAGCTCCGCATTTTCGTCGCCGTCGCCGAGCGCGGGCACATGACTCGCGCCTCGGAGCGCATCGGCATGACGCAGTCGGCGGTGTCGGCGGCGATCCGGGCACTCGAAAACCAATATGGCACCAAGCTGTTCAATCGCGTCGGGCGCGGCATCGAGCTGACCGACGCCGGGCGGCGCTTTCTTCCCGAGGCGCGCGGCGTTCTCGATCAGGCGGCGGCGGCCCGCTCCACGCTCGAAGATCTCTCCAATGCGACGCAGGGCAAGCTTTCCATCGCCGCCAGCCAGACCATCTCCAGCTACTGGCTGCCCCGCCGGCTGACCGCCTTCCACGCCGCCTATCCCGGCGTCCGCCTCGATGTGACGGTCGGCAATACGCGGCAGGTCGAGAACGCCGTCGCCGAAGGCACGTCCGATCTCGGCCTGGTCGAGGGCCGGACGGACAATCCGGCGCTCTCACGCAAGCGCGTCGATCACCGACCGGCTGGTGCTCGTCGTGTCCTCGGCGCATCCGCTGCCGGCCACCTTCGCCCGCGGCAAGCTGGACATCCGTGCGGTGAGCTGGGTGATCCGCGAGGAGGGCTCCGGCACTCGCGACGAGCTGGCGGATCTGGCACGCCGGGAGGGCGTGGCGTTCGACGATCTGCGGGTGTTCCTGGTGCTGCCCAGCAACGAGGCGGTCCGCGAGGCCGTCGAAGCCGGCGCCGGAGCGACGATCATCTCCGAGCACGTCGTCGCGCGGGACATCGCGGCGGGCGCGCTGACGCCGATCCCCATCGACCTGCCGCAGCGCGAATTCGCGCTCGTCCGCCACAAGGACCGCTACGAGACCGCCGCCCAGCGCGAGCTGGTGGCGATGCTCTCGGCCGAAGCCTGAGTGCTTCGGTGGCGAGGTTACAAGCCCCAGCGCAATGGCGGCCGTATGCACCGGCGCGTCCCATAGCTCGTTCATTTCGCTGTCGAGCTTGGTCAGCGTGATCGAGCAGCCGGCCATCTCCAGCGACGTGCAGTAATTGCCGACCATCGACCGCGCGATCGTCAGCCCGCGCTCGGCGCACAGCCGGGCGGCGGCGTCATACATGCCGTAAAGCTCCAGAAGCGGCGTGCCGCCCATGCCGTTGACCATGAGCAGCACGTCCTGGCCCGCGCCCGGCTTGATGTCCTCGCAGATCGCGCCGACGACCTCCTGCGCGATGGCCTCGGCGCTCATCATGGCGACGCGCCGCCGTCCGGGCTCGCCATGGATGCCGACGCCCATTTCCAGCTCGTTCTCGCCGATCTCGAAGGTCGGCTTGCCGGCGGCGGGGACGGTGCAGCTCGTCAGCGCCACGCCCATCGTGCCGGAGGCGGCGTTGACGCGCTCGCCAAGCGCCTTGCAGGCCGCCAGATCGGCGCCGTTCTCCGCCGCCGCGCCGACGATCTTCTCGACGATCACCGTTGCCGCGACGCCGCGGCGTCCCTGGCTGTGCAGCGAGCTTTCCACCGCGACGTCGTCATTGGTCAGCACGGTCGCGCTCTCGCCGTCGAACATCTCGCCGGCCATCTCGAAATTCATGACGTCCCCGGCATAGTTCTTGACGATGAACAGCACGCCCGCGCCGCCATCGACCGCTGCTGCGGCGGCCAGCATCTGGTCCGGCGTCGGCGAGGTGAACACCTGGCCGGGACACGCGGCGTCCAGCATGCCGAGGCCGACGAAACCGGCATGCATCGGCTCATGGCCCGAGCCGCCGCCGGAGATCAGCGCCACCTTGCCCTGCTTCGGGCCGCCTTTGCGCGTCACATACATCGGATCGAGATTGACCGAGACGATCCCGGCATGGGCCGCACCGAAGCCGCGCAGGCTTTCGGTCAGAACGTCGTCGACCGCGTTCATCAGCTTTTTCATATCGTTTCCTCCCTGGCCTCAATTTTATGCCTGCCGGTATGGCGGCGGCGCTCAGCGCTTTTTCCTGTCGTTCTCGGCATCCTGCAGCAGCTCGATCGCCCGCTCGGCGAAATCGCGGATCGAGCTGCTCGACCTGCCTGCGCCGTTGCGGATCGGCGAATTGCGGCAGCGGAATGCGCAAGACATCTTCCTCGACCGAGGCGAGCTCGTCTATGGCGCCGAACTGGCCCGGATGGGCGCGCGCATAGACCTCGAGAAACACGCGCTGCTCCTCCGGGCTGAAATGGCAGACGCGGAACAGGGCCGGCACGTGCTGGGCCGGCAGCGGCACGCGGTAGGCGGGATTGGTGATCTGCGAAATGAAGCTCTTATGCGTGCCGAACGCCTCGGCAAGCTTCTGGCGCGTGCCGGACGGGCGCCGGTCGATGAAGCTGCGCAGAAGCGCCTTGTATTCAGCAATCAGATCGCTGGTCAGTGGTGCGTCATCGGCCATGCGCTATCCCGCCTGGAATGATTGCGACCGATATTGGCTGACCGCGCGCTTGACCGCGCCGATCTGGGCGGGCGCGCAGCTCAGCGTCCGCAGCCCGGTATCCAGCAGCGGCGCGATCAGATGCGGCGAGGACGCCATGTCGCCGCACAGGCTGACGCTGACGCCGCGTTTGCGCGCCGCCTCGACCGTGTGCCGGATGAGGTGGAGAACGGCGGGATTGGCCGGGTCGGCGAGAGCGGCCAGGCTGGTGTTGTCGCGGGCGCAGGCGAGCGTGTACTGAATGAGGTCGTTCGACCCGATCGAATAGAAGTCGGCGTCGAATTGCGCCGCCGTCAGGGCCGCCGCAGGAACCTCGATCATGATGCCCATCGCCGGGACCGCGCAGGCGATGCCGGTGCTCCGCAAGGCGGCGACCTCCTCGCGCATCATCCGGCGCGCCGCATCGAGCTCCGCGGGCACCGTCACCATCGGAAACATCACATTGAGCGGCCCGAGCGCCGCGGCCCGGGCGAGCGCGCGAAGCTGGACGCGAAAGACCTCCGGCCGGGCCAGCGAGAGGCGCAGGCCGCGCACGCCGAGGAACGGATTGGCCTCGCCGTCGATGGTCACGCCCGCGATCGGCTTGTCGCCGCCGGCATCGAGCGTCCGGATGGTGACGGGCCGGCCCTGCGCCCAGGCGAACAGGCGGTCATAGAAGGCAAGTTGCTCCTCTTCGTCCGGCTGGTGGCCGCCCTGGAAAAGGAACTCCGTGCGCGTCAGGCCGACGCCGTCGCAGATGTCCGGGGACATTGCGCCGAGACGGTCGGGCTCGTCGATATTCACGAGGATCTTGACCGCCTCGCCGGTCGCGGTCGTCGCCGGACGTGTCAGCAGCGCCTCGATGGCGCGGCTGTCGTCCTCGGCCGCGGCGATGCGCGAGCGCGCCAGGCGCGCGGTTGCCTCACTCGGCTGAACGATGAGCCGGCCTTGCGCTGCATCGAGGATCGCGGGACTGCCCGGCCGCATCTCGCGCAAATTCGCCGCGAGCCCGACCATCAGATTGACGCCGCGCGCGCGGGCCAGGATGGCGACATGGCTGGTCGGGCTGCCGCCGAGCGTCGCGGCGCCGCCGATCCGGTTCCAGTCGAGCGCAAGAAAGCCCGACGGGGTGAGGTCGGCAGTCACGAGGATGGCGCCGTCCGGCGCCTCGGCATGGGACGCGGTCGCGCCGCTCAGGACTGTCAGCACCCGGTCGCGCAGATCGGTCAGATCCGCCGCACGCGCCGCCAGCACGCCCTCGCCGTCCTTGCGGTAATCGGAAATCTCCGCATCGAGCACCGAACTCCAGGCGGCATCGCTCGCCGTGCCCTCGCGGATCGCGCGCATGACCGGGGCGAGCAGATCGTCGTCCTCGAGCAGGGCAAGCTGGAATTCCAGGATCTCGCCGGCCAGCTCGTCCTGCGCGTCGATCAACGCCTCGATCTGCGCCTTCGCCATTTCGACGGCGGTCAGGAAGGCGGCGGTTTCTTCTTCGACGCTGGTAAAGCTGCGCCGTTCGCCGGTGTCGCTCTCCAGGACGTGGACCGGGCCGATGACGACGCCGCCGGAAACGCCGATGCCGGTAAACGCCCTTTCCCTTTCCTGTCGCTCCTCAGTCATGGAAATCCCGGTCGACAAGCGCAATGAGCGCGTTCACCGCGGCCTGCGCATCGCCGCCCGATGCGCGGATGTGCAGCGGCAGGCCGTGGCCGGCCTTCAGCTTCATCACCGCATTGGGCGATTTGGCGTTGGTCCAGCCTTCCGCATTGTGGGCACGGATTTCGACCGCGGCTTCGAAGGTCTTGGCGAGCTTGGTCAGTTTCACGGCGGGCCGCGCGTGCAGTCCCGTCGGGTCCTGGATCACCGCGTTGCCCACGATCCACTCGCCGTCCTGTGCCATCTCGGTCATGCTCTAAAATTCCTCCGCCGTGGCGCGGACCGCTTCGAGCGACGCACCGCCGGCCGCCTCCGTCGCCGCCATGATCGCGCCCTCGACGATCGGCGCATTGCAGATCTGCACATGCGCGCCTCGCCCGTCCGAGAGCATCTCGATCGCCATCTCGCTATTGGTCTCGGCCCCGCCCAGATCGACCAGCATCGGCGACGCCCTTCGGCGAATAGACCGACTCGATGGCTTTTATGATCGCTTCAACATTCGTGCCAAGCCCGCCCTCGGGATTGCCGCCGCAGAAGGCGACCCTGATCTCCTCGCCCACCATCTGACGGACCATATCGGCCGTGCCCCTGGCGATGTCCATCGAGTGGGAGACGATGACTATGGAAACCTTGTCGCTCATTTTTCCTCCAGAACGTCGCAGACGGCGTTGACGAGTAGCTGGGACGACCGCGCGCCGGGGTCGAGATGACCGATGGAGCGTTCGCCGAGAAAAGCGGCGCGGCCTTTGGTGGCGCGCATGTCCTTGGTCGCGGCGAGGCCGTGATCGGCTGCCGCGCGCGCTTCGGCGATGCCGCCGCCGGCGCTGATTGCGTCGAGCACCGGCACCAGCACGTCGAGCATGGTCTTGGCCCCGGCATCGGACTTGCCGCGCGATTTGACCGCTTCGACGCCGGCGGAGAGCAGCGCCGCGGTGCCGGCCGGGTCCTGCGGCAGGTCGCCCGCCGCCTTGGCCATGCCCAGGAGCAGCGATCCGTAGAGCGGCCCGGAAGCGCCGCCCACCTTCATGACCAGCGTGGTTCCGGCCTTCTTCAGCGCATCGCCGAACGGCGCGGGCGCGATCTCGTCCGTCGCCGCCGCGACCGCGTTGAGCCCGCGCGTCATGTTCAGCCCATGGTCGCCGTCGCCGATGGCCTGGTCGAGCGCGGTCAGCTCCTCGGTATGGGCTGCAATCACCGCCTGGCACTTGGCGATAAGGGTCCGCATCAGCTGTTCGGTCATATCCGCCTCGTCTTTAGTCTTCAGCAAAGCGCCGCTCGGGACGACGCTGGCGCTTGCCTTGATCGGCGCGCTGCCTGCGAATGCGATCCGGTCGCCATCGCCATCGAAGAACAACGCCGCGCCCGGCCGAACCGATGCCTGCACCTCGTCGCCTTGGCGCAAGGCCGTGCGCGCGCCGAGCAGCGCATGGACGTGGCGCCCGGCGACATCGAGCAGCGCGATGGCCTCGACGCCGAGATGTTCGACCGTCAGCACGCGGGCCGGGGCGCCGCTCCCGTTGAGCACGACGTCCTCGGGCCGCACGCCGATGGTCGCCGCCGCGTCCGGCGCCTCGCCGACATGGAGCGTGCCGGCGGAGAGCAGGTTGATCGGCGGGCTGCCGAGCCGCTGTGCCGCATAGATATTCGCCGGCCGTTCGTAGACGTCGCGCGGCGTGGCGATCTGCAAAAGCCGCCCGTCCGAGAGCACGCCGATGCGGTCGGCAAGCGTCATCGCTTCGAGCTGATCGTGGGTGACGTAAATGATGGTCGCACCAAGCTCGCGCTGGATACGCTTCAGCTCGATGCGCAGATCCTCGCGCAATTTGGCGTCGAGCGAGGAGAGCGGTTCGTCCATCAGGAACAGGTTGGGCTCGCGGACCAGGGCGCGGCCGATGGAGACGCGCTGCATCTCGCCGCCGGATAGCTGGGTGGCGCGGTTGGCGAGCTTCGATTCGATGCGCAGCATTTCCGCGATCTGATGAACGCGCTTCTTGATGGCGTCGGGCGGCATTTTCCGCCCCGGCGCGCGCAGCGGAAAGGCGAGGTTGTCGAACACCGAATAATGCGGGTAGAGCGAATATTGCTGGAACACGAAGGCGACGTCGCGGCGTGCCGGTTCGAGCGCGGTGACGTCCTGACCGCCGATCTCGACGCGGCCCGTGTCGGGCGTCTCCAGCCCGGCGAACAGGCGCAACGTCGTGGTCTTGCCGGCGCCGGTCGGGCCGAGCAGCACGATGAATTCGCCGTCCGCGGCTTCAAGGGTTACGTCCGCGACGGCCGTCGTTTCCTCGAACCGCTTGGTGACGCCGTGAAGTGCTGCCTCAGCCATCGGCGCCTCCGTCGAACAGCACGCTTCTCACGGCACTGTCCGTGTCCGGATTGAAGACCACGATGCGCTCGGCGTCGAAGTCGAGCCCGACGGTCTCGCCATAGGAGACGGTCACCGTGTTCGGTGCGCGCACGCGCAGCCGGCCGGCGTCGGTCTCGATGGTGACGAGCTGGCGCGCGCCCATATATTCGACGGCGAAGACGCGGCCCCGCAGCGGTCCGTCATCGGCGATGCGGATGTGCTCCGGCCGGGCGCCGAGAACCGCCGTCGGCGTGTCGAGCCCCTCGCGGGTCTCCGGCATGGCGACGGTTGCGCCGTTGCACCTGGATCGCCCGCGCGCCGGGGGCGAACCGCCCTTTCGCGGCGAGAAAGTTCATCGACGGGCTGCCGATGAAGCCGGCCACGAATTTCGTCGCCGGTCGCTCGTAGACTTCCATCGGCGCGCCGACCTGAAGCACCTCGCCCTTGTTCATGACGCAGATGCGGTCGGCCATCGACATCGCCTCGATCTGGTCGTGGGTGACGTAGACGGTGGTTGCGCCGATCCGGTTGTGCAGCAGGCGCAGCTCCTCGCACATCAGATCGCGGAATTCGGCATCGAGCGCGCCGAGCGGCTCGTCCATCAGGAACGCCTTGGCCCGGCGCACGATGGCGCGGCCGAGCGCAACGCGCTGCCGGTCGCCCGCCGCCAGGCCGCCGACGCCGCGGTCGAGCAGATGCTCGATGCGCAGGAGGCGTGCAACCTCTTCGGTCCGCTCACGGACTTCCTTGCGCGGCAGACCTTGGACCCGCAAGGGGAAGGAGATGTTGCGCCGGACGCTCATATGCGGATAAAGCGCGAAGAGCTGGAACACGAAGGCGATGTCGCGCTGCGAGGCGCGGTTGAAGGTGACGTCCTCGCCGTCGAGCAGGATCTCGCCGCTGGTCGGAATTTCGAGGCCGGCGATCATGCGCAACGTCGTGGTCTTGCCGCATCCCGACGGGCCGAGCATGACGAAGAATTCGCCGTCGCGGATGGTGAAAGAGGAACTCGCGCACCGCCGTGAAGTCGCCGAAAGCCTTTTTCAGATTGCGGATCTGGATCTCAGCCATGATCGGCCTCCAGGCTTGGCAAGTTGAGGCAGCGGAGAGTGTGCGCGATCTCGATCCGAAGTCGAGTTCTCCAGCAGGAGGCGCCACTAATTCTGAGTCGTCCCGGACGGCCGTCAGGCCGAGCCGGGATCCACTCGCATTTCATCTTGCGCTCTGGGGCGTTGAGAGATGAGCAGGCCCCGGCTCGATGGCCGGGCCGACGAATGTGCAGAGCTGGAAGTCTACGGCCCATCGTCAGCGCTCCGGGAAATGGCTGACGATGACGAAGCCGATCGTGCCGATCAGGATCGCGGCGAACGACCAGCCATAGAGCCACAGCGAGAAGGGCTGCATCAGCATGAACACGCCGATCGCAATGAGCGCCGTTGCACTGTTCTCCCACGGTGCGCGGCGGAAATAGCGCGCAAGACCTGCTGGTTCCGGGTGCTGATTTTCTGCCTCGTTCATCGGCGTACCGCTCCGAAGGTGATGCCGCGCAGAAGCTGGTTGCGGAGCATGACGGTGAAGATCACCACCGGCAGCAGGAACAGCGTCGTCCCGGCGGCGACGGCCGGCCAGTCCAGGCCACCCTCGCCGATGATGATCGGAATGAAGGGCGGCGCGGTCTGCGCCCGGCCGCTGGTCAGAAGCAGCGCGAAGGCATATTCGTTCCAGGCGAAGATCAGGCAGAAGATCGCGGTGGCGGCGATGCCGGCGCGCATCTGCGGCAGCACGACCTTGACGAAAGCCTGCAGCCGCGTGTAGCCGTCGACGACCGCGGCTTCCTCATATTCGCGCGGGATCTCATCGACGAAACCCTTCAGCAGCCAGACCGACAGCGACAGGTTGACGGCGGTATAGAGCAGGATCATGCCGAGCGCGGTGTCGGAGAGGCCCAGCTCGCGGTACATGAGGAAGATCGGAATGGCGACGGCGATCGGGGGCATCATCCGCGTCGACAGGATGAAGTACATCAGATCGTCCTTGAGCGGCACCTTGAAGCGCGAGAATGCGTAGGCTGCCAGCGTCCCGAGGAACACCGCAAGGAAGGTCGAGCCGAAGCCGATGATGATCGAATTCTCGTAGCGGCCGATGAAGCGCGACGGTCCGGTGATGATCATGTTCCGCTCACGGACCAGCTCCTCATACCAGCTCTTCGGCGGACCGAGGCTCTTGATATAGTCCGGCGTCTGCCGCGAGCGGGTGGTGAACAGGTTCACATAGCCTTCGAGGCTCGGCTCGAAGAGCACCTTGGGCGGATAGGCGATGGAATCGGGCGGCGATTTGAAGCCGGTGAGGAAGATCCAAACCAGCGGGATCATGGCGACGAGCGCATAGCCGATCACCAGAATGCCGGCGATCCACTTCGTCCGCGGCGTCGATTGAGTGACGGAATAGGCGGTGCTGGCGACGCTCATGACTTCACCCGATTGAGGGCCTTCACATAGATATTCCCGAGCCCGAACACGGTGACGAACAGGATCACCGCGATAGGCCGAGGAATAGCCGGTGCGCCAGCTCTCGAAGGCTTCGCGTTTGAGATTGATCGAGGCGAGCTCGGTCGCCGAGCCGGGGCCGCCCGAGGTCAGCTCGACGACCATGTCGAACATCTTGAAATTCTCGATGCCGCGGAACAGCACCGCCAGCATCAGGAAGGGCAGCACGCGGGGCAGGGTGATGTACCAGAATTTCTGCAGGGCGTTGGCGCGGTCGACCTCGGCGGCTTCATAGAGATAGTCGGGGATCGAGCGCAGCCCGGCGAGGCACAGCAGCATGATATAAGGCGTCCACATCCAGCTATCGACGATGATGATCGCCCACGGCGCCAGGTCGCGCGAGCCGATCATGTCGACCGCGCCGGTCGCGCCGAAGAAGTCGACGATATAGGAGAAGATGCCGGTCTGCGGCTGGTAGATATAGGTCCAGAAGGTGCCGACCACCGCGGGCGACAGCATCATCGGGATCAGGATCACCGTGGTCCAGAAGCTGGCGCCGCGGAAATTGCGGTTGATCAGCAGAGCGAGGCCGAGACCCAGTCCGACCTGGATCAGCATGGTCCAGACGACGAAATGGGCGGTGACCTGAAGATAGCCCCAGATGTCGGTCGAGGAGAGGATGCGCTCGTAATTGTCGGTGCCGATCCAGCGGACCGGGCGCCCCGGCTGATTGGCGCGGTAATTGGTGAACGACAGATAGACGGTCCAGAGCAGCGGGAAAATGTTGATCGCCAGCAGGATGAGGATCGTCGGGGTGATGAACAGCCAGGCGATGGCGCGATCGGACAGGCCGCGCATCCGCCCGGCGACGCCGAACGATGTCGCCCGGGCCATCCTTTCCGCAATTCGATCGATCGAGCCGACTGACATTCTTTCGCTCTCGCTCAACGTTTACCGCCTTTGCCCTCGCCACTCGCGGAAGAGGGCAAACAAGGCGCGGGCGGCACCCGGTCGGCTGGGCACCGCTCGCAGGGAGGAACTCTATTTGAGCTTGCCGTCATCCTTGAAGGTGGCGGTCCAGTCCTTGATCAGCATGTCGAGCGCTTCCTTCGCCGTGCCCTTGTCGGCGACGACGTAGTCGTGGACGCGCTTCTGCATGGCCTGCAGCAGCTCCGCATAGGTCGGCTCCTGCCAGAAGTCCTGGACGCTCGCCATCGCCTTCAGGAACTCGCCGGCAAACGGCGTCGAGGTGGCGAAGCCAGGCGCGCCAAGCACCTTCTTGTGGCAGGAGAAGCCGCCCAGCTGCCACCATTTGGCCTGCACGTCGGGCTGTGCGAACCACTTGATATATTGCAGCGCCTCGTCCTTCTTGTCGGAATAGGAGACAACCGAAATGCCCTGGCCGCCGAGCATCGCGCCGTCCTGCTTTTGCGGCGGGCTGGCGAAGAAGCCGGAGACATCGCCGCCGACATTGGGGTCCTTGGCGACGCCGGGGAAGAAGGCGAAGAAGTTCATCTGCAGCGCGGTCTGGCCGGACTTATAGACGTCGAGGTCTTCCGTCATATAGGCGTCGGAATGGCCGGGCGGCGTGCAGCATTTGTAGAGGCTCTTGTAGAATTCGAGCGCCTCGACCGCTTGCGGCGAGTTCACGGCGCCTTCCATGTCGTATTTGCCGGGGGTGTTTTCGAATTTGAAGCCCCAGGGGAACAAGGCATCGAGCGCGCCCATGGTGATGCCTTCGGAGCCGCGTTCGGTATAGATGGCGGCGCCATAGACCTTCTTGCCGTCGATCTCGCGGCCCTGGAAGAACTCGCCGATCTCCTTGATCTCGGTCCAGTTTTTCGGCGGGGCAAGGTCATGGCCGTATTTTTTCTTGAACTCGGCCTGGAGTTCGGGACGGGCGAACCAGTCCTTGCGGTAGACCCAGCCGACCGCGTCGCCCATGGCGGGGAGCGCATAATAGTTCGGCGTGCCCTTCGGCCAGGTCGAATAGGCGTAGACCGTCGCCGGGGCGAAGTCATCCATCGAGATGCCTTCCTTGGCGAAGAAGTCGTTCAGCTTGACGTAATGGCCGTAAACCGCGCCGCCGCCGATCCACTGGCTGTCGCCGATCATCAGATCGCAGAGCTTTCCGCGCGAGTTGAGCTCGTTGAGCATCCGGTCGGCGAAATTCGTCCACGGGACGAATTCGAACTTCATCTTGATGCCCGATTTGGCGGTGAAGTCCTTGGAGAGTTCGACGAGCGCATTGGCGGGGTCCCAAGCGGCCCAGCAAAGCGTTATCTGTTTGTCCTGCGCGAATGCTGAAGATGTCGGCACAAGGCCGCTGACAACTATCGCGGCAGCCGCAATAGCCCTATTCCATGCCCTCATGGCGTCCTCCTGGCTTTCCTCCGGCCGCCCGCTTATCCCTGGCTGTCAACGCCAGCGGGTCGATCGCAAACCGGCATTTTGCGAGCGGCTGAGCTCATTATACGCGCCGGTTCAGTTTAGCTAAACTCAATCACTAAACCCTGTCAAGCGGGTTTGATCTGCCGCCGCAATACTTGCGAACCGGCTTGTATACACGCTTTGAGACCTTCGGCCGGCGAACGCGTGCTGGCGAAAAGTTTAGTAGCTAAACCAAATGACGCTCTGGGATGTGGTCACGCCCTGCAAGAGCCGCGTTCGTCCGCGAAGGGGCCGGACGAGGGGGGCGACGGTTCGCGGGCGCCGCTCCGGTCACGAGGCAGCCGCTCCGCTGCGGTGATGGGGAAAGAGAAGGCGGTCCGCACCGCCTAGTTCAACTCGATGCCTTCGCCGAAATGCAGGCGGCGCACCAGTACGGCGATCACAGCGGCAAGCGGCGTTGCCAGCGCGATCCCGATCAAGCCGAACATCACGCCGAAGATGACCTGCGCCAGCACCACGACCGCAGGCGGCACGAAGATCGCCTTTGACTGGATCAGCGGCGTCAGCACATAGCTCTCCATAAGCTGCAGGACGATGTAGAAGCCCAGAACGATCAACCCCGTCGTCGTGCCCTGCATGAAGGCGACGAGGATCATGGTGCCGCCGCCGATCAGCGGGCCGACATAGGGCAGGAAGGCCGTCAGCCCGGCAACGAAGGCGAGCGTGAGGGCCAGCGGAACGCCCACCACCGTCAGCACCGCATAGCTGCTGAAGCCGATGACGAACATCATGATGATCTGTCCGACGAGCCAGCGCCGCAGCACGGTATTGATGTCGGAGCCGGTAGCGGCGAGCTTGGCGTGAATCGACGCCGGGAACGCGGCCAGCGTGCTCTGATAGTAGCGCGACGGCTCCGTCGCCAGATAGATGCCGAACATGATGATGAGGATGGCGCCGGTGATGAGGCTCACCGTGCCGCCGATGAGCTGCGCCGCACCGCCCAGGATATTGGAAGCGTCCGGAAGAAATTGCATCAGCTCCTTCGACTGGGAATTTTGAAGGGTCTCGCGAACCGGGGCGAAGGACGAGAGCTGCTCGCGGATCCACTGCGACCCATTGCTGGACGTAGCGCGCAAATTCCGGCGCCTGATTGATGATCGTCGGGACGATCAGACCCATCGCGGCGATGCCCGCCACCAGCACGCCGATCGCGAGAAGCAGGCGGATCTGCCGCGACACGGGCAGGACGCGGCCGATGCCAGAGGCAACGGCGTCCAGCAATATGGCGAGGAGGATGCCGGCGAAGAATAGCAGCAGATAGTGCGCGACCTGCCAGATCAAACCGGCGATGGCGAGAACCGCGACGACGATGACGCTCCCGTAAAATATTCGCTGTGCGAACGATCCGCGTTCAGTGACGTCGAGGGAAACTTCCGAGCTCACCTGTCCTACCCCTGCTTTAGCCGTGTTGATGGCGGGCAAACCGCTCTGATTTTCGGACGCCGCGATGCGAGATGCCGAACGTATCGCGGGATACCAATCCGCGCGTCTGAATGCCCTCAAAGGCAAACGCCAGTGCGTAAGCAGAGTTCCTGAGGGCACGGGCGTTGACCTCCCTGCGCCGATCCCGCAGGATGACAGCCACGCAAACTTGGAACTTTTCGGCGGCGCCAGGGGTTAACGCCTTGGTCCATTTTGACTTTCGGCAGGTACGCGAAACGAATAGCGATCGCGTTAGCCGCCACTTCCAAGACCATCTCGCCACGAGAGTTTACGAGGACAGTAATGTCAGATCTCACCAGTGATGAGGGGCCGCTATCAGGCGCGCGTATTCTCATCGTCGAAGACGACCCCATACAGGCTATCGATATTCACGACGCGCTTTCCCGATCGGGAGCGGCCGAGGTCGCATCCGCCGCAAATCTCGAGGAAGCCGCTCAAATGCTCGGCAGCGGCACTTTCGATGCCGCGATCCTCGATCTGCGCATTGGCGAGCGTAACGCCACCACATTCGCCCGCCATCTCATTCAGCAGGAGATCCCGTTCCTCATTCACACCGGATACCCCGACAGTGCGTTTTTCAATCTGAACTGGCCGGGCTGCAAGCTGCTGGCAAAGCCCGCCGATATGGGAACATTGGTGACGATGGCCGCCGATCTCCTGACGTGGCGGCGGAACAGGCGCGAGGCCAACGCCTCGACGAGCGCCGTGTCGTCGGGAAAGCCTGATGCGACGCTTTGCGCAGCCCCGCCTTGCGCTCACCTCTGATCGGTGTGACTACGCGTTTTTTCAATCAACCCCCGCGATAGCCGCCGATAACCGGCAGGATCTCGCCGGTGATGTAGCTGGAGCAGGCCGGGGCGGCCAGAAACACATAGGCCGGTGCGATCTCTTCCGGCTGTGCGGCCCGTCCCATCGGCGATCCGGAGCCGAATGTCTGAACGGCATCGGCAGGCCGGTCTGCGGGGTTCAGCGGCGTCCAAACCGGGCCGGGAGCGACCACGTTCACGCGAATGCCGCGCGGCATCAGATGCGATGAGAGCGCCCGCGCAAACGCGTGGATGCCGCCTTTGGTCATGGAGTAATCGAGCAGCTCGCCCGCCCCTTGGATGCCGGTGATGGAGCCGGTCATCAGGATCGAGTTGCCCGTCTTAAGATGCGGGACCGCGGCGCGCGCCATATAGAAATAGCCATAGAGATTGGTCTTCAGCGTCCGGTCGAAATGCTCGTTCGACAGGTCGAGAATGTCGTCGGTGTGCTCCTGGAACGCGGCGTTGTTGACAAGGATGTCGAGCTTGCCGAGGCTGGAGACGGTCTCCTCGACCGCAGCTTGGCAGAATGCCGGATCGGATACGTCGCCGGGAATGAGAACGCAGCGGCGGCCCTCCTTTTCGACGGCGCGCCTGGTCTCCTCGGCGTCCCCGTTTTCGTCCAGATAGACGATGGCAACGTCCGCGCCCTCCCGAGCGAACAGCACCGCGACCGCGCGGCCGATCCCGGAATCGCCGCCGGTAATGAGGGCCGCCATGTCTTCGAGTTTCCCTGATCCCTTGTAGCCGGGCGCTTCGAACATCGGTCGCGGCTTGAGGTCCGCTTCCCGGCCGGGCTTCTTCAGATGCTGCTTTTCGAACCGCTCGGGATAGTCGCGCTGTCCCGCCTGCATCGCCCCGCTTTGCTTCTCCGACGACGCCTTTGCCTTGTCGGTGGCGTCGACCACTTTCTGGATCTCGCGTTGCGCTTCGACGGCGTCGCGAATCGCCTCTTTTCGTCCGCGCGGGGCTTGCGTCATTCGATCTGTCCTTGGTGTGAAAATGGTATGGGGCACTGGTCGCATCCGGAATGAAGCTAACGTCGCGCCGAACGATGCAGTTCCGCAGCCGCAGGCCTCGCTGTGGCGGCGATGCGGGGGAAAGTTCGCCTCCCAATGTATTCAATGTAACTTTTGTGCGTGCGCGTGCTTATAACTTGCGAATTGATGATTTATTGGCATGGCTGCATCGTGAATCGCGATGTGTCCGAAAAATCCGAGAAAATTAGGAACATAATTTCACTGCGATCATTGTCCTTTAGAGCGCGGATTAGAGCGCCGCGCTGAACAGAGATAATGATCCGTGCCGAAGATGCCCTGCTTAGTCTTTGGTGTGGATCAAAAACGAAAGGAATTATTTATGAAGACGTTTATCACATCGACCGCGCTTGTGGCCCTTATGGTTGGCGCCGCCCCAGCAATGGCCGCGTGTGACATCGGCAAGACGACCGAATATTCGAAGCAGGACGATGCTGTTCGGTCTCCCGCGACGCGAAGCGATCTGCGTCAGCTGCGGAATTCGGCGATGATCCTCAACACGTATAAGAAGGATGACGCATGTCAGAGCGTCGTCGACGCCATTCAGGACATTCGCGAGACTCGCGCGCAGCAGATGAGCGAGGCGCAGACGAAAACCGAGACTAAGAATAAGAAAAACAATGACATGAACACCGGCACGACCAACGTGAACAACGCCGCGCCCGACTATATGGCGGTCATGGCCGATGCGCAGCCGGTCACCAAGATCAATGGTCGCCTGACCGTGGCCGATATGATCGACGCCGACATCCGCGGCGCGAAGGGTAAGGTCGTCGGCGAGATTTCCGACATCGTGCTGACGCCGGAAGGCAAGCCGTCCCACGCGATCGTGGCGTTCGGTGGCTTCCTTGGCCTCGGCGAGGACCGTGTCGCGGTTCCCTTCGAGAAGCTGAAGGTGTCGCGCAATGTCGCGGATCAGAACGACGCAACGTTCTTTGTCGCGATGACTGAGCAGCAGCTCAAGAATGCGCCCCACGTCAAGATGAACGACGACAGCTGGTCGTCCAATCAGGACTGGGTTTCGAAGAACGAGGAATATTACGACAACAATAGCGTCGGCAGCTAATCCGAGCTAGGTCAGAGAATAACAACAATATCTTCAGTAGACTTGTCCCGCGGCGTTCAGGCGTCGCGGGATTTTTGTGTCCGCAGGCCGCGCAAACAGGAACGCATCCGCCCGAACCCCGTTTGGTGTGCAACGCCTTTCCTCGCTTCGCAGGGCGCGCAGTCGAGGGGGGCCGTGCAAACGCATCCCAATCGCATCGAGGTGCTCGGTGTCTGGCGCCGAAGAATGTTCGCGCTTGATAAGGCCGCCGCAATCACGGCAAAATCCTCCTGGCGTTCGGCGGCCGTGGCCGCTGGCGGCGTCATCGACGTTGCGGACCATTCGATTGGCGACATCACCCCTTTCCTCAATTCCGGGCTTCCAACCACGTGGATGAGAACAATGAAGCTGACAGTGCAGGCCGCAGCGGGCTGACGAGGCGCGTTCTCACGATCGCCGGGATGTTCGTTGCCGGGCTCGTCGCCGGCGACGTCGCGAAGGGGAAAAAGGGCCGCATCCGCCGGCTGAGCGACCGCATCCTCCGGGGACTGCTTTTTCAGTCGAAGCACGAAAGCCGCCGCACCGAAAGCCGGACGGCATCGTCGCTGATCGCCGAGACGATCCACGCGCTCTATGTCCGCCTGCTTACGCACAACATCCCCAGCGTCGCCGCATCGAGTGCCTTCTTCATGGTGCTGGCGATTTTTCCCGGGCTTGCCGCCCTCGTCGCGCTCTACAGCTTTCTCGGCGATCCGGCTGAGATCTCGGTGTTCATCTCGACCATGCCGGACATCATTCCCGAGGACATCGTGCGGCTTATCCAGAGCTTCCTTCAGCAGCTCATGCTGCGTCCGCATACCAATCTGAGCACGTTCATCATCGGTTTCGTCATCGCTCTGTGGAGCGCCAATTCGGCGATGAAATCCCTGATCGAGTCCCTCAACGTCGTCTACGAGCGGCGCGAGAAGCGCTCATTCTTCCGGATCAACATCATGGCGACGGTGATGACCCTGTCGTTCATCGGCTTCATGATCGTCGCCGTGAACATCATGCTGCTGCCGGTTTGGAACGCGCTCCCTCGTACGGTCGGTGATCCGATCCTGCGCGTGCGGTGGCTGATCGTGTTGCTGGCGGTCCAGGTGCTGATCTCGGCGCTGTATTATTTCGCGCCCTGCGGCCGCCAGAGGAACTGGCAGTTGCTCACCGCCGGCGCAGGCGTCGCGGCGCTTGCCTGGGTGCTGATGTCGATGGTGTTTTCGCTCTATCTGACGAGCTTCGCCAATTATTCGGTGACCTACGGCTCGCTCGGCGCGGCGGCGATCTTCATGACCTGGCTCTGGCTCACGGTGACCATTCTGCTGACCGGCGCGGAGGTCGACGCCGCGATCGAGCATTTGGGTGACAACCACGAATAGGCCGGTCTCGATACCGCCTGGCTCCCTGCTTATTCGCTGCGGTGCCGGGCGATGCCGTTCATCAACAGGTCGAGGAAGATCTCCGCGACTTCCTGCGGGGTTTTGTCCTCGTCATTGTACCAGCGCAGCATCCAGTTCACCGCGCCGAGGAAGTAGTTCGAGGTGATGCGCACGTCGATCGAACGGATCGAGCCTTCCTCGACGGCCTGGGTCAGCAGCATCCGGCTGTAGCGGTCGAGCTGCCGGCGGCGCTCCAGCAGTTCTTCCTGCCGTTCCGGGGGAAGCGCCTTGATATTGGCGCTGGTGGTGAATGCGCCGCGTTCCTCCATCAGCCGTTCCATCAGCCGCTTATACAGGTAGCAAAGCCAGTCATAGGCGGTGCCGCCGCGCTCCTCGCACTCCAGCCGCGCCGTCTGCCCGCAATCATAGGAGAGCTTCAGGCACTCATAGAGCAGCGCTTCCTTGTTCTTGAAATAGTAATAGAGGGCGGTCTTGGTGACGCCGATTTCCTCGGCGATCTCGTCGAGCGACGTTCCGTGATAGCCGCGATCGTTGAAAATTCTGGCGGCTACGCGAAGGGCGGCGCGGCGCTTCAATTCCCGCTGTTCCTCCCGCGATGCGACCGCACCGTCCCAACTCGCCATCGAATTCCGCCTCCCTGCTACTCGCCGCCAAACCCAATAATCTATAACGCAGATTGCCGCGTTTGCCGCGAGGATTTTCTGATGCGACAGATCAATGACCGCGCAGTAATAAATTGTTCGCTTTATTCGAAATCCGTTTGAAGGCACAGCGGAATATCAGCATAGGGAGGAAATTGTGCGTTGCCGGAGCCGCAACGATCTGGGCATCAAAGTTGTCCATTTCCCCGAAGCCGATCAGCAGACGCTCGTCCGCGGCGTCCGCCGTGATCATCGAGAAGGAAGCATCACACGGTCGGCGCCATTTTTCGGTTTCGAGGCGCCGACGCCCGAGCACTGGCTATGCGGATTTCAGCGAGGCTATTCCGCGGGGCGCTATGCGTGACGATTGCTATATCGGCGGCGAATTCCGACAAGGGTGTGATACCCTGCAGCTTCGTCTCCGGCTTGGCCCGAGCGGCGGAGCCAAATGCGCAGATTGTCGAGGGTATTTGGAACGAGGCGCGCGAAACGCTCAGCCGGATGACGGGCTCGCCCTTCGGCCGGGCTGAAGCTGTCGTGCGAAAATTCGATGGCCACTCAACTTATTTCTGGCATTCATTTTCAGCACCCGCAGGAGCGCGTGATTTTCGGCCGCCCCGCGGGCGCGGCGCTCCGCGATGAGGCCGACCGGCTCGGCGCAATGCGGGTCTTCGTCACCTCGACCGCGTCGCTCGCCGCCCTGGAGGACGGTCCTCTTCAGCGCGTCACCGCCGCGCTCGGTCCGCGCTTTACCGGCTCGTTCACTGCAATTCCGGCGCACAGCCCGCGTCGTGCGGTGATCGCCGGGGCGGCGGCGGCGCGCGAGGCCGGCGCCGATCTTCTGGTAGCGGTCGGCGGTGGCTCGGTGATCGACGCGACCAAGGCGATGCTGCTCTGCCTATGGGAGAATATCGGCACCCCGGATGCGATGGAGCCTTACCGCAACGGTGGCGCCGAAGAGCGCGCGCCGAAGCCGGGAACCATCCGCATGATCGCCATCTCGACGACGCTATCGGCATCCGAGTTCACGCCCTATGCAGGCGTCAGCGACGATGCGACCCGCGCAAAGCAGCGGTTTACCCATCCGCTCCTGGTGCCGATCACCGCGATCCTCGATCCGGAGATGCTGCTTACCACCCCGGCCTGGCTACTCAGCGCCACGGGCATGCGCTCGGTGGACCATGCGATCGAGGGCTGGTGCTCGGTGTCGCTGAGCCCGTTCATGGCGCACCATGCGCTGGTCGCCCTGACCCTGCTTGCGCCGGCGCTGCCGAACATCCGGACGAAGCCGGACAATCTCGCGGCGCTTCAGGAAGCGCAGATCGGCACGTGGCACGCGGTCGCCTCCGTGACGGCGGGGGCCGTGACCGGCGCGAGCCACGGTATCGGCTATGCCCTCGGCGCCGCCTACAACGTGCCGCACGGCCATACGAGCTGCGTGCTGTTGCCTGCGGTACTGCGCTGGAACGAGCCGGTCAACCAGGATCGTCAGCGCCTTCTTGCAGCAGCGATCGGGAACCCGGAGCGTCCGCTCTGGCAATCTGTCGCCGATCTGGTGAGGCGGCTTGAACAGCCGACGTCCCTGCGTGAACTCGGAATTGGCCGGGAAGACCTGCCCCGGCTGGCGGCCTCGGCGACACGGTACCCCGCCGTCCGCACCAATCCCCGCAAGATCTCCAGCGTGGCCGACATCATGGAGATTCTCGAACTCGCCTGGTAGGCAGGAGCAGGCGATCGTGCTCGAAGGCCGCATCGCAGCCAGCGGACTCGGCGTGATCGAAATCCCCGTGAAAACGGGGACCCAGTATTCCGCGGACTTACGAATTTACCAGCCCCGCAGTGCGGCGAGTAGCCCCGCCCGAGGGTTCCCATCGTCGCCGGACGTGCTTTCCGTCATATTTTTGAACGTATTATCGCTCAATTTTCCAATAATCGTTTCATTTGCTGTCCGGGCGGTAAGTAATTCTTTGGATGGGTCAAAAGCTGCGGTATTATCAACGGAATAAAGCCGTTCGCAGTCAAATAAGAATGCTGCCTGGGAGGAAATATGCCAAATCGCGGCCTGTTTGCGATCTCCGTTCTTCTTGTGTCTTCCAACATCTTGAGGGCTTCGCCATTAGAGAAGGCTGCAGGCCCGATCCGTGCCGACGCGTCGGTCGCGGCGCTTCCGGCCCACGAGCTTCGGCCTCCCGATCCAATCCCGCAAGCAAGCGCGCCGACAAACACCGTCGAAGTCAATTCGGTGGATGGACCGCCACCGTTCCCCTCCGCGTCCGAGCGGCCAGCGTCCGCCGATCCGATCACCATCCGATTCATAACGTCCGGCGAATGAGAAATCAGGGAGCGCATCGCACAAGACCCACGCGAAGCGAACGTCTCATGAGAAGCGCAGCGATCGTGCGCGCGGCGCGGCCGAGCGGAGACCTCGCGAGCGGAGACAAGTAATTGGTGCAACTAGGGAAGGAAGTAAAATGTTGAAAGCGATGAAACCGGCAGTGGTAGCGTTATCGGTCGCAATGCTTATGGCGGGCGCCGCGCAGGCGCAGGACAAGCCCGATTGGTGCAAATCGAAATGGGGCGCCGACGACGAAGTCGGCGCGGCCAATCTCATCACGCCGGAATTGGTCGCCGCGGCAACGAAGCTCGTCACCACCGGCAAGGTCTACGGGCTGGGTGGCGAAACGAATTCCAAGACGCCGGCCTTTCCCCCGCGAAGCTGGGCGACGGTCATCCTGCAGCCGGGCCAGGTCGGCGGCGTGACGCTCGGCCCGACCCAGAGCAGCTACAATGACGATGTCTATATGGGCTGGGTCGGGACCGGCTCGCAGATCGATGGCCTGGGCCATCTCGGCGTCGACAATGTCTACTACAATTGCTTCAAGGGCGCCGACTTCGCCAAGCCGAGCGGCCTGACCAAGCTCGGCATCGAGAAGATCCCGCCGCTGGTCGCGCGCGGCATCGTGCTCGACATGACCGCAGTGACCGGGCAGAACCCGGTGCCGGAAGGGACCGCCTTCAACAAGAAGGAGATCGACGCGGCGCTCGAAAAGCAGGGGCTAGAGATCAAGAAGGGCGACGTTATCCTGTTCTATACGGGCTGGATGAGCCTCTCTGATTCCGATGGTGCGCGGTATATCAAAGCCGAGCCGGGGCTTGGCAAGGAAGGCGCCGAATATCTGGTCGGCAAGGAGCCGGTCGCCATCGGGGCGGATACGTGGGGCCTCGAGGTTCTGCCCTTCGAGAAAGGCTCGGGCGTGTTCGAAATCCATCAGATCCTGCTTGCAAGGAGCGGCGTCTACATCCTGGAGAACATGGATACGGCGGAACTGGTCAAGGACAAGGCCTGGGAGTTCATGTTCGTCGAAAGCCATGGCCGCATCACCGGCGGCGTCCAGGCGATCATTAACCCCGTAGCCATCCGTTGACGGAGTGCCGGCGCGGCGTTTTGCGAACGCTCCCTGCCCGGGCGATCATGCGAGCGGCGCTTCGGCGCCCTTCGCCGATCCCGCAAGGTTGCCGCGGCTTTCGTCCGTCATCAGGAAGTCCATCCCACCTATGAGCCAGCATGGAGAAGGCGGCGTGCTATGAGCGGTCCGAATGTCATTGGCTTCATCGGTCTCGGCGTCATGGGCGAACCGATCTGCCGGAATATGTTGACCAAATCCGGGGTGCCCTTTGCCGTCTTCGATGTCGCGCCGGAGCGGATGGAACGTCTTGCTGCGCTTGGGGCGCGTCGCGCATCCTCGGTTGCGGAGGTCGCCGCGTGGAGCGATCTCATATTCCTGTCGCTGCCAGGCGGTCGGCAGGTCGAACACGTCGTGCTTGGGGAAGGCGGCATTCTGGAGGGTGGCCGCGAAAGGTCAGATCGTCGTCGACCTGTCGACCGCGCCGGTCGGGCTGACGCGCCGCCTCGCGGGAGAACTCGCGGCGCGGACCATCCGCTTCGCCGACGCGCCCGTCGCCCGTACCCGGCAGGCAGCCGAGACCGGAACGCTGAGCATCATGGTGGGCGCGTCCGCTGAACTGTTCGCCGAGATCGGCCCGTTCCTCTCCATGGCCGCGACCGAGGTGACCCACTGCGGCGATGTCGGCTGCGGGCAGGTCCTGAAGATCCTCAACAATATGGTGCTGTTTCAGACCGTCGTGGCGCTTGCCGAAGCCCTGGCTCTGGGCGCCGCCGCCGGTGTCGATCGCCGTCGGCTGTTCGAAACGCTGTCGAAGGGCTCCGCCGACAGCTTCGCGCTGCGCAATCACGGCATGAGGGCGATGGTGCCGGACAGCTTCCCGACCGGCGTATTCTCGACCGAATACGCCCTGAAGGACGTCGGCTATGCGCTGGAGCTGGCGGTTGAGCTCGGCTTCGATGTTCCGGGGACGGAGCTTGTGCAGAGCCGGTTGCGCAAGGCGCAGGCATCCGGCTTCGGGCAAAAGTATTTTCCGGTGCTGGCCCGGCTGGTCGACCGGCGCTAGGGGAGACATCATGCAACGGGCAAGGACATATTTGGCGGCGGTTGGCATGGTCGCCATGGTCGTAAGCGGCCCGGCTCATGCGCAGGAGACGCTGAAAATCGGCGCGCTGGTCACGCTGCACGGTCCGGGTGCGAGCTGGGGGCGGGGTATGAAGCGCGCCGCGGAACTGGCCGCCGAGGATGTCAACAAGGCTGGTGGGCTCGAGGTCGGCGAAAAGCACTATACGGTCGAGATCGTTTCTTATGACGACGGCTACAAGCCCGACGTCGCGGTCATCGCCGCCAATCGCCTTGTCCACGAGGATAAGGTCAAATACATCGTCGGTACCGTCGGCTCCGGGCCGATGCTCGCCATTCAGCCGATCACGGAGAAGAACCACGTCATCACGCTGACGCTCGGCTTTACCTCCAGAGCGCTGTCACCCGACAAGCCTTATACCTTCCGGCCCAATCTAACGACGGCGGAAATATTCCAGCCGCAGATCGACTGGATCGTTGCCAATCGGAATGTGAAGACGGTTGGCGGCCTGTTCCCGAATGACCAAACCGGCGACCAGATCGCCCGGGATGTCGGCGCGGCTTACGCGAAGGCGGGTGCCAAGCTGACCGCGACGGAGTTCTTCGATCGCGATCGCGTCGATTTCGCCCCGCTGCTCAACCGCATCAAGGCGGCGGGCGTCGATGCCATCGAGTTGGACGGCAATGCGCCGACTGCGGTCGGGCAGATCGTGAAGCAGGCGCGCGCGATCGGCTTTGAAGGCGCGATCGTGCGCACCGGCGCCCCGGCGACGCAGAACATCATCGATGTGGCGGGCAAGGACGCCGCGGAAGGGCTGTTCGTCCATTCCAGCGTCGACGAAAGCATCCCGTCCGTCAAAGCCTATAGCGAGCGTGTTCCAGAAAACCTACGGCGATCCGATGAACGGCTTCAGTCCTTATTTCTACGACGGGGTCAAAATGCTGTTCCAGGCGATGCAGACGGCCGGGACGGTCGAGGATACCGCCAAGGTGCGTGACGCCTTCGCAGCCATCAAGAACTACCGCGGCGTTCTCGGCATCTTGAACTGGACCGGCGAGCAGCGCTACGGCATCGCCCACCAGATCGATGCGCCGTTCTACGTCGCGCAGGTCAAGGACGGCAAGGAGCAGATCGTCGCCCGGTGCGATCTGCGGCGGTGCAGATAGCACTGCCCGGCGCAAGACGTCCGTCCACGGGGGCAGTGCCTATCGGCAGCCCAAGAGCATCTATGAGAGACCCGGCTAATCGGGTTGCCCGAGCGCCAGCGCCTCGGCAAAGCTGAGCCGGCGCGCGGCCTTGCCGTCGAAATAGACAAAGGCGAGGTTGCGGCGGCGGGAGACCAGTTTCGCCGGCAGCGGATCGTAGCGCATCGAGCCGCCGCCGAGATGCGGCGACAGCGAGGCGATGTCGACGGCCTCCTCCGCTTCGACGCGCAGCAGCATCAGCGTGTCGCCATCCGGCGTGCGGCCCTCGAACGGAATGCGGGCGAGGCGGAGGAAGCTGGTCGGGTCTGGCGCGTTGCTGAAGCCGGAGATGAACGCGGCCTCGACCAGGTCGAGATCGGGCTCGGGCGCCACCGCCGGGACTTCGCCTGCGCCCGGATCGTGCGGGGTCTGCCATTGCGCCGGGCGCTTTGCGGCATTGTGGCCGAGCCCGTGCGGATGGTGGTGATGGCCATGCCCGTGCCCATGGTCATGATGGTGGTCGTGGCTGTGGCCATGATCGTGGTCGTGCGAATGATCGTCGTGCATTGGCCGCGTCCTCAAAATTCCACGGGCTTGTCGATGATCGCCTTGTGCTTGCCCAGCTTGCCATGCGCGACCATCGAGCCGAGCGCTTCGACGACGACGCGAACGCCGAGCAGTGCCGTGATGTCGGAGGTATCGTAAGGCGGGCTCACCTCGACGACTTCGAGGCCGCACAGCCCTTCGGCGGCGACCAGCCCGAGCAATTTCAGCGCCTCGCGCGGCAGGAACCCGCCCGGCTCCGGCCAGCCCGTGCCCGGCACGAAGCCGCAATCGACGCTATCGACGTCGAAGGAGATATAGACCGCGTCGGCGTCCTTCCAGGCCAGTTCAAGCGCGATTTCCGCGGTCTTCTGCAGGCCGAGCTGCTCGATGTCCTCGATGGTCAGCACGTTGGTCTGGCGCTTCCGCGCCTCGGCGACGCCATAGCGCGGCACCTGCCATCCGCCAATGCCGAGCTGGACGAGATTGGTCGCCGGCACATTCGGCATGTTGGTCGCCCAATACCAGGGCGTGGTGTGCATGCGCTCGTCGAGATCCTTTTCCTGGATGTCGATATGGCGGTCGAAATGGATGATGCCGATGCGCTTCGAGGTGCATTCGGCGATGCCGCGAACGCAGGGGAAGCCGATCGAATGGTCGCCGCCGAGCATGACCGGCAGCGCGCCCGACGAGAAGACGTGGGAGACGCCGCGGGTGATCTGGTCGAAGCTCTTCTCCAGGTTCGCCGGGATGGTGAACACGTCGCCCGCGTCGCACAAGGTCATCTGCTCGCGCAAATCGACGCCCATCTCATAATTATACGGCGTATACAGAGCGGAAATGCGGCGCATGCCTTGCGGGCCGAAGCGCGTGCCGGGACGGTAGGTGGTGCCGCTGTCGAACGGGATGCCGACGATCGCGGCGTCATATTTGGCGACGTCGCGGACGTTCTCGATATAGGGCGCCTTCAGGAAGGTGTTGATGCCGGCGAAATGCGGAAGCTCGCCGCGCGCGAAGGTCGGGATCGACTTGTCGGTCAGGCAATCCGCGCCGGGCAGGCCCATGTCCAGCGCCCATTGCTGCTCGCGCCGCCAGCCGTCCTCGGGCAGGCGGCCTTCGGCCTCGACGGCCTTCCAGCCGCGGGTTTCGCGGGCGTTGAAGTCGGGATGGTGCGCGCGCGAGCGGCCGGCATGGAAGGGGAACCGTGGGGAGCGGCGCATGGTGCGAGAGGGGAATCGGTCAAGCATTGATGAGCCTGTCGGTAGTGAGCGTTTCGGTTGCGAGAAATTCGGCGGTCTTTGCCGCGTCGGAGGTGGTGCCGTTCTTCAGTTTCAGATCGTAGGTGATTGTCGCTCCGTAGGCGGATGGGTGCTGCGGGTCGTGGCGGGTCTTGTCGAAGACGATCAGCCGGGTGCCGAGCCGGAAGGCTTCGGAAATGTCGTGCGTCACCATGAAGATGGTCATGCCGGTCTCCTGCCAGATGGTCATCAGCAGGGTCTGCATGTCGAGCCGGATGCCGGGGTCGAGCGCGCCGAACGGCTCGTCCATCAGCAGAATTTTCGGCCGTTTCAACAGCGCCTGGGCAATGGCGAGGCGCTGCTGCATCCCGCCGGAAAGCTGGGCGGGGTAGCGGTCGCGCGCATGGGCGAGGCCGATCTTCTCCAGCATGATCTCGGCGCCGGCTTCGGCCTCGCGTTTGCGCGTGCCGAACAGCCGGCTGAGAAACGGCGATTGCTCGAACGCCGCCGGCAGCGTCAGATTTTCCATGACGGTCAGATGCGGGAAGACCGAATAGCGCTGGAACACGATGCCGCGCTCCGGCGTCGGCTCGCCGGGAATGCCCGCGCCGTCGACGAAAATCTCGCCGCGCGTCGGCTGCTCCTGGCCGAGCAGCAGGCGCAGGAAGGTGGACTTGCCGCACCCGGATGCACCGACGATGGTGCAGAAGGTGCCGCGCTCGACGCCGATCGAAACGCGCTCCAGGATCGGCGCGTCGCCATAGGTGACGAAGATGTTTTTCGCCTCGACATAGCTCATAGCGCGCCGCCCTCCAGATGCGCCCAGCCATAGCGGCGCTTCGAGTAGAGGAACAGCACGCGGTCGAGCGCGAAGGCGATCAGCGTGATCCAGGCGACGTAGGGCAGGATGACGTCCATCGCCAGATAGCGGCGGACCAGGAAGATCCGGTAGCCGAGGCCGTCCGTCGAGGCGATGGCTTCCGCCGAGATCAGGAAGATCCACGCCGGCACGAGGCCGAGCCGGATCGCGGTGATCAGCTTGGGCATGATTTGCGGCAGCACGACGCGCACGACCATCTGCCAGGTGGATGCCCCGAGCGTCACGGCTTTGACGATCTGCTCCTGCGGGATTTCGGAGACCGACTGGGCCAGCGCGCGCACCATGATCGGCGCGGTGCCGATGACGATCAGCATGATCTTGGAAACCTCGCCGAGGCCGAAAATGATGAACAGGATCGGCAGGACGGTGATCGGCGGAATGAGCGACACGGCGGCGACGAAGGGCGCCAGCATCGCCCGGGCGCGGGGGATGAAGCCGGCCGGGACGCCGAGCCCTATCGCGATCATGGCCGAGATGGCGATGCCGGTGAGCAGGCGGCCGAGACTGGCGCCGGTATCGCCCCACAGCAGGTAGTCGCCCGAGCGGACATCCGCCACGAAAGCCATGGTGTAGAAGCTCTCCGCCATCTGGCCGAACGATGGCAGCAGCTTGTCGTTCGGATTCTCCGCGAGGCGGATATTGCTGCCGATGGCGTAGGCGGTGATGAGCAGCACGAAGGGCAGCGCGCCGAGGACGATCTTTTCGGCACGCCCCGGATGCTGATTGATCAACCGCATGGAACCGCCTCCGCGCCCGACGTCGGGGCCGCCTTCCGCGCTCCGGCTCGGGGCGCCGCGCGCGCGTATGCTGAGGGCGGCGGTCCTGTTCATGAGGTGCGGAAACTCCAGGCGTTTGAGGGAGATGCCGGTGCGCGTGCGTGTTCTCGGCAATTTAGCAAAAGCGTAAGCCCATGGCACCCCTAAAGCGTGCAAGGGCTGGCCCTCCGCCACCTTGGCAGGAGGGCCAGTCGGCGGCCCGCGAAGGGAGAAGAGGAAGGAAGCCCCGCGCAGGCCGGCCATATGCGATCAGAGCTTTCCGTCGGCGGCCATTTCCATATAGGTCGGGTCGAAGCGCAGCTTCACATTGCCCTTGTCGCCGACCGTCTTGTCGCCGGGAAACGCAACGCCGACGAAATCCGCGCTCGGCGCGTTCTGGCCGAGGATGCCGTGATCGAACAGAAACTTGGCGACGAAGGTCATGGTCTTCGGCAGCTTCTCGTCCTTGGTGAAGGCGACGCCCTCGGCGGGCTTGTAGAACATCTTCGTCGTCTTGAGCTGGGCTTCGAAGCCGGCGAGGTCCGTGCCGGAGGCCTTGGCCATCTCGGCGCGGGCGTCCTTGCCCTTCTCCTCATCCGACATGATCGCCATCAGCTCATACCAGGCGCCGACCAGCGCCTTGCCGAAATCGGGGTTGTCCTTCAGCGTTGCGGTGTTGACCATCATGATGTCGATGATCTCGCCGGGGATCGAGGAGGAGTTGAACACCTCGACGGAGTTCGGCATGGCGGCGATTTCGGAGAGCAGCGGGTTCCAGGTCACGACGGAGGTGACGTCGGCGGTCGAATAGGCGGCGACCATGTCGGCGTCGGAAGTGTTGACGACGGTGATGTCCTTCTCCGAAAGGCCGACGGTCTCCAGCGCGCGCGCCAGCAGATAATGCGACACCGACAGCTCGACGAGGTTGACCTTCTGCCCCTTGATCTTGGCGAGGTCCACCTTCGCCGGCGATTTCAATACGATGCCGTCATTGCCGTTGGAGTAGTCGCCGACGATCAGCGCGGTGGTGTCGACGCCGCCGCCCGCCGGGATCGACAGGCCGTCCATATTCGTCATCGCGCAGCCGTCATAGCCGCCGGCCGTATACTGATTGATGGATTCGACATAGTCGTTGATCTGCACGATCTCGATATTGAGACCGTATTTCTCCGCCCATTTCTTCATGATGCCGGACGTTTGCAGATAGCCCCACGGCATCCAGCCGACATAGATCGACCAGCAGACCTTGAAATCCTTTTTCGGAGCGGCGTGTGCGGGGGGAGCGGCGCTCAGCATCATCAGCGCGGCGAGGATCAGTCGTAAAGTGCGACGCATTATCAGCTCTCCTAATTCGTTTGCGACCTGCCGGTCTTGTTCGCAAAACGGTTTGGAGCGCACCGGGAGATCAGGTTTGCGCCCGCAAACCTTCGTGCAGTCCTCTCCCGGGATTTTGGCCCGCCGTGTCTCCGGACAACTCGCCCGGTCAGCATCTCTTGGACCTGCGCCGCTTTCGACGATCCATGATCTTTGCCGCGAACCGGTGGCCATTCTTGCGGATCATGGCTGAAGCGGCCGGAACCCTAGACGCTCTGCACACGAGCCATGCAGCAAGTTATGTGCCAAGCCGCGCGGGCGATGGTCACGCGGGTGGGCGTCGGCGCATTGAATGCAATACGCGGACCGATCGGGCAATTCGGATGGTGACGCTCAAAAAATAGGCAGTTTGTGTTTTTCCTGCACAGAGGGCCGGTGCGGCGCGAAGACGGGCGGTCCGGATGAGCAAACCTGCGGATGATGGCGCTATATCATTCGAAGATTGACGTCATTCCCGCGAAAGCGGGAATCCAGTAACCTGCGGATTCGCTGGTGGAATACTGGATCCCCGCCTCCGCGGGGATGACGATGCGGCGGGGCTTTAAGTTTCTATCTCGATGGCTCTGTTCGCGTTGAGTATGGACTTCATCCAATGGCGGCGGCCAGTGCGAGGGGAACCCCGGATTTTTCCAGCGCTTGCCGCCAGCCGAGATAGTTCGGCAGATATTTCGTGGCCACGCCATTGAAACGGTCCAGCCACTTCTTGAAGCGGCTCACATAAGCGTTGATGGTCTGGATGTGCAGCACCTTTTCGTGCACATGCTCGCCGTGGCTGGCGATGATCAACTCGTATTCGATCGCCTCTTGTTTGGCGAAAGCGATCAGCGCCGGATCGCCGTCCATGCAAAGCAGAGTATCAGTCTTCGAAATCACGTCCTTCAGGACCGCGCTGACGGCGTCTTCCGAGCGATTGGGCAACACCGCATTCAGATGATGGCCGTAACGGTCACGTGCGATCAGGATCGGCGTTTGTTCGCCAGACAAGCCCGGCTTTTTAGCCTTGCCGCCGCGCTTCCTCGCCTTGCGCGGCAATTGCCGCTCGCCCTTCCTGCTTGCCAGAATGAAGCATTCATCGACCTCGACGATGCCGGTAAGTTGATGATCCCGAAGATCTTTCCGCGCACTCAGAAAGCGGTGCCGCCAGCGGAAAGAGGTGCTCGCATTCACGCCGGCCCGCACCGCAGCCGCGCGGACCAACTCAGAGGCGTTGAGGGCGTCGGCATATTTCAGCCAGCGGTCCCGCTTGCGAAGCCGGGCCAGCGGCGTATCGGTCAGGGCGTTGAACGTTCTGGCGCACGCCAGGCATTTGTAACGCCGCAGTCCTCGCGCCATCCCATGGCGATGAATGTGGCGTTCCTTGCAATGCGGGCATTTCAGATCGGCTTGAAACTTGCCATCAATTAGCTTTTGCGCCGTATCGCCCGTGCCCCGCTTGCTTATCGCATCGACCAGCTTGTGGGCCTGCGCGGGGGTCAGTTCCTCGATAAGTTCTGCCAGACGCCGTTTGAATTTGCGGTGCTCCATGATCGGCCTCCCATAATGAGAACTAATCAGGAACATTGAGCGACGTCAATCCCCATACTCTGCGCGAACAGAGCCATCTCGATCGACCCCGCGCTAAAGGGAAGCGCAGGCGCCGTCGGAACGCGGATCGGTTGCGCCGCGGATCACCTTGTCGGCGTCGATCGAGACCATGCCCGCGTGGCCCATCAGGTCTTCGAAGGCGCCGACCAGTTCCAGGTCGTGTCCCGCTTTGACGAGTTGGTCGATCAGCTCGGGCGGGAAGCGGCTCTCCAGCTTCAACGTATGGACGTTCGCGCCCCAGCTCTTGCCAAGCAGCCAGCGCGGGGCGGTGATCGCGGCCTGCATGTCCTGGTCGAACATGACGTGGCGGGTGAAGGTCGCGGCCTGGGTCTGCGGCTGACCGTCGCCGCCCATCGTTCCGTAGGCGAGGGTGCGGCCGTCCTTCAGCCGCGCGATGGCGGGGTTGAGCGTGTGGACCGGAAGGCGTCCCGGCTCAAGCGCATTGGGCCCGTCATGCAGCGTGAAGCTGACGCCGCGGTTCTGCCAGATCACGCCGGTTTCGGGCACCACGAGGCCGCTGCCGAACTCCCAATACAGGCTCTGGATATAGCTGACGACGCGGCCTTCGCGGTCGGCGGCGCCCATCCAGATCGTGTCGCCCGGCAGCGATGCCGGCGCCAGGGCGCGGCGCGGTGCATGTCGATCGCAGCGGCTTCGGCGGCGAGCGTCTCGGGCGCCAGCCAGTCACGCCATCCGGGGGCCATCGTCGCGGGGTCGCCGAGATGCGCGTTGCGGAGGATGAAGGCCCGCTTCGTCGCTTCGACGAGGCCGTGGATGTGAGCGAAGCCGTCCGCTTCGGTGATGCCGAGCCGCTCGAAAATGCCGAGGATCATCATCGAGGAAACGCCCTGCGTGGGCGGCGGCATGTTGAAGATCGTGCCGGCTTTCAGCTTGAGCGACAGAGTCTCCACCCGATGTGCGGCAAATGCTTCCAGGTCGGCAAGACGCAAGGGGCTGCCCGCCGCCTCCAGCCCGTTCGCCAGCAGCCGCGCGAGATCGCCGCAATAGAAATCGTCCGGCCCGACATCGACGATCTGCGCGAGCGTGTCGGCAAGCTTGGGCTGTTTGAGAATGCCGGCTTCGGCCGGTGGCCCTTTAACCGCGAAGGTCGGGGCGAAACCGGGCACGGTTTTCAGCTCATCCCATTTTTCAACGGTGAGCGCGGCCTGCGAGGAGGTCACAGGAAAACCGTCCCGCGCGTGGCGGATGGCGTCATCGAGCAGTGCCGATAGCGGCAGCCTGCCGCCTCGGTGTAGAACGCCCTGTCGGCCAATGCCGCCGCCGGTCCGCAGGCCTGGATGCCGATCGGCGGCCGCCCCGGCAGCGCGATCATCCAGAAGCCGTCGCCGCCGATGCCGTTCATATGCGGATAGGTAACGGCGATGGTGGCCGCCGCTGCGATCATCGCCTCGATGGCGTTGCCGCCCTCGCGCAGGATCTGAGCGCCCGCCTCCGCCGCCAGATGATTGGGAGCCGTCACCATTCCGCCCAGGCAAGTGCGCGCACGCAGCATATCCGCTCGTCTCCTGTTTTTGCTCGGCGCGATTGTAGCGGGCAATGCGCGCGTTGCAAAAGTCGTCGGTGACGCGGGGCTTATCCTGGGGGACGCCGCGCGGTTTAGCCGGCGGCGGCCGGGTTCGCCTTCCGGGCATCGGCGCGGCGCTCAAACGACAGCATGTGATACCAGCCATAGGCGCAGAGGATCGCAAAGGCGAGGCTCAGCCACATCATCGCCGGGAGCTGATAGGAATTGCGCGCGACATCATCGAGGATCAGTGGAATGATGTTAGGCTCGTCCGGCATATATTTGATCCGCGCCTCCCGGACCACCCGCCGCCCGTCCTTACTGACGCGCCGCGCATAGGTGCCGCTGATCATGATGCGCGTCTGCTGGCGTTCGGCTCCGGTCTGATCGCGCCATTTGATGTCCGCCCAATAGGTCTTGCGGTGCTTGCTGTCGATCTGCTGGCGGAGATTGATGATGTGTGCCGTCGTCTCGATGCCCTCAGCCCCGACTCTTTGGGCACGCACGTTTTCCTCCCAAAAGACATAACCGCCGGTCAGGCCGATCAGGATGCCGAGCAAAGCCATCCATCGAAAATTGCCGAAAATAACGTATCCCATTTTGTCCCCCTGCTGGCGGATTGGCCGGCGCACGCGCCAGCGTTGTGAACGATCTGGTCGGCACATAGGGCCGCCGATATCTTTGTCACAACAGCAGTAAGAAAGGTTCTCGGGATCTTGGCCAATGCGATGTCAAGACGAGCCGGGGGTGTTGCCGGCGACGGGGCGAAACACGGGAATCGACCGCCCGCCGACCGACTCGATACCGCCGGTCACGCGCGATCCGATTGCGGCGGCGTCGCCGATCAGATGACCCATGACGCGGATGCCGTCGTCGAGATCGACAAGCGCGATCCGATAAGGCGCGCGCTCCTGAAAGGCCGCGTCGGGCGCCCGGAAGACCGTGGTCAGCGCGAAGACCGTGCCCGTCCCTTCGGATTGCCGGGGCTGCGGGTCCCTCGTCCCGCAGCGCGGACAACGGTCACGGTCGAGATACCAGCGTGCGTCGCAATGTCCGCAGCATTGATAGGTGATCCGCGCGTCCGCGCCGGGCTCGCTCATGAGATGCGCTCCAGCACCAGGCTGACATGCGAGGAGAGGACGCCGCCATCGCCGTGATAGAGCGCGTGGGATGGCGCGTGCGGGATCTGGCGCGCGCCGGCCCGGCCGCAGAGCTGCGTCTCGGCCTCGATGAAATGCGCCATCGCGCCGGCGACGCCGCAATGGCCGTAAGACAACAGGCCGCCATGGGTGTTGAGCGGCAGCGGGCCGGCGCGGTTGAAGCGGCCGGCGCGGGCGTCGGCTCCGCTTGCGCCGGGCGCGCAGATGCCGATCGCTTCGAGCAGCAGGGCGAGGGTGACGGTGAAGCTGTCGTAGATCGCGCAATAGCCGACCTCGGCGAGGCCGATGCCTGCCATTGCAAGCGCCGCGGCTGACGATTGCGCTGCACCGATCGCAATGCTGTCCGGCGCCTCGCTGATATGCTGATGCGTATGCGCCTGCGCCGATCCCGCAATCCGCAGCGCGGGACGACCTCGACGATCCGCAGACAGAACGATTGCCGCCGCCCCGTCCGAAATCGGGCAGCAGTCGAGCAGTTTCAGCGGCGAGGCGATCGGCTTGGACGCCATGACGTCCGCGACGCCGATCGGCTTGGTCAGATGCGCGCCCTCGGTATCGGATGCGTTGTGCCGCATCAGCACGGCAAGCTCAGCCAGGTCCTCCTCGGTCGCGCCCGTATCGTAAAGATAGCGGCTGGCGGCGAGCGCGTAATAGGCGGGCACGGTCGCCCCCAGCGGCACCTCGCCGGTCGGATGGCCGACCTGCGCCAGGGTCTGGATCGAGGTGTCGCGGTTCTGCCCGGTCAGCCGGTTCTCGCCCGCCACGACCAATATGGTCCGCGCCGTGCCCGAGCGCACCAGCAGATCGGCGAGCATCAGCATGGCCGCGCCGGTCGCGCCGCCGAGCTGGATCGAATGCGCATAGGCCGGCTTGAGACCGAATCGCTCGGCGAACACCGTCGAAAGCATCAGATGCGGGAGCGTGGTGGCGTAGCCGGTGATCAGTCCGTCGATCTCGTCGCGCTCGCGTCCCGCGGCCTGAAGGGCGCGCTCGGCGGCGTCGGCCATCAGCGTCAGCGTCGTCGCGCCGTCATGACGGCCGAATGCAGTGAGCCCTGTTCCGGCGACGAAGCTCATGGCTGTCCGGCTCGCTCTGTTTAGTGACCGCCGGCGTCGACGCTGCGCGGAACGATCAGCGCGTCGAGCGCGACCGCCCCGGAGGCGCGCACCAGCAGCGGATTGATCTCGATACTGTCGAAGCTGTTTGCATTCATCGCCGCGAGCACCGAAAGCCGGCTGATGGCGTCGGCGGCCGCGTCGATATCCGCGGGCGGGCGTCCGCGCACGCCGTTGAGGATGGCGGCGCCGCGCAGGGAGGCAATGAGCGCCTTCGCGCGAGCGGACGTCAACGGCGCGAGCGCGACCGCGACGTCCTTGAGAACTTCGGTGAAGATACCGCCGAGCCCGACCATGGCCACCGGCCCCATCACCGGATCGCGCCGGATGCCGACGATCAGTTCGACGCCGTCGCCCGCCATCGGGCTGATCAGGAAACCTTCGATCCGCGCACCGGGCGCCTTTTCCGCGACGGAGGCCAGCATCGCGGTCGCGGCCCTGGTCACGGCATCGGCATCGGCAAGGTCGAGCGCGACGCCGCCGACCTCGGTCTTGTGCTGAATATCGGGCGAAGCGATTTTCATCGCCACCGGGAAGCCGAGCCGAGCCGCAGCCTCGCCCGCACTCTGCGGATCGGCAGCGATTTCCTCGGGAAGAACCGGCACGCCCGCCTTCGCCAGGATCCGCTTCGCCTCATATTCGCCGACCGTCCCCGCAGGCAACACCACGTCTCCGAGCTGCGGCAGGTCGCTGGGATCGTCCGGCCGGTCGAAGGCATCGGCGAACCGCGCGAGCTGGCCGAGCGCGTGAATGGCGCGCGACGGGTCCTCGAACACCAGGAGACCGTGTTCTTCATAGGAGGCAAACACCGAGGCATCGCCCTGGCAGATCACCGCGACCGGCTTTCTCGGCTGCCCCCTTAGCCCGTCCATCACCGCCTGATGCACCTTCGGTCCGAGCGTCGGCGAGGCGGTCCAGGCGGTGAAGAAGGCGGTCATCATATCGTAGCCGCCGTCTTCGAACATGGCGGTCAGATTGTCGGAGACGAGGCCGAAATCGTTGAGCGCGTGGGCGGTGATGTCGATCGGATTGCGCGGCGAGGACAGCGGGTTGCGTTCCTGAAGCCTGCGCTGGGCGGCTTCGGGCATCGGCGGGACCGTCAGCCCCTCGGAGGCGGCGGCATCGGCCATGAGCACGCCGGCGCCGCCCGAGACCGTCAGTATGCCGAGCTTACGCCCGGTCGGGAGCGGGGCAAGGCTCGCCGCATAGAGCGTGTCGAGCATCTCTTCCGTCGTCCGCGCACGCAGCGCGCCGAACTGGGCGAGCGCCGCGTCGAAACTGTCGTCGGAGCCGACCAGCGAGGCGGTATGCGAATGCGCCGCCTCCGCGCCGATCTCCGATACGCCGACCTTCATGATCGTGACCGGGATGCGCGCCCGCCGCGCCTTGTCCAGTGCGCGCAGGAAAGTGTCGCGGTCGTTCACCGCCTCCATATAGCAGCCGAGCGCATCGACCTCGCCGGCATCGATCAGATATTCCATGCATTCCGGCACGGTGACGTCGGCCTCGTTGCCGGTCGATACCCAGATGCCGACGCCGATGCGGCGCGCGCGCGCCATGTTGAGCAGATGCGTTCCGTATGCGCCCGATTGCGTGATCAAGCCGGTGCGCCCTCGCACCGGAGGCCCATCCTGCAGAGCGGAGGTGAAGGTCGGGCAGTGTCCGATATTGGCGTTGTAGAGGCCGAGGCAGTTCGGGCCCAGGATGCGGATGCCGTGGCTGCGCGCGGTCGCCAGCATTTCCGCCTGGAGCAGCGCCCCCTGGGCGCCGGTTTCGGCAAAGCCGGCGGAGAAGATCAGAACGGCGCGCACGCCCTTGCGGCCGCAGGCGTCGATCGCCTCGGGGATGGCCTTTGCCGGGATGGCGAGCAGGGCGAAATCGACGGGTCCGGGAACGGCGTCGAGGTCCGGAAAGGCCGGTATGCCCTGAACTTCGCTGCGGCCCGGATTGACCGGATAGAGGGAGCCGGAATAGCCCGCGCTCAGATAATAGGCGATCGGCCGGCCGCCGATCCGCGCCGGGTCGGACGAGGCGCCGACGATGGCGACCGATTTGGGCGATATCAGCGCCTCCAGACCGCCCAGCCGTTCTCCGGTTTCGAGCGCATCTCCTGCGTCACTCACTCGTCTTCTCCATGATGGCGCTTCCTCCGTGCCGCCGTGCCGATCTGACCGGCGGCTTATCGATTGTCGCTCGATTGTGCTGACCGGCATAGCCGAACAGCTTGGCCGAGACATGCGCGGCGGTATCGCGGATATCGGCCGCCAGCGTCATCATCGCATCATGGCCGATCTGGCCGGTGATGGTGATGCCGCTAATGCCGAACCGGGTCTTGCCCTCATGATCCTGGATAATGGAGGCGACAATATCGAGGCCCTGAAAGAGCTGGCCGAAATCGGACGCGTAACCGTCGGTCCGCGCGGCCTCGACCTCAGCTGCATAGGTTTCGAAGTCGGGCGCGCTTTGCCAGCGCAGCTTGTCGAACCGCTTCTTCAGCTCGGCCCGGGAGAAATGGCTCGCCGCCGCGACACAGCGCCCGACGGCGCCGACATAGGCGGGAAGCCGCGAGCCGAGCTCCATGTCCGCCCGGACGATCTTGCGCGCCACCACCCGGTCGATCAGCACGATCCGCTCGTTCCGCGTGATCAGCCACAGGCCGATCAGCACACTGTGCTCGTCCGACAGCCGCTCCAGATCCGGTCGGATCAGGTCGGCCTGGTTGGTGCCGAGGATCGCGGCCGAAAATTCGAGCACGCCGAGCCCGAGACGGTAGCTTTTGCTTTTCGTATCGAAGACCGCGAGACCTTCCTTGCACAAGGTGCGCAGAATGTTGAACGTGGTGGACACGTTCAGGCCGGTTTCGCGCGCGATGGCCGCCACGCCCTCCGCCGTTCCAGCATTCGCCAGGTGCCGCAGGATGCGGACGGCGTGCTCGACGGCGCCGACGAATTTTTGACTTCCCGCTTGATTGCTCATATTTCTCGTGTGAGAATAGCTTTCAATATAGAGAAATAAGTAACACGGTTTTCACGGCATGTGAAGCGTGGGAGGAAAACAAGGTGACCTGTGGTAAGCGCTTTCCACCAAGCGTCGACGCCGCGGCCTGTCTGCCGTGGCGTGTGACGGTTTTCCCATCGATTACCCCAATCCCGGGCCTCGCGTCATGACCGCGCTCCTGACCGACCGGGTCGACGGCATCGACATCTTCACCCTGAACGTACCGGAAAAGCGCAACGCGCTCACGCTCGATCTGCGCGTGCTGCTGCTGGATGGCGTGCGCCGCGCCGAGGCGGATCCGGATACCCGTGCGATCATCATCACCGGTGCGAATGGCTGCTTCTGCTCCGGCGGCGACATCTCCTCGATGGGACAGGTGGACGTTATCAGCGCCCGCCAGCGGCTCGGCGCCCTGCATGAGCTGGCGCGCCTGCTGATCGCCGGCCGCAAGCCGGTCGTAACGGCTGTGTCGGGCGCCGCGTTCGGCGGCGGCTTCAGCCTGGCGCTCGCGGGCGATTATGTGATCGCGGGCGCTACGGCGCGGTTCTGCGCAAGCTTCGGGCGCATCGGCCTGGTGCCGGATGTCGGCCTGATGTGGACGCTGCCCAGCCGGATCGGGACGGCGCGTGCGCGGCAGTTCTTCCTCGATGCGCGTGTCGTCGACGCCGAGCAGGCGGTCGCGCTCGGCATCGCCGATGACGTCGTGCCAGAAGCCGACCTCATGGATGCGGCCAAGCGCTGCGCGGCGAATGCATCGGCGCTGGCTCCCGTGCCGACCGGCTTCATCAAGCGCACCCTCGCCGCCAATCCGCCGAGCCTCGATGCGCTTCTCGCCGCCGAACTGGACGCCCAGGCCCAGCTGTTCGCGACCGCGGATCATACCGAGGCCTGCGATGCCTTTCTGAACAAACGGCCGCCTCGTTTCACGGGGGCCTGACCGCCGCGAAGCCGGCGACCAGGCGATGGGGCAAGCAACAATCGTTTGAGGGAAAAAACGAAACCAAGGAGGACATGATGAACACGAAACTGACGCGGCGCCAGGCGCTGGCGCTTGCCGGCGCCGCCGGTCTCTCCCCGATGCTTCCCCGCGCCGCCTTTGCGCAAAAATCGCCCGCCGGCCTGCCGGACACCATGATCTGGAGCACGTATGACGTCGGCTCGACCGGCTATGTCGAAGCCTCCGCCATCGCCGACGCGATGATCAAGGCCTATGGCACCCGCGTCCGCCTGCTGCCCTCCGGCACGGGTATCGGCCGCATCCTGCCGCTGAAGCAGGGCCAGGCCTTCACCGCATGGCTGGCCAACGAGCTGTTCTTCGCCACCCGCGGCCTCTACGAATTCGGCAGCAAGGACTGGGGCCCGCAGGACATGCGCGTGATCTGCGGGCGTCCGTCGAGCTTCGGCATCGTCGTGACCAAGGAAAGCGGCATCAAGTCCCTCGCCGATCTCAAGGGCAAGCGCTTCGCCTATTCCGCGGCCAACCCGTCGGTCAGCGTCAAGAACGACACGCTGCTTGCCGCCGGGGGTCTGACGCGCAACGACGTGCAGTTCCTCGAATTCCCGTCCTATGCCGACGCTCTGCGCGCCTTGGTGAACGGACAGGCCGACGCCTCGGGCGCATCGACCACCAGTGCCGTACTGTTCGAGCTGGAGAGCTCGCCGCGCGGCATCTCGTGGGTGCCGCTCGATCCGAAGGACGAGAGCCTATGGGAGTCCATGCAGAAGGTGGCGCCGATCTTTGCGCCGTATAATGAGACGGTTGGCGCGGGCATCACCGGCAAGGACCCGGTCAATCTCGCCGCCTACCGCTATCCGATGGTGACGGTTTACGCCAATGAAGACCCGGACAAGGTCTATGCCCTGTTCAAGGCGTTTGACGAGACCTACCCGCAATACAAGGACTCCGCGCCGATCATGAAGCGCTGGGCGATCAAGCAGGCCGGCACGAAACCGATGGACGCGCCGTTCCATGAAGGGGCGATCCGCTACCTCAAGGAAAAGGGCATGTGGACGGACGCGGACCAGAAATGGAACGACAAGAACGTCGCCCAGATCACCGCGCTGCGTGACGCCTGGTCGAAGCTCACCGCGAAGGCGAGCGGGATGAGCGACGCAGACTTCGAGAAGGCGTGGAGCGAGAGCCGCGATGCGATCATGAAGCAGGCCTGATTTCAGGTCTGCCATCCGGCTGTGGCCCGCCATCCTCCCGGTGGGGCACGCCGGCCCGTCGCCATCCTTGCAGCCGCCGCACGGCATCGCCCGACGCGGCCGTTCGTGTTATCCTGTTTTATGAGCGGTAGGCCCCATGACCAAGGTCGAAAAGGCTGAAATCGAGCGCGGCGACGCGTCGAAGCAGCGCGAGGATGCGGCCGAGCACGCGCGGCTGGAAACCGTCAGACTGACCGGACCGGCGAAATGGATCGTCATCGGACTGTCCGCCTTCGGTATTCTGATCGCCATCCTGCAGACGCTGCCGATCGTGCCGCTCACCTGGCTGCCTCTGGCGACCGCCTATTACTATCTGCTGCTCGGCGTGTTCCTGTCGGTCGCGTTCCTCGCCTTTCCCGTCGCCAAGTTCGCCGCCCACCGCCCGCCGCTCGTCATCGACTGGATATTCTCCGCCCTGGCGCTTGCCTGCGGTGTCTATTTCGCATGGAACGCCCGCTCGATCATCACGCTGGGCTGGTCGATGGTGCCGCCCGTAATTCCGGCGATCGTGAGCGGCATTCTGTTCGTGCTGTCGGTCGAAGGGGCACGGCGCGCCGCCGGCCTGGCGCTGGCGCTGGTCTGTCTTACCTTCGGCCTCTATCCGCTGATCGCCGACAAGATGCCGGGCGTGCTCTGGGGCAATTCGTTCGACCTGAAGGGCCTCGTCGCGGGCCATGCGATGGGGACGGAGTCGATCATC
The DNA here is from genome assembly GCA_963727575.1 of uncultured Alphaproteobacteria bacterium. Lineage (GTDB taxonomy): Bacteria > Pseudomonadota > Alphaproteobacteria > Rhizobiales > Rhodomicrobiaceae > JAHQVI01. The sequence goes on from CAVSIA010000032.1 coordinate 85,577, forward strand.
GGGGTGCCGTTCCGCGTCGTCGCCGACCTGCTGATGGGCTACATCGTCTTCGGCGTCGCGCTGGCCATCGTCGGCGGCGGCGAGTTCTTCATGGCGCTGGCGCTGAAGCTGCTCGGGCGCACCCGCGGCGGCCCCGCCAAGGTGGCGATCGTCGCCAGCGGACTGTTCGGCTCGCTGTCGGGCAGCGTCGTCTCCAACATCATCACCACGGGCACGTTCACCATCCCGGCAATGAAGAAAGCCGGCTATTCGCCCCATTACGCCAGCGCCGTCGAAGCCTGCGCCTCCACGGGCGGCACGCTGATGCCGCCGATCATGGGCGCGGCGGCCTTCCTTATGGCCTCCTTCCTCTCGGTGCCCTACAGCAATGTCGTCGCGGCTGCGATCATCCCGTCGCTGTTGTTCTACTTCGCGCTATTGCTCCAGGCGGACGGCTATGCCGCCTCCCGCGAGCTGACCGGCGCCACCGACGAGGAGATCCCCACGACCCGGGCCATCATGCGCCAGGGCTGGCTGTTCCTCGTCGCGCTGATCGTGCTGATTTATGTGCTCCTGGTGATGCGCCTGGAGTCCTATGCACCATGGTATGCGACCGCCGCACTCGGCCTGTGCGCGCTCGCCGATCCGATGTACCGGCAAAAGATCCTGCGCATCGACCGGTTCCTGGCCGAAAGCGGCTCGGCTCTTGCCCAGCTCGTGGCGATCCTCGCCGGAGTCGGCCTGGTCGTCGGGGCGCTCTCGATCACCGGCGTCGGCAGCGCCTTCGCCCGCGAGCTGGTGCAGTATGCCGGCGGCAACGTCTATCTTTTGCTGTTCTACGGCGCGCTGACCAGCTTCGTGCTCGGCATGGGGATGACGGTCAGCGCCTGCTATGTGTTCCTGGCGATCATCCTGGCGCCCGCGCTGGTTCAGGCGGGCCTGAACCCGATGGCCAGCCACCTCTACATCCTCTATTGGGGCATGCTGTCCTACATCACCCCGCCGGTCGCCATCGCCGCGATCACGGCTGCCACGATCGGCGGGGCGGATTCGCTGAAGACCGGATTGACCGCGATGCGGCTTGGCATCGTCCTGTTCATCGTGCCGGTGTTCTTCGTGTTGCAGCCTGCGCTGATCGCGCAGGGCAGTCCTGCGGATATCGCGCTCGCCTGCGTCACCGCCGCGATCAGCATCGTCATCCTGTCCTGCGGGATGTCGGGGTGGCTTTACGGCGTGGGCCGGATCGGCGCCATCTGGCGTGCCGGGTTGATCGTTGCTGGGCTACTCACTCTGTATCCGGAGCATCTGAGCGACGTCGCCGGCATCGGGCTCGCGGCGCTGATCGCCGCCGCAGCCTGGTTCATGCGGCAGCCGCCCGCCGCGGCCGCCGGGCCGGCGTAGGTTTGTTTTCTGGGGGGGGGCTGCTTCCCCCTCACCCACCCGCCTGCGGCGGGAGCCCTCTCCCGCCAGGGGAGAGGGCAAGCCCGCCGATGAAAGTCTGTGCACGGCGCGACAGGTCAACGCTTGTCACGCGCCGCTGTTATAGAGGACGGCATTTCCTTTATGCGCTGCAGTGCCCTCTCCCCTCGCGGGAGAGGGCGGCGCATAGCGCCGGGTGAGGGGGCGACAGCGTTTCGTAACGTTCCGCGCGGAGCGCTAGCCCGCACCGTCCAGCACGGCGTCGGTCAGCCGCGCATCGGCGGCGTCCGCATTCAGTGGATCGACCGGCCGCAGCCTGTGGCGGATGACGAGCTTGGCCAGGGCCAGGCGGCGGTCGCTGGCGAGCGCCTGCGCTTCCTGGGCCATGCCGGCCGCCGTCGTCAGGTGATAGAGCGCCGACGCCACCTGACGGGCGAGCGATGGGTCTCCGCCATCCGCTGCTTCCCGGGCAAGCGCGAAGGCTCGGCCCGATAGGTCAGCCAGGTCCTGCTCGACCCCGCTCCCCTCGGCCAGCGTCGCAACCCGCGCCTCCAGCACCTCGAAACTGCCCTCGCGCTTTCCGGCGCGCATGACGTCCAGCGCGACGATATTGCTGGTGCCCTCCCAGATCGAGCCGAGATGGCTGTCGCGCAGCAGCCTGGCGTCGGGGAAGTCCTCGATATAGCCGCAGCCGCCGCGCACCTCCATGGCGTCGCCCGTGACCTTCCGCGCGTCGCGGCAGGCGCGGAACTTGATCAGCGGCGTCAGGATGCGGAGCAGGGCATAGGCGCCCGCCTCGCCGGCATCGGAGCGCTTCAGCGTCTCTGCGGTGAGGAACATCATCGTCCGGGCCTGCTCGGCGGGCAGCATGATCTTGGCGAGCTGTCGCCGCATCAGCGGCATGTCGATCAGGCGCTGGCCGAAGGCGGTGCGGTTCTGTGCGATGAACAGCGCCTCGCTGACCGCGCGCCGCATGATGCCGGCCGCGCGCACGCCGTTGGAGAGGCGCGAATTGTTGATCATGTCCGCCATCTGACGGAATCCGGCATCCGGGTCGCCGACCATCCACGCCAGCGCGCCATCAAGTGAGATCTCGCCGCTCGCCATCGACCGAGTGCCGAGCTTGTCCTTCAGCCGGACGATGCGGTAGCTGTTGCGCGAGCCGTCCGGCAGGGTTTTCGGCAGCAGGAACAGCGAGATACCCTTGATGCCGGGCGGTCCGTCCGGACGGACCGCCAGCACCATGGCGAGGTCGGCGTCGGCATTGGAGCAGAACCATTTCTCCCCGGTCAGCGCCCACATGTCGCCCTCGGCAGGCGCCGCGCGCACCTGCGTCGCGCCGACATCGGAGCCCGCCTCGCGCTCGGTCATGAACATCGCCCCCTGAGCGTGGTCGGCCATGTCCTGGCTGGTCAGCGCGTCGAAGAATCGGGCGACGAGGGCGGGATCGCCGAATTTGCGCAGCGTCCGGGTCAGGCTGTCGGTCATCGAGACAGGGCAGAGCAGGCCGAACTCGGCCTGGGCGAATAGGTAGGTGACGAGATATTTGGCGATCGGCGGCAAGGGTGCCGGCCAGCCGAACACGCCGGGCCGATGCGACATGGCGGCGAGGCCGAACTCACCGAATGCGAGTTGCTCCATCTCGACATAGGCGGGATGCTTCTCGATGGATTGCAGGTCGTCGCCCTGCCGTGTCCGCTGCTTGAGCACCGGCTGATGATGGTCGGCGAGCGCGGCAAGCTCGTCCAGATGGCCGCCTGCCAGCTCGCCGAGCCGGTGCAGGCGCGGCAGCAGCGCTGCGGCGAGATCGGGGGCGACGTAATGGCGGATGAGTGGCGCGAGGTCGCCATCCGCGTCGAACAGGTTGAGCCCCCGGGAGTCGGGAACCGGATGCTGCGCGCGCTCTTGCGCCTGGCCGGCGATCGCATCGGCCGTCTGCCTACCGATCGCAGTCATATCCGCTCTCCTCCCTTGTGGGCGGCAGTCTTTTCTAAAGCGAGACCTGCGCCTCCGCCTTCATCGCCAGACGGCCGTCCTTGTCGCTCGCCCACAGTGCGACTTTGCCGTCGCCGTCGGGGGGCGTTCCGTTCAGATGCAACTCGCTGCCGCCGAACACCGGCGACACGGCGCGGAACGAATAGGCTGCAACGCCCGCCTCGGGTACCATGCGGCCGACGAGGTCGAGCAGCAGCGTGGCGATCAGCGGCCCGTGGACGACGAGGCCCGGATAACCTTCCTCCTGGGTCACATACTCATAGTCGTAGTGGATGCGGTGGCCGTTGAAGGTCAGCGCCGAATAGCGGAACAGCAGGACCGCGTCCGCCATGAGCGAGCGGTGCCATTCGCCTTTCGGTGCGGGCGGCGCCGACGATTGGCCGGACGGCGCGCCGTCCAGCCCGCGATAGACGATGTCCTGCTCCTCGACGAGCAGCGGTCCGCCGCCGGCCTCGCCAACCTCATGCTTCACGGTGACGAAGACGAGCGGGCCGGTCGAGCCCTGCTTCTCCTTGATATCGGCGATCGTCGAGCGGCGCTCGACGGCCATTCCGGCGCGCATCGTGCCTGGGAACGTCAGCCGGCTCCCCGCCCACATCCTGCGCGGCAGGTGATGAATTGGCGGCAGGAAGCCGCCGCGCTTGGCGTGCCCGTCGGGACCGAGATCCGATTGCCGTTCCTCGGGCAGGAAGTGGATCCAATGCGCCAGCGGCATGGCGGCATCGCCGTGATGCAGTGCGCTCGGGTCGTGGTCGAGCGTTGCCGCGAGGCGGCGCAGCGCATCGGCGCGGACGGTGTCCGTTCGCAGCTCGGTGCGGCCGATCCAGTCCGTCAGAGTGTTATCGCTCATTGGCATTGTCCGGTTGTTTTGGTCGCGCGCAGCGCCGGTCAGGAGCGCGTTGTGACCAGCACGTCGCTGCGTCCGGAATGGCAGACCTCGCCGTCCTGGTCAATCAGCTCGAATTGCCGCCCGACGCGCCCGGTGTTGCCGGATTTGCCGAGCGCCTTGTCGATAATCGTCATTTTCAGGCGCAGCGTCGTGCCGATGAACACCGGCTTGTGGAATTTCCAGTCGGCAATGCCGAGCATCGCCACCGCGCTTTTCTCGAAGATGCCGAGAGTGTGCATCAGGCCGATGGCGAGGCCGATGCCGAACACGCCGTGGACGATGCGCTCGCCGAAGCGCGTCGACTTGGCGAATTCGGCGTCGGAATGGATTGCGTTCCAGTCGCCGGTGAGCATGGAGAACATGGTCAGGTCGGTTTCGGTGATGGTCCGGCCGCCGGTCTCGAACACCTGTCCAGGCTCGAAATCTTCGAAATACATGGTCGTCATGGCTTGGCCTCCGCACCTGCCCCAATCAGCTCGGCCGCCATCTGGCGGAGCTTTGCCTTCTGGATCTTCAGCCCGTTTGCGCTGTCTGTCGTCGGAAAGCGCTCGACCGGAACGGCGCGGATCGGCACCTTGAAATGGGCGAGGGCTTGCGCCGCCGCAGCGAGCACCGCCTGCTCGTCGAACGCTGCCGCGCCGTCATCGCGGATGACGAAGGCGACCGGCCGCGTCCGCCCCTCCAGCGTCACGCCGACAACCTGCGCATCGCTCACGCCGGGGATCTCCTTCAGCACGTCCTCGATCTCGACCGGATCGACCAGGAAGCCCGAGAGCCGGATCGCGTCGCCGCTGCGGGCGAGATAGACGAAGGTGCCGTCCTCGCGCAAATAGCCGATATCGCCGCTGCGGAAAAAGCCTTCGTCGTCGACTGCCTTGCGCGTGGCCTCCGGATTGCGGAAATAGCCGGTGAAATTGGTAGGCGCGCGGATTTCCAGCTCGCCGGTCTGGTTCGGGCCGAGCAGTTTGCCGGTCTCCGCGTCGCGCACGCGCACCTGCGCCTCAGCACCCGACGCCGGGCGGCCGCCACATTTGAGCCTCTCGTCGATGGACAGTTCGGGCGGCTGGATCGAGAAGATCGCATTGACCTCGCTCGACCCGTAGACGCCGAAGAGCGGCAGGCCGCGCCGGGAAGCGTCCTGCAGAAATTCGCCCATGCCGGGAGTGAAGGAGGCATAGCCGCAGAGGCGCGCGCTTGTCAGCCCATCGAAGCCCTTGTTCATCAGGCGACGGAACATTTCGTCGCTGCCGAACAGATGGGTGATGCCGTGCGTGCTGATACGGCGGTAGGCGTCGTCGACCTCGAACACCGAGGCGATGTGGACCGGCGCTCCGCCGGCAACCGCCGCCAGCACGGTGTTGAGGCCGAACACGCCGCAAAACGGCATGGCGGCGATGAACGAGGCGCCCGGCGCATCGAACCCGTAGGTGCAAGCGGAGACCAGCGCATGGCGGGCGAGGGTCTGCTGGGAATGGGTGACGAGCTTGGGCGAGCTGGTGGTGCCGGAGGTGGTGAACAGGATCAGCGGCGCAGCCGGATCGCTCGCGGTGTCGGGGTGCGGCAGCGCGTCGGGCAGCTCGACGCCGTGCGGATCGAATGCGATTGTCGGTCGCTCGATCAGGGTTGCTGGGTGTGCGGGCGAGTGATCGACGATGACGACCGTTTCCAGCTCGGTCAGTCTCGACGGATCGAGGCCGGCGACCACCGACATGAAGTCGATCCGGCCGAAATCGGGCTGCAACACCAGCATCTTAGCGCCGGACGATACGAGGATATGGTCCAGCTCGGAGGTGCGGTAGCGCGTGTTGACGGCGGCGACGATCACGCCGGTCCGCGCGGCGGCGAAGAGCAGAGCCAGCCATTCCAGGCGGTTGACCAGCCACACCGCGATGCGGTCACCGGGGCCGACCCCGTTCGCCGTCAGCCATAGCGCCGTCTGCGCCACCAGCCGGTCGAAGTCTCCGATCGTGTAGCGGTGTCTCGTCTTCCTCGAAGAACGCCGCTGCTCCGGCCGGCCTGGCGCGATAGGCGGCCAGCAATTCATCCATCCGGTGGGAATGGCTCTCCATCAATAGAGCTCCATCAGCTTCCTGTTGTCGGTCAGCTCCGCCGGCTGCCCCTCCCAGATCAGACTACCCGATTTCATGACGATGGCGCGGTCGGAAATCTTCAGCGCCTCGCGGACATTCTGCTCGACCAGCAGGATCGACAGCCCTTCCGCCTTCTGCAATTCGGCGATCGGGCGGAGCAGGTCCTGGAACAGCTTCGGCGCAAGACCGATGGAGGGTTCGTCGAGCAGCAGGATGCGCGGCCGGCTGAGCAGCGCCCGCCCGATCGACACCATCTGCTGCTGGCCGCCGGAGAGCGTACCGGCGCGGCGATTGTAGAATTCGCGGATCGCCGGGAGGATGCCGAGCACCCAGTCGACGCGCGCCTCGCGCTCGCCCTTGTCGATCCGCGTGGCGTCCATGGCCAGCGCCATGATCTCGCGCACGGTAAGGCTGGGGAAGACGCCCCGGCCCTCGGGCACCATGGCGACGCCGTGATCGACCATCTGCGTGGCCTCGGCGGTGACGACCGAGCCGTCCAGCAGGATTTCGCCGGTTTGCGGCTGCATCAGGCCGAACAGGCATTTCAGCAGCGTCGACTTGCCGGCGCCGTTGTGGCCGATCATGCAGAGGATCTCGTTCGCCCTGAGCGCCACGGCAATGTCGCTGATGACGGGATGCCCGCCATAGCCTGCCGAGAGCGCCCGCGTTTCGAGAACGTTCGGCCCGCTCATGCGCGCTCTCCGAAATAGATCGCCGCGAGTTCGGGATTCTCCAACACCGCTTGCGGCTCGTCATCCGCCAGCAGCTTGCCGCGGTCGAGAAAGGCAATGCGGTCGGAGATGCCGATGACGATGTCGAGATTGTGCTCGATGATGCAGACCGTGACGCCGCCCGCGACTTCGCTGCGCAGCAGGCCGAGGAACAGGTCGTAGGAGGCGGGATCGAGGCCGGAGGCCGGCTCGTCCAGCAGCCATAGCCGCGCCTCGGTCGCCATGATCCGGGCGAGGCTGAGGAATTTGCGCTCCGCATAGCCCAGGTCCATCGCCCGGATCTTGCGTTTGTCGACGAGGCGGGTGCGCTCCAGAACCTCGTTCACCTTGGCCATGCGCTGAGCGTAGGACGCGCCGGACAGGCGGAACGGCAGCGAATTGCGCTCCGTGACCGTCAGCACGTTTTCCTCGACCGTCATTTCATCGAACAGGCGCAAGTCCTGAAAGCTGCGGGCGATGCCAAGCCGCGCGGCGTGATAGGGCTTGATCTCGCCGAGCTCTTCTCCAAGCCACCGGATCGTGCCGGCGTCCTTTTTGAGCTGGCCGGTGATCAGGTTGAAGAAGGTGGTCTTGCCCGCGCCGTTAGGGCCGACCAGCGTGGTGACGATGCCGCCGCGCAGGTCGATGGAGACGTCGTCGACGGCTTTCACCCCGCCGAAGCTCTTGTCGAGATTGCGGACTTCGAGCAGCACCGCACTGCCGTCGCGGCTGGTCTCCCTCATCGCCGGTCTCCCACGGCTTTCGCCTGCGAGCGTCCGACGATGCCGCCGGGGCGGAACAGCATCAGCAGCGCCATGCCAAGGCCGTAGATGATCTGCTGGATCGAGCCGATTTCGGTTTGCGGCAGAAAGCTGAGATAGCTGATCGCGCCGGGAAGCAGCAGCAGCAACGCCGCGCCGACGATCGGGCCGAGCTGCGTGCCCGTGCCGCCGATGATCACCATGGCCATGATCAGCACCGAGGTGTCGAGCATGAAGCTCTCGACATTGATGAAGCTGAGATAGGCGGCGTACAGCGCGCCGGCGATCGAGGCCAGCGAGGCGGAAATCACCACCGAGATGGTCTTGATCAGCGCAACGTTCTTGCCGAAGGCCGCGGCGGCGGACTCGCTGTCGCGGATCGCGGTCAGGCTGCGGCCGAAGCTGGAGCGGACCAGCCGCCCGATGACGGCGACGACGACGATCAGCACGATCACCGTCAGCACGAAGAACTGCGCCGGCTTATACACCGACAGGCCGGCGATATCGACCGGGGGCACGCCGATCAGCCCGCCGAGGCCGCCGGTGACGCTCTTCCATTCAGAGAAGATCGTCACCGCCAGAACCTGGAGCCCGAGCGAGGCGGCGACGAAATATTCGCCGCGCACCCGAAGCGCGGGCAAAGCCAGCGCCAGCGACAGGACGGCGGCGCAGACCATGGCGATGGGCAGCGTGATGAAGATCGACGCGGAGTAGTTGAGCCCGACATAGGCCCCGGCATAAGCGCCGACACCGAAGAACACCGCGTGTGCCAGCGAATAGATGCCGGCAAAGCCCATGATGAAATTGAGGGTGACCGCGAGGATCGAGTAGAGCGCGATGAGGACGCCGAGATTGAACAGATAGGCTTCCATCGCTTGCCTCTAATGCACGGCGGGCCGGCCGGCCAGGCCCGACGGACGCAGGAGGATGAAGAGGAACAGGATGGCGAAGGTCACCGCCTCGGTCCATTGCGATTCGAACTGGATGAGCGCCAGGCTTTCGGCGAGGCCGAGCGCGAAACCGGCGGCGAGCGTGCCGCCGATGCTGCCGATGCCGCCGACGATGGTCGCGGCCAGCGAGATCAGCATGACGTGGTTGCCGACCGTTGGGCTAAGGCCGGAGGTGGCGCTGGTGATGATCGCGGCGGGCACGACCAGCAGCGAGCCGAGCGCGAAGGCGTAGCGGGAGATCGCGCGCGGGCTGAGGCCGAAGACCCGGATCAGCTCGGGATTGTCGGCGAGCGCCCTGAGGGCCATGCCGGTATGCGTGCGCGCCAGGAACAGCCGCAGCCCGATGAAGAAGACCGCGGCGCAGGCGATGGCGACCCAGGCCAGCGGAGAGACGAAAAGCCCCGGCGCCATTTCGATGGAGCGCGACAGCGGCGTGCTCACCGTTACGTAGCTGCGGCCGAAAATCATGCCGATCAGGTTCTGCACGGCGATGCCGATGCCGAACGAGGCGACGAACACGGTGAAGAAGGAGCCTTCGTCGCGCTGGATCGGGGCGTAGATGAAGCGGTCCATCAGCACGCCGAACGCCACCGCGCAGATGGCGGCGGCAAGGACGCCCGGCACGGCGCCATAACCGGAGGCGACGCAGAAATAGAACGCATAGGCGGCGATCACGAAGGTCGCGCCGTGGGCGAAATGGAAGATCCTGGTCGATCCGAAGATCAGCGAAAAGCCGACCGCGGTGAGCGCGTAGAGCGCGCCCACCTGCAGGCCGGTGATCAGGAGTTGAACGATCAGCATCTGGGCCGATTATTTCTTGGCGAAATCGACAGTCGTCAGAGCTTCCGTCTTGCCGGATTTGACGACCTTGACCTCGATCGGGAACAACAGTGTGCCGTTGTCCTGGAACGAGACCGTGCCGCCGACCAGGTCGAAGCTCTTGGTCGCCTTGCGCTCGGCAAGCAGGTTCGCGCCGGTGATGTCCTTGCCGGCTTTTTCCAGCGCCTGCGCGAGCAGGCCGTAGAGCCGCACGGCATTGTAATAGTTGACGTTATAGGCGGTCGGCTCTTTGCCGTTCTTGGCCTTGAAGTCGTCGACGAAGCGCTTTGTCACCGGATCGCCAGCGGTCAGGTTGACGCTCTGGCTGGTGAAGATCAGGCCCTCGGATTCAGGCAATGCGAGCGCGTCCGGGACACCGTAAGCCGAATAGGTGACGATCGGCACGGTAACGCCATTGTCGCGGAGTTGCTTGACGATCTGGATCTGCTGGGCGCCGTAGCTGGCCATGTAGACGGCATCGGGATTGGCGCCGCGCACCTTGGCTGCGATGCCGGAAAACTGCTGCGCCGTGGTCGGCACGGACATCGTTTCAAGCAGTTCGCCGCCGGCGGCCGGCAGTTCGGTCTTGAGTTCGTCGACGATGGCCTGGCCGAGCGGATCGTCGACATAGATCAGCACCATCTTTTTGAGGCTTTTCTCTTTGACGAGATAGGGCACGGCGGCGCGGACCTCCAGATTGGCCAGCGGGATCACGTTCCAGAAATACTCGCCGAGGCTTGCCAGGTCCGGGCCGACGCCGCCGCCATTGACCGCGACGACCTCGTTGCGCTGGGCAAGGGTGGAGATGGCCTTGGAAACGCCGGTGAAGGCGGAGAGCGTGAAAGGCACCTTGGTGACGTTGACCAGCTTGGTCATCCCGACCACGCCCGGCTGCGGCAGGCCCTGGCTGTCTTCATACTGAATGGACAGCTTGCCGGAGAGCATCTTGTCGGCATTGATGTGCTCGACGGCGATGCTGGTGCCCTTCATGAACACGTCGCCATAGGTGGCGTTCGGGCCGCTGAGCGGGAACAGTGCGCCGATGGTCTGGTCGCCGGCGAAGGCCGGGCTTGCGAGGGTCAGCGCAGCGAATGCGGCGGCTGCGGTCAGCCAGATTTTCTTCATGTGTCGTCCTCCCAAATCGCCGCGCGGCTTTTTCAGCCGTCTCGATGCAAGCCGTGCAGCTTTCTCTGTTGAGAATGCTTTTTTATATACCGAAAGTCAAATCGATCCTGTCGCCTTTTTACCGGTGCCCGCCCCCGGTTAAGAACGCGCTGCGCCGCGCTGAGCATTGACGATAGCACCGAGGGCGGCGAATGGGTCCTCGAATTCGTTCTCGGGCCGCAAATGATGTGACTCGGCATCGCCGCCGGTCGTTGCTACCTCGTCCGGCGTGCGCCCGATATCGGCGACCGCGTGCTCGCCTGCCTTCGGCCGCCCGATGGCTCCGGGCGTCGCCACCTTTCCCTGGCGGACCGCGCCACCAAGCTCGATCAGCACACCGCAGACGGAACGCATTTCCAGCAATTCGGAGCGGATATCAGGCGATGGAGCGGTGGAACCCGCCGATTTTCGTCCGTTAGCCGACCGTTCATGTCGGATAAGTTTCATTTGACCAGTACAGGCCCGCGTGGTCTGGCGGTCGTAATGCGTTTTTACTTGGGAATTTACCGTCCGACGGCCTATCTCAGCTATCATCATGCATGGCGCTCGTGGGGGCGAGATGCTACATTCGGCAAGACGAAATCATCCTCAAAAGCTTGGCATGAATTCAAATTCGAGCGGTACCCTGGCAGAAGAAATCCGGCGCGTGCTGGCCGATCAGATCGCACGCGGACGGCTGGCGCCGGGCGTTGCCCTGGAGGAAACCGAATTGGCGCGCCAGTTCGGCGTATCGCGGACGCCGGTCCGCGAGGCGATCAGGCAGCTCGAAGCGCTGGGATTTGCCGAGGCGCGCCCGCGCCGGGGTGCGATCGTGGCCGCGATCACCAAGCGGCGTCTGGACGAAATGTTCGCCGTTATGATGGAGCTGGAGAGCGTATGCGCCCGTGAGGCGGCGCTGAACATGCTGCCTGCCGAGCGCGAAGAACTCGCCGCGATCCACAAGAAATCGGCGAATTTCGTCGGCAGCGAAGACGTGGACAAATATTACCAGCTCAACGACGTCTTTCACGACCTGATTTATTCCGGCAGCCACAATGAATATCTTGCCGAGCTGACCATTTCGGTGCGCCAGCGCGTAGCCGCGTTCCGCCGCGTGCAGTTCTCCGGCACCGGGCGGCTGCCGAAATCCTTTCACGAGCACGGGCTGGTCGTCGCCGCCATTCTGAAGGGCGACGCCGCCGCCGCCGCGAGCGCCATGCGCAGCCACATCTTTACCGTGCGGGATGCCTACGAAACGCTGGTGCCCGAAGCGATCGATTTCAGCCTATCGCACCACAACGGCAGCATCGCCGCGCCCGCGACGGAATGAGCCGGATCGCTTCTATCTGAAATGATCAGAGTCTAGCTGACCGGCTCGTCTGCTTCGGCGAGATAGGCGCGCCACCCGCCGAACTGCGACACATCCCGCGCGCCCGTGGTTCCGGCCGCTTCGGCCAGAAATCCCTTCACCTGCGAGCCATCGTCCAGAAGCAGCGTCCCGATGGACAGCGGCGGCGGGATTTCGGCAAGGAACGACCCGAGCGCCGCCGCCGGGAGACCCCAGATTTCCACCTCGATGGATGCGCCGTTGGTCCCATCCCCGGTCCTTAGCAGCCCCGGCCTCTGCGGCTTCTTTCCGGGCAGCGCGAACAGGCGATAGCAGGGGGCGGTCGCCGCCTTGCGTAGGAACATCGCGCCGCGCGTGACGAGCTGCCCGTTGAGCGCTAGGCCGGACATATGCGCGCCGACGACGGCCAGCTCGGACCAGCCGCGCGGCATCGACGCGGTGCTGTGCTCCTGGTCGGGCAGGGGAGTGCCAGTTGCGCCCATGGGAACCCCGGCTCGCGCATGGAACTGCTCGCCGAGACCGGCGCACAGGCCCTCGCGCTCTCGCGGAGCGATCAACGTGACGCCACCCGGACGCCCGTCGCCGCGGAACGCCCCCGGCACGGCGAGCGCGCAAAGGTCGAGCAGGTTGACGAAATTCGTGTAGGTGCCGAGCCGGGAATTGGTCGGGATCGGCTCCTTCTCGACCTCGGCGACCGTGTAGACGGTCGGGATGCTCGGGACGGCGAGCAGGTCGATCCGCTGCCAGACCGGCTCCGTCTTGCGCTTCAGCTCAGCCAGCTTGTAGAGCCCGGCGAACGCGTCGGAGGCGCTGATCCCGGCGGCCGGCTCGATGATCCGGCGGGTGACGGGATGGAGCGCCTCGGCGTGGCTTTTCAGAAAGCCGCGGATCGCCTGGTGACGCTCGGCAACCCAGGGGCCGGAATACAGCAGTTCGGCGACCTCGCGAAACGGGGCCAGGTCGATCTCGACGATCTCCGCGCCGATCGACCGGATCTCCGCAATATGTGCCGCGAACGCCCCGGCGGCATGAGCGTCGCCGAAGAAGTCCAAGCTGGCCGCCGCCGGCACACCGACACGCAAGGCCGGCGGATTGTGAATTGCCCCGATCTGCACGGAGCGGGAATAGGGATCGTCCGCGTCGAACCGCGCCATCGTCTCGAAGGCGCGCCAGGCATCGTCGACCGTCAGTGCAAAGACGGATACGCAGTCGAGCGTCCGGCAGGCAGGCACGACACCGCGCGTCGAGATGGCGCCGAGGCTCGGCTTCAGGCCGACGATATTGTTCAGAGCTGCCGGAACGCGGCCCGACCCGGCGGTATCCGTGCCGAGCGCGAAGCTGACCAGGCCGCGCGCGACGGCGACCGCCGAACCGGATGAGGAGCCGCCCGGAACGAGGTCTGGAGCAACGGCATTGCGCGGCACCGGGTAGGGCGTGCGCACGCCGACGAGGCCGGTGGCGAACTGGTCGAGATTGGTCTTGCCGATCAGGATCGCGCCGGCCTCGATCAGCAGCGCGACCGCCGGGGCCGTTTGATCCGGCACATAGGCGAAGTCCGGGCAGGCCGCCGTGGTCGGCAGTCCGGCGACGTCGATATTGTCCTTCACCGCGAACGGCACGCCCCAGAGCGGCTTCGCGGCGGGATCGAATGCTCCCAGGCTTTCCGCCGCCGCCAGGACCTTTTCCCTGTCGAGCAGCGTGATGAAAATGCCGGGATCGTCCGCGGCCGCAATCCGGCCGAAGACGAAGCCGACCATGTCGGCGGGCGAAAGACCGGCGGCATAGGCTTTGTGCAGCCGGAAGATATCGAGATCGAGTTCGGTCATCCGTTCCCTCGCGAATTAAACCGGGGCGTGAGGCGCGGCTGCAATCAGCGCGCGGGTATAGTCCTGGGTCGGAGCGTCCATGACCGCCTCGGTTGGCCCCTCCTCGATAATCCGTCCACCTTTCATGACGATGATGCGGTCGCAAAGCAGTCGCACAACCTGGAGGTCGTGGCTGACGAACAGATAGCTCATGCCGAGATCGCGCTTCAGATCCACGAGAAGATTGAGCACCACGGCCTGAACCGAGACGTCGAGCGCGGCGGTCGGCTCGTCGAGGATGAGCAGACGCGGATCGAGGGCGATCGCGCGGGCGATGCCGACGCGCGCCTTTTGCCCGCCGGAAAGCTGATGCGGAAACCGGTCGAGCAGGTCGCGAGGCAGGCCGACGCGGTCGGCGAGCTGTTCGGCCTTGGCGCGCACGTCGCCCGCGCGGCTCATGCCGGCGAGGCGGTAGAGCGGATCGGCGATGGAGCGGAAGGCGGTGAAGCGCGGATTGAGGCTGTCGGTCGGGTCCTGGAACACCATTTGCAGCCGCGGTCGCGCCGGATCGGTGGGGAAGCGCTTGGCGGCGACCTTGGCGATGTCGCGATCCTCGAACTCGATGGTGCCGGAGGTGGCATCGAGCAGGCGCATCACCATCGACGAGGTCGTCGACTTTCCGCAACCGGACTCGCCGACCAGCCCGACGCATTCGCCAGCGCCTACATGGAAGGTGATGCCGTCCACGGCGCGGAAAACCGGCGTCTTGCCTTCCTCCGCCATCGTCTTCTTCCCGAACCAGCCGCCGGCGGAGCCGTTCGCCATCGGGAATTCCTTCACCAAATCCTTGACCTGCAGGATCGGTGCGTTGCCGTTTGCCTCCGACGGCTCACCGGCCGGGGCGACGAAGGGAGGCGCTACGCCATTCTCCGGCAACAGGTCGCGGATTGCGATGCCCGGGCGCGGTGTCGCGCGCATCAGGCGCTTGGTGTAGTCGTGCTCGGGCGCCTTGAAGATCTGCGCCGCCGGCGCGTCCTCGACGACACGGCCCTTCTCCATCACGATGACCTTATCGCAATAGGCAGCGGCAAGGCCGAGATCGTGCGTGATCAGAATGGTCGACATGCTGCGCTTGGCGGTCAACTCGACGACGAGGTCCATGATCGCCTTCTGCGTCGTCACGTCGAGGCCGGTGGTCGGCTCGTCGGCGATCAGCAGGCGTGGGCGGCAGGCGAGCGCAATGGCGATGACGATGCGCTGGCACATGCCGCCGGACAGCTCGAACGGGTAGCTATTGTACCGCGCTTCGGGCTGGTTGATGCGGACCAGCTTCAGCAGGTCGATGGCCTTCTGCCGCGCGTCGTTGCTGCCCGCCTGGGCATGCTCGATCAGCACGTCCTCGATCTGCCGGCCGACCTTGCGGATCGGATTGAGCGCGGCGCGCGGGTTCTGGAAGATCATCGAGATCTCGCGGCCGCGAATGTCGCGCATTGTGCGCTCCGAGGCGGCAATCAGATCGACGCCGCTGAAGGAGATGCTGCCATTGGCGACGCGCCCGGCCCGGTCGAGGATGCGCATCAGCGCGTAGGACGTCACCGATTTGCCGGAACCGGACTCGCCGACAATGCCGACCGTCTCGCCCTTGGCGACGGTAAGGCCGACCGAGCGGACGGCCGTGACCGTGCCGCCTCGCGTGGCGAATTCGACGACGAGGTCCTGAACGTCGAGAAGCGGTTGTGTGGTGGTCATCGATGCGCTCCGCATTTTGATCTGCCGGTGGTGCACCCCTTAGGCCCACCACATTCTCCACGGTCGCCCCGGACCTGATCCGGGGTCTAATGTCATTTCCATGCTGTGTGCCGATCAGATGGGGAATTGGGCCCCGGATTAAATCCGGGGCGACAGGGAAGAGGTGGGTCGATCTTCGCGCCCATCAAATGCGCCGCTGCGGATCGACGATGTCGCGCAGACCGTCGCCCAGCAGGTTGAAGGTGAACACGGCGAGCATCAGCGCCGCGCCGGGGAACAGCGCCATCCACCATTCGCCGGAGACGATGTAGTTCGCGCCCTCGGCGACCATGATGCCCCATTCGGGCGTCGGCGGACGAACGCCGAGGCCGATGAAGGAGAGGCCGGCCGCATTGAGGATCGCCCAGCCCATGTTGAGCGAGAGCTGCACCATCATCGGCGGCAGCGCGTTGGGGAAGATGTGTAGCCACAGCGTGCGCATGTCGCCGTTGCCGGACAGCCGCGCCGCCTGCACGAAGCCGGCATTGCGGCGGATGTTGACCTCGGCGCGCGCCATGCGGGCGTAGAAAGGCAGGTTGATGATCGCGGTGGCGTAGACGATGTTCTCGATGGTGTTGCCGAGCGCGGCGACGATGCCCATGGCCAGGACGAAGAGCGGGAAGGCCATGATCGTGTCGACGAAGCGGCCGACCAGCCGGTCCGTCCAGCCGCCGAAATAACCTGCCATCGCGCCCAGAAACGACCCGACGACGAAGGACAGGGCGACGGCCGCGACCGAGATCATCAGGTCGAGACGGGCGGCGACGACCACGCGCGAGAGCACGTCGCGCCCGAGCTGATCGGTGCCGAACCAATGCGCCCAGTTCGGCGGCTGCAGGGGCGAGGCCGCATTGGTGGCGAGCGGATCGTATGGCACGAGCGACGGGCCGAAGATCGCCGCCAGCAGGATCACCGCAAACAGGCAGAAGGCGATCAGCGTGATCGGGTTCGAAGTGAGAACGAAGCCCGCATGGGAGAGCAGGCCGCGTCTGGGCGGCGTCGGAGCGGGTTTGGCCATTGCCGCATCTTGCACTGCCATGTCACGCCTCCATGCCGACGCGGGGGTCGATGAACGTGTAGATCATGTCGATCACCAGATTGAGCGCAACGAACAGTACCGCCATGGCGAGGACGAAGCCCTGGACGGCGGCGTAGTCGGAGACGACCAGTGCTTCGATGGCGTAGGAGCCGATGCCCGGCCAGGCGAACACCTTCTCGACGAGGACGTTGGCGCCGAGCGTGAAGGAGAACACCATGCCGAGCGTCGTGATCACCGGCAGCAGCGCGTTGCGGAAAGCGTAGGTGTACAGAACTTTCCGCCCCGACAGTCCCGCCGCCCGCGCGGTGCGGACGAAATCGGAGCCGAGCACTTGCAGCATCGAAGCGCGGGTCATGCGGGCAAGGGGGGCGAGGGTGAACAGGCCCAGCGTGACCGCGGGCAGGATGAGCTGCGCAAGGGCTGCCCGGAAGGTTTCCAGGTCGCCGTCGAGCAGCGCGTCGATCGTATAGAAGCCGGTGACGTGCGGCGGCGACAAATAGGTGATGTCGAGCCGTCCGATCGGCGCCGGCGCCCAATCGAGAAGGTAATAGAAGACGTAGATCAGCGCGAGGCCGGTGAAGAACGTCGGCAGGCTGACGCCGGCCGTGGTGACGAAACGGCAGGCGTGGTCGACGAGGCTGTTGGGCCGGGTTGCGGCGAGGATGCCCAGCGGGATGGCGATGCTGGCGGAAAACAGCAGCGCGAAAATGGTCAGCTCCAGCGAGGCCGGAAGCCGGGCAACGAGGTCCGTGACAACCGGCTGGCCGGTCGAGATCGACTTGCCGAGGTCGCCGGTGGCGAGGTCGCCGAGATAGATGACGAACTGCTCCGGCAGGCTACGGTCGAGGCCGAGCTGCTTGCGGATTTCGGCGATCGACTCCGCATTGGCGGCTGGTCCGGCGAAATAGGCGGCCGGGTCGCCGGGCAGCGCCCGTGTCAGCAGGAAGGTGACGATGACGATGCCGATCAAGGCGGGGACGGCCTGGAACAGGCGTCCCCCGATGATGGCGAGCTTGCTCCGCCCGGTCATGGCTTCTTACCTTTCAGCAAAGGTTTGCTTCGCTCTTCGACAATCCCCGGCCCTGCATATCCAGACGCCCCCTCACCCACCCGCCTCACGGCGGGAGCCCTCTCCCGCCAGGGGAGAGGGCAGACTCGCGGCAGCCTCGGTGCTAAGCCCTCTCCCTGGTGGGAGAGGGCGGCGCGGAGCGCCGCGTGAGGGGGAGCGGCTGTGCGATCACGACCTCTGCCCTCCTAAGCCAGCTTCATCAGGCGCACATCCGGCTGGCGGTGGAACCAGGTGGTGTAGCCCTCCAGCTTCTTGCTCATGGAGCTGTCGAGGAAGGGCTGCCAGAGCGGGATGCGCGGCACATCGTCGAACGCTTTCGTCAGCATGCGCTTGATCTTGGGCTCGTAGTCCGGGTTTTCGGGGCCGATATGCAGCGTCTCCTCGACCAGCTTGGCCATTTCCGGATCGTCATAGTTGGAGGCGTTGAAGAGATTGCCCTTGATGTAGGCCCAGAAGAAATAATAGTCGGGCGTGTCGAGCCAGCCGCCGAAATTGTCGAGCAGCAAGGGCAGCTTCTTCTCCACCAGCGCGACCGTGCGCCAGTTCGCGCCGGGGATCTTGTCGATGGTCGCCTTGATGCCGATCTTGCTGAGGCCCTCCTGGATCAAGAGCGCGGCAGGCTCGGCCCAGGAGCTGGCGCCGAGATCGAAGGACAGAGGCACTTCGAAACCGGTCTTGAACGCGGTCTGTGCGAGCAACTCCTTGGCTTTGTCATAGTCGGTCGAATAGGGGAAGGGTTGCGGCCAGACGATATCGGTCGGCTCGGCGTTCTTGCCGCCCCACATCTTCAGCCCGCGCCCATAGGAAGCCTGCTCGAAGAGCTGCTCGTAGGGGAGCGCCCAGGCGACCGCCTGACGGACGCGCTTGTCCTTGAACGGCTCGAAGATCAGGTTCGGGCAGAGCACATGCAGGCAATTGGCGAGCGGACCGCCGACCACTTCCGCGGTACCCTTCGCCGCAATCTCCTTGGCGTCCTTCGCCGGGATGTCGAAAGCGAGGTGAACGTCGCCGCGCTCGATCAGCGCCCGCCGTGTCGCGGTGCTCGGGATTTCGCGGATGATGACGCGGCGGATGGCCGGCAGCGGGCCGCCCTTCCAGTCGTCGTTGCGTTCATAGACGATCTGCTGGCCGGGGTCCCAACGCGCGACTTTATAAGCGCCGGAGCCGGCAGGCGTGCGGTGGAAATATTCGGTCGCCCATGGATCTTTTTCGGTGGCGTTGGCATTGCCGACGGTCGAGTTCAGCACGAAGGGCACCGGCACCGCGAGGTCGGGCAAAGTCAGCTTCGACTTGCGCAGGAAATTGATCTTGAAGGTTTTCCCGTCGACGACTTCGAACTGCTCGGGCTTTTCGAGCGATCCGGCCTTCATCTGCACGGTCGGAAAGCCGCCCACCGAAACGGCGCGGTCGAAGGACCATTTCACGTCCTCGGCGGTGACCGGCGTGCCGTCCCAGAATGTGGCGTCCTTCAGCTTGAAGGTCACCGACATGCCGTCCGGTGCGACCTCCCAGCTCTCGGCCAGCTCGCCTTCGAGCTTGGTGTAGTCGTTGACCACCGCGCCGCCTTCGACCGTCTTGGTGCCGAAGCGCAGCAGCCGGTCATAGATGTTGATGGTCACCTGGTAGCTCGGACGGTTGGTGCCGGAGCGATGCAGGTCGAGGCTGTTGATCGAATTGCCGATGGCGATGACGGCCGTGTCGGCTGCCTTGGCCCAGGCGGCGGAGTGTTTGAGGAACGGGAGCAATCCGGCGCTAAGGCTCAGCGCACCGGCTCCCTGAATAAACGTACGACGGTCCATGTGATGGCCCTTTGCTCATTGCCCCAATATGCACAACCATCGTGCATACAGTTTTGTATGCACGAAGCGGGCCAATTCTTTTGAAGGAACTAAGGTGCTGAACCTGCTCGAATTCTATATGAGAAAGCAGCGCCACGTCGTGGCCGAAATTGCGCCAAAAGCGCGTCCTCTGCCCGAAGATTAGGCGGCGGCGCTGTTGGCGCACATTGCGGCGGTCGGCGGGGCGGGCCATGGCCCCTTGCTGTGAACGGGCGCCTGCGCCGCCTTGACAGCCGAGGCCGGTGCGGGCGCTATAGTGTAATGAATGCACCGATGCCGCGTCCGAAATCTGCCGCTGTCACGCGGGATCGCCTGATCCACGCCGCTATCGACCTTGTCGCCGCGGACGGGCTTGCAGGCGGCGACGACGGCCGCGATCGCGCAGCGGGCCGGTGTGGCCGAGGGCACGCTTTACCGCCATTTCGACAGCAAGGATGACCTGCTGATCGCCGCCTACCGGCAGATGAAGCAGGAGATTTTCCTGAACGCCGCAGCCGGCGTGGACGTGTCGCCGCCGCCGCAGGAGCGGCTTAAGCTGACCTGGAAGGCGATCTACGGCGCCTATCGCGCCAATCCCAACGCCTTCCTGTTCGGCGAGCGGTTCAGCGAATCCAACCTCGCCGAGCGCGAGGGCGGAGAAGCGGCGCGGGCCATCGCCCGGATGGTTGCCGATCTGCAGCGCGACGGCGTTGCCTCCGGGGACTTCAAAGCCCTTCCCGCCGACCTGCTCGGGATTCTCTTTCTGGCGCCGATCTCCCGCCTGCTCAAACACGAGATCAAGGGCGGCCGCCGCTGGACGGACGAGGAGCTCGACGCCGCGTCCGAAGCCGTATTGGCCGGGTGGCGCAGATAAAACCCCGCGCCGGACCTTGACGGCGGGCGGGCCGATCTGCATATTGTGAGTGAGCGCTCACACGCATTATCCCATCCAGGAGAATCCCACATGATCCGACGCCAAATCGGCCGCAACGGCCCGACCGTCAACGCAATCGGTCTCGGCTGCATGGGCATGTCCTTTGCCTATGGCCAGCCCATGGAGGAAAAAGACGCCGTGCCGGTGCTGCACGGCGCCATCGAGCTCGGCGTCGACCATTTCGACACCGCCGAGGTCTATGGCGGCGGCGCCAACGAGAAGCTGCTCGGCGCGGCGTTCCACGACCGCCGGGACAAGGTGTTCATCGCCACGAAGTTCGGACCCGTGGGCGACATCCGCCGCGGCGTCGACGGCTCGGAGGAGAATGCCCGACGAGCGCTGGAACAGTCGCTGAGAAACCTGCGTACCGACCATGTCGATCTGTGGTACCTGCACCGGCGCGATTTCTCCCGGCCGATCGAGGAGACCGTCGGCGCGATGGCGCGGCTCGTCGAGGAAGGCAAGGTCCGCGCCATCGGCCTTTCCGAGGTGACCGGCGAGACGCTCCGCAGCGCTGCGGCCGTGCATCCGATCGCCGCCCTGCAGTCGGAATATTCGATCTTCACCCGGCTCGTCGAGGATGAGGTGCTGCCGGCCTGCCGCGAACTCGGCACGACCTTCGTCGCCTATTCCCCGCTCGGCCGCGGAATGCTGGCTGGCGCGTTCACCAGCGAGCACAAGCCGGACGGCCAGGATTTCCGCGCGGTGAAGGCGCCGCGTTTCCAGGGCGATGCGTTCGAGAACAACATCGCGCTCGTCGAGGAGATCAAGCGGGTCGCGGCGGAGCTGAATGCGCAAGCCTCGCAGGTCGCGCTGGCCTGGGTTCTGGGCCGCGCCGACGATATCGTCGCCATTCCCGGGACCACGCGGCTGGAGAATCTGCGCACCAATCTGGGCGCGGCGGACATCACGCTTTCGCCGGCGCAGGTCGAACGTCTCGACGGACTGGCCGAGAAGGTGAAGGGCGAGCGTTACGACGAAGCCGGCATGCGGACCTTGAACGGCTAAAGGCCTGGCAGGAAAAGTGGCGGGCGCCCTGGACCGCGCTTCCGTGGGCGCCGCCACCTCTTCAGACTTGCGCTGAGGTCGTCCGCCCGAGCCGCTACGCCGCGCTCTTTTGCCGGACGTCGCGCATGAGCACCGCTTCCAGAGCGTTCAGCGCATGAGCCTTTGCCGCCGGATACCCTCCGGCATCATAGGCGCGCCGCGATGCCCAGGAGAATATCGCCACGAGCGCGGCATGATCGGGAAGGCCCGCCGCGCGCGCTTCGGCCAGCAGGGTGTCGAGCTGGGCTTCGATGTCTCTGGCTGCATGGGTGTGGAGCTGGTCGTTGGTATCGCGGCACGATGTTGAGGTTTCAGACACGCTTCTTTTCCTTATTTGGCTCCAAAGCAACGAGCCGTCCGATCATATGGTCGTTCGTCGGACGTCGTGGATGGTCACCCCTCGAGCACGCAAATGCCGCCGCGGACGCCATTCTGTCGTGACTTTTTCCGCGGCGGATGCTTCGAGCTTATGCAGTGATCGGGGACACTCAGATATTTTACTGATGCGCAGGATTGGGTACTTCGCATATCCTAATATCGTCTGCGGATATAACCACTGGGGGAAGTGTTTCTTCCAACCCGTCGCAGACAAAGACCACGCCCATTTGTATAAACGCGCCGACATTGGGTGCAACGTCTAAACGCGTCTAAGCGGAGCTGCGGGATGACCGACAATTGGAGCGAGATCGTCAAGCGCTACCGGCTGCGGCACTCGATCACGCAGAACCGGCTCGCGGCGACGCTCGGCGTCTCCCAGCGCACCGTCTCGCGATGGGAGCGGGGCGAGGACCGTCCCGGACTTCATCAGCAGAAGCAACTCCGCGACCTTGCCTGGGAGCCGACCAACGCGTTGTCGTTGCGGCTGTTTGCGTCCGTCGCCAACTGCCCGGCGCCGCGGGCGCTGTCCCGCATTCCCGGTTTGAGGCTGATGGCCCTGTCGCCGCCGGCGCTGAAGAAGCGGCCATCGATGAAGGACTGGATCGGGCGGGACCTGACGCAGATCGCCAGCGGCGTTCTCGCAGACATGCTCGACGACCGCGTTCTCCAGCGAAGCATTGCCAATGGCGAAATCGCCTGCGTGCTCGCCACCACGCGCAGCGTTCTGGAATCGGCGGAATCGGCGCGGATCGGCGCCTTCCAGACCACGATCAGCTATTTCTTCCACGAGGGCACGCTCTATAGCGACGCCGTGTCCATGACGGCGCCTGATGACGCGGTGTGCGGCTATCGCGCAATTCCGATGGACGAGGCGATCGACGGCTGACAAGACGGATCGCCGCCGCTCACATTGTCAGGCGCCGGGCCGCCGGCACCGTCTCCGCGACCAGCTTTCCGAATGCCTCGAAATCGCGTTTGCGCGGACTGGTCGAACGCCACGCAAGGCCGACGATGCGACTTGGTTCGGGCTCTGCGAAGCGCATCAGCCGGATGTCGCCGTGCCGGGCCTCCACATCGATGCTGATCTCGGGCAGCAGCGTCAGCCCTAAGCCATTCGACACCATCTGCACGATGGTCGACAGGCTGGACGCGCCAAACGTATCGATGTTGTCGACCTGTCGAAGCTGGCAGAACGACAGCGCCTGATCGCGCAGGCAATGCCCCTCCTCCAGAAGCAGCAGCCGATCCTTCTTCAGCAATTCCGGCGTGGCCCGGACGGAGGCCTTGAGCTGTCGGCTGGACGGCATGGCAAGCATGAAGCGGTCCTCGAAGAGCGGCATGGTCTCGATATCGCCCGGCTCGATCGGCAGCGCCACGAGCAGCAGATCCAGCGTGCCGTCGGCGAGTTCGGTAACCAGCGTCTGGGTCTGCGTCTCGCGGATATGCAATTCCAGCGTAGGATATTGCCGGCGCACCGCAGGCAGGAGCGGCGGCAGCAGATAGGGCGCGATCGATGGAATGACGCCCAGATGCATGCGGCCGGACAGCGGCGCGGCGTGATGCCGCGCGTATTCGCCGAGATCGCGGACCTCGGCGAGGATGCGCGCCCCACGCTCGGCGATGTCGCGGCCGATCGGTGTGAGCTGCACATTCTTATGCCGCCGCTCGACCAGCTCGACGCCGAGCTTCTTCTCAAGGTCCTGAATTTGCGTGGAAAGCGCGGCTGCGTCACCGAGCAATGCTCCGCCGCCAGTCCGAAATGGCGATATCGGGCAAGGGCGTCGAAATAGCGGAGCTGGCGAATTGTGGGCATAGCGATTAGCTTTTCTAATCGGTGGTGGAAAAAAGAGCAATTGGTGTTTATGGCCGCCGTGGTGTAGTCCAAACGGACATCCTCAGGCAAAAATCGCCTAATCAGAACTCAACGTCGTACGGACAGAGAGAAACACCCATGGCTGACAAACCAAAATTGACGACCAGCGGCGGTGCGCCGTGGCCGAACAACCAGGATTCGATATCCGCGGGCGAGCGCGGTCCGCTGCTGCTTCAGGACTATCAGCTTCTCGAAAAGCTGGCCCATCAGAACCGGGAGCGCATCCCCGAGCGCACCGTCCACGCCAAGGGCTGGGGCGCGCATGGCACGCTGAAGATCACGGGCGACATCTCCAAATACACCAGGGCCAAGTGCTTGCAGCCGGGCGCCGAGACGCCGATGCTTGCCCGCTTCTCGACCGTCGCAGGCGAAGCTGGCGCGGCGGACCATGAGCGCGACGTGCGCGGCTTTGCACTGAAGTTTTACACAGACGAAGGCAACTGGGATCTGGTCGGCAACAACACGCCGGTGTTCTTCGTCCGCGATCCGTATAAGTTCCCGGATTTCATTCACACGCAGAAGCGTCATCCGAAGACGAATATGCGGTCTCCGACGGCCATGTGGGACTTCTGGTCACTGTCGCCTGAGAGCCTGCATCAGGTCACGATCCTGTTCTCCGACCGCGGCCTGCCGATCTCGCCGATGCATATGAACGGATACGGTTCGCACACCTTCTCCTTCTGGAACGACGCCGGCGAGCGCTACTGGGTGAAGTTCCATTTCAAGACCGCGCAGGGGCACGAGCATTACACCAATGCCGAGGCCGAGCAGATCGTCGGCAAGACCCGCGAGGGCTTTCAGGAGGCGATCTTCAACGCCATAGATGGCGGCAAATTCCCGCGTTGGAAGATGCAGGTCCAGATCATGGCGGAGATGGACGCGGAGAAGACCGACTTCAATCCGTTCGACCTGACCAAGGTCTGGCCGCATGCCGACTTCCCACCGATCGATGTCGGATATTTCGAGCTGAACCGGAACCCGGATAATTACTTCGCCGAGATCGAAACCGCAGCCTTCTCGCCGTCGAACATCGTGCCGGGCATCTCCTGGTCGCCGGACAAGATGCTTCAGGCGCGGATCTTCTCCTATGCCGACGCCCATCGTCATCGCCTCGGCACGCATTACGAAACCATCCCCGTCAACCAGCCGAAATGCCCCGTTCATAATTACCACAAGGACGGTGAGATGAACATGTATGGCGGCATCCGGTCGGGCAACGAGAACGCCTATTACGAGCCGAACTCATTCAGCGGCGCACAGGAAGATCGCTCCGCGCAGGAGCCGCCGCTGCGGATTTCCGGTGACGCGCGCCGTTACGATCATCGCAAATACGATGATTACAAGCAGGTCCGCGTGCTGTTCGAAAAGGTGCTCGAAGCGGACGAGAAAGAGCGCCTGTTCATGAACATCGCGGGCACCTGGGGCGACGTTCCCGAGGTGATCTGCGAGCGCCAGCTTGCCGAGTTCAAGAAGGTGCATCCGGATTACGAGGCCGGCGTGCGCAAGGCGTGGGAAAAAGTGAAGGCCGACGGCGGCTATAAGCCGAACGCCGCGCCGGTGACAGACGCCACGCCTCAGATCACGCGTGGGGACGCAGGCGACGGACGTCCGGTAACGGCGGCTGCCGAGTAATCGAACTCGACGAGACGGAATGAGAGGCGCGCTTTGCGGAGCGCGCCTTTTGCTTTGGATCGCTGCGCATCCTGATACCGGAGCGCGGCCCGCGGCGGACGCGTCCATCCGTTCGCAAGCGATGCCGAGCGGGCCGTCCTCCATTTTCTGGACTGGATGCCCGGCGATATAGGCGGCTATGCTTGTTGAGGCTTTTGACCGAGATCGACACAAAGCGGGAGACCGGGCCATGTCTGCCTATTGCGTTTTCGACGTGCGAGAGATCACTGACCGCGAAAAGCTTGCCGACTATCGCAGCAAGGTGTTCGCGACCGTGACACACTATGACGGCCGCTATCTGGTGCTGGGCGGCCCCTTCGAGGTCGTCGAAGGCGACTGGCGGCCCATCCTGCCGGTGATCATCGAGTTCCCGACGCTGGCCCGGGCCTATGAGTGGTACAACTCGCCCGAGTATGAACCGCTGAAGACGCTGCGGTTCGAAGCCTCGAGCTGTACCGCGGTGTTTATCGAAGGTTTCGCGGGCGCGCAGCGGCCCGACAGTTGAGCGGCGGCGGTCTATGCCAAGGCGACGCGCGCCTCGCCGGACGGGGCGGGGGTGATCTCGCCGATGATGGTGGCCTGGGCGTATCCCGCTTCGATCAGCGCGGCTAGGCACGTCTCGGCCGCATCTGCGGGAATGGCGCCAAGCAGTCCGCCGGCCGTCTGCGGATCGAAAAGCAGCGCGAAAAGCGGGTGACGGCGTTGCGCCTCGGTTGCGTCGAGTGCCCGGCGCAGGCGCAGATTTTGCGGCTGCAGCGAGGAGACGATGCCTGCGGCAAGAGTTTCGGCTGCGCCGTCGAGAGCGGGCAGGGCGTCCAGCTCGATGCGCGCGCCGACGCCGCTCGCCGTCAGCAATTCGAGCAGATGGCCAAGCAGCCCGAAGCCGGTAATGTCGGTCGCAGCGTGTGCGGAGCACCCCATGAAAATCTCCGATGCCGACCGGTTCGGGGTGAGCATGTGCTCGATTGCGCCCATCACCCACCGCGCCTTCGCCTTGGCGCGCATATCGGCGGCAAGCAGCGTGCCGGTGCCGAGCGGCTTGGTCAGGATCAGCCGGTCGCCGGGCCGCGCTCCGCTCTTGCGCAACACCGCGGCGCGCTGCACGGCCCCGGTAACGGCAAAACCGAGCGCCATCTCCGCGCCTTCGCTGGTATGCCCGCCGACAAGCGCGCACCCGGCGTCCCGCAGCGCTTCGTTGGCGCCGGTCATCACCGCGCTCAGGTCGGCCTCGGTCTTGGCTTCGACGCCGTAGGGGAGCGTGACGATGGCGAGCGCGGTCTGCGGCTCGCCGCCCATGGCGTAGATGTCGCTCAGGGCGTGATTGGCGGCGATCCAGCCGAACAGGTAGGGGTCGTCGATCATGGCGCGGAAATAGTCGACGGTCTGCACGGACAGGGTCTCGCCGCCGGTATCGATCAGCGCGGCGTCGTCGGGCGCGTTCAGCCCAGCGACGATCTCGGGGCGCGCCATCGGCTCGATCCCGGCGAGCGCGCGGGACAGAACGCTCGCCCCGACCTTGGCGCCGCAACCGCCGCAGCGCATCGGAACGCTTGTCAAGGCGGCGAGCGCTTCGCCGTCGGCGAGCGGCGAAACCGGTGCCGGGTCCGCTCCGGCCATGTCCGGCAGCTCGTTGAACTTGCGCATGAAACGCCGGTCGATCGCATCCTTCCACCGCCACACCCATTCGCCGCCGAAGACGAGGCCGTTGCGGGTGCCGACCGCGTAGCGCTCGCCGGTGGAGACGAGATACATCGCCTCGCTCTGCGGCTTGTATTGGAGGAGCTGGCGCCCGGTCAGCAGGCGGCGGATGTTTTGCGCCAGCACCGGCCCGGCGCGGACGGCATAGACGCCGGATTTCGGCAGGGGTCGCGGCTCGAAGGCGATCACGTCGCCGGCGCCGAAGATGTCCTCCGTGCCTTCCGCGCGCAGGTGCTCGTCGACGGCGAGAAAGCCCGTCTCGCTCAGCTTGAGCCCGGTCGCCGCCAGCCAGTCGGGCGCGGTCGCCTGGGTGACCCACAGGATTTCGTCCGCAGGGTGCGTGCGGCCGCCCTCGACGTGAACGGCGCCGTGCTCGACGCTCGTCACCGGCGCGCCGAGGATCAGCTCGATGCCGCGTTGCGCGAAGGTCGCTGCGAAGCGGGCGGAGAAGCTTTCGGGGAAACTCGGAAGGATGCGCTCGCTGGCCGAGATCAGGCAAAATCGGAGCTTTCCCGGATCGTGCCCGGCCTCGCGCAGTTCCCGGCGCAAGCGGCGCTCCAGCGACAGCAGCAGCTCCACCCCGCCGGCACCGCCGCCGACCACTGCAATCCGGGTGTCGCCGCCCGCCTGGAGAACCCGTTGCAGCAAGGCCTCGAAGCGCGCCAGGAAGCGGCTGATCGGCTTGACCGGAATGGCGTGCTCATCGGCGCCCGGAATGCTTCCCGTGTTCGGCGTCGACCCGGTGTCGATCGACAGGATGTCGTAAGGAACGGCCGGCCGGCTGTCGCAGATCACGGTCTTGGCCGCGGTGTCTACGCCCAGAGCGGCGCTCTGGTAGAGCCGGGCGCCGGCGAAGCGGCAGAGCGGCCCGGTGTCGATGTGCACCTCGTCGAACGTATAGACCCCGGCGATCAGCCCCGGCAGCATCCCGGAATACGGCGTGTGCACCTCGCGGGTGATCAGCGTCAGCCGGACGCCGGGGATCGGCTTCATGCCGAAGCGCTTCAGAACCTGCACATGCGCGTGACCCGCCCCGACGAGGACGACATCTTTGACGATGGGTGTGTTCGCATTCAGCACGAGGACGGTCTCTGCATCGAGGCGGGTCTTTCACTTTGGTTGACGCCGGCGGGGGCGCCATCCTATGATCATAAAAGTGAAATCGAAAGCGGCTCCCGAGGTTCGGGGCACAATTTCGCGCCGTCGCTGGCTGCCGAGCCTGCGCTTTGCCGTGCTTGCGGCTTTATTGTCCTCCTCCCATGCCGCCGCTTTTGAGACCCTGGAGCCGTGGACCGGTCCCGAGGCCGTTTCTCTGGCGCTCGACGATCTCGGCGGGACCCGCCATGTGCTCGCCGAGCACCGCGGCCGCCCGGTGATCGTTCATTTCTTTGCCACCTGGTGCGAGCCATGCCGGCGCGAATTGCCGGGGCTTGCGGCATTGGCGTCCCGCTATCCGCCGCCGCGGCTTTCGGTGGTCGCGATCAGCGTCGCCGAGCCCGCGTCGCGCATCAGGCGGTTTTTTCAGACACTGCCCGTGACTTTCCCGGTGCTGATCGACCGCAACCGCGCCGCGGCGAGGGCGTGGACAGTCGACGTTCTGCCGACAACCATCCTCCTTGACGCCGATCTGAAGCCGCGCCTTGCCGTTCAGGGCGAGTTCGATTGGTCGGGCGCCGAGGCGGACGCCGCCGTCAAGTCGCTGATGGCTCCGGATTCTCCGCAAAACCAACAATTTACAGCGCAGGGAGGCTAACCAATGAGAATGAACAGACGTGAGCTTTTGATGGGTGCGTCCGCACTTGCGGGTGCTTCGATGCTGCCGCGCATGGCCTTTGCGGCGGGGGGCTACATCGCCCAGCCGGGCGCGTGGCGCGAATTCCAGACGGTGACCCGCGTCGACCTCACCGGTCAGAAGGGGCCTTTGCAGGCCTGGGTCCCGGTGCCGAGCGTAAACGAGGCCGACTGGTTCAAGCCGCTCGGCAGTGAGTGGAAGACCAATGCGGCATCGGCGAAAATCGAGCGCGACCCGGTCTACGGCGCGGAAATGGTGCATCTCGAATGGAAGGAGGGCGAGGCCGCGCCTTACGCGGAGATAACCAGCCGCTTCTCCACGCGGGATCGGGCCACGGACCTGTCGGCCGCCGGCGAGGCGCCGCCGCTGTCGGCCGCCGACCGGAAGCTCTACACCATGTCGACCGATCTGATCCGCACCGACGGCCTGGTCAAGGAGACCTCGGACAAGATCACCGCCGGCGCCAAGACCGATGTGGAGAAGGCCGAGGCCATCTACCAATGGGTCATCGAGAACACCGTCCGCGATCCGAAGACGCGCGGCTGCGGGATCGGCGACATCGCTTCGATGCTGAAGACCGGCAATCTCAGCGGCAAATGCGCCGATCTGAACGCGCTCTATGTCGGGCTGGTTCGGGCGGCAGGCGTGCCGGCGCGCGATGTCTACGGGGTCCGGGTAGCGCCGTCGAAATTCGGCTATAAGAGCCTCGGCGCGGGCTCGGAGATCGTCACGAAGGCCCAGCACTGCCGCGCCGAGGTCTATCTCGCCGGTCACGGCTGGGTAGCATCCGATCCGGCGGACGTCCGCAAGGTCATGCTTGACGAGCCGCCGAAGAACCTGGCGATGGACGATGCAAAGGTCGTCGGTGCGCGAAAGACGCTGTTCGGCGCCTGGGAGGGCAACTGGCTGGCCTATAATGTCGCCCACGATGTCGAACTTCCGGGCTCCGGCGGGGAAAAGGTGCCTTTCCTGATGTACCCGCAGGCGAAAACCGCGGAGGGTCTGCTGGATGCGCTCGATGCCGATCACTTCAAATATGTGATCACGGCGCAGGAAGTGGCGGCGTAAGGCTCTGGGCCGGCGGGCGTGGGCCGCTTCTGCGGCGCGCTCCCCGCCGGTGCTAAGTCCGTCATAATTCGCGTAAAATTGCCAGGAGCGCCGGGCGCCGTCGTAGATCGGTGCGCAAGGCGCACCTACAGTGGACGTCAGCTCACAGCGCGGCTAATTTTTGAGTGATTAAACTGACTTATCCTTAGCCCGCTTTTGGCTTCTAAAGCTCTGCTATTGACGAGTGTTGCAATAGTCTAGAAGATGGAAACGCATCTCATTCCCTAGAATGGAACGAGCCGCAATGAGCGTGTTCCAACGAAAGAATGCGCTGCTGCTATGGAGCGGCGTTCCCCGCCGCTCTTCGGAGGAGGAAACCGCCATGGAACTTGATCGGCGCAGTTTCCTGAAAGCGAGTGGAGGCGCTGCTCTTGCCTCGAGCATGGCCGTCTTGGGCTTCGGTGAAGACCACAAGGCGCTGGCTCAGGCGGTGCGTCCCTACAAGCTTGCCAGGACAACGGAAACGCGAAGCCTTTGCCCCTATTGTTCGGTGAGTTGCGGCACTTTGATTTACTCGCTGGGCGATAATTCCAAGAACGCCAAATCTGAAGTCATTCACGTCGAAGGCGATCCGGACAATCCGGTCAACCGGGGTACGCTCTGCCCGCGCGGCTCGGCGATCCTTGATTTCATTCATTCGAAGACGCGCGTGAAATATCCGATGCACCGCAAGCCGGGCTCGGACAAATTCGAACGCGTCACCTGGGACTTCGCTGTCGACCGAATCGCCAAGCTGATGAAGGAAGACCGCGACGCCAATTTCGTCACCAAGAACAAAGACGGCGTAACGGTCAATCGCTGGCCGACGGTTTCCGCATTCGTCACCTCTTCGATGGCGAACGAAGGCGGTTATCTCGGCGCGAAACTGTTCCGCAGCGCGGGTGTCATCGCACTCGAAAATCAGGCTCGTATTTGACACGGACCAACGGTGGCCAGTCTGGCTCCAACATTTGGTCGCGGTGCAATGACGAACCATTGGGTGGATATCAGAAACGCTGATATCGTGCTCATCATGGGCGGTAATGCCGCCGAAGCCCATCCTTGCGGCTTCAAATGGGTGACCGAAGCCAAAGCGCACAACAAGGCGAAGCTCGTCGTTGTTGACCCGCGCTTCACGCGTTCGGCCGCCGTATCTGACTATTATGCGCCCATCCGTCCCGGAACCGACATCGCGTTCCTGCTCGGCGTCATGCGGTACATCCTGGCCGAGAACAAATATCACGCCGACTATGTGAAGATTCACACCAACGCGCCCTTCATCGTTCGCGAAGGCTTCAAGTTCGAGGACGGCCTGTTCTCCGGCTTCGACGAGGCCAAGCGCGCCTACAATATGGAGGACTGGGAGTACGAGCTCGACGAGCAGGGCTTCGCCAAGGTCGATGAGACCATGCAGAACCCGCGCTGCGTGATCAATCTGCTGAAGACCCATGTCGAGCGTTATACGCCCGAGATGGTCGAGCGCATCTGCGGCACGCCAAAAGCCAAGTTCATGAAGGTCGCCGAAATGATTGCCTCTACGGGCAATGGCGAACGCTCCATGACCAGCATGTACGCGCTCGGCTGGACGCAGCACACCCACGGTGCGCAGAACATCCGTTGCATGGCCATGCTGCAGCTTCTGCTCGGCAACATGGGCGTGCCCGGTGGCGGCGTGAACGCGCTTCGCGGCCATGCCAACGTTCAGGGCATCACCGACCTGGCTCTGCTCACCCATCTTCTGCCCGGCTATCTGGCCGCGCCGAACGAGAAAGAGCCGGACTTTGCCGCCTATATGGCCAAACGCGGCTACCAGCCTCTGCGGCCGGACCAGACCAGCTACTGGCAGAACTACAAGAAGTTCTTCGTCAGCCAGCTCAAGGCATGGTGGGGCGACGCAGCCCAGCCAACGAACGACTTCGCTTTCGAATATCTGCCGAAATACGACGTGCCTTACGACACGCTCAAAATCGTGCAGCAGATGTACGAAGGCAAGATGAACGGCTGTATCACCAGCGGTCAGAACATCCTTTGGGGCGTGCCGCATAAGGACAAGACGCTGGCCGGTCTCGCCAAGCTGAAATGGCTTGTCGTGGCCGATCCGCTCGACGTCGAAACGGCGAGCTTCTGGAAGAGCTTCGGCGAACTCAACCACGCCGACACGAGCGCGATCCAGACGGAAGTCTTCCAGCTTCCGGCGACGACCATTGCAGAGGACGAAGGCAGCTTCACCAATTCCGGCCGCACCATTCTGTGGCACGGGAAAGCGGCCGACGCACCTGGCGAGGCCAAGTCGGACATCGAGATCTATGCGGCGATCTTCCGCCGCCTTCGCGACCTTTATCTCGCGGATGGCGGAACCTTCCCCGATCCGATCACGAAGCTGACCTGGAGATACACCAATCCGGACAATCCTTCGCCTGACGAGCTCCTGAAGGAGATCAACGGCTACGCCCTTGAGGACGTGGCCGATCCGAAGGACCCCACCAAGCTTCTGGCCAAGGCCGGACAGCAGCTTGCCTCCTTCGCTCATATGACGGATGACGGCAAGACGGCAGGTGGGTGCTGGATCTATACCGGCGTCTATACGGAAGCCGGTAATCTCTCGATGCGCCGCGACAACTCGGATCCGAGCGGCAAGGGCGTGCATGGCATGTGGGGCTTTGCATGGCCGGCCAACCGCCGGATCCTGTACAACCGCGCCTCTTCGGACGCCAACGGCAAGCCGTGGAGCGCGCATAAGGCCTATATCCAGTGGAACGGTTCCAAATGGATCGGGCCGGACGTGCCGGATTACGGCGTCACCGTGCCTCCGGAAAAGGGCGTCGGTGCATTCATCATGAACCCGGAAGGCGTCTCCCGCCTGTTCACCCGTGGCATGATGAAAGACGGTCCGTTCCCGGAACATTACGAGCCTTACGAGTCACCGGTCGGCAACGTTCTCCATGAGAAGGTCGGCCCGACGCCTACGGCCCGTGTGTTCAAGGACGTGTGGGACTCGTTCGGCAAGGCGGAGGAATATCCCTATATCGGGACGACCTACCGGCTCACCGAGCATTTCCACTACTGGTCCAAGCACCAGCACATCAACGCCGTGCTTCAGCCTGAGCAGTTCGTCGAGCTTCCTGAGGAACTCGCGAAGGACAAGGGCATCAAGAATGGCGACTGGGTGCAGGTGTCGTCCAAGCGCGGCTTCATCAAGGCGAAAGCCGTGGTGACGAAGCGCGTCGCCTCGCTCACCGTGGACGGCAAGCGGGTCCATGTGGTCGGCATTCCGATCCACTGGGGCTTCAAGGGCGCTGCGAAGGACGGTTACGCGGCCAACACGCTGACGCCATTCGTGGCCGACGTGAACGCCTCGACGCCGGAATTCAAGGCATTTCTGGTCAATGTGGAACGGTCAAGCGCGCCCACCGACATTCCGGTGGCCTCGGTTGAAACCGACCGCAGGCAAGGCTAGGGAGGACGAGGACCATGGCAAGTTTACAGTCGCTTGACATTCGGCGCCGCTCGGCCTCCACCGAGCCTCCGCCAAGCGCCCGCCAGAATACGGAAGTCGCCAAGCTGATCGATGTGTCCAAATGCATCGGCTGCAAGGCGTGCCAGGCGGCCTGCATGGAATGGAACAACCTCAAGGAGGAGGTTGGCATCAATGTGGGGGTTTACGAAAACCCCCACGACCTGACGGAGCATAGCTGGACGCTGATGCGCTACACGGAGCACGTGAACGCTGACGGCGATCTGGAGTGGCTGATCCGCAAGGACGGCTGCATGCATTGCTCCGATCCGGGATGCCTGAAGGCCTGCCCGTCGCCGGGCGCAATCGTGCAGTATTCCAACGGCATCGTCGATTTCGTCCAGGAAAACTGCATCGGCTGCGGCTATTGCGTGAAGGGCTGCCCCTTCAACATTCCGCGCATCTCCAAGCACGACCGCAAGGCGTACAAGTGCACGCTTTGCTCGGACCGGGTCGCCGTGGGACAGGCTCCGGCCTGCGCCAAGGCGTGCCCGACCCAGGCGATCTATTTCGGCTCCAAGGAAGACATGCTCGACCATGCGGAAGAGCGCATCGCCGATCTGAAAGAGCGCGGCTACGACAATGCCGGGCTCTACAATCCGGCAGGCGTCGGCGGCACCCATGTGATGTATGTTCTGCATCACCGGGACCGTCCGGAGCTTTACTCCGGGCTGGCCCACGAGCCGAAGATCGCCGAAACGGTGGCGTTCTGGAAGGGTGCGTTCAAACCGCTTTCGCTCGGCGGCATTGCGCTCGCTGCCGTCGTCGGCTTCTTCCATTATGTCTCCAAGGGACCGAATGAAGTCACGGAAGAGGACGAGGAGAACGCCGATCGTCTCGTTGGGAGGTCGTAATGGCGCATGAAAAAGAAACGATCGTCGATCGCTACTCGACGTTCGCACGCCTCAATCACTGGGTCACGGCGGGTTCGCTCATCCTTCTGGCGCTGAGCGGCTTCGCCCTGTTCCACCCGTCGCTGTTCTTCCTGACCAATCTGTTCGGCGGTGGTCAGTGGGACCGCATCATCCATCCCTTCATCGGGGTGGTGCTCGTCGTCAGCTTCCTCGGGTTGTTCCTGCGGTTCGTCCGCTACAACTTCCCGTCGAGCGGTGACGGACGCTGGCTCGGCCATCTCGGAGCGGTGCTCGGCAATGACGAGGACCGCATCCCCGAGGTCGGACGCTACAATGCCGGGCAGAAGCTCTACTTCTGGGGCATGACGCTGACGATCTTGGCGCTCGTGACCAGCGGCGTCGTGATGTGGGACGTTTACTTCGGGCCCTACTTCACGATCGAGCAGAAGCGGCTGGCGGTGGTGGTTCACGCCGTCGCAGCCGTTGGTGCGGTGATCCTCTGGATCGTCCATGCTTATGCCGCGATCTGGGTGAAGGGCACCGTCCGTGCGATGATGCGCGGCAATGTCACCGGCGGTTGGGCCTGGCGGCATCACCGCAAATGGCTGCGCGACGAGGTTGCACCAAGGAAACGAGCAGCAGCCGAATGAGCAGCGAGACGCCCCGTTTCGGGGACCTCAGTATCGGTAAGGCCGCGGCAGAGGAGTTCGTCCGTTTGCCGCGGCCTGACCGTTTATTCGACAAGCGCGCCGAGCGTATCGGCGTGCTTGCCGAAGGCCACCCCGCGGCAGGTTTCCTGCACCTGCTAGGGCGTATTTTCGCAGGCCAGGCAAAGGCTTGCGCCGAATGCGGCCCGGTCGAGCCGCCATCCGAGGAGCCCATGGCGCGCGCGGTCGAGCACCGCATGCCCGTGCTGATGCCGGATGTCTGGACGCCGACCGCGAGCTATCGCGAGGCCGTCCGTATCATCGCCGCCGACGTCGCCGAGGGCGACGGGCTGCCGCAGCAAACGCTCGATATCCTCAAAGTCCTCGCCGAGGCGCAGGACGATCATCTGGACAGCGTCGCCCGCGCTTTTCTGTCTGACGGCGTGCCGCCCAACTGGCACGGCGAGGCGCTGTTCGTCGTCGCCGGGCTTCAGGTGGAATTCGCGCGCATGGCCGCGCTGATCGACAAGGAGCGCCTGAAACCGCTCGACGCAATCGGCCTCTGCCCGGTCTGCGGCTCGCATCCGGTGGCCGGCGTCGTCGTCGCCGATGAAGCCCATGGCCGGCGCTATCTGAGCTGCGGCCTGTGCTCGACGAGCTGGCACCATGTCCGGGTTTCCTGCATCACCTGCGGCGCGGAAAAGGGTGTCGCCTATCACGAGATCGAGGGCGGCGACGGTCTGGCGAAATGCGAGACTTGCGATGAGTGCAAAACCTATTCAAAGATCTTCTATCAGTCGAAGAACATGGCGGTTGAGGCGCTGAGCGACGATCTCGCCACGCTCTCACTCGACCTTTTGGTCCAAGAAGCCGGATGGAAACGCCACGCACCCAATCCGTTCATGCTCGTGACGTAGACCGGCAGGGTTCCGCTAAGCGGACAGTCCCGCCTTCGGTCGATGCCATGCTGCGCTGGCCGGCGATCGCCGTGCTCGCCGCCGAATACGGGCACACGCCGACCGTCGAGGCGCTGCGGAGCGTCGCCGGTGCCGTGCGTGCCGGGCAGGTCGGCGAGAGCGAAGCCGCCATTGGCGACTATTGCGCAGCGGAGCTGGCGGCGCGTTTCGCCCGCTCGCAGCGGCGCGTTTTCAACCTGACCGGGACGGTGCTGCACACCAATTTGGGTCGCGCGCTGATCGCGGAAGAAGCCATCGCCGCCGCCGTCGAGGCAATGCGCACGCCGACCACGCTGGAATACGAGTTGGACGAAGGCAAGCGCGGCGAGCGCGACCGGCATATCGAGCGCTGGCTCACCGAGCTGACCGGCGCCGAAGCCGTCAGCGCGGTCAACAACAACGCCGCGGCGGTTCTTCTGGTGCTGGCGACGCTGGCCCGTGGCAAGGAGGTGATCGTCTCGCGCGGCGAGCTGGTCGAGATCGGCGGATCGTTCCGCATTCCTGACATCATGCGCGAGGCGGGCTGCCGTCTTGTCGAGGTCGGCACCACCAACCGCACGCACCTGGCCGATTACGAGCGCGCCATCGGTCCGGAAACCGGGCTGATCATGAAGGTGCATTGCTCCAATTACGCGGTGCAGGGCTTCACCAAATCCGTCGGCATGGGCGAACTGGTCGCGCTGGGCCATAAGCACGGCCTGCCGGTGATCGAGGACCTTGGCTCCGGCACGCTGGTCGATCTGCGGCGTTACGGCCTCCCCTATGAGCCGACCGCTGCCGCCTCGATCAAGGCCGGGGCGGACATCGTCACGTTTTCCGGCGACAAGCTGCTGGGCGGCCCGCAGGCCGGGTTCATCGCCGGCCGCAAGGATCTGGTCGCCCGCATCGCCAAGCATCCGATGAAGCGCGCCTTGCGGCTCGACAAGATCCGCCTTGCCGCCATCGAGGCGACCCTTCGCCTCTATGCCGACCCTGAGATCCTGCGGGCGAAACTGCCGACGATCCGTCTGCTCGCGCGCCCGGCCGAGGAGATCCGCGAGGGCGCCGAGCGCGTTCTGCCCGCGATTGCGGTGCATGTCCCGCCGGGCCTCAAAGCCGAGATCGCGCCCTGCCACAGCCAGATCGGTTCCGGCGCCTTGCCGCTCGATCTGATGCCCAGCGTCGCCATCACCTTTGCGGCCAAGCAAGCGCGAGGCTCCGGCACCAAGCTCGAAGCGCTTGCCGCCAAGCTCCGCGGCCTGCCGATCCCGGTGATCGGCCGCATCGCCGACGGGCGTCTGTGGCTCGACTTGCGCTGTCTCGAAGCCGGGGACGAGGCCGCATTTGCCGAGCAGTTCACGTCGCTGTCGAATTAGAGCGAGGCGAGCGCGAATGACCTCGGCTTTCACTGTAATCCACGTCGTGGCCGCCTTTGTGCGGATGGCGGCCACGCGCGGCCAGGAGGCGTGATGTCCTTGCTCGCCCGCCTGTTTTCGACGAAGACCGAACCCGCCGCAAACGCATCGGCGCGGCTTGAGGAGGCGCTGGCTCTGCATAAGGGCGGCGATACGGCGGCGGCGTTGCGCGTCTGGCTGCCGCTCGCCGAGACGGGCGAGCCGCGCGCATTGAACGCCATCGGCGCGCTCTATCTCGACGGGTTGGGCGTGACCCGCGACGTGGAGCATGGCGCGGCGCTGATCCGCCGTGCGGCCGAAGCCGGCATGGTCTCGGCGATGCGCAATCTGGCGCTGCTTCACTACGAGGGCCGCGGGGTGCCGCAGGATCACGCCATCGCCGCCGAATGGTATCAGCGCGCCGCCGATCTGGGCGATGCCGAAGCCGCCGACATGGTGAGCTGGATGCATCTCGTCGGCGGCGGGGTCGAGCAGGACTATGCCAAGACGCTGCGATACGCCCAGCAGGCCGCCGAAGCCGGCCGGGTCGACGCCATGGCGCGGCTCGGCGACCTCTATCACAACGCCCTCGGCGTCGAGCGCGATGCGGCGGCGGCTGCCGGCTGGTGGCGAAAGGCGGCCGAGCTTGGTCACGGCGAGGCGCAGGCCATGCTCGGTGCGGCGACGCTGATGGGCCGCGGCGTCGATCGCGATCCGGTCGCAGCGCTGACCTGGCTTTACAAGGCGCGGGCGAAGGGTAGCGAGGTGGCGGAGGGCTTCATCGCGCAGGCCGAAGCGTCGTTGACGGAGGCCGAGCGCATGGAGGCGGGCCGTCGCGCTTCCGCGGGAGCGCGGGCGCCATGATCATCGGGACGGCCGGTCACATCGATCACGGCAAGACAGCGCTGGTCAAGGCGCTGACGGGCGTCGATGCCGACCGGCTTGCCGAGGAAAAAAAGCGCGGCATCACCATCGACCTCGGCTATGCCTATGTTCCGTTGGCGGACGGAACTGTGGCCGGCTTCGTCGACGTTCCCGGCCATGAGCGCTTCGTTCACAACATGCTCGCCGGTGCGACGGGGATCGACCTCGTGCTGCTCGTCGTCGCGGCGGATGACGGCGTCATGCCGCAAACCGTCGAGCATTTGCAGATCGTCGATCTGCTCGGCATCGAAACCGGCGTCGTCGCGCTGACCAAGGCGGACCTTGCCGACGACGGCCTCCGCGCACGGCGCATCGCCGAGATTCAGATGCTGCTCGCTCCGACGAAGCTGGCGAACGCTCCCATCGTTCCGGTGTCGAGCCTGACCGGCGAAGGCGTCGACACGCTGCGCGACTTTCTGGCTTTGCACAGCAGCGAGCGCCGCGCTGCCGGCGGTTTCCCGCGCCTCGCCATCGACCGCGTGTTCACGCTCCAGGGCGCCGGGCTGGTGGTGACCGGAACGCTGTTTGCGGGCCGCGTCGGCGTTGGTGACCGGCTGATCGTTTCGCCGAGCGGCATCGAGGCGCGCGTCCGCAGCATTCACGCGCAGAATCGCGAGGCCGATCACGCCATCGCCGGCGACCGCTGCGCGCTCAACATCGCCGGCCCGCGCGTCAGCAAGGAGGCGATCGGCCGGGGGGACTGGGTGGTCGCGCCGCAGATCCATTCGCCGACCTCGGTCATGGACGTGCGTCTCAGCCTGCTTGCCAGCGAGAGGAAGCCGCTCAAGCACTGGACGCCCGTCCATATTCACCTCGCCGCGGCACACGGCACGGGCCGCGTCGCGCTGCTGGAGGACGACACGCTGCTGCCCGGCAGGAGCGCATTCGCCCAGATCGTGCTCGACGCGCCCATCGGCGCCCTGGCTCACGACCGGATCATTCTCCGCGACCAGTCGGCCCAGGCGACCATCGGCGGCGGCTTCGTGGTCGACCCGTTCGCCTCGGTTC
This sequence comes from uncultured Alphaproteobacteria bacterium, assembly GCA_963727575.1. Classification (GTDB taxonomy): domain Bacteria; phylum Pseudomonadota; class Alphaproteobacteria; order Rhizobiales; family Rhodomicrobiaceae; genus JAHQVI01. The sequence continues at coordinate 124,953 of CAVSIA010000032.1, forward strand.
GCCACCGCCGCCGGGCGGACCGGCTGGTGCGGCTCGAAGCGCTCGCCCATGAGGCTGAGGACGCGGCCCGGCTGCTGATGGAACGCGAGCCCGGCTATGTCGAGCGGTTCCCCTTTGCCGTTACCTATAATCTGACGGCGGAGGAAGCGTCCGGGCTCTGGGAACGTCTCGGCACTTTCGTTGCCGGCCGGTTCGCCTTCAGCAAGGACCACTGGATCGCTGCGCGGCAGAACCTGATCGCGACGCTTGCCGCCCATCACGAGAAATCCCCCTATCACCCGGGACTTCAGCCCGAGCGTTTGCGCAACGCCATGGACGCGCGCCTGTCCCGCGAGGCGTTCGGCGAGGTGCTTGCGGCCGAACGCGAGATCGGCGGCGTTGTGGTCGACGGGCCGTGGCTGCGCCTGCCGGGCCATAAGGTCAGCCTTAGCGCGGAGGATGAGGCGCTGTGGCACCGCGTCGACGCCGCGCTGCGCAGCGACCGCTTCCGTCCGCCCCGCGTCCGCGACATGGCTCAAGCCTTCGAGGTCGACGAGACCGAGCTGCGTAATCTCATGCGCCGGCTCGTGCGGCTCGGCCGCGTCGTGGAAGTCGCCCAGGATCATTATTTCCTGCGTGCCGCGGTAGCGGAGATGATCCAGATTACCGCCGATATCGCGGCAAGCGCCCCGAACGCCGAAGTCACCGCCGCGGCGTTCCGCGACCGGATCGACAGCGGCCGGAAGGTGGCCATCCAAATTCTCGAATTTCTCGATCGCCAGGGCGTGACGATTCGCCGTGGAGATCGCCGCCGCATCCGCCAGGATCGATTGACCTATTTCGGCGAGGTGGCATGATCCGTTCTGGAAGAGATACGTCCCCGGTGGTGCGGCTGGCCTTCAAAGCCAGTGGAGGCCGCTTCGAGCGGTCTTTCGTGGGTTCGACTCCCACTCTCTTCCGCCATCCCCATTTTCGCACGATTTTTCGGGAAAGCTGGCTTTCCCGATCGTGCTCTAGAGAGGTGAGACCATGACGGCGGATTTCCTGGTCCGGCTGGAGCAAGAGGCCGCGGCGGCCAATGCCCGCGAAAAGGCGTATCGCCGCGAGGCCGCCGCCGAGATCGCCCGGCTGGAGGTCGAGCGCGCCTACGCCCATCGCCGCATGAATGCGATGAAGGACATGGCGCGGGCGGCGGAGGGCTGCGAGACGGCGGAGGACGCCTGCAGGGCGCAGCTTACCTATGTGTTCAAGGATATTGGCTGGATCGGAACGAGCCTCGATGATCTGGACGAGGCCAAGAAGGAGGTGGCCGAGCGGCTGAAGCCGGTCGCCGAGGCGGTCCATGCCGCCGTCGCCGCTCCGGATGCGGCCGGGTCCGCCGCCGATCCCGAAGCGCTTTTCCGCGAATTCGAGCAATGGTTTGAAGCGACTCGCGGCAAGCGCTTCCTGGAAGCCTATGAAACCTATGTCGATGATTTCATGTATCCGGATGCGTGATGTCGGCAGATTTCGATAAGTGGATCGTCGACGAGTTTGCGCGCGGGCCGTTTACCGCGCTGATCCTGGTGCTCGACATCGGGGAGGAGACCGTTGAGCCGGTCGCCTCGACCTATCTGCATGTGATCGGCGACGAGGTGGGCTGGGCCGACATGCGCAAAATGCTGAACGGCGCACCGCATAAATGGAACGCGGCGGCGTTCTTTGCCTCGCGCAATACTGGCGCCGGGCCTGTGCCCGATTCCCTGGCCAAGGTCCGGCTTCTCGACATTGAGGAGCGCGTCACGGCCGACCGGTTGGAGCTGAACAACGGCGCTTTTTTCGACAAGCGCGGCCGGCGCATGGTCGTTGAAGAAATCGGCGGGCCTAAACATTAGACCCGCCGCACTCACCCCCCGATAAAACTCTTCACTTTCGGCCGCACTCGGTCGCTAACCCATCTCGTTGAGCGCCTGAAGCGACTCCGGCAGGATCTGGCCGCCATCGACGACGATGGTCTGCCCGGTAATGTAGCCGGCTTCCTCCGAAGCGAAGAACAGGGCGGCGTTACCGATATCGGCCACACTGCCCAGCCGCTTTTGCGGGATCGAAGCCTCCATGCTGGCAATATACTCCGCACCCAGTCCGTCGAGGCCCTCGGTGCGGATATTGCCGGGCATTACGGCGTTCATGGTGATGTTCCAGGGCGCCAGCTCGATCGCCGCGGTGCGCATGAAGCCGAGCTGGCCGGCTTTCGAGGCGCCGTAATGCGACCAGCCGGGAAAGCCGGTGATCGGCCCGGTAATCGACGACGTCAGCACGATACGGCCCTTCTTCTTGGCCTTCATCGCGGGGAGAACGGCGGAGACGGACAGAAACGTCCCCTTCAGATTGGTGTTCATCACCTGGTCGAAATCGCTCGGCGTCATGTCGCCGAGCTTGGCGGCGGGAAAGATGCCGGCATTGGCGCAGAGCACGTCGACGCTGCCGTAGCGCTCCAGGGCGGTCGCGGCCATGGCGTTGCAATCGCTGGAGCTGGTGACGTTGGCGGCGAAACCGGATGCCTTGCCGCCGATCTCCGATGCGGCCTTTTCCGCCTCGGCGAGATTGCGGCTGACGACCAGCACGTTCAGCCCGGCATCGGCGAAACACTTCGCGATGCCCTTGCCGATGCCTTTGCTTGCGCCGGTGACGATGACCGTCTGCCCCTCAAGCGATTTGAACATCCAAGCCACTCCCTTCCCTGCTGGCGCGGACCGACCGCCGAGGGTCGCTCTTTTGGATTTCGACAGTGTGCGCCGCAACAAAAATGTTGTAAAGCCCATAAAATAGTGCATACAATTCAACAAAGTCCAACATAATCCCACAATCGCTAAATATTGCGATCGGGATTGGAGAGGCTGTTGGTTCGAGAAAAACGAGACAAAACGAAATCTTGATGAAGTTCGGCAGGCGGGAAGACGCCGGCGCTCGTTGAGTGCCGTTTCTGTGTGGGCATTTTGACGATTGCACGAGAGTTGCGAGGGGATTTTGCGATGACACGTTATTCAAGACGAACGGTACTCAAGGGCATGGCCGGAACGGCCGCATTGGCCAGCGGTGCCCTGGGCGGGATGACGTCCGCCTACGCCGCGCGCGAGAAGGAGCTGAACATCCTGTGCTGGGAGGGCTACAACTCCGCACAGGTGCTCGATCCGTTCCGCAGCAGCAAGAGCGCGACGGTCAAGGCCGAGAGCCTGACCAACGACCCGACCATGATCAACCGCCTGCGCGCCGGCGAGATCAACGTCTGGGATCTGATCAACGTCAACAATCCCTGGGCGCGCAAGATCATGCTGCCGGAGAAGCTGATCAAGCCGCTCCCGCTCGAAGAATTCGAGCCGTTCTTCGCCAAGATGATGCCGGCATTCAAGGCACCGTACAAATGGGCGATGAGCGATGACGGCAAGGAGCTGCTCGGCATGGTCCAGCGCTTCGGCCCGTACAGCTTCGTCGTCAATACCGACAAGGTCAGCCGCAAGACCGCCGAGGACGAAGGCTGGGACCTGTTCAACGAAGCCTCCAATGCCGGCAAATACGGCATTCTGGAATCCGACGACTGGAACGTCTTCAACATCTTCGTGCTTGCCGGCATCGACCCGTTCAAAACCCATGACGATGCCGAGATGACCAAGTTCGAGGAGACCGCGAAGCGGATCTTCAAGGGCGCCAAGCTGATCGGCGACATCGCGGCGATGAACCAGGCGCTGATCTCGGGCGAGATCGACTTCCATCTTACCGGCGGCACCTATTCGGTGTCCCCGGCCCGCGCCGACGGCAATCCGAACCTGCGCGGCATCACGCCGATGAAGGGACCGATGGAAGGCGGCAAGGGCGGCATCGCCTGGATCGAGGTGACCTCCGCCGTCAACAATCCGTCGCCGTCGCCGCTCGCGACCGAGTTCCTGAAATATGTGCAGGATCCGAAGGTCGCGCACACGGTGGCCTTCGCCGAAGGCACCTTCAACCCGGTCACCCAGATGGGCAATCCGGAGTGCTTCAAGCTGTTCACGAAGGAAGAGCTCGACGCGATCCAGTGGGACAGCCTGGAAGAAGAGATGGCTCGCTCCGTCGAATACGACATCGTGCCGGATTACGATAAGGCACTCGATGTCATGAATGCGGCCAAGCGTCTGCGCGGCTGATTGCGTTCAATACGCTGACGAGATTTGCGCGGCGCCATGCGCGCCGTGCAATGCAGCCTGGGAGAAGTCATGTTGGCACGCGATGCAGGCCCCATTCCGATTCTTCAGCTTGTCGGCATCCGCAAGACCTTCGGGTCGTTCGTTGCCGTGGACAAAATCGATCTCGACGTGGTCGAGGGCGAGTTTCTGACCATTGTCGGGCCGTCCGGTTCCGGCAAGACGACGCTGCTGCGCATGCTTGCGGGAATGGAGGAGCCGACCGAAGGCAACATCACGTTGCGGGGTGAGCGGATCAATGACATGCCGTCGAACCAGCGCCCCACCTGCATGGTTTTCCAGTCTCTCGCCTTGTTTCCCCATAAGACGGTAGGCGAGAATATCGCCTTTCCGCTTAAGGTGCGCGGTGTCGATGCCCAGAAACGTCGACGCCGCGCACTTGAACTCATGGCGCTCGTCCGCCTGCCGGAAGACTATCACGACAAGAATGTCATGAAATGCTCCGGCGGCGAGCGTCAGCGCGTTGCGCTGGCCCGTGCGCTCGCCTACGACCCGGAAGTGCTGTTTTTCGACGAGCCGCTTTCGGCGATCGACTACAAGCTGAAAAAGGCGCTGGAGAAGGAGCTGAAGGACCTCCACAAGGAGACCGGCAAGACCTTCATCTACATTACGCACAGCCTCGAAGAGGCGATGGTGATGTCCGACCGCATCGGCATCATGCGGGCGGGCAAGCTCGTCCAGATCGGCACGCCCGAGGAGATCTACAACAAGCCGCGCGACCGGTTCGTGTCCGAGTTCGTCGGCGAGGTGAACGTCATTTCCGTGGCGCGCGCCGATGGCGATGTCTGGCAGGGCATCGACGTCCCGGGCAGCTTCAAATTGCTGCCGCCGAAGAGCAGCGCGGGCAATTCGGCCTCGGCATTCATCGTCGTCAGGCCCGAGTTCCTGCGCTTCCTGGCCCCCGGCGAGAGCGCCGACAACCAGCTCGAAGGGGTGGTCTACAACGAATATTCGCTCGGCTCGCGCATCCAGTATCAGGTCCGGGTCGGCGAGAAGGTCATGCTTGCCGAACTGTCGCGTTCGCAGGCGCTGCCGGCCAGCGCGGACCGCAAGGTCACGGTTGGTTGGGACGCGGCCGATGCGATCACGGTCACAGGCTGAGGACGAATGACCGATCTCGCCGCCACTGCCGCCGAAACCGAAGACGCAGCCGCCGCCCGCACCCTGCGTCAGTCCCTGCATTTGTCTCTCGGCGCGCGCTGCGCGGTACCGGCCGCCATTCTGCTGATCGTCGGGTTTGCCGCCCCGCTCCTGGCAATCCTCGGCTTCGCCTTTGCCACGCCGCGCAGCTTCGACATCTTCGGCTCGTTCACGCTGGAGAATTTCGAGACGGTGTTCGATCCGACCAATACCGTCTGGCTGTCGTTCCTGTGGTCCTGCGGCCTGGCGCTGGGGACCGTGGCGGTTCTCGCCGTGGTCGCCTATCCGATCGCCTACGGCCTCAATGCGGTGTTCGGCCGCTGGTCGTTCCTTATCAGCATCTTTTTCGTCTTTCCACTGTTCATCTCCGAGAACGTCCGCCTCTATGGCTGGGTGCTGTTCTTCATCAAGAACGGCGTCCTTGACGGCACGCTGAAGATGATCGGCCTGTCGGCGCCCGAAGTGCTCTACACGACCGGCGCGACCTTGTTCGGCATGGTCTACACATATCTGCCCTTCATGCTGTTCCCGATGACGCTCGGCCTTGCCATGGTGCCGCGCGATCTCGTCGATGCGGCACGCGACCTCGGCGCCAGCCGCATCCAGATCTGGCGCGAGATCGAGGTGCCGCTGGCGATGCCGGGCATCCTGATCGGCATGCTCTTAACCTTCGTCCTCGCTATCGGCGCGACGGCGGAGGCCAAGATCCTCGGCGGCCAGTCGATCATCGTCATCTCGCATGACATCGAGATCGCCTTCACCTATTCGCAGAATTGGCCGCTCGGCTCGGCGCTCGCGGTGGTCGTGACGATCTTCATCGGCGCGCTGACCCTGGCGCTGCTCGCCCGCCTCGACCTCGACCGGATCCTGGGGAGGCGCTGAGCCATGGGACAGGCACGCATCCGCGCCACCACGATGATCTGGAGCTGGACGCTGTTCGTCATCGTCGTGATCTATCTGCCGATCGTCTGCGGCGCACTTGCCGGGTTTTCCAAGAGCCGCTATTTCGCCTTTCCGATCCGCGCCTATTCGACCGACTGGTGGGCCAAGACACTCGACTCCATCGAGATCGGCATGATCGTGCGCACCTCGATCGCGGTTGCCTCGCTCGTCACCATCGGCGCGGTGCTGATCGCCTTTTTCGGTGCGCTGGCCTTCGCGCGCTACGAATGGAAGGGCCGCCGTATCTATCAGAAGATCATCCTCCTGCCGATCTTCTTCCCGCAGCCTGTGCTCGGCCTTGCGCTGCTGCTCTGGTTCAACGCCGCCGGCATTCAGACGAGCTGGATGACCGCGGTGTTCGCCGAGCTCGTCTGGGTCGTGCCGGTGGTGACGCTGGTCATGGCGATCCAGGTTTACGGCTTCGACCCGGCGCTCGAGGAAGCCGCCTTCGACCTCGGCGCGAGCCGCTGGCAAGTGATGCGCGAGATCACGCTGCCGCTGCTCTGGCCGGGGATCTGGTCGGGCATGCTGTTCGCCTTCCTCCTGTCATGGAGCAATTTCCCGCTCTCGCTGTATACGACCGGGGCCGACAGCACGATTCCCGAATGGCTCTACGCCAAGATGGTCGCCGGCTATACGCCGATGGTGCCTGCACTCGGTACCATGGCGACGCTCGGCGCGGCCGCGGTTCTGCTCGGTGGCGGGCTGATCGGCTCCATCATCAAGCGGAGGCGAACCGCATGAGACCGATGTCACCGGCATCGCCGACGGCGGGAACGCGGGGAGGCGCGCGATGATCGCCATGCGCGAGACCTCTGCCGAAGGGCGAAACGCGATGACAGGCGAGCGCAAGACGCGGCTCGGCAAGAAGGAGCGCCACGAGCGCATCATGGCCGAGATGATGGCGACCTCGCGCCTGCGCGTGGGCGATCTTGCCGCCGATCTTCAGGTGTCGACCGAAACCATCCGGCGCGACCTCTACGAGCTGGAGGAGCGCGGCCTTATCGACCGCACTTATGGCGGTGCCGTTCGGCCCTTCGGCACCGAGCCATCGCTGTCGGAGCGCCACCGGCTCATGGTGCCTGAACGCGAGGCCATCGCCGCTGCGGTGGTGAAGTTCGTCAAGCCCAACGAAGTCATCGCCATCGGCGCGGGCGCGACGACCACTCATGTCGCGCGGCGCATGGCCGCCGAATGCCGCGACCTGACGGTGATCGCCCATTCCTTCAGCGTCGCCGTTGCGCTGGCGGCCAATCCGACGCTGAGCGTGATCATGTGCCCCGGCCGCTATAATGGCCGCGAGGGCATGATGGCCGGGGCGGAGACTATCGAGTTTCTGCAAAGCTACAACGTCAACCGCACGATCCTGAGCATTACCGGCATCACTGCCGAGGGGCTGGCCGACGCGGAGGCGGACGCGGCTTCGGTTTACAAGGCAATGGTCAACCGCGCCTCGGAGACGATCGTCGTCGCCGACCACGCAAAGCTCGAGGTGCAGGCGCTGGCGATCTGGGCGCGGGCGCATGAGATCCAGCGCTTCGTCACCGACAGGGAGCCGGGCGGCACGATCGGGCGGGCGCTTCAGCGTGCGCGCGTCGAGGTCACGGTGGCGGCGCCGCGGACGGCTACGGTATGAGCGGATATGGTCCCCGGTCGCCCCGGACGAAACGACGTGAAGATCCGGGGCCGATTGACCTAACTTGAGGGCGTAAAGTTGCCGATAGGCAACTGGGCGCCGGATCAAGTCCGTCGCGACGAAGAAGCTGGAGCGTGAGGCAGCATGTGGCAGGAACGCGAGCCGGACGAGCGGATCGAGGTCGATGTCGATGGCCATCGCGTCGTCGCCTATTCTTATGGCTCGGGCGACGAGATCGTGTTCTGCCTAAATGGCGGGCCGGGGCTGCCTTGCGACTATCTGCGCGACGCGCACACCTTCCTCGCCGATCACGGCTGCCGGGTCGTTGCCTTCGACCAGCTCGGCTGCGGCGCGTCCGACCGCCCGACCGATCCGGCGCTATGGTCTATCACCCGCTACGTTGAGGAAACTGAAACCCTCCGTCAGAAACTCGGCCTCGGCAAGGTGCATCTGCTCGGCCATAGCTGGGGCGGGTGGCTCGCCATCGAATATGCGCTGACGCACGGGCAAGCGCTGAAGACGCTGATCCTGGAGGATACCGTCGCCAACATCCCGCATCTGATGCAGGAGTTGCACCGGCTGCGCGAAGCGCTCGGTCCGGAAGCAGCCGCCATGATGCTCGCCTGTGAGGCGGCGGAAGATTACGAGCACCCGGCCTACAAGGCGGCCATGACTCTGCTCACCTACCGCCACGTCTGCCGCCTTCGTGACTGGCCTGCACCGGTATTGCGGTCGTTGAACGACTGGAATATGGCTCCCTATATGGCGATGCAGGGTCCAAACGAGTTTCTCTATATCGGCAATCTGAAGGACTGGAATCGCGTGCCCGACCTGCATCGCATCACCGTCCCTACACTGATTGCCGTCGGTCATCACGACGAGCTGACACCGGCCTGCGCCGCGCTGATGAAGCGCAACCTGCCGAATGCCGAGCTTGTCGTGTTCCCGAATTCGAGTCACATGCCGTTTTATGAGGAGCCGGCCGCCTATGACGGGGCGCTGCTCGGCTTTCTTGGCCGCCATCGCGGCGCGGAAGGGGAGGCGGCCTGATGTCGTGGAAGACGCGCAACCGCTCCTTCTACTATCAGCTCGCGCCGGAGCCGGACGATCCGGATCTCGATCCGGCAACCACTGCGCTGCTGGTCATCGACGTGCAGAACGTCTATCTGGCGCGCCCCGACCGCGACCGGCTTAAAACGGAAGCCGAGCGCGCCGACTATGACGGCTGGACCGGGTTCCATGAGCGTATGCACGGCACGGTGATCCCGAACATCGCCGATGCGCTGGCGGCCTTCCGCGCACGCGGCATCGAATGCATCTTCGCCCGCATCGCCTGCCAGACCAAGGACGGCCGCGACCGGTCGCTGAGCCAGAAGAAGCCGGGCTTCAACAATCTGCTGCTGCCGAAGGACGAGGACCCGTCGCAGATCGTCGCGGGGCTCGCGCCGCAGGGCGACGAGATCGTCATCACCAAGACCACAGACAGCGCCCTGACCGGCTCCAACTTGCGGCTGATCCTCGCCAATCTCGGCATCCGCACGGTGATCTGCGCCGGCATCTTCACCGATCAATGCGTGTCCTCGACGGTGCGCAGCCTCGCGGATGAGAGCTTCGACGTGGTGGTGCTGGAGGATTGCTGCGCGGCCGCGACCGACGAGCTGCACGCGCGCGAACTGGAGATCATCAACATGATCTACTGCAATGTCATGACGCTCGCCGAGCTTAAGGGGCTGATCGGTTTGGAGTGACTGGAGACGTATGCGGATTGTGGACACGTTGACGGAGGGTTTCGGCCTTACCCTCTCCCGCAAGGGGAGAGGGCAGTTAAGATAAGAGCTGATGCCTCAGGGAGGGCAGAGAATGTACAGCGAAGACTTCATCGGACAGCTTAAGCGGGGCCTGCGGGCGGAGCTGCCGCGGTGGGGACTGGCGGGCGACGCCGAACTCCGCCTGCTGACGGTCTCGGAAAACGCGACCTTCCGTGCGCACGACCCTGCCATAGGGCGGGACATCATCTTCCGCGTCCACCGGCAGGGCTACCACACCCGCGCCGAGATCGAGTCCGAGCTGGCGTGGCTCGACGCGCTCAACCGCGATAAGATCGTCGATACGCTCACCATCGTTCCGCTGACGGACGGCTCGCATATCGCCGATATCGACGACGGCGGCACCGTCCGGCATGTCGTGGCGTTCGATCTCCTGCCCGGCAAGGAACCGGACGAGGCGAGCGGGCTTGCCGGCTGGTTTCGCGAGCTCGGCGTGGTCAGCGCCCGGCTCCATGCCCATGTCCGCCATTGGCAGAAGCCGGACGGGTTCGTCCGCAAGGTGTGGAACTTTTCATCCACCCTCGGCGACGCGCCGCTCTGGGGCGACTGGCGCGAGGGCCTCGGCCTCACCGCCGAAGGCCGCGAGGTGTTGGAGACGACGGCCAGGGTCCTGCAGAAGCGGCTTGCAGACTATGGCGAGACGCCCGACAAATTCGGCCTGATCCACGCCGATCTGCGCTGCGCCAACCTGCTGGTCGACGGCGACCGCCTGTCGGTGATCGACTTCGACGATTGCGGTTTCAGCTGGTACCTCTACGACTTCGCCGCCGCGATCAGCTTCCTCGAACACGAGCCCTATATCCCGGAACTGCTGGACGCCTGGATCGCCGGCTACCGCACGGTGACGCCGCTCACCGACGAGGAAACCAGGCATCATGCCGGTGTTCATCATGCTGCGGCGGATGCTGTTGACCGCCTGGATCGCGTCGCATTCCGAGACGCCGACCGCGCAGGAGATGGGCGAGGCCTACACTGACGGCACGGTGGCGTTGGCTCGCGCGTTCCTCGCCGAGCATGCCGGCGCCGAAATGGCAGGGAGCACGGCCAGATGACGGGCGAAGCCACGGAAATTCTGGCGCTCAACGCCTTCCGCGAAACCAAGGGCGCCGCGCTCGACAAGGAGATCGCCGCGCTGGTCCGCCGCCGGCGAAAGAGCTTCGGCGCGGCCTCGGTGCTGTTCTACGACGAGCCGATCAAGATCGTGCGCGCCGAGGGCGCCTACATCTACGCCTCCGACGGCCGCCGCTATCTCGACTTCTACAACAACGTCCCGACGGTCGGGCATACCCATCCGAAGGTGGTCGCAGCGGTCACCAGACAGATCGGCGAGTTCAACATCCACTCGCGCTATCTCTATGACATCGTTCACGATTATGCCGAGAAGCTGCTGGCGACTTTCCCGGCGAAGCTGAGCAATGTCGTGCTGACCTGCACCGGCAGCGAGAGCAACGACCTGGCGCTCAGGATCGCCAAGAAGGCGAGCGGCGGCACCGGCTTCATCGTGACCGAGACCGCCTATCACGGCAACACCACGCCGTGACCGAGATCTCGCCGTCCTCCTATAAGGTCGGCGGCCCGCCGCCCTATGTGCGCACCGTTCCGGCGCCCGATCCGCGTCATTATCGGCGGCGATCTCGGCAAGGCGGTTCGCCAAGGCGGTGTCCGACGCAATCGATCGCGATGCAGGCGGACGACATACGCGTCGCCGCACTCGTCGCCGACACGGTGTTTTCCAGCGACGGCGTTTTTGCTGATCCGGCCGGCTTTCTCGTGCCCGCGGTGAAAGCGGTGCGCAAGGCGGGCGGCCTTTTCATCGCCGACGAAGTGCAGCCCGGCTTCGGGCGCCTGGGCGCTGGGATGTGGGGCTTTGCGCGCCACGGCCTCGTGCCCGACATCGTCACCATGGGCAAGCCGATGGGCAATGGCTATCCGGTCGCCGGGCTGGTCACGCGCCCGGAGCTGCTTTCCGCCTTCGTTGACGAGTTCGGTTATTTCAACACCTTCGCCGCCTCACCCGCTGCCGCCGCGGCGGGCCTTGCCGTGCTGGAGGTGATCGAAGAGGAAGGGCTGATCGAGAACGCCGCCGCGGTCGGCGGGCATATGCTCCGCAGCCTCGAAGAGTTGGCCGTTCGCTATCCGGCGGTGAGCGCCGTGCGCGGGGCCGGGCTCTATCTCGGCGTCGAGTTTTGCCGCGCCCCCGACTTCAAGACGCCCGCGCCCGATCTCGCCAGGAAAATGATCAACGGCCTGCGCCAGCGCGGCATCCTGATCGGCGCCGCCGGGAAGTACGGCAACGTCCTGAAGATCCGCCCGCCGCTCTGCGTCACCACCGCCCACACCGATGAGCTGGTCGGCAAGATGGCGGAAATTCTTGCCGCCGAAGGCGGCGGCATAAGCCCGGCCTCTGCACATACTCAGGCTAGATCGAAACCGCGTCGCCCCGGACGAAGCGGAGCGAAGATCCGGGGGCCAATCATGTATCCGCAATGAATGCCGTACCGAAAGGAAAGTGGGCCTCGGCGCAAGGCCGGGGCGACGAATGAAGGCGGCTTAGTCCCGGCCTAAAATTGCGCTCCGGCATTGGTTCGCTGCGGCCTGCCGCTCGGCCGGTGAAACGGCGTTCGCTCGGCGCGCGCGGGCGCGAGCGGCGCTTCGTCGGTGAAATGATCGCCGGCGACCTCGGCAAGCGTACGGCGCTTTTCAAAAATCGGACGCAGGCGGAACAGTTCGCGGATCTCCTGAAGCCACACTGGCGACGAGTGAGCGAAGCACCAGCGAAAAGCGCGGCGCTGGTCCAGGTCCCGCGTAGACCGCAAGGCGCCACAGCGCCCGCGGCCGCAGATGGACGATGGCTTCGGTCAGCTTGACCAGCACGGCGATTTGCCAGGGACGCAGATGCCGCGTCCCGAGGATCTGGTGACGATAGTCCCAGCGCGACTGGTCGGGCTCGATAACCTCGCGCTGCTCGTTGTCGCGGTAGAAGCCGGTCCAGCGATGAGGGGTGACATACATCGCGTTGAGCAGGTCGGGGTCGTAGAGGAGGAGCTGCTTGAAGCGACCGCCAGTAGTCGCGTAGAATCTCCTGCTCGAAGCCGACAATATGGCCGACCATGGACAGGATGCCGTGCCGGCGTAACAGCCGGATCGCTTCGAGATCGTCGCGCGTCGTCGAGCCCTTTGCGGATTTTGGCGATGGTCTCAGGATCGGTGGTCTCCATCCCCATCAGCACGCATTCGATACCGGCCCGCTTGTACAGATGCAGGATGTCGGCGTCGCGGACGATGTCGGGGGCGCGGATGGTGGCGAACAGTTTCACCGGCACTTTTTCGGCGACGACCGCTTCGAGGAAACGCTGCCAGATGCGCTTCGACGAGGTCGGGTTTTCATCCGCCAGATCGATGAAATTGACGCCTTTCTCGCGGTGCAGCCATCCGATCTCGGCGGCGGTCTTTTCCACGTCGCGATAGCGCCATTTGGTCCAGAAGCCGCGCTGGCCGCAATAGGTGCATTGATGCGGGCAGCCGCGCGAGAATTGCACCACGGCCGAACGCCCGGCGCCCCAGCATTGGTAGAGGTCCCAGTCCTCGATCAGCTCCCAGCCGACCCGGCGGGCGTCGAGATCGGCGATCATCGCCGCCGGGGCGGTCGAGCGGACGCTGCCGCCCTCGCGATAATCGATGCCGTTCACGCGGCCGAGCGGGGCGGCCGTCTCCATGGCATCGGCAAGATGCACGGCGGTCGCTTCTCCCTCGCCGCGCACGATGACATCGATGCACGGCTCGGCGGCGAGGATCTCCTTGCCGTGATAGGTGGGATAGACGCCGCCATAGACGATCGGCACGCCGGGGAGCTGCACTTGAGCGCCCGCGCCATGGCGATCACGGATGGATGGGCGGGCGTCGATCCGGCATGGCCGGTCATGATGGCGTCCGGGCGGGCTTTCGCGGCTTCGGCGGCGGTCTCGGCGACCGACAGCCGCCGCGCTTCGGCGTCGAGCAGGCTGACCTCATGGCCGGCATCGATCAGCGCGCCGCCGACCCAGAGCAGCCCGAGCGGCGTCTGCGCGCCGACGCCGTATACGCTGGAGATCGAGTGGTAGGGCGGATTGATCAGCAGAATGCGCATCTTACCGGCTCCAGCGTCGGCGTTCATCGCCTGCCACAGCCTAGCATGTACGAAACTGAACGATGGCTTTATGGAAAGCGCTTCATCGTCGCACCCGGCGGCGTCCCAAACGGGTCAGCCGCCGGTTTCCTGCTGCCCGAACCATTTCTGGTGGAGGTCCGCATAGGTGCCGTCTTCGATGAGCTTCAAGAGTGCCTGGTCGATGGGACGGCGAAGCGGGCTGCCGATCGGGAAAATAATGCCGTAGCTCTCCGGGCGGAACTGACCGCCGGCGACGCGGGCGCGCGACTCGTTCTTGGTGAAATACATGATGATCGGCGTGTCGTAGACGGCGGCCTGCGCCTTGCCGTTCAACACCGAACGGGCCGCGAAGTCGAAGTCCTTATAGCTGCGGATGATCGCGCCCAGCTCGCTCGCATAGGTCGCCGATGTGCTGCCTTCGACGACGGCGATGCGTTTGCCGCGCAGGTCGGCCGGGCCGGCGATCTCGCCGCGCAAGGTCTGCATGGTCAGCGAGGTGGTGGCGAATGCCGTGAAATAGGAAATCAGCACGATGCCGGCATAGATCCATACGATTGCGGCGACGCGCGCGAAGATCCGGTGCGGGTGCGCCTGAGCCGCGCCGCCCATCAATTCCGCGCACCAGAAGATCGCGTCGAAAATGCCGGGCAAATAGGTTTCCGCGATCGGCAGCCCGTCATCGCGCCCGCGCGCCAGGAACCAGATCACATGTGCCGGAACGATGAGCACGAGCAGGAAGAAGCCGAGCACCTTGAGCGTGTTCTCCGAGAACATGATCGCCAGCATGTTCACGCCTTCGCCTTCCGCCGGCACCATGATGGACAAGCCCGACCGGAACATCGGCTGGGAGAAATCCAGCTTCTTGCCCCGTTCGGAGGTGATCGAGATGGCGGAAATGCCGGCGGCGTCCTTGCCTTGCTGGACTGCGCCGAGGACTTCCGGCAGCCGCTCATAGATGACGAACCGGCTCTTGATGCCGACTTCGCGCGCAATCGCGTGCCAGAGATCGACGCTGAAGCCGGATAGCTCCGCGCCATTCTTCATGACGAACGGCGCAACCGCCCGCGTCGCGACGGTGAGTTCCGGGCCGGATGGGACGGGCGCACCCGCCGCAGGGGCCTGGCCCGGCTGTGGTTTTTCCTGCGCACCCGCCGAAACGGCGAGGCAAAGGAACACGACGGCGGCGCCCAGCATATGGCGGGCATGTGAGACAAAATTCGGCATGGCGGGACAATGCAAATGAAAAGCGGCGAAAAGATTATGGAAATCAGGCGAGAATATCTCAGGATTCCACGACGGCGAGAAGATGGCTCGTATCCCATGAGACGACGGGTCGCGGCGGGGATGCCGCGGCGAACGTTCCCGACGGAAAGCTCCAAAATTGCCCATAGCAATTCGGCGCTGTCCGCGCTAACTAGGCGCGATGGTTCGACCGATCACTCGTCGCGCACTGTTATACGGCGCGCTGGGCGCTGCCGCGGCCTTTGTCGACGGCTGCCCGGTTTTCGCACAAAAATCTTCGCTGAGCTTTGCCCAATGGGTGGACCGTTTCCGCTCCAGAGCCCGCGCAAGAGGCATCCGCGACGCCGTCTATAACGGCGTGATGCAGAGTCTCAAGCCAGATACCTCCGTCTACGCGCTCGACCGGGCCCAGCCGGAGTTCCGCGAGAAGCCCTGGCAATATCTCAACCGCCGCGTGTCCGACTGGCGCGTCAATATCGGCCAGGACCGCGCCAAGGAGCAGGCAGAGCTGCTGGAGCGGATCGAGAAGAAATACGGCGTCGACCGCTACATCATGCTTGGGCTATGGGGCATGGAATCCGCGTTCGGCGACGTCGTCACCAACCCCAAGCATATGCGCCCGGTGCTCCCAGCCCTCGCCGCTCTCGCCTGGGGAGAGCCGCGCCGCCGCTCCTATTGGGAGCAGGAACTGCTGAACGCGCTCGTCATCGTGCAGCGCGGCTGGGCGAAGCCGGACAAGATGATCGGTTCCTGGGCCGGTGCGATGGGGCACACGCAATGGATGCCCGAGGTCTGGCTCAATATGGGCGTGGACTTCAACGGCGACGGACGCATCTCGCCTTTCGGCCCGCCGGACGACGCCCTTGCCGGCACGGCGCGCTATCTGGCCGAACGCGGCAATTACCGGCGCGGCGAGGGTTGGGGCTATGAGGTGCGCCTGCCGGACGATGTAAGCCCGCAAAAGGCCGGCACGCGCCCGATCAGCGGCTGGGAAGATCTCGGCCTGAAGCGTGCCAACGGCAAGAAATTCCCCAATGGCAAGGAGAGGGCGCGGCTCTGGCAGCCCGCGCGCCGCGGCCCGGTGTTCCTGCTGACCCACAATTTCCAAGCGGTGAAATCCTACAACCCGTCCAACCTCTACGCGCTCGCCATCGTCTATCTCGGCGACCAGATCGCCGGGGAGGGACCGTTCACGCGCCAGTTCCCCGGCGGTGAGCGGCCGCTTACTCTGCCTGAGGTTCAGGAGGTCCAGCGGCGGCTGACGGCGCTCGGCCTTGACACCGGCGGCACGGATGGCCGCGTCGGCCGCGATACGATGCGGGCGGTACGCGCGTTTCAGGTCAAGGCCGGGCTGAAGCCGGCCGACGGCTATGCCGGGCTGAAAGTGCTGGCGAAGCTGCGCAAAGGCATCTGACCGGCGGGTGCCGGATCCGGTACGCGCACCGCCCCTTCACCTCCTTCATTTCCCGCGCCATCCCGCACCTCTGATGTGCTGCGCGCGCCCTCGCGCTTCCCTCCGGTCTCGGAACTCATGATGCGTGAGGTCGTTAGTCGAGAGGCAACACTTAACTGGCGCCGCCGAAAGCGCAGCGCCGAAAGAAGAAGGATTTATGGACTTACTTCGCATTCTCGCATCGATCTTGCTGCCGCCGCTCGGGGTTTTCCTCCAGGTCGGCATCGGCGCGCAATTCTGGCTCAACATCCTGCTGACGCTGCTCGGCTATATCCCCGGCATCGTCCACGCGGTTTACATCATCGCAAAGAGATAGGTCCATGGCTGACGAGGACGACCTGCGCCGGTTGGAAACCCTGGCGGATTGGATGGACAGCAAGTTCCGCATTCCGGGGACCGATGTCCGCTTCGGGCTGGATTCCCTGCTTGGGATCATCCCGGGCATCGGTGACGGCGTGCTCGCCCTTCCTGCCGTCTATCTCGTCCTTGCCGCGCATCGCATGGGCGTCTCCCGCCTTGTCCTGACGCGCATGGCGGCGAATGTCGGTATCGACATGCTGGTCGGCGCGATCCCCGTGCTTGGCGACCTGTTCGACGTCGGCTTCAAGGCCAATCGGCGTAATGTGGCGCTGCTGCGCGACCATCTGAGCGAGCGCGGCGCGGTGCTGCCGAAGGCGGAATTCGCGGCCGGGTAACGCTGGTTTGGGCCGTTCCAGCCTCGCATGGAAGCCGTCATCATGCATCCGCCACGGTGTTGGGGCAGCTTCGTTCGCATTCGGACGATCGATGACGTGTCGTCGGTCGCGATTTGGCATTTGCGTCGAATGCGTATAATCCCGAAGCGTGGCACATGTGGCGCGATGCGCCGGTATGGGGGCGGGACGACATGGCTGGCTCGGATTACGATCTTGTTGCCTTCGGAGCGACGAGCTTCGTCGGAAAACTGCTTTGCGGCTATCTGCTGCGCCCATTCGGCGTCGGCGGCCCGTTGAGATGGGCGGTTGCCGGGCGCTCGCGCAGCAAGCTGGAGGAATTGCGCAAATCGCTCGGGGCGGCCGGCGCTGACCTGCCGCTGATCGTCGCCGACGCGGCGGATGAGGCCGCTCTGCGGGCCATGTGCGGGCAGACGCGGGTTGTGGTGTCCACGGTCGGGCCATATGCGCTTTACGGCGAGCCGCTGGTCAAGGTCTGCGCCGAAACCGGCACCGATTATTGCGACCTGACCGGCGAAGTTCACTGGATCAAGCGAATGATCGAGCGGTACGAGGTCGCCGCGAAGGCGAGCGGCGCGCGGATCGTGCCATGTTGCGGCTTCGAACTCGCTGCCCTCCGATCTCGGCGTCTATTTCCTCGAGCGCGAGGCCCACGAGCGCTTCGGCGTGCCGCTGCGGCGGATCAAGATGCGCGTCAAGGCCATGCGGGGCGGCGCGTCCGGCGGCACGGTGGCGAGCATGATGAATATCGCCAAGGAAATGTCGGGCAATCCCGCTTTGCGCCGGGAGATGAACAATCCTTATTCGCTGGTGCCGCGGGACGTTTCGCCCGGCATCCGCCAGCCGAGACTGTCGACCGTCGCCTACGATCCGGATTTCGACGGCTGGATCGCGCCTTTCGTCATGGCCGCGATCAACACCCGCATCGTTCATCGCACCAACGCGCTCAGTGGCTTCGAATATGGCCGCGACTTTCTCTATGACGAGTCCGTGCTGATGGGCAGTGGCGGGCGTGGGCGCTTCCGGGCCTATGCGCTCGCCAGCGGGCTCGGCGCATTTCTGGCCGCGAGCGCGGCGGCGCCGGCGCGGTGGGTCCTGAAGCGTTTCGTGCCGGCGCCGGGCGAGGGGCCGAGCGAGGAGATGCAGAAGAAGGGCTTTTTCGATATGCGTTTCGTCGGCTCGACAACGGACGGCCGCTCGCTGCGCGCCAAGGTCACCGGCCAGGGCGATCCGGGCTATGGCTCGACGTCGAAAATGCTGGGGCAGGCGGCGGCGTGTCTGGCGCTCGATATCGGCAAGGATGAAAAGCCGGGCGGCTTCTGGACCCCGGCGACGATTTTCGGCGATCGGCTGATCGATCGCCTGCGCGCAGGCGCCGACGTGACCTTCGAAATTCTCCCCGAAGAGAGCAGGCCGGCTTAGCGCATCGGATCGAAAAGTGCGACGCGGCTTTCAGATAAATCCGGCGCCGAAACAGAGAGATAGAGCGGCGCAGGCGAGCCCGGCCAAAGGTCCGCCGCGCTGGCGCCGGTCGAGCCGGCCGCCGGAGTCGCTCGCCGGTCTGATCACCATCGGTGCCGCGTTCCGCCTGCCGCTGCTGGCCACGGTCCTTCGTGGGCACGGCGAGCGCCGCGCTGATGCGCGTGCTCTTCTGACGGGTGGCGCGGGCGAGGCGTCATTTTATTTTCGGCTTTCCGTGCTTTGCTGCGCAAACGCTAATAGGGGAGCGCGCCGCGAATGGCGTCCGAGCACGAGAACACCTATCCGCCGCTGAACACGCCGAAGCCCGTCGCCGAGAATGTCTGGATTGTCGACGGCCCCATCATCCATTTCGGCATGCCTTGGCCGAAAATGCCGTTTCCGACGCGCATGACCATCGTCCGTCTCGAAGGCGGCGGTCTGTTCATCCATTCGCCGACCACGCTGACGGACGCGCTGCGGCGCGAGGTCGAAGCGCTCGGCGTGCCGGAATGGATCATCGGACCGAACCGCATTCATTACTGGTGGATTCCCGATTGGCACGCCGCGTTTCCGGACGCGGAAATTTATCTTGCCCCGCGCATCCGCGAGCAGGCCAAGCAGCGCATCGATTTTCCGTCCATGGGCCTCGATGCCCGAAGCGGCTATCCGTGGGATGCCGAAATCGCCACGCTGCCGGTCGAGAGCCGCTTCATGACCGAGGTGGATTTTTTCCATCATCCCAGCGGCACGCTCATCCTCACCGACCTCATCGAAAATTTCGAGGCGTCGAAGCTGAGCGGCATGGTCATGCGCTTTCTGACCTGGGCAGGCGGCGTTCAGGATCCCGACGGACAGATGCCGCGCGACATGCGGCTGACTTTTTCAGGCCGTAAAAAGGAGGGATTGAAAGCGGCGGTGGAGCGAATGATCGCCTGGGAGCCGGAGCGGGTGATCCTGGCGCATGGGCGGTGGTATCGTGAGAACGGCGCGGCCGAATTGAAGCGCGCTTTCCGCTGGCTGCTGAAATAGCGGTTTCTCGTGATGGCGACCCATCCTTCGACGACATACCGTCATCCCGCGCAAGGTGTGGATCCATTAACCGCATGAACTGGCAGGGGAATACTGGATTCCCGCTTTCGCGGGAATGACGATGCTGGAAGGACTTGCGGGTGTTGCTGGTTCCTTCACTCCGCACTAGGTTTCCGCCCCGGAAACGGGCATTGTTATCCAAGGCGGAAGATCGATAATCCGCCATCGGGAGGTGGCAATGCGCCAGGGTTGGAGATGGTACGGACCCCAGGCCCCGGTCTCGCTGAAGGACGTGCGGCAGGCTGGCGCGACGGATATCGTAACCGCGCTGCATCACAAATATGAAGGCGAGGCCTGGAGCCTGACCGAGGTGCGCGAGCGCCGGACGCTCTGCGAGGGCGAGAGGTTGCGCTGGTCGGTCTGCGGAAGCATTCATGATCATGTCCTGCTCGACGACATCGGCAAGCGGGTGAACCCCGACTATTCCTGTGTCGCCCGGCTGAAGGGGCTGGCCGCGTTGCGGGGCGTGATGGCCGCGCTTGAGTTCCAACATCAACGCCGGGTGAGCCGATGACCATGAAACTCCTTCCTGAAGACGACGACGCGGTGCTTCTCGGCCGCGTCGAGCGCCCGTCGCTCGGGCCGTCGATCGTGACCATTCGCGGCGGCTCGACCGTCGATATCACGGCGAAGCAAGCGCCGACGATCCGCGACGTGCTCGAACTGGACGATCCGGCCGGCTATGTCCGCGCCGCGTCTGGCGAGGATCTGGGGCCGCTGACGACTATCGCCGAAGCCACCCGGCAGACGTCCGACGCGCCACGACTGCTGGCGCCTTGCGATCTTCAGGCGCTGAAGGCCTGCGGCGTCACCTTCGCGCGGTCGATGCTGGAGCGCGTGATCGAGGAGCGGGCCGGGGGCGATCCGGCGCGGGCCGAGGCAGTCCGTGCCAAGGTCGTGGCGCTGGTCGGCGACAGCCTGGCGAACCTCAAGCCCGGCTCGCCCGAGGCCGCCAGGGTCAAGGCGGCGCTGATCGAGGAAGGCATCTGGTCGCAATATCTCGAAGTCGGCATCGGGCCGGACGCGGAGGTTTTCACCAAGTCGCAGCCTATGTCGTCGATGGGCTGGGGCGCGAAGGTCGGCATCCACCCGATCTCGAGCTGGAACAATCCGGAGCCCGAAGTCGTCCTCGCGGTGAACAGCACGGGGCGGATCTGCGGCGCCACGCTCGGCAATGACGTCAACCTGCGCGATGTCGAGGGCCGGTCGGCGCTGCTGCTCGGCAAGGCCAAGGACAACAACGCCTCCTGCGCGATCGGGCCGTTTATTCGCCTGTTCGACGGCCGCTATACGCTGGACGCAGTCCGCGTGGCCGAGCTGGAAATGACCGTCGAGGGCGAGGACGGTTTTCAGCTCGTCGGGCGGTCTTCGATGAGCGAGATCAGCCGCGATCCGGAAGAACTGGTCGCCGCCACCATCGGCCGGCATCACCAATATCCCGACGGCTTCATGCTGTTCCTGGGCACGATGTTCGCACCGACCCAGGACCGCGGCGCGCCGGGCGACGGCTTCACCCATAAGGTCGGCGACCTGGTCACCATCACCAATGGCGGGCTCGGCTCGCTGGTCAACACCGTCGACCTGTCGACCGATTGTCCGCCGTGGCGGTTCGGCGCGGCGGATCTGATGCGCAATCTCGCCGGCCGGGGCCTGCTTTAGCGGGCGACGGCGCGCCTCGGCCGGTATGGCGCGGGGCGCCCGCACCCGCTCGTGCGCGGCAGTCACAAATGAAATCACCGCCCTGCGGGCCGTTTCATTTGCCGATTCGGCCAAGCTCCAATAGATTAAAACGGTAAAAAACCTATAAGGCCCAAGGGCCATCGCTAGGAGGAAACGCAATGCCCAATCTTTGGACGCGCCGGATGACGCTCGGCGCTGCCGGCTTCGCGCTGGCTGCTGCTCTTGCCGGTCCGGCTCTTGCCCAGCAGCCCCAGGTGCTGAAATGGGCGCATGTCTACGAAACCAGCGAGCCTTATCACACTTGGGCCGTTTGGGCGGGCGAGGAACTCGCCAAGCGCACCAACAACCGCTGGACCATCGAGGTCTTCCCGGCGTCCTCGCTCGGCAAGGAAGTCGACATCAATGAAGGGCTTGGCCTCGGCACGGTGGACATCATCTATACCGGCCAGCTTTTCGCCGGACGCAGCTACGGCCCGATCGCCATCGGCGGCGCGCCCTACATGTTCCGCGACTACGACCATTGGGAGAAGTTCCGCAATTCCGACCTCTTCCAGGAATTGGCCAAGGGCTATGCCGAAAAAAGCGGCAACGACGTCATCGCGCTCACCTATTACGGCCAGCGCCATGTGACATCGAAGAAGCCGATCCTCACGCCCGCCGACATGAAGGGACTGAAGATCCGCGTGCCGAACGCGCCGCTCTACAAGATGTTCCCGGAAGCCGTCGGCGCCAATCCGAGCCCGATCGCCTTCGCCGAAGTCTATCTGGCGTTGCAGCAAGGCGTCGTCGATGCACAGGAGAACCCGCTGCCGACTATCCAGGCCAAGAAATTCTACGAGCCGAACCCGCATATCAACCTGACAGGCCACATCACCGACGCGCTCCTGACCATCATCGGCGGCCCGGCAAAAGCCAAGCTGAACGCCGAGGACCTGGCCACGCTGACGGCGATCCTCAAGGAAGCCGCCGACAAATGCACCCAGGACATCATCAAGAAGGAGAAGGAGCTGGTCTCCTGGTTCAAGGAGCAGGGCGTCCAGGTGCACGAGGTCGACCGCGCGCCGTTCCGCGAGGCGGTGGTCAAGCTCCATAACGGGCCGGCCGCGACCTGGTCCAAGGAAATCTACGACCGGCTGCAGGGTCTCTGATCCAGAGAATTCTCCGCCAATGAGCGTCGCTTCCCGGACATTCGGGCGGCGATGCTCCTTGAGCGGATGATCTAGAGCGGCGGATCTTTAATCGGAATCGATGCCGCCGCTCTAACTATCTGTTTTAGCATCGGATCTATCCGAAAACCGCTGCGCATCCCCGCCTTCGCGAGGGCACATTTTTCGGTCCGATGCTCTAAGGAGATCCATGCATGACCGGCGACCCCCATCATTCGTCTGAACACGCCACCATCGTCGAGGGCGGCATCGTCCATCTCGACGCGCGCGCGGAGGAAGAAGCGCTCGACGTCTCCGACGTGCAGTGGGACGACGCGCCGGCCTTCATCCTGTTCTGGGCGCTCGCGGCCGTGGTGTTCACCCAGTTCTTCACCCGCTATGTGATGAACTCGTCCCTCGGCTGGACCGAGGAGATCGCCCGCTACCTGCTCATCGGCGTCGCCTTCATCGGCAGCGTCATGGCGACCCGCAAGGGCAGCCATATCGCCATCGAGGTGTTCTACATCTACATGCCGCGCGGGCTTCGCCGCGTGCTCTCCACGGCGGTCGATGTGATCCTGATCGGCATCTATGGCTGGTTTACCTTGCTGTGCGCGCAACTCGCCATGCGCACGCAGTCGATGATGGTGTCGCTGGAACTGCCGAAATCGACGATCTACTGGACGGTCACGGTGGGCTTTGCCGGCATGACCATCTATCAGCTCTTGCGCGCCATCCGGCACTGGCGCACCGGCACCAGCCATCTCATCGATCCCCCCGGCGCCTGACCCATGCCGACGCACCCCGCCCGCACCGAAAGTTCGCTTCCATGCTGATCGCGATCCTGTTCATCTCGCTCCTCGCCATGCTGGTTCTCGGCTTTCCGGTGGCGGTGGCGCTCGCCGGATCGAGCGCAATCTATATCGTGCTGCAAGGGACGGTGCCAGACGTCGTCATCCTGCACCGGATCATCAACGGCGTGGACAGCTTCCCGCTGCTGGCGATCCCGTTCTTCGTCCTCGCCGGAAACCTGATGAATACGGCGGGCATCACCAACCGCATTTTCGACTTCGCCATGGCGCTGGTCGGCTGGCTGCGCGGCGGGCTCGGCCATGTGAACGTCACCGCGTCGGTGATCTTCGCTGGCATGTCGGGAACCGCCGTCGCCGATGCGGGCGGCCTCGGCACGATCGAGATCAAGGCGATGCGCGACCGCGGCTACTCGGCCGATTTCGCCGTGGGCGTGACGGCGGCGTCCTCGACCATCGGCCCGATCATTCCGCCATCGCTGCCGCTGGTGATCTACGGCGTCATGGCCAACGCCTCGATCGGCAAGCTGTTCGTCGCCGGCTTCGTGCCGGGCCTGCTCATGGCGGCCTCGCTGATGGTCTATGTCGCCTGGCACGCCTATGCGAACGACATCCCCGCCGACCAGCCGTTCCGGATTTCTCTGCTTGCCATCTCGTTCGTCAACGCGCTGCCGGCGCTGATGACGCCGGGGCTGATCATCGGCGGCATGATCTTCGGCTGGTTCACGCCGACCGAAGCCGCCATCGCCGCCTGCGTCTGGGCGCTGTTCCTCGGCTTCGTGGTCTACCGCTCGATGTCATGGAAACGCTTCCTGCGCGTGTCCATGGACACGATCGAGACGACGGCCATCATCCTGTTCATCGTCGGCGCCGCGTCGATCTTCGCCTGGGTGCTCACTCAGGCGCGGATCACCGAATATCTCGCCGGCGGCTTGCTCTCGATCTCCGACAATCCCATCGTTATCCTGATGCTGATCAACATCATTCTGCTGGTCGTCGGATGCTTCATGGAGACGATTGCGGCGATCACCATCCTGGTGCCGGTGTTCCTGCCGATCATCACCCATCTCGGCATCGACCCGGTTCACTTCGGCATCGTCATGGTGCTCAACCTGATGATCGGCCTGCTCACCCCGCCAGTCGGCATGGTGCTCTACATCCTGTCGCGCGTCGCCAAAATGCCGCTGATGCAAGCGATCAAGGCCGTCGCGCCGTTCCTGGTGCCGCTGCTGATCGTCCTGGTGCTGATCACGTTCATTCCGGAGCTGACGCTTTATCTGCCGGGGGTGGTTTATCGGTGAGGCCGCGGCGCGTAAGATTGAGCCTGAAACCAGTCTTTTTCGTTTGCCATCCGAAATCTCTTTCCGTTATGCAGCCAAGCACTAAATCGCTGCCGCGATATTTGCGGCGGCCGGTCCCCGTGATCGCCCGGACGCGCTAAGTGGGCTGACAATCGTGGAACTCCGGTTCTGAGATTGAGGTGTCAACCTCGATCCGAACAGGAGTTTTTTATGAGTACGGATACGATCAGCCTACTGCGTCTACGCATGATCGATGACATGACCGGGCGTCATCTGGGCCCACATACGCAGCAAGGCTACATCAGAAGCTGCAAGCGGTTCGCCGCGTTCCTCAAGCACTCGCCCGAGACGGCGACCGCAGACGATATCCGCCGGTTTCAGCTGGATCTGGCCGAGAGCGGCATCAGCATCGGCAACCGCAACGGCATCGTGACGGGCGTGAAGTTCCTCTTCCGCGTGACGCTGCGCCGGCATGAGCTGGCCGCTGAGTTCTATTCGGTTCGAGATCCTCGCAAGATCGCCTTGGTGATGAGCCCGGATGAGGTCGAGCGCCTCCTGGCCGCAGCCAAAACGCTGAGGCTGCAGGCGATGCTCTCGCTGGCCTACGGCTGCGGGCTCAGGATCGGTGAGGTCGTCCGGCTGAAGGCGCGCGACATCGACAGTGCCCAGGACATTATCCGCATCGTCCAGTCCAAGGGCCGCAAGGATCGCAACGTCATGCTGCCTCTGGAGGTTCTCGCCATCCTGCGTCAATGGTGGGTCAAGCGTCCGACAAAATACGATGCGGGTGTGCCGAAAGAAGAGCGCCTGCTGTTTCCAAGCCGGCAGTCAGCCAATCTCGGCAGGCGGCAACTCTCGCGGTTGTTCCAGCAGACGGTCAAAGCGGCCGGCATCCGCAAGCCCGTCACCTTCCATTCCCTCTGGCACAGCTTTGCCACCCATCTGCTTGAGGACGGCACCGACATCCGGATTATCCAGGCCCTTTTGGGGCACGAAAAGCTCAACACGACAGCGCACTACACGCGCGTGGCGACCGGCATCATTGCCGCGGTCAAAAGCCCGATCGGACGACTGTCCGGGAAGGGCGGAAAGTCCAAGACGCGGCGCAGGCAAACGGAGCCGGCATAGCGGCCTGCCGGCCGTGGCTCGTCCAGCGTTGGAGGTTGCGGACGTCTTCCGCGACCACGGCCCCGCATGGCGTGCGGCCAATCGCGGCCATGTCAGCCTTGGTCAGTTGAAGGTGATGTCCGCGATCGAGCGCTGCCGCACCGCAGCGCTCGGCGGTCATGTCGCGCAGTGCGAAGGCTGCGCGCATATGGCCGTCAGTTTTAATAGCTGCCGGAATCGCCACTGCCCGAAGTGTCAGGGGGCAGCGGCGCGCAAATGGCTCGCCGAACGCGAGGCGGAACTACTCGAGGTGGGCTATTTCCACCTGGTGTTCACGCTGCCCGCGCCGGTCGCCGACATCGCCCGGCAGAACAAGGCGGTGATCTACGACCTCCTGTTCAAGGCGGCCGCCGAGACCACGCTCACCATCGCCGCCGATGCCAAACATCTCGGCGCAAAGATCGGTATCACCGCCGTGCTGCACACATGGGGCTCGGCGATGACGCATCATCCGCATGTGCATATGATCGTGCCCGGCGGCGGCCTGTCCGCCGACGGATCCCGATGGATCGCCTGCCGGCCCAGCTTCTTCCTCTCGGTGCGGGTGCTCTCGCGCCTGTTCCGCCGGCTGTTCTTAGGGCTGCTCGCCGCAGCCCATGCCAAGGGCCGGCTCGCCTTCTTCGGCGAGCGCGAGGGGCTCGCCGAGGGCCGTGCCTTCGCCGCCTTCCTCAAGCGGCAGCGCCGCGCCGAATGGGTGGTCTATGCCAAGGCCCCGTTCGGCGGCCCCCAACAGGTGCTTGCCTATCTGAGCCGCTATACCCACCGTGTCGCCATATCCAACCGCCGGCTGATCGCCGCCGACGCGGACGGCGTCAGCTTCACTTATAAGGACTATCGGGTCGAAGGCCCCGGACGGCACAAGACCATGACGCTGGCGACGCATGAGTTCATCAGGCGTTTCCTGATGCATGTGCTGCCCAAGGGCTTCCAGCGCATCCGCCATTATGGCCTGCTCGCCAATGGCAATCGCACCGCCATGATCGCCAAGGCTCGTGAATTGCTTGCCATGGCCCCACGCGAGAAAGAACCCGACGACGAGCAAACCGCCAAACCCGCCATGCCGGACGTGCTGCCTTGTCCCTGTCCCCGCTGCGGCGGCCGCATGATCGTCATCGAGATCGTCGCCCGCGGCAGCAAGCCGAATTATCGAGCGCCCCTTACTCCAATCATCAGGCTCGACACCTCATGAGCCCACTTTGCCGGCGCCGAGCAATAAATACCGCCGCTGATTGCCAGAGCCTATCGACCGGCAACGGCACCACTTGCTGCGAAGCGCCTCGCGCATCATTAGCCATGGCCATCACGACGTCGCCAGACGGACATTCCGACCGGTCAGGCGGAGTGAAGGCGTCGAAAGACGCAAGGGTGCAGCGCTGGAACCGATACAATGTAGACCGTCATCAACGCCGCGATTGTTAAATCGCCATAAGCCGCTGCTCCGCCTTGACCATTACCCCGCGATTTCCTGCTTGAGCGCTTCTCGGACGCCTGCCGGGAGCGCATCTGGCGCGTCCATCACGCAGGCGTCCGACAAACCT
>CAVSIA010000033.1:0-40000 GCA_963727575.1 uncultured Alphaproteobacteria bacterium
GGTCAATTCCTCGCCCCCGGTTCCGCCCGACTGGCCGTGCCACGGCATATCGAAGGCGAACATCCGGTAGCGGCTTTGCAGCTCGGTGTCGGCAAGCTGGTGAAGATATTGGCGGGCGTCGGCTCCGGCGGTGTGGAGGAACAGCATCGGCGTGCCTGCCTGCCTCCAGCCAGTGCAGAAGACAGTCTGCGCCGTCTGGCGTTTGCACGATTTGCCGCCGGCCGACGACTGGGACGCATCGCGCGCGACCCTCGCCTCCGTGCGTTCCGGGAGCGACGGCCGGGCGAGTTCGACCAGCCGTTCGAGCGCGGCAAGGGATTGCGCCTGGACCAGCGGTTCGGCATTGACCTCGACGCCGACGTCATGGCGAAGCCACGCGCCGAAGGACTGGTATCCGGGAGCCGGCGCGGCCCGAAAGATCTGCGCAAAGAACGCATCCGAGCCACGGATGGCGATATCCGGCTGAGCAAGCTCGCCGTCTGTGAGCCTGCGCGGTGTTGGGGACAACAGCAGCCCCTCGGATCGCGCGCCCGACGCAAGCGTCAGCCGCGCCGAAAGCCCCCGGCACAGCCAGGCGAATTCCTCGTCCGCCGCCGCCCGGTCGAGCCAGGCGGCGATGTCAGCTTGCGTCTGTGGATCGTTCGCCATTGAGGAACCGGTATATTTCGGTGTGGTCGGCGCTCTTGCCAAGCGCCTTGCTGGCCTCGCCCCAAAGCGCGCGCGCGTCGGCAATGCCCGGCAGCGGATGTCCCAACTCGTCGGCGAGATCGGCGGCGGCTTTGACGTCCTTCGCCATCAGGTCGAGCGCGAAGCCCGCCTTGCGGAAATCGCCGGACAGCACGAACGGCTTGATCTTCCGCTCCGTCGAATTGTTGCGGCCGGTCGAGACGTTGATCACGTCGATCATGCGCTCCGGATCGAGCCCGAAGGCCTTACCGACGATCACCGCCTCGCAGGCGGCGGCAAGCCCGGCGGCGGAGACATAATTGTTGAGCGCTTTGGTGGCGTGGCCGGAGCCGAGACCGCCGGTGCGATAGACGGTGCCCATCGCCTCCAGGACCGGCGTCGCCCGCTCCATCGCCGCCTCGTCATTGCCGCCGAGCATGATCGCCAGCGTTCCCTCGATGGCCTTCTGCACGCCGCCCGAGACCGGCGCGTCGAGCAGCGTCACGCCGCTTTCGGCAAGCGTCTCGCCGAGCGCGACCGTCGCCATCGGATAGGACGAGCTCATATCGACGACGATCCCGCCCTTGGGAATCTTGCCGCAATCCCAGGGGCGGATGCGTCGCCGAGCACGGCCGCTTTGACGATGTCCGCATTCGGCAGCATCGTTATCACGATATCGCACGCGGCGCCGACCTCGGCAGGGCTTTGCGCGGGCGCGCGCCAAGTTCCGCGGCCAGCGCCTGCGTGGCATCGCGGTTGATGTCGTAAAGGGCAAGGCTGTGGCCCGCTTTTGCCAGGCAGCGCGCCATCGGAGCCCCCATCGTGCCCAGTCCGACAAGGCCGACCGGCCTCATCTCAGGGCCCGAATTATTTGGCATCGATCTCGCCCAGGGCCTGCTTGGCGATGCGGAAGCTGTCCACCATGGCCGGGACGCCGGCATAGATGCCGACTTGCAGCAGGATCTCCTTGATCTCGTCCTTGGTCAGGCCGTTATTGATCGCACCGCGGACATGCGCGGCCAGCTCATGCTGTCTGTTCAGGACACTGATCATGGCAAGATTGATGATCGAGCGCGTGCGGTGGTCGAGCCCTTCGCGGCCCCAGATCTCACCCCAGCAATAGGTGGTGACGATCTTCTGAAAGTCCTCGGTGAAGTCGTCGACATTCGCGGTGGCCTTGTCGACATAGCTGTCGCCCAGCACGGCGCGCCGGATCTTCATGCCCTTATCGTATGTTTCCTGATCCATGGGGACCTACCTCCTGAGCTGGTTCTGGGATTTCTCGATGTCTTCGAAGCGTAGATCGGCGACCTTCGCGGCGGCCGCGACATGCGCCTCGGCGAGGCGGCGCGCCGCTTTGGCGTCGCGGCGGCGAATGGCGTCGACGATGGCGCCGATCTCCTTCAGCGTGCCCGGCAGCCGGCCGCGCTGCGACAGCGACAGGCGGCGCAACTGCACGATGCGGTTGTTGAGCTGCGTGAACTGCTGCGCGAGCACCTCGTTTTTGCAGCCGGTCAGCAGGCAGCGGTAGAATACGTTCTTGGCGTCGACCAGCGCCTGAGGCGGGTCGGCCTCCGACAGCTCGTTGAGCCGCGCGGTGATGGCGAACAGCTCCTCGCGCGTGTCTTCGTCGGCATTTGCGGCGAATTCGGCGCAGGCCAGGCCTTCGAGCACGGCGCGGACCTTGTAAAGATCCTGCGCGGCCTTGCGGTCGATCAGCGAGACCATCAGCCCCTTATGCGGGATGACGGTGATCAGCTCCTCGCCGGCCAGCTTCTGCACCGCCTCGCGGACCAGGCTGCGGCTGACCTGGAACATCTCGCACAATTCGCGCTCCTTCAAGTGCCGTCCGGGCTCGAGCCGCCCGTTCAGGATGGCTTTGCGCATGCTGGAAACGAGCCGGCTGCTCAAGGTCAGGTCGTCGCGCCGAAGGGCGAGCTCGAAGTCGTTCACTGCAATTTCTCCTTCTCCGCCAAGCTAGAAGATTGTCCGACAATCTGTCAATCATCTTGACAGACGTTTTTCCAAGGTCCTAGTGTCCTGTTTCGGAAATTTCTAGCCAGTTATTCGTCGTCGTGATTCCCTGTATTGGATCAGCGATTCCCTGGGAGCGATGATGGTGAGTGGAAAACCGAGCCCGATCCAGCTGAGTGCGGATGAGCAAGCCATGCTCAATGGCCGTGTCCGCCGTCGCAAGATTACGCGCGCGGATGCACAGCGCGCGGAGATCATCCTGCGCGCGGCGGACGGGGAGAACAACTGCGAGATCGCGTCTGGGGTGGGCGTTACGCGTCAGACCGTCCGGCTGTGGCGCGAGCGGTTCGCCAGGCATCGTCTCGATGGCCTCGACGACGAGCCAAGATGCGGTGCGCCACGCAAGATCGGCGATGACCGTATCGAGGAAATTGTTACCAAAACGCTCGAGGCAAAGCCCTCGGACGCGACACATTGGAGCACGCGCGGCATGGCGAAGGCGTCGGGCATATCGGCGTCGTCCGTGCATCGGATCTGGCAGGCCTTCTGCTTGCAGCCGCATCGCACCGAGACGTTCAAGCTGTCGACCGATCCGCAATTCGTCGAGAAGGTGCGCGACATTGTGGGGCTATATCTCGCTCCGCCAGACAAGGCGCTGGTGATCTGCGTCGATGAAAAGAGCCAGATACAAGCCCTTGATCGAACGCAGCCGCTTCTGCCGATGCGTCCCGGTCAGGTGGAGAGGCGCACCCACGACTATGAGCGCCACGGCACAACAACGCTCTTTGCAGGCTTCATTGCCGCCGTGACGGCCGAGACAGACGTGAAGGCGGGCAGCGTGATCGGCACATGCATGCCGCGCCATCGCGCACAGGAGTTCCGCAAGTTCCTCGACGAAGTGGAGCGCAATGTGCCTGCCGGTCTCGACGTGCATGTCGTGATGGACAACGCCTCGAGCCACAAGACAAAGCTGATCCGCGATTGGTTCGCCAAGCGGGCGCACTGGCACGCGCACTTCACCCCGACATCGTCATCGTGGATCAATCAGGTCGAGCGTTTCTTCTCGCTGTTGGCCGAAAAGCAGATCAAGCGAGGCGCTCACACGTCGGTCAAGCAACTGATCGCGGCGATCGAGGCCTTCATCCGTCAGCAGAACGCAAATCCGAAGCCGCTACGATGGACCAAGTCCGCCGATGATATACTGGCAAGCATCGAGCGCTTTTGCCGCCGCACCCTCGATGTGCATGCCTCAGCTGGATAGGAACTTCTGAATCAGGACACTAGCCCGATCTATTCACGGCGGTGAGAATTCGCTGAACGTATCAGCGCTCATGTGCATCTTGGCAGATTACCGGCGCGCGGATGCATCCCGCTTGAGATTGGCGGCCGGCAAGGCGTTTTTTGCGGTTAAAGGGGTGGGCTCGTTCGGGGGCATCGGCGCCCCGGCGTTCAGGTGACGAGCCGCGGCAGCCGGCCAAGGACGGCCCTCAAAATGGGTTGGTAGGGACAGGCGGTCGGCAGGTGCAGCCGGATCTGGGTTTTCATCTCGACCACCCGGGCGGCGACCTTGATCAGACGTAGGCGCAGAGTATCGAACTGCGCAACGCGCCAGATCGAGCGTTTCGGCATCATGGCGCGCAGCCGCCACATCAGCCAATAAGCGCCCGCATGCAGGAACAGGCGGAACTGGTTGGCGGTCGCTTTTGAGCATGACGTGCGATCGGCGGCGAGATGGGTCTTCCAGGATTTGATATGGTTCTCGGCTATGCCGCGTCGGCAGTAGAGGTCTTCGTAGAGCGCCTTGGCCCGGCCGCCGGCGAGATTGGTGACGATGAAGCGGGTATCGGTGCCTTGCTCGCCGGCTTCGACCCGCGCGATGATGCGTTCGACCCGGCTCCAGCTCTTTGCGCCATCGAAGAAGTCCTTGAAGCGGCGCAGCTTGGCCGTCTTCGCTCCGGCCTCGAAACGGGCTTTGGTGCTGGCTTCCAACTCTTCGATATGGCGGCGCAAGGTCGTGGTCGGCGCGACGCCGAGGATGAAGTCAAGCCCCCTCGCCCGGCAGACGTCGATCACCTCGGGACAGCAATAATGGCTGTCGGCCCGGATCAGGATCCGGGTGCTTGGCCAGTTGGCGCGGATCGCACGGAGCAGACGGCGCAGGAACGCGCCGATCTCGGTGCCTTTGGGGCGCTTGGCCGGACGCAGCATGGCGGTCACGAACCGCCCATCACCGTCAAACACGACCATTGGCTGGAAGCCATATTCGTCGTGATGAGCATTGAACAAGCGTAATTGCTGGCCGCCATATGCGGCATCGAACGTATCGTCGATATCCAGCACGATGCTGTTGGGCACCCGCCGGAAGGAGGCGCAGTAGAGATCAACCAGCGCCTGCCCCATGCGCAGCAGCGAACGGCGATCAGGCAGGTTCTCCAGGCGCGAGAGTGTGGGCTGCGAGGCAAGATCTGCGCCGGATGGCAGCGCGCCCTGCGCCAGCTTGAACGCCGGATCAGATCGTAAGCGCGATGCATCGTTGCCGTCCTCATAGCCGGCGGAGATCATCAGCATGCGGAACCGGATCATATCGGCGAGGCCGTGGACGACCTGATTTTGTGCCCGTGGATCCGCGATGCAGCCCGCCAGACGTTCGGCCACGTCAAGGCGTTGCTCGACCTCTCGCAAAACCAAAACGCCTGCGTCCGACGACAAAGCCCCACCGTCAAAACGCGCCACGACCGGTTTGCCAAAAACCGGTGACAGACCAGGCAACGGCAGCATAGGATCGATCATGGCGGGTGGGCTCCCTGCGAAAATGGCGCGGATCGGCTTTAGCAACCAAATCCTAAGCCATCTCAAAGGCTTGAGCTACACCCGCCAAACCACCGTGAATTTTCCGGGCTAGCATGCTAACCAATTGCTTACTTGAGGGCAAAGGCACGCAAGGGAGGTTCCCATATGACCCACAGATACGATCACAAGCCATTCCTGAAACGCAAAATCGGCCGCCGCCAGGTTCTCGCCGGAGGCGCTGCGGTGCTCGCCACGCCCTTTATCTCGCGGCTCGGCTTTGCCGCCGACACCGTCAATGTCGGCGTGGTGGTGCCACTGTCCGGTGCGAACGCGCAGTTCGGCATCAATTCGCGCAACGGCATTCAGCTCGTCGCCGACGAGATCAATGCCGCCGGCGGGATCAAGTCGATGGGCGGGGCGACGATCAATCTCGTCGTTGCCGATTCCACCTCGAACCCGACCCAGGCGGCGACGGTCGCGCAGCGGATGATGTCGCAGGACAAGGTCGTCGCGGTGCTCGGCGCCTTCGCCTCGTCGCTGACGCTTGCGATTTCCGAGGTCACGGAGCGCCGCGGCATCCCGCTGCTGACCATGTCATTCTCCGACAAGATCACCGACCGCAGCTTCAAGAACGTGTTCCAGATCGTCTCCACCGGCTCGCAGATCGGCGCGGCGACCTTCGACTATACGGTTGCGCTGGCCAAAGAGGCCGGCCAGACGCTTGAGCGCGTCGCCATCATGTATGAGGACACCGCCTACGGCACCTCGCAATCGGCCGGGCTGCGCAAGGCCGCCGGAGATGCGGGCATCAAGGTGGTCATGGACGAAGCCTATCCGCTCGGCATCACCGACGTCAGCCCGCTGATCAATCAGCTCCGCCGGTCCGACGCGCAGGTGGTGTTCCCGGTCTCCTACCTCAATGACAGCCTGCTCATCGTCCGCACGATGCGCCAGCAGGGCATCCAGATCCCGACCGTCGGCGGCGCTGCCGGCTACGTCATTCCGAATTTCCGCGAGGGGCTGGGCGAGCTTGCCGACGACGTGCTGTCGATCACGCCGGCGGCCTATGATCAGGCGCCCGACTATACCGAGCGCTTCCGCAAGACGTTCGGCTATTTCATGGTCCACGAAGCCCAGGAGCACGCCGCCTGCATGGGCGTCCTGCATTCGGCGCTGGAGACGACCGGCTCGGCCGATCCGGCGAAAGTCCGCGAGGCGATCGCCACCGGCAAATTCGATCAGGGCTGGGCGACGGTGATGTCCGGAGGCGTCGTCGACTTCGACGAGAAGGGTCGCAATCCGCACGCATCGCCGCTGATGGTGCAGTGGCGCAAGGGTGAGCTGGTCACGGTCTACCCGCAGGAATTCGCCAAGGGCAAGGCGGTCTGGAAGTCCTGAGGCCGTCTCATCGAAACGAACCGAAGCGGCGGGCTTGAGCCTCGCTGCTTCGCCACCCCTCGCGACCGAGCTTCATGGAATCTCTGACCACCATCATCCAGGCCCTCGTCGACGGCATCATGATCGGCGGCGTCTATGCCGTGATTTCGATCGGGCTCAGCCTCGTCTTCGGCGTCATGCATATCGTCAATTTCGCCCATGCCGAATTCCTGATGATCGGCATGTTCATCGCCTGGTTCGCCTGGGCCTATCTCGGCCTCGATCCGATGTTCGGCTCGTTCCTCGCGCTTGCCATCACCTTCGTCCTCGGCATGGGGTTGCAGCGTGTACTGATCAAGCCGATCCTCGGCGCGCCGCAGGTAGCGCAGATCTTCCTCACCGTCGGCTTGCTGTTCGCGCTGGAGAATGCCGCGTTGCTGCTGTTCGGCGCCGACTTTCGCTCGGTCTCCACGCCGTATCAGACCCAGGCGATAACCCTGCTTTCTAGCCAAGCCGGCGGCCGGGTGATCATGGGGCTCGACAAGTTCTACGCCTTCATCATGGCCATCGGCAGCGGCGTCGCGGTGTGGGCGTTCCTGCGCCATTGCCGCTATGGACGCGCCATGCGGGCGACCGCACAGGACCCGATGGCGGCGAAGCTGATGGGCATCGACACCGACACCATGTACATGATCGCCTTCGGCCTCGGCGTCGGCATGACGGCATTCGGCGGCGCGGTCATCCTGCCTTACATCACCGCCTCACCGACCGTGGGCGGACAATATATCGTGCTGATGTTCACCGCCGTCGTGCTCGGCGGATTGGGGAGCGTCGCGGGCGCGGTGGTCGGCGGGCTGGCGGTCGGCATCATCCAGTCGATCTCGACGCTGTTCATGCCGATCCAGCTTCAGAATCTCGTGCTGTTTCTGGTCTTCATCCTGGTGCTCTCCGTGCGGCCGGAAGGTCTCGTCGCAAGGAGGCGCGCTTGAAGAGCTATGCCGGCCCGATTTTTCTCGCAGCGGTCGTCGCCGCGCTGGTGCTGGCGCCGCTCGGCCTCGATCCGCAGGGCTACGAGATCCGCGTCATGTGCCTGATGCTGCTCTTTGCCTCGCTCGGCCAGGCGTGGAATTTCGTCGGCGGACTCGCCAACCGGATCTCGCTCGGCCACGCCGCCTATTTCGGCATCGGCGCTTACGGCTCGACGATCCTGCTCAACGCCGTCGGCCTGTCGCCCTGGATCGGCAGCTTGGCGGGAATGGCGGTCGCCGCCTTGTTCGCGCTGGCGCTCAGCGTACCGACCGTCCGCCTCCAGGGCCATTATTTCGCGCTCGCCACGCTGGCGGCGGGCGAGGTCATGCGCGTGCTGGCCAATAGCTGGGCGGGGCTCACCGGCGGGCCGGTCGGCATTTCCGTGCCGTTCTCGCCGGAGCCGAGCTTCTGGATGATGCAGTTCCGCAATGTCGCGCCGAACTACTACATCTTTCTCGGCGCGCTCCTCGTCATCACGGCGATCTTCTGGCGGGTGAAGCACGGCGCCATGGGCTACCGGCTGCGCGCGATCAAGGAGAACGAGCAGGCCGCCGAAGTCATCGGCGTCAACACCTATCGCGTCAAGCTGATCACCAGCGTGCTGTCCGCCGCGATCACCGCGTTCCTCGGCACGCTCTATGCGCAGTTCCAGTTCTTCTTCGACCCGGACACCGTGTTCGGCATCGCCACGATCTCGGTGAAGATGGCGCTGATCGCCATTCTCGGCGGGGTCGGCAGCGTCTTCGGCCCATGGGTCGGCGCCGCTTTCATCATCCCGATGGAAGAGCTGGCCAACAGCTATTTCGGCAGCCGTGCGGCAGGCCTCTCCCAATTCTCCTACGGCGTCATTCTGATCGTCATCATCCTGATCAATCCGCGCGGCCTGATCGCGCTGGCGAACGGCATTCGCGCCCGCTTGTTCCGCAGGGAGCCGGCGACATGAGCGGCGCGCTGCTGAAAGTCGAGCGTCTGACGCGGGCATTCGGCGGCCTCGTCGCCGTGAACAATGTGTCCTTCGAGGTCGCGCCGGGCGAGATCGTCGGTCTGATCGGCCCCAATGGCGCGGGCAAGACGACGCTGTTCAACCTGCTGGTCGGCATCTACGGCCCGACCGGCGGCACGATCCTGCTGAACGGTGCACCGAGCGCGGGCCTCAAGCCGCACAAGATCGCCGAACGCGGCATGACCAAGACGTTTCAGAACGTCGCCTTGTTCATGGAATCGACCGTGCTCGACAATGTCATCACCGGCGGCCTCCTGCATCATCCGCTGGCCGAGGCCCGCGAGCGCGCCCACGCCGCGCTCAAACGCGTCGGCCTCGATGCGATCGCGGACAAGCGCGCTGCCGATCTGTCGTTCCCCGAGCGTGCCCGCGTCGAGGTGGCGCGCGCACTGTGCACCGAGCCGAAGCTGCTGTTGCTCGACGAGGTCATGGCGGCGCTGACCCCGGTGGAGATGGAGGAGGTCATCGCGCTGGTCCGCAGCCTGCGCGAGGAGGGCGTGACCTTCATCGTCGTCGAGCATCACATGAAGGCGGTGATGACCTTGTGCGAGCGGCTGCTGGTGCTCAATTTCGGCGAGCTGATCGCAGACGGGACGCCGGCTGAGATCTCCCGCAACCCGCAGGTCATCGAAGCCTATCTCGGCTCCAGCTATGCCAAGAGCCATGCGCAGGTCGAGCCGGAGACGGAGGCGCTGCGATGACGGCGGGCGGCAAACCTCTCCTCACCGTCGAAAATCTCAGCGCGTCCTATGGCGCGGGCTGGGTGCTGCGGGGCGTCTCTCTGGAAATGAGCGAGCGCGAGTTCGTGGCGGTGATCGGCGCCAACACCGCGGGCAAGAGCACGCTGCTCCGCGCCATTTCCGGCCTGCTCAGCAAAGTCGAAGGCACGATCGTCTTCGACGGCCGCGACCTGAGGAAGACGCCGGCGCACAAGATCCCCGCGCTCGGCATCGCCCATGTGCCGGAGGGCCGGCACGTCTTTTCCGACATGACCGTCGAGGAAAATCTGATCACCGGCGCCTATGCCCGGGGGCGGGGGCACGATCCGGGCGGCACGCTCGCCCATGTGTTCGAGCTGTTCCCGCGGCTGAAGGAGCGGCGCAACCAGATCGCCGGGACGCTGTCGGGCGGCGAGCAGCAGATGGTGGCGGTTGGTCGCGGCCTGATGCTGGAGCCGCGCCTCCTGATCCTCGACGAGCCGAGCCTCGGCCTTGCGCCGATGGTGGTCGAAGAGATGCACGCCCGGTTCAAGGAGATCCACGCATCGGGCGTGTCGGTGCTGCTGGTCGAGCAGAACGTCTCCCTCGCACTCCACACCGCCGAGCGCGCCTATGTCATGCAGTCCGGCTCGATCGTGATGGCCGGCCCGGCGGTGGAGCTGGAAGCCGACGACAGGATCCGGCAGGCCTATCTGGGAATCTGATCCGTTCGCAGAATACGCGGACGGGTGCGCGCGCATCGCCCGTGCATAAAGGGACTTGACCAACTCACCGAACTGGAACAAAAAGAGAACAGCAATCGCGCTTAAGCAGGAGGTCACGATGGCGGCGGCAATACACACGTTACACGACGAGATCGGCGCGCAGTCCGGAGAGATTGCAACAATTCCAGCCGGGGTCAAAGCCTCGTTGAAGCGGCTGTGCGGCTTCTATGGCGGATCGGAGCGCGAGCTGCTGGCGCGGCTCATATCGGACCTGGAGCGGGACACATTGGCCATGCTGCCCGGCGCCGAGCGCGAAGATTATTTCAGCGTCGCGGCATGACCGGCGTGACGGGCGAACCATCGGTCCGAAAGCCGCTTCGCGTCCCGCCTTCGCGGGGACATGGCTTCCGGTCCGATGCTCTAAGTCTTCGGCGGGGTGCCTTCGCGCACGGCGGCCAACATTCGGGCCTTGGCTCGCTCGACATGGCGCCAATGCGCCGCATGAGCGCGCTCGACATCGCCTGAGGCCAGCGCGTCGACCATCTCCCTGTGCTCGCGGTTGGAGACGGCCAGGCCGCCGCCCTGCACAAGGCTCTTGGCCCGGAACAGGTGCATCTTCTTCACGAAGCGCTGATATTCGGCCAGCAACGCGGCGTTTCCGGTTGATTGAACGATGGTCTGGTGGAACTCCAGATTGAGCGGATAATAGCTCTCGAAATCGCCGGCACGCGCCGCCGTCTCCATCGCCTCCAGCGACGCATTGAGCTTGGCCAGCACTTCGTCGTTCATCTTCTGCGCCAGGAGCCGGCCAGCCAGACCGAACAGAGCCGCGCGAACATCGTAGATCTCGAGCGCTTCCTCGACGCTCAGCTCGCGCACGAAAAACCCGCGATTGCGGATCACTCCGACAAAGCCCTTGGCCGCAAGACCGCTCATGGCCTCGCGCAATGGACCGCGGCTGGTGCCGAAGCGCGCGGCCAGCTGAATCTCGTTGAGGCGCTCGCCCGGCGCCAGCGTGCCCTCGATGATGAGGCGTTCGATCTGCTTTTCGAGTGCATTGGTCAGGGACACAGTCTTGACGACGGTCAGGTCGTCGAGCGGCTGCATCGGATTTTCTTCCATTGGAATCAATAGCTCAGCGGTTGTAGATTGGTGACACTTCTTAACATTCAGCCTGATCTCCGCAAGGACTTCCCGAAAACGGAGACCTTCGCTTGACGGGACGCGGCGCGCCGAGGTCATTCGGCCGGCAGCGCCGCGGTCACCGCGTTTCAGCCTGCGGACAGCGCCGCGATGACGCCTTGGGTCATGCCCTCCAGATCGGCGGTGCCGGCAATGTCCCGCGTCCTGGTTGCCGGATTTGCCAGCGCCTGGTCCAGCGCCCGACTTATCGCGCCCGCGGCTTCGACCGCCGCGGGCAGGCTATGCGCGCGCCCCAGCCAATCGAGCAGCATCCGCGTCGAACTCGATCATGGCGTATGGGTTGGCGATTCCCTGTCCGGCGATGTCGGGTGCCGAGCCGTGGGTCGCCTGCGCCATGGCGAGCGAGCCGCGCCCGATGCACAGGCCGGGAGCCATGCCGAGGCCGCCGACTAGGCCCGCCGCCTCGTCCGTGAGAATGTCGCCGAACATGTTGGTCGTGACCACGGTATCGAAGAGTTGCGGCTCGCGGACCAGCCGCATCGCGAAGGTGTCGACCATCGCCTCGTCGACCTTCACGTCCGGGTAGTCCTTCCCAACCTCGTAGCAGGACTCCACGAACATGCCGCAACCCAGCTTGAACACCGTGTTCTTATGCACGAGCGTCAGATATTTGCGCCGCGAGCGGGCGATCTCGAAGGCGGCGCGCGCGACTTTCCGGCTGCCTTCGCGGGTGATGACGCGCACCGAGATGGTGACGTCCTCGGTCGGGCGGAACTCGCCGGAACCGGCGACCACGTTCCGGTCGGGCTGGAAGCCTTCATTGTTCTCGCGCACGATCACCAGATCGATGTCGTCGCGCAGACAGCCGATGCCCGGATAGGAACGGGTCGGGCGGACATTGGCGAACAGGTCGAAATGCTTGCGCAGGATCGGGTGCGGGTTGATGGCGCCGGGTACTTTCGGATAGTCGCGATGGCCGATCGGGCCGAGGATCCAGCCGTCGAGGGACGCGAGCGTTTCCAGCGTGCCGGCGGGCAGGGTCGTCCCGAGCTCGTCAAGCGCGCGGCGGCCGATCGGCAGGTCGGTCCACTCGATCACGAGGCCGGATCGCGCCGCCGCCGCCTTCGCGATACGGACCGCGGCGGGGACAATTTCATGCCCGATGTCGTCGCCTTCGAGAATGCCGAGGCGGAGCCTGTCCTTGCTCATGCCGGCACCGACGCGCGCGCGACGGCGGCGGCCTCGTCCAGCCCCTCGATTGTCCACGACAGCGCCAAAAGGTCCCGCGCCTGTGTTTCGCCGATGACCAGCTCGGCCTGCCGCAGGAACTTGACTTCGAGCTGCTCGTTGCTGAGCGGCTTTTCGCGGCTGCCGATAGCCCGCTCGATGCGCTTGGTCATCGTCGATCCGTCCTTGAATGTAACCTCGATCGTTACCGACGCTTCATGGCAATCGGCGCTGCTCTCCGCCCTGACCTTGTCCCTCAGGGCAATGATTTGCGGACTATTGACCGCTTCGTCCGTGAAGGCGGTCGGCGAGCCGTCGCCGCGCAACAGCGCGCAGGCGGCGGCGTGATAGACGCTGAACTTGCCTTCGAGGCCGGTTTTCGGCGCGGTCTTGCCGGTCAGTTCCAGAACCAGCGGATGCGTGATGAGCCGGACGGCGGCGATCTCGTTCACCCGCTTGCCGATCTCGGCGCGGATCTGCTGGCAGCCATCGATGGTCGGATGGATGACGATGCCGCAGGCGAAAGGCTTGTAGCTGTTGAGCCCGGCTTCCCAGCGCGTGCCGAGGCCGTCCAAGATCTCGCTGTAATCCTGCTTGTCGGACATCACATTGGCAAAGCCGCGCGGCGCTTCGATGCCGCGTTCGGAGCTGTCGAAGCCCGCCTCGGCCAGGAATGCGGAAAACGCCCCGTTCTGCGCCGCGCGGCCGGGATGGAAGGATTTCGTCATGGTGCCGAACATTTCGCGCAGGCCCGAGGATTGCGTCGCGGCAAGGCCGAGCGCCCAGCGCATCTGCTGCGCGTCGAGGCCGATGGCCCGTCCGACGGCGGCGGCGGCGCCAAATACGCCGGCCGTTCCAGTGATGTGCCAGCCGCGATCGTAATGGGCGGGATAGACCGCGTTGCCGATGCGGCATTCGACTTCCACACCAAGGATCATCGCCGTTATCAGGTCGTGGCCCGACATCGGCCGGATCTCCGCCAGAGCCAGCAGCGCCGACGCCACGGGGCCTGCGGGATGGATGATGGTCTTCAGATGCGTGTCGTCATAATCGAGCACATGCGAGGTAATCCCGTTGACGAGCGCGGCGTGCAGCGCATCGAGCCGTTCGGGTCGGCCGAGGACGGTCGCATCGCGCGGTCCCGAGAACGGCGATACCGCCGCCAGCACCCGGTCGGCCGTCTCGTGCCGAGCGCCGCCGACCGCACAGCCAACCCAGTTGACGAATGTCCGGACGCCTTCCTCGCGAATCTCGGCGGGGATGGCATCGTCGTCGAGGCCAACGATCCAGTCTGCAAGCTCGGCCGTGACATTCGGCGGGTTCATGCTTTCATCCTCTTTCTAAAGCAGGCCACGGGCAATGCCGCCGTCGACGTTGACCGCCTGTCCCGTCACATAGCCGGCGCGCGGGCTGGCGAGCCACACGACCATCGCGGCAACCTCATCCGGCTGGCCAAAGCGGCGCATCGGAATATCCTGCGAGAATTCCTCGAGAATCTCGGTTTCGCTGGTTCCGCGCTCCGCCGCCATCTTCGCGGCGCGGGTGGTCCAGAGCGGTGTCAGCGTCCGGCCGGGGGCGACGCAATTGACGCGAATGCCCTTCACCGCCAGTTCTCCGGCGAGCGTCTTGGTCAGCCCGAGGATCCCGGCCTTATGCACGTTGGAGACGATTTGATGCGCATAGGGCATTTTCGACGACGCCGAACCAAGCGTAACGATGGCCGGGTTGGCGCCTTTCTCCAGATGCCGGAAGCAGGGCGCGGATCGCCCGCACCGCCGAGAGCACGTTGAAGTTATAATTGCCGAGCCAATCCTCCTCGCTGAGCGCGGAAAACTCGGCGCGGATGCTGCCGCCGACGGCGGTGACGAGCACATCGAGCCCGCCCCAGTGCTCGCCGACCGCGCCTGCCAGCACATCCCCCGCCCCGGCGTCGGTGACATCAGCCACCGCCGTCGCGACGCCGGCGCCGCTCTCCGCCAGGACCCGGTCAGCGGCTCGCGCGAGATTTTCGGCCGACCGCGAGACGATCAGGACGTCGGCTTTCTCCTGCGCGAAGAGCGAGGCGCTCGCGAGGCCGATGCCGGAGCTGCCGCCGACGATCAGCACACGGCGTCCTTCAAACCCCAGATCCATCGGTCTCTCCTGTAATCTTGCGGTAGAATTTGAACACGAGAAGCACCGTCGAGCAGACGATGGCGATCCGCATGATGTGAAAGGCCGTCACGATCTCGGCATCGAGATGCATGACTTTCGCGGTGATGACCATTTCGGTAACCGCCGCCGGCGCGAGCGATAAAAATGCGGTGGCCAAAGGCAGGCTGGTGACGCTCGACATGGCGAATGCGCCGAGGATCGCAGCGGCGATCATGAACAGCGACACGGCGAGGCCGGCCACGGCAACGCGCGGAACCGAAAGCAGCACCTCGCGTCGAAACTGGCAGCCGAGCCAGGTGCCGATCACGATCTGGGCCATGACGATCAGCATCGGCGGCACCGAGAGCTTGAGCACACCATAGGCGCCAAGCGCAAGGCCGAGCAGCATCGGCCCGACCAGCCAGGGATTCGGCAGCGGCGTCGGCCGGAGCAGCCGCGCGGCGAAATAGGACGCAATGAGAACGAGGCCGAGCAGCGGAAGGTTCTGCTCAGCGCCGGCCGCCGCCGACGAGATAGCCGCGCCCGGCGTGCCGAAGCTGATCACCAGCGCCGGAACGACGGCGACGACGGTGGAAACGCGCAGCGCATGGACGAGCGCGACAGCATTGGGATCGCCGCCTCGCGCATGGGCGACGATGGCCATGTCTGCGACGCCCCCGGCTGCCGTGGCGAAGAAGGCGGTGGTGCGGTCGACGCCGGCCAGGGGGCGAAACAGCAGCGCGGCGATGAAGGTGAATATCATGATGTAGAGCGTGCCGCACAGCATCGCCGGGAGCAGCGATGCGGCGGCGGTGAGGGTGGCGGGCGTGAAGCGGAGGCCGACGGTGAGACCGACCGCCATCTGAGCGAATTCACGGCCCATCGGCACATAGACCAGCCGCACGCCGGAAGCCGACACCGCCCCGCACAGAAAGAACGGCCCGAGCATCCAGGGCAAGGGGACCGAGAGCCGCTTTGCGGCGAAGCCACCGGCAATGGCGATCGCGTATGTCAAAACGCAGCGCAGCCACCAGGATGGATCGCGCCACCAGATCTTGTCGGGAGCGGCGGGCCGCGGCTTGTCTTCCGTGAACGCTGCCATGGGGCTCCGCTTTCAAGCCTCGTTCCGGCGCAATGCCGACAGCAGCGCTTCGAGCGAGGTCTGGTTTTCGAATTCTCGGACCATCCCGACGATGTCGTCGGCCTTGCCCCGATCCCACCCGGCGAACGCCGCGCATTCATGGAACTTGGCCGCAACCTCGTCGAAACTCATCGGGTTGGCCGGACTGCCCTTGCCGAAATCCGCCATGCCGGAAATGACCCGTCCGTCCCTGAGCGTGATGTCGATATAGCTGGTCATTTTAT
Organism: uncultured Alphaproteobacteria bacterium; assembly: GCA_963727575.1. Lineage (GTDB taxonomy): Bacteria > Pseudomonadota > Alphaproteobacteria > Rhizobiales > Rhodomicrobiaceae > JAHQVI01. The sequence goes on from CAVSIA010000033.1 coordinate 16,131, forward strand.
GATAGCCGGCGGCCTCGGCGCGCTCATCGACGACGAAGTCGACCCGCTCGATCATCGCCTGAACGTCCGGACGGTTGACCACCTCGTCGGTGAACTCGCCGAGGCCCGCGCGCCCTTCGATCAGCAGAATCGCCATGCAGAACTCCATGGAAAACTTGGCCTGAAGCTCGTTGGCCGGCCGGTGGTGAATGAGAGCGTTGGGCATGTTGGAATTGGTGCCGACCCGGACCCGCGCGACCTGCGCGGGCTCTAGCCCGTGTTCGCGGATCAGCCGCAACATTTCCGTCATGGCGGGATGGGTCAGGGAGCCCGAGGGGTGCGGCTTGATCGAAACGCCGGGCGCCTCGAAGGTCCATGGCGAGCCGAGCTTCCCGGCGATCGCCGCCGCGTCGTAGCCGCCGCCCGCGGCGCTGAAGAAGCCGCGCGGCGCTTCAAGGATCTTGTCGGTGGCCGTCCAGCCATAGGCGGCGAACTGGGCCGCGACCACGCCGCTTTCCGACGAGCGTCCCGCATGGAACGGCTTGGTCATGGTGCCGAAATTCTCGCGCAGGCCGGCCGACTGGCTGCCGGCGATCGACAGCGCGCGCCGCATCGCCTCCTCGCCCAGCCCCATAAGCCGTTCCGCGGCGGCGGCGGCGGCGAAGGTGCCGCAGGTCGCGGTGGCGTGGAAACCGGTCTGATAGTGCCGGGGATTGATCGCCTCGGCGATCTTGCATTCGACTTCGACGCCGAGATGGTAGGCGAGCATCACGTCCGCGCCGGATGCGTCCTGAGCCTCGCCGACGGCAAGCGCAGCCGGCAGAGCGGGCGCGGTCGGATGGGTGAGCAGGCCGTAGACGCGGTCCTTGGCGACGGCGAGCTGGGTGTCATCATAGTCGTCGGCATGGACGCCGACGCCATTGGCGAAGGCGGCAAATCGCGGCGCGACCTTCATCGCCGAGCCGATGACCGTTGCCGCCCCGCTCGCCAGATCGAGGTCGGCCAGATGACGGCGGACCAATTCTCCGGACTTGGCGACCGATCCGGAAAGCGCGAGCCCGAGCCCGTCGAGAATCGACTTCTTGCCGTTCTCGACCACGATCGGCGGAAGGTCGGTCAGGGCCGTTCGGCATACGAAATCGGCCACGTAACCCGTAAGGCCATCGACATCGGCGTGCGTATCGCGGGCATTCGCATTTGGGGATACCGCACTCATCCGCTAACCTCACCGGTCAATATGGTCGCTGTCCGACAGCAAGCGACACGCCGCCGGGCCGAAAGCTCGTATGGAGCCAAGCCCATCGACCATTGAGGTAAAAGTCGCCACTGTAGATTGTCAACAATTTTAGCGTCCGGTCGGATGCGTGGATCTTTCGGCGACGAGCATCGTTTCTTCGACTGGAATGCATGATCCTTGGGGGAGTATGACGCAGGTTTGCGGCCGATATACGAGACAATTCATTATTGTTGACAGTTTACGTTATCGTGCCTAGCGTTAACCAATCGCTGCCCGCGCAAGAGGCGGCACGACGTCGCATAACGATCCGGCACAGGGGCTGTGCCAACTCGGCTGACGGCACTGGGAGGAAAGAGCAATGGCTCAGAAATTGACGCGCCGCACTGTTTTGCAGCTCGGCGCCGGTGGCTTTGCCGCCGCTGCGTTGGGTGCGCCCGCTATCGTTCGCGCGGCGACCTATCCCGAACGGCCCATCAATGTGGTCGTCCCCTTCAATACCGGGGGATATAACGACCGTCTGTCGCGCGCTTTCGCGCCCTTCCTGCAAGAGGCAATCGGCCAGCCGCTGGTCATCGTCAATCGTGGCGGTGCGGGCGCGCTTCTCGGCCACAGCTATTTCATGCAGCAGCCCGACGACGGATATACGATCCTGTGCACCTCGGCGGCGCCCTACATCCCGCTCAACATTCTGACGCAGGACGCGCCCTTCAAGCTCGAAGATTTCTACATGATCAATCTGCCGTCGCGCGACTACACGCTGATGGCGACGAGTGCCGAAAGCGAATTGAAGTCGGTCCAGGACGTGATCACGCAGCTCAAGGCAAATCCGGGCGCGTTGTCGATCGGCATACAGCCGGCCTCGGCCGACCTCGTCAATATGATGCTCTTCGCCGACGCCAACGGCATCGACCGGACCGGCCTGCGGCTGGTGACCTATGACGGCGGCGGGCCGGCGCGCAACGCCACGGCCGGCGCGGTGGTGGACATCGGCATGGTCGGCGGACAGGGCTTCCTGCCTCTGGCGGAGAAAGTCCGGCCGCTCTGCGTATTCGAGGATGCGGTCAGAGATGGCTGGAAGGCGCCGCCGGTAACGGAAGTGAACGGCGCGGACGCCAAGTTCGTCGCAGGCTCGCAGCGCGGTTGGGCGGTCCACGGTTCTTTCGTGGAGAAGCACCCCGATCTTTATAAGGTCGTCCTCGGTGCGATCGAAACCGCGACCAAGAATCCGAAGGCGATCGAAAACCTGAAGGCGCAGGACCTCGCGACCGAATGGTACGGCCCGGAGATTTCGAACAAGGCGTTTTTAAGCACCGCCAAAGTGATGGCCGAGCATGTCGATCTGCTCAAGGGGACTTGATCCGCACCGTGCGCGGACCAGGATCGGCAGGGGGCGGCCATAGCCGCCTCCCCGGCTCTCCGGCATCAGCGAAAAGCCGCAAGTTGAGGCAACAATGAACGGCCGCAAAAAGCGTCTTCTCGTCGATTGGGGGCATCTGGCACTGCTGGTTTTCATCAGTGGGATCGTTCTCGGATATCTTCTCGATGCGCGCGCCACCTCGCTGAAGCTGAACAATCTTCTGCTTGTCGAACCGGCTGCTATTATCGCGCTGATCCTTGTCGCGATCGTGCTGCCGCAATGCTTTCGGCGCGTCGATGACGGCGCTACGCCGGAAGAGGCCGAGCATCGAGAGACGCTCGGCGAACTCGGCAAGGTCGCCTCGCTGGCGGCCGCCTTCGGCGCCTTCGTTCTGTCGCTGGAGACGATAGGTTTCGACATCGCGACCTTCCTTTTCGTCGCCTTCGGGCTCTTCGTGTGCGGTGAACGCAGATTATGGGTCGTGGTCGCCTTTAGCGCCGTGTTCACGGCCGTGATCGTCTACGGCTATCAGGCGCTCGTGCCGTTTCCCTTCCCCCTAAAGCTGCTCTGAAGACGGCGATGCTCGATTTCTCGGCAATCGGATCCGCACTGTCGCTTCTCACCTCATCCTATATTGCCTGGATCTATCTCATTCCGGGCCTGCTTATAGGGCTGGTCTTCGGCGCCATGCCGGGCATCTCGATCACCATGGCGATGGCGATCTTCCTGCCGCTGACGCTTTACATGGACTTCCTGCCGGCGATGGTCTTCCTGACGTCGATTTATACGGGCGCCGGTTTCGGCGGCTCGGTGCCTGCCGTGTTGATGAACATTCCGGGTACCTCCTCGGCCGTGGCCACGACCTTCGACGGCTATCCGATGGCGCGGCAGGGCAAGCACAACGAGGCGCTCGGCCTTGCGCTTGCCGCCTCCGTGGTGGGAACGCTGTCGAGCTACGTGCTGCTCCTGTTCATCATCACCCCGGTGTCCTCCGTCGTCCTGAAGATGGGGCCGCTCGAGCTGTTCGCGATTGCGATCTGGGGGATGCTGCTGCTTGGGGCGCTTGCCGGCACCTCGATTGCGCGCGGCCTCCTCGCCGGGATCTTCGGCATCCTGCTCGGCACGGTCGGAATGAACACGGCCGGCTATATTCGCGGTACGGTCGGCATCCCCTGGCTGCTGGACGGCGTTCCGACCATCCCGGCAATGATGGGCCTCCTGGCGGCGAGCCAGCTGCTCAACCTGATCAATACGCGTTATCTGATCGAGGACGAGGCCGACCGCACGATCAGCTTCGGCCGCATCGTCGAAGGTCTGCTGCTGACCTTCAAATATCCATGATTCTGTTTCGCGGCGCCAGCATCGGCGTCGTTGTCGGCGCCATTCCAGGCGTCGGCTCATCGATCTCCAATCTGATTTCCTACTCCGAAACCCGCCGCAATGCGCCCGACATGGAGACGTTCGGCAAGGGCAATCCCAAGGGCGTGATCGCCGCCGAATCCGCAAATTCCAGCTCCGAAGGCGGGGCCATGGCGACGATGCTGGCGCTCGGCATTCCCGGAGGCGGTGCGACGGCGATCCTGCTTGCCGCCTTCGCCATGCACAATGTCGTGGGCGGACCAAGCTTCATCAGCCACAACAAAGATATCGTCTATGCGATCATCATCTCGAACTTCGTGCAGGCGGTTTTGCTGTTGTTCGTGGGGCTCGGTTTCGTCTACGCGGCCAGCACGATTGTCCGGGTGCCCCTGCGGTTCCTGATCCCCACCGTGCTCGTCGTGTCGACATTCGGCGCCTATGCAATCGAGGGATCGCTTTCCGGACCGATTACGCTCTTCGTTTTTTCGGTGATCGGCTGGGCCATGGTGCGCTTCAAATATCCAGTCGCGGCGGTCGTGGTCGGATTGCTGCTCGGCCGGTTGCTGGAGGCCAATCTGCTGCGGACCTGGCAGATCAGCGGCGGCGATCCGCGCTACATTCTGGAGCGGCCCGGCGCGGCGCTGATCTTCGGGCTGATGTTCCTGTCGATCGGCCTGACCGCCTATTCTCGCTGGCGCCGCAAACAACAAGCCGGTCTCAAAGCCGCGCTTGAGGAAATCCCGGCCGAGAGCCGCTAGAGCCTCATTCGATCCAATCGAGCCGGATCACCGGCTCCGGGTTCTGGTCTGATCGGAAAACGCTCAAGAGCCCTCGAGTTTGAATTCCGCCCGCTCCGCATCGTCAAGCTGTGCGACCAGGCCCTGCTCCCAGCTCAAATAGCGGCACGACGCCTCAAGATTTCCGTCATGCCGGTCATGCACGAAGGAGAGGAAGTCGATCGCCTGCTCCGCAGTGGGCGTATTCGGCGTCGCCTCCACGGATGCCCCGGCTTCGACCAGTGCCGATTGGCCTCCGGCGACCTGATAGACCGCCGTCCATCCCGCATCGCCCAGCTCATGGGCGGCAAGGGCGGACGTCGCTGCATCGTTGCCTATGAGATAGACCGGCGTCTGCCGATCCAAGGAGAGCTTGCTCAGGCGCGGACGAATGCTCCACAGCGCGCCTGCGACATGGCTTGCGCGAAATGCATGAGACTGTCTGACGTCGATGAAACAGCCTTCGCCGGATCGGGCCGATCGCAGCGCTGCCGCGGCGGAGATGCCCCGCGGGGCCGGTAAAGTTTTCTCCAGGCGCGAAGGCTGGAGTTCCTCGGATTTCGTCGTCGATCTGTGCGACCGCGACGTCATAGCCGAGCTGCCGCAGCCAGAAAGCCGCCAGGCCAGCGCGAAGCCCGAGGTCGTCGAGCAGCACCAGGCGCCCGTGACGCACGCCGACCCATTGATCCGTTGCCTGAACGAGCTGCCCGGACGGCGCCGGCGTAAAGGCGGGCAGCGGATCTGCGTCGATCTCGCACGGCGAACGCAGGTCGAACAGATAGGTCGTGCGGGTTGCATCCGCGCACCAGGCCTCGATCTGGCCGCGACGGACGCGTGGGATGTCGTGGCGGCTGAGGAAACCGGCGGCGCGCGCGCGGGTCGTGTCCGCGCCGGCCTGATCGAGCGCAGGGAAGGGTGCGGCGGCATTGCCGCGTTCGAGTTCGAAGCCCGCCAGCGCCCAGCCCTGAGTGCCGTTTTCCAGCGCGTAGACCGGAGCGTCAACTCCGGCCAGCCGCAAGCCGAGCGCACCGACAATTCCGCGTGTCCGCCCGGCGCAAGTGATCACGATCGCGGCGGCCGGGTCGGTGGTCACGGCCGGGAGCCGATGCGCCAGCTCGCCATTGGGAAGGCACACCGCGCCGGGCACGCGCATCTTGGCATATTCGCTCGCGGGCCGTGCGTCGAACAGCCGGAAGGGCCGGCCTTCTCCTTGCCAGCGGGCGAGCGTTGCCGCGTCGACGGTTTCCGGATGCCAGACCTGCTCCGCCAGCTCGCCGAGCGTCTTCGACGGGACATTGACGCCCTTGAACAGCATATGCCCCGCTTCGGTCCAGGCGCGAACGCCTCCGTCGATCCAGCGCAGGTTGGAATAGCCCAACTCGTCGAGCGCCCGCGCGGCCCCGGGCGCGACATGATCGCCGCCGTCGATCAGCAGGATCCGGACATCCCGGCGCGGAACCAGCGCCGCGATGCGCGCCTCGATCAGGCTATAGGGACAGGGAATTGCAAAAAGCGGGTGTCCCTCGCCGAACTCGCCCGCCTCGCGAATGTCGAGAAAGGCGATCTCGCCGCCATCGTGGATCAGCGCCTTGGCGTCCGACGCGGAGATTTCCCCCCTCACGAGGCTGGCTCTTTCGGCTCCGCACCGGCGAAGAATGCGTTGAATGCATCGAGGATCAGGTCCGGGCGCTGCTCGGCCGGGTAATGTCCGGTCGGCACGGCAAAGCCGCGCAGGTCGTCCGCCCATTCGGACCACGCCTCGATCGGTTTGAAGTGCCGCCCGCAATGGCTGTTGGAGCCCCAGATCACCAGGACCGGGCAAGCCAGCTTGCGCGCCCCGTAATCGGCTTTGTCCATGTCGAAATCCACCGTCACCGTGGCGCGGTAATCCTCGCAGACAGCGTGGATCTGCTCCGGCGTGGTGCAGCGCTTATATTCGGCCATGGCGCGAGGGTCGAAAATGGCGAGGCCGACGCCCTTCTTGTTGAGCTTGTAGTCGATGTAGTAGGCGAGATCGGCTGTCAGCAGTTTTTCCGGGAACGGCGCTTTCTGCGCCATGAAGAACCAGTGATAGCTCTCCAGGCCCCATCCCAGCGAAACGTGGGTCAGCACATGATGCGTCGGCACGATGTCGAGCGCAGCAATCCGCTCGATCGCATCGGGGTGGTCGAGCGCCATGCGGAACGCGACGCGCGCGCCTCGATCGTGCCCGGCGACCGCAAAGCGGGTGAAGCCGAGCTGGCGCATGAGTTCGAGATTGTCCTCGCCCATCGCCCGGAAGCTGTAGCCGGCATGGTCCGGGCCGCCATCCGGCTTGGAGCTGTCGCCATAGCCGCGCAGATCGGGGACGACCACCGTGTAGCGGCGCGCCAGGTCCGGCGCCACCTTGTGCCAACTGACATGGGTCAGCGGATTGCCGTGCAGGAGCAGAAGCGGCGGACCGTCGCCGCCGACCGCCGCGTTGATCTCGGCACCCGCCGTCGTGAAACGCTGGTAGCGGAAGCCCGGCATCAAGTCGGCGGCATTCGTTTCGGTTTGCAGATCCGCGCCCATGCCGCAATTCCTCCTGCTGCTGTCAACTGTTGACAGTTCTACAATCTCCCCCGATTGTTTGACAAGCTGGAGAATGGAGCGGCCGAGGATGAAAATTAAGGACATACGAGCGAGCTTGCACCGCTTCTCGATCACCATCCCGTTGCTGGAAGGCCGGGTCGAGGGCTATGGCCGGGAGGAGCAGAAGCATTTCGTCTTCTGCGAGGTCGAGACGGATGAGGGGCATATCGGCTACGGCCTGACCGGGCATTTCCTGGCCAAGTCGGTGATTGCCGCGCTGCACGAGCATGTGCTCCCCGCAGTGCGCGACATGGACCCGCGGGACATCGAAGCGATCCATCAGAAGGTCGGCCGCGCGCTCAATCCACGCGCCATGACCGGCACCATCTCCATGGCGCTCTCCTGCCTCGACATCGCGCTTTGGGACATCATGGGCAAGCATGAAAGCAGGTCCGTCGCCGCGATGCTCGGCAATGCGCGCCAGCGGGTGCCGGCCTATGTCACCTTCGGCTTTCCGCAATATGACCGCGAGATGCTCGCCGAAGCAGCCCGCCTTCATGTCGCCAACGGCTTTACCGCGTTGAAGTCGGTGGTTGCCGTCGATCCGGGTGGCTGGCGCGAGGATGCGCGAAGGGTGCGCGCGATCCGCGAAGCGGTGGGCGACGATATCGATCTGATGATCGACGCCAACTACCTCTTCAACCCCGTCGAAGCCAAATATCTGTGCCGCGAGATCGAGGATTGCCGCATCACCTGGTTCGAGGAACCGCTGCATCAGAACGATGCCCGCGCGCTTGCCGATCTGCGCCGCTCGACCCGCATTCCGCTCGCTGCGGGACAGATGGAGGGACACCGCTGGCGCCTGCGCGAATTCGTCGAGCATCAGGCGCTCGACATCCTCCAGCCCAACGTCACCTATTGCGGCGGCTATACCGAGGCCCGCAAGGTCGCCCATCTCGCGCAGATCTACAACATGCCGATCGCCAATGGCGGCGGCTGGCCGCTGTTCAACATGCATCTTCTGGCGGGGATGATGAACGGCTGGATCGTCGAATGGCATCTGGGAATGGTCGCCGTCGGCGAAATGCTCTTTCCCGATGCGCCGAAGCCGGATGCCGGCTGGATCACAATTCCGGACCGCCCCGGCCTCGGGCTGACGCTCGACCGCGACGCCTGGCAGGAGACGAAGATCGCGCTCTGACGGCGTCGACCCTCACACCTCGGCCGGGCCTTCCGGACGTTTGCTGGTCAGACGACTTCTTGGCTTTCAATAATCCTACCGCTCACGGAAAGCTCGTTGCATCTGGTCGCGCATCGGCTTGATAATGTAGCTGGCGAGCGTGCGTCTCTTCGTTGTGATCAAGACCTCTGCGGGCATGCCGGATACAGGCTTCAGCCCGCCGAGTTTTGCGAGCTCGCTTTTGCTGATGCTCACCGCCACAACTGATCCTCCGCGGCGGAAATTGGAGAAGCGCCCGCCCGCCGGGCAGCGTTTCGCAAAGGTGCTGTCATGGGAGGGCCTTCGGGGGTCGAGGAAAGGGCTGGCGCTTGTTCCGCGCCGGCCCTAAAGCGATGCATCAGAGGATGAAATCGCTCGCACCGAGCTGATAGGTTCGATCCAGCACGATCATCATCTCCGCACCGACATCGCCATCGGTCGAGGCATAGACTGTAGTCACGCCCTCGCTGACGGTCGCCCAAAGCAGACCGCTCCAGTCGCCTTCGTACTCGCCTGGATCGGACAGGAATGAGAAAGCCTGATTCCCTGCGAGCGCGCTGTTCGCATCCACGGCGAAAAGGTCGATCTTGTCTTCGCCTTGAACAAAATCCGAGATCGTATCGGTATTGTCGATGACGACGTTATACACCACGGTGAGCTGCGATTCCTCTACGCTCGCATATTGGAAGCGGTCAGCACCTTCGCCGCCCAGCAGTGTGTCCTTGCCGAAACCGCCGACGAGCGTGTCGGACCCGCTGCCACCGGCAAGCGTGTCGGTATCCGCGCCGCCATAGAGCCGGTCATTGCCGCCACCGCCATTGAGGTAATCATCGCCCTCTTCCCCGGCGAGAAGATCGTTACCTTCGGAGAAGTGAGTTCCATGGCTGGCGTCGCCATAGAGCCGGTCGGCGCCGGAGCCTCCATAAAGGCTGTCGTTACCAGCATCGCCCTCCAGAAAGTCGGCGCCCTCTCGGCCGTAGACGGAATCATTGCCGCCGCCGCCGTAGAGCCGGTCGTCGCCGCTTCCGCCATCCATCCGGTCGTCGCCTTCATCACCATAGAGCTGGTCACTGCCACCAAGCCCGAAAATCTGGTCGTTGCCGCCGAGACCGTAAACGGTGTCGGCTCCTTCATCGCCGGTAAAGCGGTCGTTGAACTCGGTCATCTCGATCGCTTCGATCGAACTCAGAGTGTCGCCCTGAGCATCGCCGGTCCAGCTGCTGGACGCTCCGGCCAGATTGATAATGATGGCGGCGCCGGCCCCGGCATAGCTGGCGACGTCAAACCCATTTCCGCCATTCATCGCATCAGAGCCCGCGCCGCCAATCAACCTGTCTGCTCCGTCGCCGCCACTGAGCACGTCGTCCCCCGCGCCGCCGTACAGCGTATCGTTTCCGGTTTGGCCATCACTATCGCCGATCAGGGCGTCGTCCCCCGCGCCGCCGAAGAGCACGTCATCGCCCGCGCCGCCGTCGAGGTAGTCGTTGCCATCATTGCCGAACAGATAGTCGACTCCGGCATCGCCGAACAGCACGTCGCTTCCGAATGAGCTGGTCAGCCTGTCGCTCCCGTCGCCACCGGAGAGCAGCGTTCCCGCCAGATTGGGATCATAACCAGCCGTCAGCGCATCGTTATCGGCGCCACCGTAGAGCTTGCCGGTGCCTTCAAGCCGATCGTTGCCTTCGCCGCCTATCAGGAAATTATCGCCCGTGGCGTCGCGCAGAATGTCGTTTCCGGCACCGCCATCAAGGACGTCATTGCCCTCCTGGCCGTCCAGCTCATCGGAGCTACCGTTGCCGATCAACTCGTCATTGCCGTATCCGCCCAGCACGATATCGTTGCCGTCCGACCCGTTGAACCTTTCGCTTCGCCCGGTGAGCGCAAAACGTTCGATGCTGTCATACGCGTCTCCCGCGGCGTCTCCCGTATTGTTGAGGAGATTGACCAGATCGACCGTGACGCCTTCGCCCAATTCGAGGCGGGCGTATGAAACCGTATCGAAGCCGGCCCCGCCGCGAAGGATATCGGCGCCTTGATCACCCTGAAGCACATCGTCGCCGTCATCTCCGTTCAGGACATCATTGCCATATCCGCCATAGAGCAAATCATTATCGGCTCCGCCGTTCAGCACATCATCGCCGGCGTCGCCCCAGAGCTTGTCATCGCCGGCATCGCCATTGAGCGTGTCGTTGCCGCCGTCGTCAGGAAAACCGGTTTCATCACCGAACAACCTGTCGTTGCAGCCGCCGCCATTGAGAGTGTCACGGCCATCTCCACCGTATAAGTCATCGCTACCCAATCCTGCCCAGATGGTATCGTTGCCGCCACGGCCGAATATTTGCTCGCCGTCGGCCGTCCCTAGCAGGTAATTGTCGTGTTCGTCGCCATAAATGGGAGGCCCCCATCCCGATGCCGCTGAGGATGTGGTAACGGCCGAGAAAATGCGATCGTTTGCATTGACGAACTCCGCAGCCTCTGTTTCGGAGTCACCGTGCATTTTGTCCGGAGCCACGGCGTGCGATTCTTCGCCGACCAATCCCTGCGTGGAATAAGACAGCTCCGGTATCCGTGGAGCGGCGGCGTCGACCGGAAAAGCACGAAGGCCCAAATCGGCTGCGTCGCCATCTGTCATATCGGAGGCTTCAAGCATGTCGAAAAACATTGTTGTCATGAAAGTGCCCTTGCTTCGATCTGATGAGTTCTCGTAGATGCGGGCAGCGAGAAACCGCCCGCATTGGAGCTGTCCGTATTCGGACAGCGATCGGCCGACGACGGTCGCCGAAACAGGCGCGAGGCGTAGAGTCGAGATGTGGCGCGGTGACTTTAGGCCCGAACATATCCGTTTCCGCCCCTTTCGTTTGGCGGTGCCTTACGAGTTCGCCCGTGGCTCCGTTTCCACACCCCGCTCATCGAACCGGACGTGCGGAACTACCGCATCCGGCTCTCGGACAAGACATCATGCCTTCGCCCACGACTGGTCACGCCCTCGCGCAGTCAGACGCACGAGCCCGAAGTGCCCGTAGAGGTGCGAGAGTGGATAGGTCCCGCTCCTGTGTCGTGTGACCTTGTGCTTGTTGCGTAACCACCGGCGCAACCGCATGGCTGCGTGGTTGTCGAGCGCCCGGTACGCTTTGCTGACGGTGCCCACTCGAAAGTAGTTCGCCCAGCCTCGCAGCACCCGGTTCAACTTGCCCACCAGCTTTGCGGTGTCCTGCCATGTGGTCGCTCGGATCGTCAGCGCGTGGATCGTTTCGACCGCGCGCCGGATCGCCTTCTTTGACGGCCGGTGGCCCAGATTGGCCTTGCCGGTCTTCGGCGAATAGATCCGTCCGAACGTCCAGCCCAGGAAGTCGAACTCCTCTTCCGGTACCTTGCAGATGCGTGTCTTCTCCTCATTGATCGTCAGCTTTAGCCTGCTCATGATCTCGCGCAGTTGGAGCAGCGCTTCTTCGGCGTGGCCCCGCCGGCACAGGATCACAAGGTCGTCGGCATACGTTACGATCCGGCTATGCAGGCTTCGCTCCAGCCCGAGCTTCTTCCATCCCAACACGAACCGGCGCATGTAGAGGTTCGCCAGCAAGGGTGAGAGGGGGGAGCCTTGCGGGATGCCGCGGCGGCTGTCCTTGGCCTCGGTGGTGCGGGTCTTCCGCCCCCGCTCGTCGGTTTCCTCGACAGGACATTCCAGCCACATCCTGATCAGATGCAGCACGCGCCGGTCAACGATCCGGCGCGTCAGGGATTTCAACAAATCCGCATGCGGAATGCTGCCGAAGTAATCCGCGAGGTCGGCGTCGACCACATCACGATAGCCGCGGAACAGCAGCCCTCCCACCTCCGCCACCGCCTGCCCGGCATTGCGGCCGGGACGATAGGCATATTGCTCGGGAGGGAGATCAGCTTCAAAGATCGGCTCCAGCACCAGCGTTGCCGCCGTCATGCAGACCCGATCCCGCAAGGTCGAGATGCCCAAGGGGCGAAGCTTGCCGTTCGCCTTCGGGATATACACGCGCCTGATCGGAGCCGGTTGATAGGTCTCCTCCCTGAGCGCAAGCGCCAGTTCGCCGAGCCACCGCTCGACCCCATACGCCTCGACATCCGCGAAGTCCTGGCCGTCCACGCCCGGCGCGCCCTTGTTGGAGCGGCACTGGGCATAGGCATGCGCCAGGATGTCGGCGCGGTTGATCTTGTCGTACAGGGCGTAGAAGCGATAACCGGCTTCAGCCTTCGCTTTAGCATGCAACGCCGTCTGCAGCTTCTGAACACTCTTCGGAGTTGATAGGTTACCCAATCCCCGGTCCCTCACCACGTCTTGCGTTCGTCTTGAACTGAGGCCCCTTCCCTCCACCGGCATTACCCGGCTTCAGCGGTACTACGCGCCTCTCCGCCACCCCATGCCGCCCGGCCTGTCCCTCGCGGGCGTCCGGTTGGTCATCCCTGACCGCGACCTGGGGCTTCCCGTGTTGCGTACGCTTTCCTTGTGTACATGCTGCCGCCAGTACCCCGGTGCAGCGACCGGACGTCGTCTTCGCTCGTATCGCCCGGCCATATCAGCCTTCCCCGATACACCAGTCGGGTCGGCCTGCACGTCGTCCTTTTCGAGGCTTGCTCGGCGTTCACACACGTTGCGGCCTGTACACTCGCGCCGACCACCAATTCGTGGCCCGCTATCCGAAGGCTTCAGCCATTTCGTTACCTCCACGACTGCTCCGGTTGCTTCCGGCTGGAGCGATTTGGCCGGGTGGGGCTTGCACCCACTGGAAAGCGCCGCCTTGCCACGGCGCACGGGTGAAAGCGGACATTATCGAAACGTCGAGCGCAGGCAGTCGCGGGCCACACAGGATCGGCACTCAACCCGCCACCTCATGTCTCGCGCGACCCAGGCTGATCAGGCCGGCAAGGCCTGCGCAGGCAGCCGCGAGAACCAGGGCGACGTTTGGCGCCGCCGCAAGCGGCACGATCCCGAAGACCATCGTCATGGAAATGGCGCCGAAGGTTTGACCGGTCAGGCGGGCCGTGCCCTGCATGGCGCCGGCCGCGCCGCTGCGCGCTTTGGGCGCGGACAGCAGCAGGACCCGGTTGTTCGGCGTCTGGAACAGCCCGAAGCCGATGCCGGCGATGACCGTGGAGCTATGCTTGAATCTTGACGGGGCGGTAGAAAGTCTGAGTTTGGACCGGCCTAACCAGATTGCCTGCGGCGGTTCTTCGGCCGAATACGGGCCCCGGTTCATTGTGCCACGGCCAGCGGAACGCGTTTGTGCCGTATTTTGCCGGCTTAGCCCCGCTTTTCACGACGCAACGCCTGCGGAACGGCGGATATTGAGACCCAGCGCGCGCAGGTTGACGACATAGCGCATGTTGGACATGCCCCGAATGCGCAGCTTCGCCAGCTTCATCTGGTGTTTCAGATGCGACATGGTCGCTTCGATGCCGGCGCGCCATCGGTAGATTTCGCGGAAGGCGTCGCCGCGCTCATAAAGCCGGCGCTTCTGATTGGCGGCTCGCTCGGGCGTATATTGAAAGCGGGCGAACTGGCCGTCGCGCTTGGCCGCCTGCACCGGGCATCGCCGCATATCCGGACATTCGCGGCAGATGGAGAGATCAAAGCGCGCCTGCAGCTTGGCTGCGGCGGCCGAGGTCGAGACCGGTTCAACTCTTTTCGGGCAACGCACAACCAAGCCTGCTTCGTCGAGGACGAAGTCCTCCAGCGTCAACTGTCCGCGGCTGGCGCCCTTGGCCGGCCGCGCCGGGGCCACGAGGTCGATGTCCCGCTGGCGCGTCAGGGTCATGTTGTCGCTGCAACCATAATGTGAATCGGCCAGCATCACCGCTGGAGCCAACGCGCGTGCGCCAAGATCGTCCAGCGCTCCGGCCAGGCGATGACCATCATGCACCGTCATCTTATGAACGGCGACATGGGTGATCAGGTTGGGAGCGGCCGCGGTCTCATCCTCCCGGTTCTCATCGCCATCTTCGCAATAGGTTTCGACGATCTGCGCGATATAGCCGTGGCCTTTGTGCGCGTTGAAGCTGGCATCGGGATCGGCCGGATTGCCGACGGTATCGCACGGCACATCCTCGGGCGCTCGAACGAGAACAGCCGGCTTGTCTTGAGATGCACAATCCTCCTCGGCGATCTCGAACTGATCGCGCAAAACTCGCTCCAGGATCGTAAAGCTGGGAAGTTGCGCCGCTGGCGTGCCCCGGAATTGCAGCGCGAGCGATAGAAGGTCTTGTCCGGCTTCGCCCAGCCGCCGTTTGGAAACGCTCGGCGTCGTATTGGCGAAAGCACCCTCGCCCTCGCGATCGACATAGCGGCGGATGATCTCTTTGCCGATCCGTTCGTAATGATCAGGATGAATGCGCTCGAGTTCACGTACGAATTTCGAAATGGTCTCGACAATGATACCGAGCCTCGTCATCGTGCGCATCGCTGAACGAAGCGCCGTCGAATCCATCCGTTGTCGGCTTGTGTCCACCGCAAAAGCCCTGACCAGCCGATCCGTCAAGCCGCGAAACAAAACCTCGTCAAAACCTTGCTCGATAAAAAGGCGGCGATAGTTCCGAAGGGTTTTCTCGCAGAAATAGCTGTCCGCCTCGCTGCGCACGTCCAGCGCATAGTGCCACGCCATGTTGAAGGCCAGCGCCTCGACCGTGTGCGCGTCGGTCAGGTCATGCAGTTGCTGCAAAAGCAATACGCCCACAACGATGTGGAGATCTTTCGACGGCCGGCCGAGGCGGTCGTCAAGGTGATGACATAGGTCGCCAACCGGAAGAGCCTCCAGAAGGTGGTTCCGAAAAACACCGGCCCAGGATCGCTCCAATAGCCGCCGGCGTTTCTCTCCAAGTACGGACCAGTGATCGAAAAGATCCCCCGTCCGCCGATCGCGCAAAGTGAACATGCGGAACCATAGACCGCACCCAGGCCCACGCGGAATCGACTTTATACCGCCCCGTCAACTTCTAGCCATAGCTCCAAGAATGGAGATCGGTGTATATGCTGAATGTCGTCGACGGCTGCATTCCCTCCGACCTCGGCGTCGGTACGTCAGCCGAGATTGAGGAAGAGCGGCGGCGGCTCTATGTCGCGATGACCCGCGCGAAGACAATCTGCATCCTGCCGCAGCGTTTCTTTACCCGCGGTCAGACAGCGCTCGGCGACCGGCATGCCTATGCGCGCGCACACGCTTCATTCCCCACAAGCTCCTGCCCCATTTCAAACGCGCGAGCTGGCCACAGGCACCCGTGGATGGTGCCGCAGGCTGCCCCTCGGCCAAGGACAGACGACCAATATAGCAGCGCGAATGCGGGCGATGTGGCGCTAAGCCGCTGACCGCAACCGCACCCCTTCGCTGGCCGCGTCCCCCTGCTCGAGAAAGGTGGTGCCCCCAGGCTCATCCTACGCGATGCCCCGACCGCGGGCGTCGCCCCGATCCTCGTGGCGAGCTGGCGGCGACCACTGCACGCATCATGCGCGAAGAAAGTCTTTCTGCCATCATCGCGGAGCAGCATGCGCGAAAGCTGCTGACCGTGACCAATGAAGCGATCATGATGGAGCGCGGCGGCATCGTGTGGTCGGCGAGATGCGAGGGCCTTCACGGCTCACCACGCTCTGCTTGAGGCTCACCTCGGTGTCGCCAGGCGCGGAAGGGTTCCGTCCTCAGCCGCATCATAACAGGAGGAAACATGACCACGCTGAGAGGACCGTTTCGAGCCGATATGGTGGGCTCGCTCCTGCGACCACAGCCGATCAAGGAGGCGCGCGAGAAGCGCGAGCGGGGCGAAATCTCCGTCGAAGTGCTGACCGCGATCGAGGACGCCGAGATCAGCAAGCTCGTCGCCAAGGAAGAGGCGATCGGCCTCAAGGGCATCACCGATGGCGAGGTGCGCCGGGGGTGGTGGCATTTCGATTTCCTCTGGGGTCTGGATGGGGTAGAGAAGGTCTCGACGGGGCAAGGCATCCAGTTCGCCGGCGTGCAGACCAAAGCCGAGAGCGTGAAGGTTGCCGGCAAGATCGGCTTCTCGCCGAGCCATCCGCATCTGGAGCATTTCCGGCGGCTCAATGCCATGGTCGGCCCCGGCCATGTCGCCAAGGTGACCATCCCGAGCCCGTCCATGCTGCATTATCGCGGCGGGCGCAAGATGATCGCGGCGGACGTCTATCCGGAGATGGGTGCGTATTTCGAGGATCTCGGCCACGCCTACAACAAGGCGATCCACACCTTTCACGCCGCCGGCTGCCGCTACCTGCAACTCGACGACACCTCGCTCGCCTATTTCTGCGATCCGGCCCAGCGCAAGATGCTGGCAGACCGGGGCGACGATCCGGATGCGGTGTTCCACCAGTATCGCGATACCCTCGCCATCGCGCTGAAGGATCGTCCGGCCGACATGGCGATCACCACCCATACCTGCCGCGGCAATTTCCGCTCCACCTTCGTGGCGTCAGGCGGCTATGAGCCCGTGGCCGAGCTGGTGTTCAACGAGATCGACGTCGACGGTTATTTCATGGAATGGGATGATGAGCGATCCGGCGGGTTCGAGCCGCTGCGGCTGCTGCCGAAGGGCAAGAAGGTGGTGCTCGGTCTGGTGACCACCAAGGTCGGGACGCTGGAGAGCGCCGACGCGTTGAAGCGCCGTATCGAGGCGGCGTCAAAATACGCACCCCTCGATCAGCTTTGCCTGTCCCCGCAATGCGGCTTCGCCTCGACGGAGGAGGGCAATAACCTCGCTGAGGACGATCAATGGCGGAAGCTGGGGATGATCGTCAAGGTCGCCGGCGAAGTTTGGGGCGAGTAGTAGCAGACGATCAGGTCAAGCGGAAACCACAACGATCGCGCCAATTGTCATCGGCCTTATTGCGGTGAAAAAGGTCGCTGGAGCTGCACCACCAGAGCGGGGCGACTAGGCCAGAAGCGGTTACCTGCATGAACAGGAGCAAGAGCCCGGAATGAGACCCAGCGCTCGGTCTGCGCCTCTCCTTCCGCAAAAAACGCATCAGTTAGGTGCGAAAGCGCACTGGCAAAGACAAATGCAAACATCCGTATAATTATCTATCTAGCGACTTCGTCGCCAAGCTGTTTATATCACACCATCATTTAGTTCACTTCGTGAGTTCGGCAGAATTACCTGGGCAAGATCGCGGCAACTTGACCAACTTGGACGATTATCGTCTCGTAGGCCGTATTTGGGGAGTAAGCGATGGACAGCGATGGGGACGCCGCCGTCGGATGAGGATACTCGTGGGCGGCGTAAGGAAAAGACACACGCGTGCAAGGTGGCATGCGCTGCGCGTAGCATTGTCAGCTCCGTTTTTCCTCGTCCTACTGACTGCTTTTGTTGCACCTTACGATTTCCAGCCATTTTCGTCCGCATTCGCTGCCGGTAAGGCCAAAGGCAAAGCCAAGGATCACGGCAAGTCCGGCGACGCTGGAGGTGGAGCTGGAACCGAAGCTTCGACGGGCGGAGGCCCGGGGCAGGGAAAAGGCAATGCGAATGGGAACGGCGCGAACAACGGCAATGGCAACGGTGTCGACAATGGCATAACCGACGGCAACGGTCTCGATATTGAGCTTGGCGATGGTGTTAGTCTTGGGATGGGCATTGGTAATGACGGCATGATCGGCGCGGGGCTGGGCATTCGCATCGGTGATCAGAGGTCGGACAAATCGCTCCATAGCCTGGATAAATCGCCCGAACCGAGACGCCTGTCGAGACCGGGCGGCGGTGGGCAGGACGGCTGGGGCAAAGGCTTCGATAAGGGCGACAGAGGCA
Source organism: uncultured Alphaproteobacteria bacterium (assembly GCA_963727575.1). Taxonomy (GTDB): domain Bacteria; phylum Pseudomonadota; class Alphaproteobacteria; order Rhizobiales; family Rhodomicrobiaceae; genus JAHQVI01. The sequence continues at coordinate 34,382 of CAVSIA010000033.1, forward strand.
GAGCCGATGATCTCGATCTCGGCAAGCATTTCGATTCCAGCAGCATCAACAAAGCACTAGACGATGTCGAGCAACTCGGCCGCCTCCTGAATTCTGATGAGCCCGCCGCCGACGCCTCTGCTTCCGGCACGGAATTTGGCGCGGACAAGGACGACACAGGCAAATCCGCCGCCGGTCACGATCATGCGACAGGCAAGCCCGACCAGGTGGGCGGCAAGGGCAATGGCAGAGCCCTTGGCAAGGATAAGGTCAAAGAGCACGGCAAGGGCAAGGCCCTGGCAAAAGGTAAGAACAAGAACAAAGACCAGGAGGACGCTGAAGAGGCTGCTGCCTCAGCCGCGGCCGCCGGTCGCAACGCCGGCTCCGGATCGGGATCGTCCGCCGTCGTCTCGGGCTCCTATATCGATCGCGAAGTGCTTGGCCTTGGGCTTAGCCCGGCCGGCATGACCAAAGTGCGGCAACTCGGATTTAGTGTGAGCGAAACAGGCCTTGAGCAAGACCAAGGCGCGCTCGTGACTCTCTATACGCCCACCGGACTCGATGCATTGCGGTCGCTGGCCCTGCTCCGGCGCGAGCTGCCGCGCGAATCCTTCCACCTCAACCGGATCTACCGCCCCTACCATACCGCGAATAAAGACAATTCCGGCAACGGCGCGGATGGGGATTCCAACGGTGCCGGCGTAAGCGGTCCCTGCGTCGGCGACAAGTGCTACGCTCGGAGCGTCATTGGTTGGAAAGACAAATTCGCCGACTGCGCGCGCGGCATCAAGGTCGGCGTCATCGACACTGATGCGGATTTACGGCATCCGACATTTGCCGGCCAGAAGATCAGCACCAAGGCGTTCCTGGCCGAAGGAAAACAGTCCTCGCCGGAAGGGCACGGCACTGGCGTTCTCGCGCTTCTTGCCGGCCGGCCGGACAGCGACACTCCGGGTCTAATTCCCGAGGCCCAATTCTTCCTGGCTAATATCTTCTTTACCGACGGCAATGGTGAGACAATTACTGATACGGTTTCGTTGCTGAAATCGCTGGATTGGATGAGCGCCTCCGAGGCGAGGGTGATCAATATGAGCTTCTCCGGGCCTGAGGACGAGCTTGTGCAAGTCCGGCTCAAGACAATGCGGAGGCGCGGCTTCGTTTTCGCCGCCGCGGCTGGCAATGAGGGACCTGCCTCCGCTCCGGTCTATCCGGCCGCCTATCCGGAGGTGGTCGCAGTTACGGCCGTGGCCAAGGATCGGCGGATCTATCCTTCGGCCAATCGCGGTTCATATATCGATGTCGCCGCACCGGGTGTGCGAATTTGGACCGCCATGCCGGAGGCCCGCGAAGGCTACCGAACGGGGACCTCTTTTGCGGCGCCCTTCGTGACCGCCGTGCTCGCTCTGCAAAGGCCGGACGTCATGGCCGCTCCCAAGGACGAGCTTCTCGATCATATGAATGTTGTCAAGCTGGGTTCCCAGGAGCGCGGTCCTGTCTACGGGCGCGGTTTGCTCCAGGCGCCGGCCGAATGTTTCCAAGCCCACTCCCCAGTCTCAGCAGCGGCTCCAGCGATAGGCTCGATCCAGCGATAGCCTGCTCTATCCATTTGTTCGTCCGAAAGCCGCTTTGCACCTTTCGGTCCTATGCGTATTTCCTCCAGCCTCGCCCGATAATGGCGGTCTCCTCAGACCCAACGATTGGATTGCCTGCCATCCACGTCCCGATCACCGCATCCATCGCCGAGCTCGCTTCGCCATCCGCAGGCACGGTCTTATCAACAGCGGAAGAGCCGGACGGCACCAGCGCATGGATTTTGACCAACCAGTCGTCGCCATTAAGGCAGGCGATCCCCGAATAGTACTCGGATGGCGCGGCGGCGATCCGATATTGCCGGCAATAGTTTCCGGCCTGATCCTGAAAGGTCATTTTCACGCCGAACTGGAGGCTGTGCCCACGCACGAACTTTGTTCGGCCGGATCCGCTCGGGAGCTGGTTCAACACGCTGTCCAGCGGCCCACGAGCAACAAGATGTCTTCCGTCGACGCGCATCAGTCCGGCAACCGAGTTGGTCTCGGGCGCGCCGCGAACAAGCCAGCCAAGCCCAACGCCGATCACAATGGCTATCGCGGCTGCCATCGCAGTCTGCCTGTGCCGCCTCTCATCAAGCCGCAAATCCGTCGAAAGGGCGGTCCTCCGCAGATCTCGCAACACCCGGTAGGGGCGTTCAAGCAGTCCCGCCGCTCGCTCGGTGCCAACCAAGCAAGCGCACTCTACATCGCCCACCGCCCTGATCGGCCCGGCTGTCTCGTCGGACCGCTCGATAATGTCACCTCGAAGATGGTCATTAGCGCCTGTTCGGAATACGCCGCGAAGCACAAGGATGAGCTCGCTTCCCTGGTTTTGCGCTTCGGGCAGAACCTCCCCCGGAGCGAGGCGCATGAGTCTCATCTGTCCCCAGCCGCTCGGAAGCGGGATACGATGTTGGCGGACGCCTTCGCCGATCATCGACCACGAAAGCTTTTCGCTCAGCGGAAGGCGTGCCCGAAGCAGTGGGGCGAGCAGCGGATCATCGGTGAGTGTCATCGCCGCGCCGTCATTGCCCGCCGGATCGCCGCCGGTCCAACCCGCCATCGTGGCTTCGGCGCTGGATTTCGCCGCAGGATCGGCTTCCAATCGCTCCAGCATCAGACCGCCCAGCATTTCAAGTCTGGACGTATCGCTGGCGCAAACCCGGCACATCGAAACATGGCAAGCAACCACGGCGGACACCGCGTTCGGTAGCGTGCCCGATACGAAGGAAATCATCGTCTCCGGCAGCGGATGGTGATGGGCGTCATGCTTCGCGCCCTACCGACGAGCGCAATTTTTCGAAGGCCAGCCGCATGCGTGATTTGACGGTGCCGAGCGGCAATCCGAGTCGTGCGGCAATCTCTGCTCTGAGACAATCCATCGATGAAGGACAATTGGATGACTTCCAATTGCTGCGGCGGCAGCCCGCGCAGTGCCGTCTCCAACTCATGTCTTTCCCCCACCCCTGGCTGGGCATGAATGGCCTCACCGTCGAGCCATTCGATCATCTCCAACTCGGCATAAAGACGCTGCCAAACCGCGTTTTTTCGAACCCGATCGATGCGAAGATTGCGCGCGATGGCGTAGATCCAGGCAGACACGCTCCCCCTATTATTAGAAAACTGGTGCGTGTTCCGCCATACGGCCAACATGGTATCCTGGGCGATTTCTTCCGCAGTGTGTGCGTCCGCTCCCTGCCGCATGAGCATAGCCTGGACCTTGGGAAAGAAAGTCGCGAATAGAGCTCGGAAGGCCCCGGCGTCCATTTCTCCGATTTTGTCGAATTGATCGCCCATAAGTGCCCTGACGCCACCGATATTTGCTGGTACCCGGGCGAGTTCGCTCATGGCCGCCCCACCAACGTCATGCGGACCGCTGTCGATCACCACTCCAAGGCTTGCCAGCCTGAAAATCCGCGACGATGAAAGCCGGCCACGTCTCATCAGGCGGGGAGTGTACCGCGACCGTATCGAGCGCTCCAGAACAACCATCCTTCGCGAGTAACTGGGTCAGTAACAGCCCGTGTTCGGCACCCCTGGAAGTCCCGAACAGACCGATGCCACAGCCGTACTGCGCAAGTTCCGCCCCTAAGCAGAGATTTGCCAGTTGACCAACAAATCGACGCATCGTTCCTGGTTCAAAGCATGCACGGCTTCGTGGATTTCGCTGTCGAGGGTTTCGGCGTCGGTGAATGTCCGATGGGCCAGATGATGCGCCTTGAGATCGCGCCAAACACCCTCGATATCGTTGAGCTCAGGCGTGTATTTGGGCAGCCATTCAACTGTCAGCCAGTGCCGGCGTGCCGCAAGTGCGGCCCGGGTGATCTTGCTGACGTGGACCGGCCCGTTGTCCAGGACCAGCACGACGGGCTTGACCGTATGCCCGGGTTTCGGGCCATAGAAACGATCGAGCTGCTCCAGATGGGCAATGAAGTCGCTGCTGCGCTTGGTCCGGCTCGTGTGAACGATAAGGCGGCGGGTGACGTGATCGAGCGAGCCCACCATCGCCGCCTTCTTGACCTGCCCTGGCGCCGGTACGCGCAGGTCAGCCCCGCGTTTTGCCCATACGCGCGCCAGATAAGGATGCGTCAATGCCTCGCTCTCATCGCCATAGAGCAGGACAATATCGCCAGCTTCGGCCTGAGCCTTGCGCAACTGGAGCCTGAGCCCAATGCGCTCGACCTCGGCCGCGATCTGGCGCCCCTTCAGCGTGTGCCGGGGCCGCCGCCAGCGGAAGTTTTTTTTCGCAGCGCCTTGGAGAGCTGCGAAGGCCCGATCTCGATGCGCTCGGCACGTTTTGATCTCGGCGATCAGCCGCGGGATCGTCCAGGTCCGTCTATCGGCGACAGGCGCTTCCAGCAACGGCACGCAGACCCGCAATGCCGCCTCGATCTTCACCGGCGGCGGGCCTGCATACAGGCTCGCCTTCACCGCTTCCACGCCGCCACGCGCGAACTCGCCCCGCCAGAAGCGGACCGTATCCTCACGCACACGGAATACCTCGGCAATCCGCGCACTGGTCCACCCCCTCAGCGTCAACAGGATGGCGCGCGCCCGATCAGCTTCGCCACGATCCTTCGACCTGGCCAGCGTTTCGAGCGCCGACTTCTGTTCCTCGCTCGCCGTCACCGGAGATCTGCCTGCCATGTCCCGCCCTCGCGAATCCACACGAAGACGAAATCACAGGCGACATGCGTTGGTCTAGTTTGCGAAGTCTGCTTAGCTCAGCGAGCGCCGCTGGTCCCGTCCAATGAAATATTTTCAATGTCTGGGGGCGTCAGCCAGTGTGCGCTCTGTGAGTAGTTGTGTGCCAAGGCCGCGAAACCGTGGGCGGCGAAAAAGGCGCAGTTCAAGTCACACCAGCCTGCACGTCCGCCTTCGCTTCCGTGCAGGCATACCGCCACGCGGCTCGTCACCCTCGGGCGAATAGATTTTCTCCCCGGAAGAAGATGCAGACTGTCGTATTAAAAGAGCGATTTGCAATACTTCCCAGATCCCCTGGACGTCCACAATCGCCGCATCTTCGCCGTGGCGCGCTGCACTGGATCAGCGGCCGTATCGAGGCGGGAAAGGCCAGAAAGCCAAGGAACAGACGTTTCGTCGATCCGCAAGATGGCATAAGATAGTCCCCCATCACACCAGCAGACGCCTTGATGCGGAACCTTGAATGCCTGTCGCTTTTGGCCGGAACCGCACCAATCCCGAGGTTGGTAGGAAGCCCCATCCATCGAGTAAAACGGGGCCACTGCCGACTTTTCTCGCCGAATATGAGAAACAGGCTCATGAATGCGCACAGGCTGGCGTCGATCATGTCCGCTATCTGCTGCGGTTGGCGGAGCTGAAGCTGCCTGGCGGCCATAGGCTGCCTATCGTTGACTTTTGCGCGCATCCGCGCGCGGGCGCGAACGGCGCATGGTCGACCGGCGTATCCGGGCTGCAAAGTTCCCGGTCGTGAAGGGGTCGGACAGCTTCGACTTCACCACCATCCCCTCGCTGAACAAGATCCTCGTCATGGAGCTGGCCCGCAGCGAATACATTCTGCGCCGTGAGAACATCATTGCACTGGGCAACA